>CAZTUQ010000001.1:0-164005 GCA_964616865.1 uncultured Muribaculaceae bacterium
CCTGGCGCATCTTGAACTTGGGGTTCTATTAGCAGATCACATAGAGACGACCTTTGCGCCTGACGATCTTGCAATCCTCGCTGCGCTTCTTGATGGATGTCTTGACTTTCATAATATCAAAAACTTTGTTTGTCAATTACACACTATAATCATTTATATCTGAAAGATATTCTTCCCTTTGTCAAATCATAAGGGGAAATCTCCACCCTCACCCTGTCTCCGAGCAGAATATGTATGAAGTGCATACGCATCTTGCCGGAAATGTTGCAGAGCAGGACGTGGCCGTTCTCAAGCTCTACCTTGAACATCGCGTTCGGGAGAGTCTCGATGACCTTCCCATCTTGTTCTATTGCTACTTGTTTCGACATTAAAACAATTCTTATAATTAAAAGTTAATCGAATTATCCTTCTCGATAAATTCAAAGGTCGACAGTTGTTCAGCTTTACCGCGACGGACAACAACCGTAAGCTCATAATGTGCAGAGTTCCGATGGTCGGCAGTATGGACAGCCCAGCCATTGCGGCCGAGATACACATTCCTGCTGCCGGCATTGATCATCGGTTCTATGCAGATGACCATTCCCTCGACGAGATGCGTGCCTCTTCCCGGTCTGCCGTAATTAGGCACTCCAGGCTGCTCGTGCATCTCCTTGCCGAGTCCGTGTCCCTCTAACTCGCGGACCACGGAGAACCCGAATGATTCAGCGTACGTTTGCACCGCGTGTCCTATGTCGCCGGTCCTGTTACCCGCGACAGCCGCAGCGATACCTCTATAAAGCGACTCTTTGGTAACATCAAGGAGTTTGCGGGTGTCCGCATCTATCTCCCCTACCGGGAAAGTATATGCGGAGTCCCCGTTATAACCCTTGTACAAAGTGCCGATATCAGCGGTAACGATATCTCCCTCCTTGAGGACATAGTCGGACGGGAAACCGTGCACGACCACATCATTCACAGAAGCGCAGATGGCTGCCGGGAAGCCTTCGAAACCAAGGAAACTGGGTACAGCACCGTGATCGCGGATGAAAGTCTCGGCCACCCTGTTCAACTCTTTGGTTGTCACACCGGGGGCGACCGTCTTGCCGACTTCCGCCAACGTCTTGGAGACGATGATGGCATTCTCGCGAAGGAGCTCTATCTCTTCCTCTGTCTTGGGCTTGACCATAAAACCTTTGAAAATGATTCGAATTACATACCTGAACGACCCGTCAGACGACCGGTCTTCATGAGACCGTCATAATGACGCATCAGCAAATAGCTCTCAATCTGCTGGAGCGTATCCAGCACGACACCCACCATAATCAGCAGCGAAGTACCTCCGAAGAAGCTCGCGAACTGGTTGTTGATGCCCGCCATCATTGCAAAGGCGGGGAGAATCGCGATCAAAGCGAGGAAGATGGAGCCGGGCAGGGTAATCTTGGTCATGATGTCATCAAGATAGTCAGCCGTCTTCTTTCCAGGCTTGACTCCGGGGATGAATCCACCATTCTTCTTCATATCCTCCGACATCATGTTGGGATTGACGGTAACGGAAGTGTAGAAGTATGTGAACACGATCACGAGGAATGCGAACAGGAAATTATACCAGAATCCGGTGTAGTTGCTGAGGGTGGCGGCGAGGCCACGTGTCGCATCGAAGCGAGAGAACAAAATCGGGAAGAGCATCAACGCCTGGGCGAAGATGATAGGCATAACGCCAGCCGAATTGATCTTGAGGGGGATGTACTGACGTACACCGCCGTACTGCCTGTTGCCGACAATCCTCTTGGCATACTGGACAGGCACGCGACGGACACCCTGCACAAGCATGATAGCCGCAACGAGCACAAAGAACCAGATCAGGAACTCGATGATGAGCAGAAGCAGACCGCCGTTGGTAGTGGTGAGCTTCTCTCCAATCTCAGCCATGAGGGCATAGGGCAGACGAGCCACGATACCAATCATGATGATGATGGAGATGCCGTTTCCGATACCCCTGTCAGTGATACGCTCACCGAGCCACATCACAAACATAGAGCCTGCCATCAAAATGAGAGTAGAGACCAGATTGAATACGAAGTTGCTCCAGCCCAGCTGGTTGACAGCGACAAATGCTGCACCGGGAATCTGGTTGTGAAGTGCCGCCATGTAAGCGGGACCCTGGATACAGATAATCACAAGGGTGAGCACCCTTGTCATCTGGTTCATCTTCTTGCGCCCGCTCTCGCCCTCCATCTGGAGTTTGCGGAAATACGGGAGGAAGACACCGAGCAGCTGGATGACGATAGATGCCGAGATATAAGGCATCACACCCAGCGCGAAGATCGAAGCGTTACCGAAAGCACCACCGGAGAACATGTTGAGGAGTCCGACCAGACCCTCTTGTGTCTCACTCTGGAACCTTGCGAGCATACTTGCGTCAATGCCCGGCAGCACGATATAGCAGCCGAGACGATAGACGAGCAGCAAGAGGCAGGTATACCCTATCCTCTTGCGGAGCTCTTCGATCTTGAAGATGTTTTTGATTGTCTCTATAAACTTCTTCATCTCATATAGTCTTACTTCTCTGCCACTGTCACCTTGCCTCCCGCAGCCTCAATCTTCTTGATTGCTGATGCGGAGAACGCATTGGCGGACACTGTGACAGGAGCTGTAATCTCGCCATTGCCGAGAATCTTGACCAGATCCTTGGAGTTAACGAGTCCGGCTTCCCTGAGATCCTCGAGGGTAATGTCGGTACGGTTCAGACGCTCGGAGAGAGCCTGGAGCGCAGAGACATTGACCGCTGCGTACTCAACCCTTGTAGGGTTAGTAAAGCCGAACTTGGGCAAACGCCTCTGGATAGGCATCTGACCTCCTTCGAAGCCGATCTTGTGTGAATATCCGGCACGAGCCTGTGCGCCCTTGGTACCACGGGTAGCGGTGCCACCTTTGCCGGAACCTTCGCCACGGCCGATTCTCTTGCGTGCCTTGATTGAGCCCTTGGCGGGCTTGAGATTTTCAAGTTTCATCTCTACGTCCTCCTTAATCTATTTCTTCTACTGATACGAGGTGCGCCACTTTAGCGAGCATACCCATATTGGTAGGAGTCTTCTCGATTTCGACGCTCTGGTGCATCCTGCGGAGACCGAGATTGCGCAGATTCGCGATCTGACGCTTGGTCTCGCCGTTCTTGCTGATAACCTGTGTAACTTTGAGTTTTGCCATTTGTCAATCCTCCTATCCGTTAAACACTTTGCTCATCGGCACTCCACGCAGACCCGCCACTGTGTAGGCGTCTCTCATCTCTGTCAATGCAGCGATAGTTGCCTTGACGAGGTTGTGAGGGTTGGAAGAGCCCTTGGATTTTGCGAGAACATTCTGGATACCGGCCGACTCAAACACGGCGCGCATAGCACCACCGGCCTTGACACCGGTACCGGGAGCAGCAGGTTTCATGAACACCCTCGATCCACCGAACTTGGCCTCCTGCTCATGCGGGATGGTCGTGTTGATGACGGGGATCTTGACAAGGTTCTTCTTGGCATCCTCGACACCCTTCGCGATAGCGGAAGTGACTTCGTTTGCCTTTCCGAGACCATAACCGACGACACCGTTCTCGTCACCCACCACGACGATGGCGGCGAAACGGAAGTGACGGCCTCCCTTGGTGACCTTGGTCACCCTCTGGATGGCTACAAGCCTATCCTTGAGCTCGAGTTCGGAGGTCTTTACTCTTTTTACATTTGTATTTGCCATAGTCTTCGGATATTAGAATATGAGACCGCCTTCACGGGCAGCATCTGCCAAACTTTTTACCCTGCCGTGGAACAGATAACCGCCACGGTCAAAGGAAACGGTAGTGATGCCGGCCTGGAGTGCACGCTCGGCGATAGCCTTGCCGACCAGTGCGGCTGCCTCGATTCCGCTCTTGCCCTTGCAGTCTGCAGCGAGAGCCTTGTCGTTGGACGCGGCTGCGACGAGAGTCTTTCCAGCCTCGTCATCGATCACCTGCACATAAATCTGCTTGTTGCTACGGAACACAACCATACGAGGCCTTTCAGCAGTACCGTTGACGTGCTTGCGGATACGGTAATGAATCCTTCTTCTTCTTTCTATTTTGTTCAAAGCCATAACTCTGTCCTCCTATTATTTTGCGCCCGCAGTCTTACCGGCCTTGCGGCGAAGCTGCTCACCGACGAACTTGATACCCTTGCCCTTGTACGGTTCCGGAGCACGGAATGAACGGATCTTGGCCGCGACCTGCCCGACAAGCTGCTTGTCACAGCTCTTGAGTACGAGGAGCGGATTCTCACCCTTCTTGACCTGAGGAGTCTCCGCCTTGATCTCGGAGGGCAGTTCAAGATAGATGTCATGGGAATAACCGAGAGCGAACTTGAGCATCTGGCCCTGAGCCTCAACGCGATATCCCACACCTACGAGCTCCTGGCGGATCTCGAAACCATTCGAGACGCCCACGACCATGTTGTTCACGAGCGCACGATAGAGACCGTGCATGGAGCGGTGACGAGGCTGATCGGTAGGACGGGTGAACTTGATTTCCGTTCCTTCGATGGTAACGGTAATGTCAGCGTCCACTTTCTGGGACAGCTCACCGAGAGGGCCTTTAACCTTGACAACGTTGCCGGGCAGCAGCTCTGCTGTCACGCCGGACGGAAGGCTTACAGGCAATTTACCAATTCTTGACATTATTGCGTTCTTTAAATATTAATATACATAGCATATCACCTCGCCGCCGACATTGAGTTCTTTGGCTTCCTTATCGGTGATGACTCCCTTGGACGTAGAGATGACAGCGATGCCGAGACCGTTGAGAACGCGCGGCATATCCTTGACATCAGTGTACTTGCGAAGACCGGGGGTGGAAACCCTCTCTATCTTCTTGATGGCAGGCATCTTGGTCTGGGGATGATACTTGAGAGCAATCTTGATGCTGCCGCAAGGAGTACCCTCGACGAGCTTGTAGCTCAAGATGTAGCCTTTCTCGAAAAGAATCTTGGTGATAGCCACTTTCATCTTGGAAGTGGGAATCTCCACCACCTTGTTTCCGGCGCTGTAAGCGTTGCGGATCCTGGTGAGATAATCTGCAATTGGATCAGTCATTTTCCTTTTGTTTTTATGGAACCGGCACGGAAATGTGTCCGTACCCGATATCCGATTGTTTTACTATAAATATTCTACCAGCTTGCTTTCTTGACGCCCGGGATGAGACCATTAGAAGCCATCTCGCGGAACTGAATACGGCTGAGACCGAATGCCCTCATGTAGCCTTTGGGACGACCGGTGAGCGAGCAACGGTTGTGGAGGCGGACAGGAGAGGAGTTCTTGGGGAGCTTGTCAAGAGCGGCATAATCACCTGCCTCTTTGAGAGCTTTCCTCTTCTCGGCGTATTTAGCAACTAATTTCGCGCGTTTGACCTCGCGAGCTTTCATTGATTCCTTTGCCATCTGTATGCTTATTTATTATGTTTCTTGAAAGGCAGGCCAAACTCCTTGAGAAGTGCGTATGCCTCCTCATCGGTATTGGCGGATGTCACGAAAGTAATCTCGACACCGTGGATACGGGGATTCTTGTCGATCTCAACCTCAGGGAAGATGATCTGCTCCTTGAGACCGAGAGTGTAGTTGCCGCGGCCGTCCATCTTCTCGGCAATACCGTTGAAGTCACGGATACGGGGCAGAGTCACCCTGATGAGCCTCTCGAGGAACTCATACATCCTCACGTCACGGAGAGTAACCTTGGCTCCGATAGGCATACCCTTACGGAGTTTGAAGTTGGATATATCCTTACGGGAAGTGGTCATGACAGCTTTCTGTCCTGCGATGAGCGAAAGCTCATTCACCGACTCCTCGACAATCTTCTTGTCCTGTGTGCCGCTGCCGATACCCTCGTTGATGGTGATCTTGACGAGGCGGGGAGCCTGCATTACTGTCGTATATCCGAACTGCTTGACCAGATTGTCGACAATCTGCTCCTTGTAGAGTTTCTTAAGGGAAGGCACATAAGCCGAAGACTGTGCCTGCTCAACTGTATTATTAGACTTCGCCATAATTAGATCTCCTCTCCGGATTTTTTAGCGTAACGGACCTTCTTGCCATCCTCAAACTTGAATCCTACGCGCGTAGGCTTGCCGCTCTTGGGATCGATGAGCTGAAGGTTAGAAATATGGATGCTGGCCTCGCTCTTGATGATACCACCCTGAGGAGCCTTGGCATTGGGCTTGGTGTGCTTGCTGACGAGGTTGACACCCTCGACGATAGCGCGATCCTCTTTAGGGCTTACGCTGAGGACCTTGCCAGTCTTGCCCTTGTCGTTACCGGCATTCACATACACGGTATCGCCTTTCTTAATATGCAACTTTTTCATACTGTCAAAAACATTAAAGCACCTCAGGAGCGAGGGAAACGACTTTCATATAGTTCTCACGAAGTTCCCTGGCAACAGGTCCGAAAATACGTGTGCCCTTGAGCTCTCCCGCGTTGTTGATGAGAACGCAAGCGTTATCATCGAAACGGATATAGGAACCGTCTGCACGACGGATTTCTTTCTTGGTGCGCACCACTACAGCCCTCGAGACCGAGCCTTTCTTGACATCACCGCCCGGGATTGCACTCTTGACCGCCACGACAATCTTGTCGCCTACCGTGGCGTAACGATGGTTGGTTCCGCCAAGTACACGGATGCAAAGCACTTCCTTTGCACCGCTGTTGTCGGCCACCTGTAAACGTGTTTCCTGCTGTATCATAACGCTATTTTGCTTTTTCTACGATTTCAACCAATCTCCAGTTCTTTGTCTTGCTCAGAGGACGTGTCTCCATAATGCGGACGGTATCGCCGATGCCGCACTCGTTCTTGTCGTCCTGGGCGACAAATTTAGTGGTCTTCTTGACGAACTTGCCATAGAGGGGGTGTTTCTCCTTCCTCTCCACAGCCACGATGATGGTCTTGTCCATCTTGTCGCTGACCACGACGCCTGTTCTTTCCTTACGAAGATTCCTTTCCATAACTAATTCTGTTTTTCTTTTTCTGCGAGGACGGTGATCATACGAGCGATATCCTGCCTGGTCTTCTTGAACTTGGACGTATCCTCCAACGGAGAGATGGCGTGATTGATCTTCATGGTGTCGAGATTGGATTTCTCGATCGCAATACGGTCACGCAGATCCGCCACGGACATCTCGCGTACTTCTGACATTTTCATACTATCAACAAATTTTCAGTCAAAAAAATTTTGTGAACCCCGTCTACTCAGTGTAATCCCTACGGACAACGAACTTAGTACCAACAGGAAGCTTGTTAGCTGCCAGACGCATAGCCTCCTTGGCTACTGCGAGAGACACACCTTCAGCCTCGAAGATGATACGGCCGGGAGTGATGGGAGCAACGAATCCGTAAGGATCACCCTTACCCTTACCCATACGAGTATCGAGAGGCTTCTTGGTAACAGGCTTAACAGGGAAGACCCTGATCCATATCTGTCCCTCACGATTCATGCAACGAGAAATCGCCTGACGGGCGGCCTCTATCTGCTGCGCTGTAAGCCAGCAGTTCTCAAGGGTCTTCAGGCCGAAAGAGCCGAATGCAAGCTGGTTACCCCTCTGGGACAAGCCCTTCATCCGGTTTTTCTGTTCCCTTCTAAACTTTGTTTTCTTTGGTTGTAACATCGTTTATGATTTTAAAAATAACTATTCAAACCCAACTCATTGAACCACAACATAATACATGCTAATAGGCACAATTTGAGGACTGCAAATATAGTGAAAATCCATGAAAGTTCAATAGTTTTTACAATTTTTTAGGCAATTTTCGACACGGTTTTTGAAAGTTAAAATGGACTTTTTCAGCACATTAGCGCAAGTGGCCAAAAATTTTCCGTCTCATTTTCGACATATCCCCGACAGCCTTTATGCTGGCGACCCGGACGGGGCACATTTATGCTCTCCGTGGAAAGAGAAGCAAAAAAACATTATATTTGACGACATGAAATACATTGTACGGGTTATCAAATACTTCATCTACGTCTGCGTCCTGATGACGCTTATATTGTGGATTCTGTCCCTCCTGCATATAGTGGAGGGCAATGTAGAGACTATGTTCCGCGACGGATACAAGTCTATAGGCTATATCGCACTTATGTTTCTCGCAGTCTCGTCCCTCTACCCCAGATTCGGTTTTACAAAAAGGGGCACGGTCATCCCGGGAGCATATTCGGAAATACGCGGCGGGGTTATCAATTATATGGAAAGCAAAGGATACCGTCTCGAAAGTGAGGAGGACGAGAACCTTACATTCCGCCTGCGCTCCCCGTTGGCAAGACTGACCAGAATGCTGGAGGACCGCATCACAATGTCAAGGGAACTCCCCGGATACACAATCGAAGGCCCCACCAAAGACGTGGTGCGCATCTCATACGGGCTGGAAAACGCATTCAAAGACCGCGCTGACCAGATTTAAGCACCATCTCGGCACCGGCGCAGAGGGCGTCATAAAATTCCTCTCCATAGCACTCCGTAAGAGGACCGCGCAAGAACTGATATACGCGGATACTTTCGCGTTTGCCTTTGGCGAACGCATCCGAACATATATTCCAACGGTGCAGATTGAGAGCCGTGCCTCCGCCCGTCAGTTTCGTGACGCGTATCGGATATAAGGAACAGGACACGGGCTTGCGCCAGGAACAATTGCCGGAGAAAAAGCATTTCTCTATAGCACACAGGCAGGTACCGCCTCCTCCGGGATGAATGTACGCGCAGGCTCCCGACCCTTTCACCAGCGGAGTGACAATATCCTGCTGCACATCCACCTCAAAGAAACCTTTCTCGGCTACTGCCGCCCTGCCCTCACGTGTCATCAGTGACGAATACTCGTCATAGTGACGCTCCAACTGTTCAATCTCCTCCTCTTCGAGAGGCGCTCCACTATCTCCCTCGACGCAGCATATACCGCCGCATTTGTCATAATCGCAAGCGAAAAACTCCGTAATGACCTCCTCCGACACAAGAATGTCGCCAATCTGCAGAATAGTTCCGAATTCTCTCATCAATACACTATATATTCTACCTTGCTGCCTTTTGCAAATACAGAGAACAGATCCTGTATATCTGACGCATTGAGGGAGTTGAGGACATCCTTGTACCGGGTAGAAAAGTCCTTACCCTCGGAATAGCGCATTATCACGGCATTCATTATGGACGCCTGCCTGGACTGCCCGATAGCGAAATCCTTGGACAGGATACTCTTGCAGATAGCCAGGTCCGAATCCTTGACAGGAGAAGTCGTGACATCATCCACGGCCTTGCGTATGACCTGCACAGCCTGGTCCGGGGATACAGGGCTGATACCGGCAGGCAGACCGGATGAACGGGACGCACGGCATGTGATAGACACAGTCATGCGCTCCTGGGGGAACACCTCTATATCGTTGGATACCTCTGCATACATTCCATAGTCGCTCAGCGCCTCTGTCAATGCCCTTGCAATGAGTTTCTCGACGATCCGGCCCGCTATATAGCGTTCCATAGTCACCGGAGTCATGGCAGACACGCTCACAAACACCTCCCCCTCGGATTTGACATCAGAGCGCACCTGATATGTAGACCAGCCGGTACGCAGACGGTATTGTCCCTGGGGACGCGGAGGGTTGGTGCGTCCGACAGAAAGCGCTCCGAGCCTTTTCTGCAAAAGCCCCAAAAGAGTCTCCCGTTCTACGCCTCCGACAATGACGAGCATTCCGTCACCAAGTTTGGAGAGACGGGACGCGGTATAGGCAGCCGTCTTGTCCGCCAGCCCGTCGCTCAGATTACTCATATATCTATATTGGCTGAACATATAGTCCGGCCTCATTATGCTATCCACCGATGCGCGCACACCATCCTCTTCCAGACGGCTAAACTCCAAATGTATCTGCTCGCAAGGCTTGAAATACTCCATATTACACGCGTGCGGCTCAGCGTCCGTCGCCATTGCGACAAGTGTCTTCAGGACGAAGTCCAGTTCTGAAACAGGCGCATTCCCATATACCCTCGTATCCGAGATGCCGACTTCCCTTTTCAGAACCACACCTTTTTCGTCCAGAACGGCAGCCATCGCCGCCTGATCCATACCTGCTATCCTCTGGGCCGAGAAGAGATCGGAGACAAAAGCCCCCTCGCCCTTTCCAAGCCCCTTGATATAGGGATAACCACCCCGAGAGAACAAGGCATAATGGAAATCAGCCGCTCCCGGAATCTGCTTGTAAACAACCTTGGCCCCGTTTGAGAATGTCCACATTGCTCCACCGCTGATAGGATCTTCATCCTCACTCTTCAATTTGACCTTGGGGGCACGGGGCATGCTGTTCCACAAAGTGTCAGCACCTATTTCAAAAGCCTGCGGCTGCATATTGACACCGCTGCGGACAGACCACGCCTCTCTGAATGCAGATGCAAGTTCCTCTTCCGGGACAACTCCTCCCGGAGTCTCGTATATCAATGTAAGATTGCGTTGCGGATCCAGCAGCGCAGAAGCAAAACGCGTGAATATGCCGACATTGCGCTCTCCGCCCATATCTTTGGATTTGAGGAACTTCAACTGTTCGTCCGAAGAAGACAGCCGTGTCCCGTACAGATAGGACGCTATACAGCGGTCGAGCCAGGCCGCATTGGAAACACCGCCAGAGCAGACCTCCCTGGCAAATCTGTTGATATACGCCTTGCTTGCCGAATCCAATTCGTCCGGCTGTACCCCGCGCATGTCTATATCCGCCAACACATCCGAGACGATTTCCGTAGCCCTGACGAGATCGCTCTCGGCAACATGCATAGATATAGAAAACATTTCGTCGCCATTCCCGGCAGACGCATCCTGATAAACTGTAGCAATATCCGCCAAAGGCACTCCGGCCCTCAAGAAAGACGCAGAGATGCGGCGTTCGAGCAGAATGCCCAACTCGCCGTAGAGCATCTCGGTCACATAGGACTGTATGGTATTAAGGTATTTGCGTGGTGTCCGCGGAATCGCATATTCTATCGTGATTGCCGCAGCCCCGGAGGTCGAGGTCATCATGCTCATGAGGGTAAGATCCTCACTGCCTTCGAAATGATAGGGAGCTTCATTCTCTGCCGTTTCCAAATGCGGAATCATCATTGAGAATATGCTCATCTTTCCTTTTATATTGTCGGCAGAGACATCTCCACTGATGATAATCGCCTGCTCCTTGCCACTGAGGGTACACAAGTCAAAAATCATCATCAGCGTCGAATCGGCAGCGGCCTGATCCGATGTCGGTACATCCTCGAAACGGAAGATGTTGGAGCCGTCCTCCGAACGGACAAACCCTCTCTCCTTGTAACTCACACCCTTGGATGCAAGGAACATATAGGGCGAAGGATTATGAAAATGAGGCAGTTCCAACAAGGCCTCGCGGGATTTTCTCTCCCCTACCGCCTCTTTCTGGACGAGGGCGTAATCCGCGAATCCGCCACTGCCAGGGTTGGTCACTATATAATATCGTATTCCGTTCGGGAGGGCACCGGTCTCTATATCCGAAGCCTTACCGAGTGCCGGAAAATCCTGGGCAGACAGCGCCGAAACCACAGATAAGGCGGCGCAAGCCATAACATATTTCAAAAACGACAAGGAAGACATACTCTAACTAAGGTAAACTTGCAAAAGTAAAACAAAATTTATTACATTTGTATCTTGCGTGACAACAGTATAGATAATTTTAAAAAAGACACATACGACATGAAGAAATTGTTTGCAACATTGGCATCCCTCGCACTATCGGCAGGACTCGCATTCGCGCAGGATCTCGCCCAGGCTACAGAGATTTACAATAATGGTGCTACAAATCTCAATCTCGGAGACAAAGCCGCTGCATTGGAGAATTTCAAGAGTGCCCTCTCCATGGCCGGAGCCCTTGGAGAAGATGGAGCAGACATTGTCAGCAACTGCAAGGAGGTCATCCCCAACATCATGTTCTCCATCGCAAAGGATGAGATCAAGGCCGAGAAATTCGAAGCGGCAATCGCAGCCCTCAAGGAAGTCGTGACAGTCGCCAAGGAATACGGCGCAGAGGATACTGCCAAGGATGCAGAAGAGCTCATCCCCTCCGTATTCATACAGCAGGGCAACGAACTGATGAAGGTCAAGAACGCAGCAGGTGCTGCCGCAGCATACAAGAGCGCATTGGATATCAACCCTGCCAACGGCAACGCCGCTCTCCGTCTCGGACAGGCGCTGAATGCAGCAGGTGACATCGAGGGCGCAATCGCAGCTTACGAGACAGCCGCTGCAAACGGCCAGGCCACAGCAGCAGGCAAGCGCATCTCCACAATCTTCCTCAAGAAAGCAGCCACATCCCTCAAGGACAAGAGTTTTGAAGCGGCAGTAGAGGAAGCCAACAAGGCAAACTCCTACTCCGAGTCCGCCAATGCTTACAAGATTGCCGGTACTGCCTACAATAGCCTTGGCAACAAGGAAGAGGCTATAAAGAACCTCTCCAAATATCTGGAAATGTCCCCCAATGCCAAGGACGCAGCACAAATCAAAGCCGCAATCGAGGCATTGAGCAAGAAATAATGAGGAATCTTGAACTCCTCGCCCCGGCGAGAAACAAAGACATCGGCATCGCGGCTATTGACTGCGGTGCCGATGCGGTTTATATCGCAGGTCCAGCATTCGGCGCACGCCACGCTGCCGGCAACAGCCTTGAAGACATAGCTGAATTGTGCCGGTACGCGCACCGCTTCGGAGCAAGAATCATGCTCACCGTCAATACTATAATAAGTGACGATGAGATGGACGAGGCGCACAGGATCATGGCAGACGCACAGGCTGCCGGAGTGGACGCATTCATCGTCCAGGACACGGCCCTGATGTGCCTCCCAGACATTCATGTCCCTATCCACGCATCGACGCAATGCGCAATCCGCAACAAGGAGACCGCCAAATGGTACGAATCTCTCGGCTGCGGCAGGATAGTGCTGGAAAGGCAGTTGCCGCTCGCCACCGTCAGAGAGATAGCAGAGAGCGTAGACTGCGAAATAGAGTGCTTCGTGCATGGCGCACTGTGCGTCTGCTACAGCGGACAATGCTATCTGTCAGAGCATATTGACAGACGCAGCGCCAACAGAGGCAACTGCATGCAGGCGTGCCGTTCGCTCTACGACCTTGTGGACGACAACGGCAGGATAATTGTCAAGGACAAGGCCCTGCTCTCTCTCAAAGACCTGAACCTGTCGGATCGCATAGGCGAACTTGCCGATGCCGGTGTGGACTCTTTCAAGATAGAAGGACGCCTCAAGGGCATATCGTATGTCAAGAACATCGTCCGCGCATATTCCATAGCCTTGGACAAGATAGTGGCCCGCAGCGGAGGCAAGTACAGGAGGGCATCATGGGGAGAAATCTCCGGAGGATTCCAGCCGGAGACGGACAAGACCTTCAACCGCGGATATACACAACTGTACATAGACGGCACAAAAGGCAAATGGGCATCCATGGACTCTGCCAAATCCATTGGAGAAGCCATAGGGACTGTCGAAAGCATACGCGACATCGGCCATTCGAATATCGAGATACGCATATCCGGGAATAACAGCGGAATCTGCCTCACCAACGGAGACGGATTCGCATTCATCCGAGGCAGGGAGACCGTAGGATTCCGCGGAGATGTGTGCAACGGGAACACAATCAGGTGCAAGGCTGTCCCGGGGCTAAAACGCGGTGTTACGCTGCTACGCAATATGAGTGCGGAGTTTGAACGCCGGATAGAGAACGGAAAGTGCATCCGTGAGATCCCCGTGTCCGTCAGTCTGAATATTCACAGCAAGGGCGGAGACAGCTATGTATTTACCGCTACGGCAAAGAGCCAGGACGGCAGGACATCTTGCGGGACATGGCAGGCCACAGCACAGGAGGCGCAGCAGAGGGACAAGATGATCTCGACTATCACCGCGCAGCTCGGCAAGAGGCATCTCCACTACTCCATGTCTCTCGAAGACCTGAATATACAGGCAGACGGAGTGCCGTTTGTCCCTGCGTCTTTCCTGAACGGGATACGCAGACAACTTGCGGAAGCCATAGACACCATGCCGGTAAACTCTTTGCCTATAAACAGCGGCAAGCCAGACGGCACATTCCGCATACAAGGCACATTGACTTACAAATCAAATATATACAATACAGTGGCACGCAATCTGGCATTGTCCAGAGGAGCCATCAAGGCTGACGATGCGTATGAAATCTCTCATGTAGAAGGAGCAGAACTGATGCGCAGCAAGTATTGCATCAAGCACGAGCTCGGCATGTGCCCTGTACATCAGGGCGCAAGGCAGACAGGGCCTCTGCACCTGCTGAACAACGGGCGCCGCCTCAATCTCGCATTCGACTGTGCCGCATGCGAGATGACGGTTTCCGCCGGCGAATGACAGTTCAGCGCACCTCGAATGTAAGATCCACATCCCCGAAGTGCTCCGTAGTCCCACTGTAGTTTTCGAAATAGCGGCTCGAAAGAGCACCGCGCCACACAATGTCGTCCTTGGTATACAGAGGCAGTTCCACATTGATACCGTAACTCTTGGATTTGATCTTGACCACGGCATCGAGTTTCCAGGATGTCCTGGTGCCGCCGTCATTCTCCGTTATCATAAAGCCGAAAGTCTCGAGCTGCGGAGACCAGTCGGATATGAGCATGGCATTGAAAGGAATCTTCTGTCCGAGCTGCTTGCGCTTGACGACAATCATAAAGTCTGTCACTGACGGAGTATACAGGGCCAGTTCCGCCTCTGTACTTGCCGTAAACCTCTCTACAGCACCGCATTTGACAAAGAACTCGCTCGCGCCGCTGAACCACGGGTCATAATTGCGCAACATCGTGAAATCCTTGAGTACCAGACTGCGAAAATCGTCATCCGCGGCCTTGGAGGATATTGTAACATCACCACCGCTCCCCCATTCGGGATGCTCGCGCCGCAACATCTCCAAAGATTCGTATCCAGAATCGTCATTGGTATTGACTACCCACACAGGCCTCTCCATAGCCATCTGCTCGTCTACAGTCACCGTTCTGACAGAGCGTCCGCCGTCTGGCTGCTCGATGATTTCATAGCCGACATTGACCGTGCTCTCCCCTCCAGGATTGAATGTCACGACAGGCAAGGTCTTACCGTCCCAAGAGTCCGCATACGGCCAGTATATCTGGACATCTGACGCCGCGAGCACATCAAGCCTCGCCTCGACCTCCCTCTCCGCTGCCACAGCATCCGCTGATTTAGTAAGAGCCACATTCTGACGCACATACTCACGGATAAGGTCTTTCATCGGTCTCGGATAATGTCCTGCAACCCTGGTCTGCGAATCCGAAGCACGGACGCCTGCCCCGGGCACCGTCAGCAGATCTTTCATCATGTACTCTTCGTCATAGCCGTTTTCGGAAGAACATCCGACAGCATCATGCACTTCCTGCACCTGGTCGGTCCCTATCGGGATAGCCGACAGCATCCGTGCTACATCTTCCAGAGAAGCAAATTCATAGTCAGGCGTGATCTCTCTCTCGCCGACAGTACTGCACCCTGCGACAATCATCGCAGCGGCGGCAAATAATGTAAATGTCCTGCGCATACTTAAATGGTTTTCTTGCCACAAAGGGACTGAAAACTATCCGTTTACGCAAAATGGACAAGTTTATAAACGCTTAAGGAAAGAAATATGCCTCACAGCACCGCTCAAGTCATATATCGGAGTTATATCCGAGAATCCGCAAGCAGAAAACAGCCGTGTAAGCGAATCTGCAAGGAGGTCGTTGATTTCCACAATTCCGCGTCCTCCGGGCAGTAATAAACGTTTGGCCCAGGCAGCAACTGCGCGGTAAAAGACGAGAGGGTCTTCGTCAGAGACAAAGAGTGCCAACTCCGGCTCGTAGTCAAGGACATTGGAGCGCATCTGGGCACGCTGGCTCTCCATGACATAAGGAGGATTGCTGACTATTATGTCGAACGACGCCTCCTCTCCAAATCCCACAGGGTCTTTGAGAATATCGGCGAGGACAAAGCCTGGAGCATTCATCCCCGGAGTTGCAAGCCCCTGTCCGCGCGCCACGCCCAAAGCCGCTTCTGAAATATCGACCCCGGTAACCTCTGCCCCGGGCAGAGCCAGGGCAAGACTCCATGCTATACAGCCGGAGCCGGTGCAGAGGTCCAATATGCGCATATTGCCGTCACCGGCCAACGCGACAGCCTCCTGCACAAGTATTTCCGTTTCAGGACGCGGTATCAGCACATCCCTCGTGACATGGAAACGGTGCCCATAGAAGTCTGCATGCCCGAGCACATACTGCACAGGCTCCGATGCACACAGACGCCGCAAAGCCTCCGACAGACGCGGCATATCAGCCACATCTATCTCATAGCCAGGCTCCACCACATGAGTATAGGACTTGACACCGAGCAGTTCCTCGCAGAGCATAAGGACAATACTCCTCGCCTCCGCCTGAGGATACAGGTTCTCGAGCGAGGAGATAGCGTCTCGGATAAAATCCCTCAAGAGCATCCTATGAATGCTCTATTATATCGGTAAGGAAATCCGTCATCTGAAGACCTGCCGTACGCACCATCTTGGGAACGAGCGACGCGCTGGTCATACCGGGTACCGTATTGACTTCCAGAAAGTAAAGCCCGTCAGAGGCGAGAATATAGTCCGCTCTGACAACGCCCTTGCACCCAAGATGCTCATATATGCGGACCGTAGTCTCCTCTACCAGGGAACGCTCGCTGTCCGAGAGCCGTGCAGGGCAGATCTCTTCGCTGTGGCCATTGTACTTGGCATCGTAGTCAAAATACTCATTGTCCGTCACTATCTCCACTACCGGAAGTGCCTTGACTCCATTCTCACCGCGCCATACGGCACAAGTGAGTTCGCGTCCGCTGACAGACTGTTCTATAAGTATGGTATCACTCTCCGAGAATGCAAAATTGACAGCCTGCACCAGACCATCCGGGGCATCGACACGGGATATTCCGAAACTTGACCCTGCGGTGGTCGGCTTCACGAACACCGGATATTTGAGCCTCTCGGATACCTGTACTGACAATGCCGACAAATCAGCGCCCTTGCGCACAACCATATCGGGGGCGAGCCTGACATCCTCAGCACCTTTCAGATAGGCTTTGCAGGTATACTTGTCAAATGCCACAGCAGACACGAAACTACTGCATGAACTATAGGGAATCCCGAGCATCTCCAGATAGCCCTGCATCTGGCCAGTCTCACCGGGCGCACCATGCTGCATCACATACACATAGTCAAACCTGACTTTCTCCCCATAGACCGACACGGAGAAATCCGTCTTGTCCACCACTGGTCTTGCGCCCTCGTCAAATGTCATGCGCATGGCATTGCGGCGTCTCATCGCCACGAGCTGCCATTCGCCGTGTCGCGCATATATTTCATAAACATCATAGCGGCTTTCATCTATTCTGGAGGCTGTATATTCTCCGCTCCTGCAGGAGACTTCCGATTCGGAAGAATCACTCCCGTAAATAACCGCAATAGAACTGTACTTGCCCATATTATCTACTTATTCAAAGTAACGTCCTGTAAGATCCTGATTGTCGCCGCTCTCCGTATCCGCGTCACCACCGTCGCACGCCAAATTGAGAGTCATGCCGGCAGGAGCCACAAATCTGTCCATCTCGCTGATTCCGAGCGTACCGTCCGCAAGCACCTTCTTCATGAATATTCCCCATATAGGGAGGGCCATATTGGAGCCGCTTCCGAGAGCGAGACTGTTGAAATGCACCTGGCGGTCCTCACCTCCTACCCAGACTCCGGCAGTAATCGTGGGAGTGTATCCTATAAACCATCCGTCAGAGTTGTCATTGGTCGTACCTGTCTTGCCGGCTATCTCGCCTTTGAGCCCATAGACAGAACGCAGGCGTCCGCCTGTACCCTGATTGATGACACCCTGCATGAGATTTTCCATCAGATACGCAGTATGGTCGCTGACCGCCTCCTGCTTGCGGTTGGAGAACTCTCCGAGCAGGTTGCCGTCACTGTCTTCTATGCGCGACACGAATATCGGCTCTACATACACACCCTTGGACGGGAATGTGTTATACGCCGAAACCATCTCATACAGAGATATATCCGCAGGACCTACGCACAGAGAGGGCACGGCATCGATATGGCTGTGTATACCCATCTGGTGCATCATGTCGGCCATCGCTTCCGGTCCGAACTGCTTCATCAGATATGCGGAAATGTTGTTGGAACTGTGGGTGAGTCCCCATTTGAGCGTCACCGTCTTGCCTATCCACTCCTGCCTGTCCGTACTGCGCGGTGTCCAGACATCCCCATTGACAATGAACGACTGCGGTACATTGACAACCTTGTCGCACGGTGTCATGCCGCTGTTCATGGCAAGCGTATAGAGGAACGGCTTGATGGTCGAACCGACCTGGCGCTTGCCCTGACGGACATTGTCGTACTTGAAATAACGGTAGTTAGGCCCTCCGACATACGCCTTGACATGGCCGGTACCGGGCTCAATGGCAAAGAATGCGGCACGCAGAATACCCTTGTAGTACTTGATGGAGTCATCCGGAGTCATGGTGGTGTCGATATAGCCCTTGGTATTCCACGCAAACACCCTCATTTTCCTCGCTTCGGAGAAACTCTTCATTATCTGTTCCTCGGAGAGCCCCTCTTTCTTGCCCATACGGTAGCGGTCGCTCCAGCGCCTCGCCTGACGCATGAGCGAATTCACGAGTTCATCATCGGTATCCGATGCGAAAGGCTTCTTCCTGTTGTAGCGCTGCTCCTGGACGAACGAACGCTGCAATGTCTTGCCAAGATGCTGTGCCACTGCCTCTTCGGCATATTTCTGCATCTTATAATTAATGGTAGTATAGATCTTGAGACCGTCCTTGTCAAGATTGTAGGTGCTGCCGTCCGGCTTTTTGTTTTTGTTGAGCCAACCGTACAGCCCGTCGGTAGCCCACAACAGGGAATCTGCCGAATAGTCCTCTCTGTACTGATAGTCCTGACGGCGCGGTTTCTTGGCATTCATGGTCTTGCGGAGCATATCCCTGAAATAAGGGGCAAGTCCGGCATTGTGGTCCTGGACTCGGTACTGCGACACATCCAGCGGGAGGCCCTTGAGAGAGTCGCACACATGACGGGTGATGAAATCAGCCTTTTCCATACGCTCCAGCACCAGATTGCGGCGTTTCATCGAGGCCTCGGGATGCAGGACCGGATTATATCCTGTAGGCTTGTTGATCATTCCGACGAGGACTGCAGCCTCCTGCAGTTCGAGGTCGGCAGGAGCCTTGGCAAAGAATGTCTCCGATGCTGCCTTGATGCCGTATGCGCCACTGCCGAAGAATATGGAATTGAAATACATATCCATAATCTCGTTCTTGGTGTAGTTGCGCTCCAGTTTGACAGCGGTTATCCACTCCTTAAACTTAATCCAGACGAGTTTGACCTTGCTGCTGACATTCTGTCTCGGATAAAGGGTCTTGGCGAGCTGTTGCGTGATGGTACTGCCTCCGCCCTGGCTGGAGCGGTTGAGCAACAGGGTCTTGACGCCTACACGGCCGAGGCCTACCAGGTCAATGCCGGAATGCTTGTAGAAACGCTTGTCCTCGGTCGCCACGGCTGCAGCGACCAGATACGGGGAGAGTTCCTCATAACTCACATAGGTCCTATTCTCTATATGGAATGTCGTGAGAACCTCACCGTCTTCGGCAATAACCTGCGTGGCGAGTTTGCTTTCAGGATTTTCGAGTTCTTCGAACGACGGTATACGCGCGAACGCCCAGACGACCAATATCATCAGGGCGAGCAGCACCACCGGTGCAAAAACTATGATCCAGAACCACTTGATAATCTTCTTCTTTGAACTGTCTGTCATAACGACGGATGCGAAACGGATTATAATATGTATGAATCACAAAATTAACGATTAATTTGAAAAATCCCGAGATTGTCGTTTTCTTTGCAAAATCGAATTGAAAGCCATGGATGGGAATTTAGTAATAGTCGAGTCTCCGGCAAAAGCCAAGACAATACAGAAGTTTTTGGGGGATGCGTACATCGTAAAATCCAGTTTCGGACACATTAGAGACCTGAACGACAAAAACTTAAGCATTGATATAGAGCAGGATTTCAAACCGGAATATGTGGTGCCTGCCGACAAGAAGAAGGTAGTAGCCGAACTCAAGAAACTCGCAGGAGAATCACAGATTGTGTGGCTCGCATCCGATGAGGACCGCGAGGGAGAAGCCATATCATGGCATCTGAGAGAGACTCTCGGGCTCGACCCTGCCAGAACAAAGCGTATCGCATTCCACGAAATCACCAAGACCGCCATACAGGAGGCCGTCGCCCATCCGCGCGATATAGACATGAATCTTGTCAATGCCCAGCAGGCAAGGCGCGTACTGGACAGACTGGTGGGATTTGAACTTTCCCCCGTGCTCTGGCGCAAGGTGCAGCCAAAACTCTCGGCAGGACGTGTCCAGTCTGTGGCACTCAAGTTGATCTGCGACCGCGAGAAGGAAATTATCTCGTTTGAGGGCAAATCATTCTATCGCGTAGAGGGAACATTCCATATTGACGGAAAGGAGGCATCAGCCAAACTCAAAGCCGTCCTCGACACCCGTTTCGACAATATCGGAGACGCAAGACGGTTCCTGGAGGACAGCATAGGCGCGTCATATATGGTGGACAGCATGGAAGACAAGGAGGGTAAAAGATACCCTGCCGCACCGTTTACGACATCGACCTTGCAGCAGGAGGCTTCGAAAGTGCTGCGAATGCCTGTAGGCGTGACCATGCGTGTGGCGCAAAGCCTGTACGAACGAGGACTCATCACATACATGAGAACAGACTCGACCAATCTGTCCTCTCTTGCACTGAATGTCTCCAAGAAATACATCACAGAGACTTACGGAGAAGAATACTCCAAGCCCCGTCAGTACAAGACAACATCCAAAGGAGCGCAGGAAGCGCACGAAGCCATACGCCCCACATTCATAGACAACCTCGAAATCGAAGGCACTGCGCAGGAGCAGAAACTCTACAGGCTCATCTGGAGGCGCACTGTCGCGTCACAGATGTCCGATGCCACCGTGCTGTCTTCCTCAGTCAAGATCAAATCCGACCGTCGTGCCGAGAGATTCGTGGCGCAGGCCACAAGGGTACTGTTCGACGGCTTTCTCAAACTCTATATGGAGAGCAGCGACGACGCGCAGGACGACCAGCAGGAGACGATGCTGCCAGAGATGTCAATCGGTGACGCCCTGACTGCCAAGTCCATAAACGCAGAATGCAAATTTACAGGCGCGCCACAACGCTATACTGAGGCAACGCTTGTAAAGACACTGGAGAAACTCGGCATAGGCCGCCCGTCCACATACGCACCTACCATATCAACTCTCACAACGGCAAGAGGATATGTAGTCAGAGGAGACAAGGAAGGACGCAGAATCCCTGTAGAGAACCTCTGCCTCAAGGGCGGAGACATCACAATTGCCACCAAGGAAGAAATAGTCGGTGCGGAGAGAGGCAGGCTGCTCCCGCAGGAGATAGGCATGCTCGTATCCGACTATCTGACAGCCAATTTCCCTGATATCATGAACTACGACTTCACTGCCAATGTCGAACAGGAATT
The DNA here is from genome assembly GCA_964616865.1 of uncultured Muribaculaceae bacterium. GTDB lineage: Bacteria > Bacteroidota > Bacteroidia > Bacteroidales > UBA932 > Cryptobacteroides. The sequence goes on from CAZTUQ010000001.1 coordinate 21,638, forward strand.
CGACAGCATAGCAGCCGGAGACATGCGCTGGAATGATGTCATACGCGAGTTCTATGCACCATTCCACCAGAGGGTGCAGAGCACACTCGATTCCAAGGAATATGCACATGTAGAGAGGGAAATCGGCATCGCTCCGGACGGCGAGGCCATCATAGGCAAATTCGGCCACTATGGCCCTTATGTCCAGAAAGGGCCGGCAGAGAAACGGCAGTTTGCGAGCCTCGACAAAGGACAACTCATTGAGAACATCACTCTCGAAGACGCTCTCAAGCTGTTCCAGTTCCCCCGCAGGCTTGGACAATACGAGGGCGCTGACATCAGTATATTCAAGGGACGCTTCGGACCGTATATCAAGTACGGCGACAGCAACATATCCCTCCCGAAAGGCACCGACCCTCTGAACATCACCATCGAAGACTGCGCCGCCATCATACGCGGCCAGCAGGACAAAGGTGCACAGAGCACGATCATCGCCCAATGGGAAAGCAGCGACATCGCTATAATCAACGGGCGTTACGGACCTTACATCAAGCACGCCGGTTCCAACTACAAGATACCGAAAGGAACAGACGCATCGACCCTTGACGAGACCGCATGCAAAGCCATCATCGATGGCTCGCAACCTACCGGCAAAGGTCGCGGACGTTTTACCCGCAAAAAGAACAACAAATAGTCATCCGCTATGGCAAACTCTCATCAAATCGACAAGATTGACAGGAAGATACTCTCTCTCCTGGTCAACAACGCACGCAGACCCTACCTGGAAATTGCGCGCGAATGCGGATTGTCAGGCGCAGCCATCCACCAGCGAGTCAAGAAACTCGAAGACGCCGGCATCATCACCGGTTCGCGCCTCATCGTCAAGCCCCAGACGCTCGGTCTGAACGTATGTGCGTTCATCAGTGTCGTGGTGACAGAAAAAGACAAACTCGGAGAGGTGCTCGACGCTATCGAACAAGTCCCGGAAGTTGTGGAATGTCATTTCGTTACAGGTAAGGCGTCCCTGTTGCTCAAGGTGTACGGATTCAACAACGACCACCTGATGGAAATCATCACCACATCGTTGCAGAAAATCCCCTACATCCAGTCGACCGACACCATGATTTCGCTCAACCAGGCATTCGAACGCCAGGTATGGGTGAGGGACGAGGAGCCCCAGTACGAGATCACCGCCCGGAAATCGAAATAAGAGCACGCGCCAGCGCCAGGTCGTGCGGCGTGGTGAGTTTGATATTGCTCCTGTCTCCTTCTATATATGACAGTGGAATGCCGAAACGGCGTGCCACTGCGGAATCGTCTGTAAATGAAGTGTCATAGGCTCCGGAATACGCCTGCTTGAGCTCTTCCGAACGGAACATCTGGGGTGTCTGCACGGCATAGACCCCTGTCCTGTCCAGGGGCGTCCCCTCAGAGTCCAGTCCCCCCTCCAGTCGTACCATCGTATCTACGCAGGGCATCACAGGAATCAGTGCCCGGCAGGTCTCCATACGATTCCTCATCTCGCGGATAAGGTCCTCTGTCACAAACGGTCTCACTCCGTCATGTATGGCAACGGTAACACCCTCCGGCACGCGCTCGAGGGCGTTGCGCACACTATGGAAACGCGTTATCCCTCCTGCCACAAGAGTCTGGCGGCAAGAGAAGTTGGAGACCGCGCAGTATTCGCGCCAATATGGTATGTAGTCCTGTGGCAGGACGGTGACAATCCGCACATCCGGCACAGCAGAAACGAATTTCTCTATGGTCATGCGCAGGACTGGCTTGTCATCCAGACGGATAAATTGTTTCGGCCGGTCCGCCCCCATTCTGGAGCCGCTTCCGGCCGCCATTATTACGGCATATAAAGTTTTCAACATCCGCTGCTTGTTTTATTTAGGCAAATTTAAGTTTTTTTCGTACTTTTACATACTTTAGTGTTAACCCCTCTAAAAGTGTAATTTTAATAATGGCATTTTCATTTCTCAACAAAGAGCTCGCCATCGATCTGGGGACCGCAAACACGGTCATTTTCCAGCACGACCAGATAGTGCTGGACGAGCCCAGCATCGTTGCTATCGACAACAGGACTGAGAAGTGCATCGCGCTCGGAAAGAAAGCCAAGCTCATGCACGAAAGGACCAACCCGGGAGTCAAGACCGTAAGACCGCTCCGAGACGGCGTCATCGCCGACTTCCAGGCTGCGGAAATGATGATAAGGGGGTTCATAAGACAGGTCGAAAAGAAGTCTTCGATATTCACGCCCAATCTCAAGGTCGTCATAGGCATCCCCTCCGGCAGTACGGAAGTGGAGATACGAGCCGTCCGCGACTCCAGCGAACATGCAGGAGCAAGGGATGTGTTTTTGATTTATGAGCCCATGGCGGCAGCCCTCGGTATCGGGCTCGATGTGGAAGCCCCGCGCGGCCACATGGTCGTGGACATCGGTGGCGGTACTACTGAAATAGCCGTCATCTCCCTCGGAGGCATAGTGCAGCAGGAGAGCATCCGCGTTGCCGGAGATGTATTCACCGGAGACATCAAGGACTATCTGCGCCAGCAGCACAACATCAAGGTCGGAGAGATCACGGCCGAGCAGGTCAAGATCAAGGTCGGAGCTGTCATCCCTAACCTCGAGGACGAGCCGGAGCCCATGATCGTAAGAGGTCCTAACCTCATGACCGCACATCCTGTGGACGCCACCATCACATATCAGGAGATTGCACACTGCCTGGACAAGTCCATCGCCAAGATTGAGGCCTCTATCCTGCATGTACTCGAGATGACCCCTCCGGAGTTGTATTCCGACATCGTGGAGGACGGCATATTCCTCTCCGGCGGTGGTGCATTGCTCCGCGGCATAGCGCAGAGATTCACAGAGAAAGTCAACATCCCGTTCCATGTATCCGAGGATCCGTTGAGGGCTGTGGCAAGAGGTACCTGCATCGCGCTCAAAAACACGAGCCATTACTCATTCCTGATGAGGTGATGACCCGGGGCGGGACCTACAGAACCATCATAAATGCAGCTGTTTTCATCATTCTGGAAACGGCTGCTTTGGCTATGTTGGCCCACCATAACGACCTGCAGCGCATCTGGCTCTCAAAGGCTTCGCACAGGTTTATGGCATGGGCATGGGGCGGCAGCGAAAGCATACGGCATTATTTCTCGCTCAATAAGACGAATGCGGAACTCGCAGAGAACAATTTCCGCCTGCAGGAGAGAGTGAACGCCCTTGAGGCCGCCGTACGCGCACACACGGCAGACAGTCTGTCTGCAATCATCCCCAACAACGGAAACTATATCTACACTCCGGCGACCATTGTCAAGATAAGCCGCAACAAGGCGCACAACTATTTCATCATCGACAAGGGGTCAGAAGACGGCATTCATCCGCAAACCGGCGTGATTACCGCTGACGGAGCGGTCGGGGTAATAGATGCCGTAGACAAGCATTATTCCTACGGGCTGTCATTCATCAACAGCAATAGCAGCGTGAGTTCGCGCATAGGACGCGAGGGGCCGGTCGGGCGTCTGTCGTGGAGCGGCAATTCCGCGAAGAAAGCCGTATTGAAAGACATTCCCCTGCAGAACAGGTTCGAGCAGGGCGATACAGTATGGACGAGCGGATTCTCCGAAATATTCCCTCCGGACATTCCTTTAGGCACTGTGGAAGACTCGCGCATCGTAGGAGGAGCAGTATATGAGGTCAGCGTCAATCTCCTGCAGGACTTCTCGTCTGTGAGGTATGTCACTGTGGTGTACAACAGCGCAAGGGATGAAATCAAATTCCTTGAGACACTTGAGGAGGAGGTCATGCGATGAACAGAAAGGATTTCACCATCACATACATAGCCTTGCTGATAGCGCAGATTTTCATCTGCAACTATCTCAACCTCTCCCAGTTCGTCACGCTGAATGTATTGCCACTGATGATATTGATGCTGCCGATTTCCTGCAGCACGGTCTCGGCAATGGTTGTGGCGTTTGTGACAGGGCTTGCAATCGACCTGCTCAGTGACGGAGTCGCAGGTCTGAACGCATTGGCACTCGTGCCGGCCGCATTGTGCAGAGAAGGCATCATACGCATAGTGTTCGGCAGTGAGGTATTCGCCCGAAAAGAGAATATATCGTCAGGCAAGCACGGCCCCGGCAAGATGCTGCTCGCAAGTCTGCTCATTCAGGCTGTCTTCCTGGTGGCATATATCTGGGCGGACGGAGCCGGCACACGCCCCTTGTGGCACAATGCGCTGAGATTCCTGCTGTCGCTCCTGCTCTCCGGATTTATAGCATTGCCTGTCACAAGACTGCTGGCCGCTGACAGAATGGAATGAAGACAGACAGATCCATAAAGTTGATTATCGGCGTATGCGCCGCAGCAGCCATTCTTGTCATCAAACTGTTCGGTATACAGATTATCAACAGGAGTTACAAGGAAGACGCTGCCAACAACTCCATGGTATACGAGACCGTATATCCTACACGAGGCATTATCTATGACAGGAACGGCAGGATACTCGTGGGCAATACCGTGGCATACGACATCATGGTAACCCCGAGGACTGTGGGCGCATTCGACACGCTCACTCTCGCCAATGTCCTCAATGTCAGCCCCGATTTCATCAGAGGCAAGATGGACGAATACCGCAGGTACCGAAGCCGCATCGGATACCAGTCCGTAGTCATGCTCAAGAAAGTCCCTCCGGAGGTATATGTCAAATTTACGGAGCTGCAATACAAGTTCCCCGGATTCTCGGGGCAGATGAGAAGCATACGGGAATATCCTTTCAATGCCGGTGGCAACCTGTTGGGCTATGTCTCCGAGGCAAGCGCTGAAGACATCAAGGCTCACCCGGGGGAATACCGACCAGGTGATTACATAGGCAAGACCGGCATAGAAGCCGTCCGCGAAAAAGAACTGCGCGGAGAGAAAGGCTACAAGGTGTACCTGCGCAATTCACGCAATCAGATACAGAGCCCCTACAACGGGGGCGAACTCGACCGCGAGGCCGTCCCCGGCAAAGACATAGTCACCACCATAGACGCCGAACTCCAGCAATACGGGCAGGAACTGATGAAGAACAAAGTCGGCAGTCTCGTGGCGATAGAGCCGGAAACCGGAGAGATACTCGCAATGGTGTCCAGCCCGGGTATAGATGTTGACAAACTCGCGGACATATCGCGTTACTACAACGAGATAGCCGGAGACAAGTACAAGCCGATGTTTAACCGTACAGTGCAGGCATCATACCCTCCCGGATCGGTATTCAAGCTCGTAAACGGCCTCATTGCATTGGAAGAGGAAGTCATCACTCCTGCCAGTTCATTTCCATGCAGCCACGGGTACATGTACGGAGGAGGGCACAAACTCGGATGCCACACCCACCGCTCGCCGCTGGATCTGAATGAAGCGATAATGATGTCATGCAACGGATACTTCTGCTACGCATTCAGATATGTCCTCGAAAACCGCAGGAAATACGCATCCACCGCCGATGCTTTCGACGCATGGAGGGATTATGTATGCAGTTTCGGACTCGGACAGAAGCTCGGCAGCGATTTCCCGTCAGAGCTCGGCGGCAACATCCCCACCAGCAAATACTACAACCGCATCTACGGCAAGAACGGTTGGAGATTCTCCACTATCATCTCTCTGTCTATCGGCCAGGGAGAAATAGGCGCCACACCTCTGCAGATAGCCAACCTCAGCGCAATCATGGCAAATAGGGGCTGGTACCGTATACCGCACATAATCAAGGACTCGGAAGGCGTGGAAATAGATGCGAGATACAAGGAGCGCAATTACACTCTCGTAGATACCAGCAACTTCTATAAGGTCATAGACGGCATGTGGAGGGCGGTGAATGCCCCGGCCGGCTCCGGCAACACCGCACGCGTGGCGGCAGTGCCCGGACTGGACATCTGCGGCAAGACAGGCACGGCGCAGAATCCGCGAGGAGATGACAACTCGGTATTCCTCTGCTTCGCCCCCAAGGACAATCCCAGGATAGCGGTCGCCGCCTATGTGGAGAATGCAGGATTCGGAGCCACATGGGCATGCCCTATAGCCTCGCTCCTGGTAGAAAAATATCTCAACGGAGAAATCAGTGAAGACAGGAAGTGGACGGAGGAGAGAATCCTCAATGCCGATCTGCTGCACAAGGTAAAGACTGACTGACGATGTATAGCGGTTACGGAGATAGAGGGCTCAAGCAGAGCGTAGACTGGTGGCTGGTAGCGTGCTATCTGCTGCTGGTACTGATAGGCTGGCTCAACATATATGCAGCTTCGCATGGCACGGACACCGGCTCGATCCTGAGTTTTGCCACGAGGAGCGGCAAGCAGTTCGTGTGGATACTCATATCTTCGGGTGTGGCCGCACTTATACTCTTCGTATTCAATCCGCGACTATGGGAAGTATTGTCGATACCGGCCTACGGGGTGGTGCTGATATTACTGGTAGCGGTGATATTCATGAGCTCGGACATCAAGGGCTCGCATTCGTGGTTCAGCCTCGGGCCTATAAGTTTCCAACCGGCTGAAATATCGAAGATTACAACATCTTTAGTGCTCGCGACCGTCATGAGCCGGCAGAATTTCAAGATGACTCAGATCAAGGATTTCCTGCTGATGGCGGCGGTCATCCTGATACCGATGGCGGTCATAGTCGCCGAGTCCGAGACCGGATCCGCATTGGTATATGTGGGATTTGTATTCGTATTGTACAGAGAGCAGCTGTCGGGATGGTTTATCATGAGCATCTGCGGACTGATACTGACATTCATACTGACATTGGTGGCATCCACCTATGTGGCGACCTTGGCGGCTCTCGTTGCCATATCGCTATGCTACAGCCTGCACAACAGGCGCATACGCAGATGGCTGTTCAGAGAGGTGCCAATACTCATACTGCTCGGGCTGCTCCCCACGATATGGCATTCTGTCGGAGGAGAGAGCCCGGAGGGCATTCTGGCCGTCATAACACCCGGAAAGGTACTGCTCGGGCTGACGCTGGCCGCCATCCCCGTGCTTGCAATCACCGCTCTCAAAAAGAAGAAACTGTCCACCTGGATAGCCACACTCGCAGTCATCACAGGTCTGGTGACGACATACTCCACGCAGTTCGTCTTTGAAAATGTACTGAAAGACCACCAGCGCAACCGCATCGAAGTGCTGCTCGGACTCAAGGATGACCCTGCCGGTGCAGGCTACAATGTGGCTCAATCCAAGATAGCCATAGGCTCGGGTGGCCTGTTCGGCAAAGGCTACCTCGGCGGCACGCAGACCACCTACGGATTTGTGCCGGAGCAGAGCACGGACTTCATATTCTGCACAGTCGGCGAAGAATGGGGCTTTGTGGGATGCTTCGTCGTCATCATGCTGTATGTCATGCTGATAGTGCGCATCATCCTCGATGCGGAGAAATGCCGGGAGACATTCTCCAGAATATACGGCTATTGTGTCGCGAGTATCATATTCATGCACATGTTCATCAATATAGGCATGACAGTGGGCCTGATGCCCGTCATCGGCATCCCGTTACCGCTGCTCAGTTACGGAGGATCGTCCCTGCTCGGGTTTACGGTGCTGATATTCATATTTCTCGCCCTTTACAGGCAGGAGAACAAGTATTTTTGAGTATCTTTGCAGTATTGCCTTGGTGGTGGAATGGTAGACACGAGGGACTTAAAATCCCTTGGGCAGTAATGTCCGTGTGAGTTCGAGTCTCATCCGAGGCACAATCAATTGGTCTTATGCCTGTCAGTACTGAAATCAATCTGACGGGCATTGCTTTTTACCCTGCCGCCAAAACGTCCGAATGTATATGTCACTCCTATCTCTACCCTGGATATGGGAGTCATGGCAGTTGTCAGCACTTTATATCCCGAAGCCTCTATCTCACGCACATCCTTGCGGTACTTTTGCCACGGCCTGTCCACCGAGAGATACAAGTCGAAATCACCCAATTCCTGTGATATGCCGACAGCTCCGCGCAGGATATTGTGAAATCTTGTCGCCTGTGCATCAAAGGTCTTGGCCATATCGGGGTTGCACCATGTGGCATTTACCGACAATTCTGCGCCCTCCCACAGATCGGCATCAAGCACGAAATGGACAAAGAAATCAAACGACTGTACCGGTTCACCGCCCCAGTCATAGCGGTACCAGGCGCACCCGGGAGACAGATCAAGGCTCAGAGAGCCGAGCGGACGCCATATAGCGCCTGTACTGGCACGCCACGAGCGCATTTTGCCGGAGTTGGCATAGGATGACAGGATTGAGCCATCATCGGAGACAGTAACTCTTCCATACGCTCCGTCATCGCTCCAGTTACGCGCAATCATGGCGTTGAAGGACAGTTTCATGCCACGCATATATCTGTATACAAACACGGCATTGTTACTGACCTGCGCCTTGATCGCACCATTACCCTGCACAACGGTACCAGCCTTGGAAGAATCCGCATAATTGTTGAGCCAGTCCAGATCGGGGCGGAAAATGGAACGTCTGTACGAGATACGAAAGCGGCTCGACGATGAAGCAAACCAGTCCACCGCGGCATTGCCGCTGATATTGCCATACCGGCGAATGTCTTCTGTCCTGTCATAACTCATCCCCGCAGACATGCGGATGCGCCCGGGACTATATGAGACATTGCCCTCCACGGAGGCAATCCTCTGCGGGTAATCCAGCAAGGACATCCCTGCAGACTCGCTCGCATAATGGCGATACTTGTAGCCAGCCCTCATGTAATAGTTGAATGCCGGTGAAAGCCTGTGGGAAAAATCGGCATTGATGCCCGATTCAAAGGACCGGGTCACATTGTCTGACAGCATACCGTCTATATCTCTGACATTTGAAGTCCTCCCTCCGGCAAATCCGGCCTGCACGGTCAGCAGTTTCTTGCCCCCACCGGCAAAATCCCTCTGCCATGCGAGGCCTGCATTCCAATTGTCCGCCACGGCATCCAGCGAAGAGACGGCAGTCTCCGGATAAAAATACGAACGGGATTCCTGCTCTGCATCACTATGCCCATATCCTGCGTCCAGAAACAACACATCTTTACTGCCTATGTCATAACTGGATCTCCATGTCAAGGCGTGGCCCAATGCGGTATCTTTGGTTAAAGTATCATAGGCCTCGTAAACGACCGACGGGTCAGTGAGCGACTCGCGGACAGAACTCTCCATAGAGCGCCTCGCATCCCTGTATGAGGGGCTGTAGTGCACGGATGCGATTGTACGCCCGAGTTTGGCAGTAGCCCTTACTGCCGCATCCGCGCCCTCTCCGTCAGCCCAGTCAGCATCAAGCCGCCCGGACACAAAATCCATCAGATCCTCGTCCGTCCGGATGTCAAGCACCGCGGAATATGAGGCATAACGGCCTGTTGGTGCCGTATTAAGGCTGACGGAAGAGAGATTGCGCCCCCGCAGCAACTCGGAGACATAATCGAGATTGCCGTCCTCAAGAATGAGACTGCGGCGTCCGTTCACTGTAATGGCAAAACTGCCTGTCCGCACTGATACTGATTTGCCGAGAGGATCGACACGCACCAGAGGCAGGCGCTGCAGTATATCCTTGAGAGGGAGTTCCCGCAGCAGCGAATCCCCTGCGACATCAAGCGTTATCTTACCCTTGTCCATCGTAAGGCCGGAGCCTTTGGCACTGACCACGGCCGCATCTATAACGGTCCCGTCCTGCGCCAGCGCCAAAGTACCCAGCGATAATACGATACTACTCAACAATAGTCTCTTCAACATACCGTCCTCCTTCATTTACAAGCGAATCCACACAGCCACAGTTCGTACATGTATATATCAGTTTTTTTCCATTAAATTCAAGATCATCAAGAGTATATTCATGCCCACAGTATGGACAAAATTTTATCACCTCTTTCGCTTCAAACTTTCTGGCAAATGCGACCAATGACATGGTTGCCAGTGCCGCCATAATGATAAAAATTTTCTTTTTCATGATAAAAATAATTTAGTTATCAATGTTGATAAAAAACAGCCCTCCTAAAAAGGAGGAAACATAGATTTCTATTTAATTGATTATTCTGGCAGCCAGCTAAGGTGACAGCCTTCGGGCAGAGCCGTGTCTACCAGGACGGCCCCTTCCCTGCCCTTCTCGCCGAACACACGAACCGCCTCCCGAGGCTCCAAGACAATGACCGTCTTGCCGTGCATTTCCCCGAAAACAAAATCATCAAAACTCCTGACTTCCCCACCGGCAAGCACGAGAGGGTCCCGCGGACAAGGTTGAACCCGAGAGGCATTCACATAGACCGCAAGAGCGGCAAGCGGTATAATCAAGGCGTAAGAAAGCAACTTCACAGGCTGAGAACGCCTGCAGGACATCATCCTGATCCGGCTGCGGAGTTCACTGCCGCCAAGGCCGCTCGTTATGTCATATCCGCAACGCTCCGCAACAGTCTTGATGAGCATATACTGATACTCGCGGACATCTGTACCGCCTTTCAAGACAGCGGTATCCGCCTCATATTCATGCAATGTACGCAGGTCAGCACGCATCAGCCAGATTACCGGATTGAACCACTGGACTATCGTATAAATGTCCATCAAAAGCACATCGACCGAATGTCGGAATGATGCGTGCGCCTTTTCATGGTCCAAAACCGCCTTGCTGCCTATATCCTTTCGGGAGACCACCACATAGCGCATCCAATTGAATGGAGACATATTGTCATCTCCCGTACATACTACAGTCCAGCGCTTTCCCCTCTCCACCACGCTGCCACGGTATATAATACTCATGACGCCACGATACGAGCACAATACCCGCACCAGGACCACCACCGCACCTATGCAATACAGATAAAACGGTATGTAATACATAGAGAACGGATTTGCCTGCATGACAATGTGCCTGGACAATACGACAGATTCCTCATGACGACTGCAGGCAATGCCTGCAACGACATCCAGCGGTGCAACTCCCCTATGCACATGAAAAAACAGCGGCAGCACAGCGACCAGGACAGGCACTGCAAGGAGCATCACTCTATTGACACGATGAAATGTCTCCCGCCCCATCAGCAGACGGTAGACGAAGTAGAATGCGGTGAGTATCACCGCCACCTTGACCTGGTATTCTACAAAAGGAAACATCCCACTCGATAAAAATATAGGAGAGACGCCGCCGAAGCATCTCTCCTACAAATATACAATTTTTTCGTTCTCGCGAAACTATTTTATTTAATTATGCTAAAAAGGTGTAGCCTCATTCTTTGACAACGAGTATAGACAGTTCATACAGCATATAGAGCGGCAGGAACACGACCATGAGAGTGAACGGATCTCCAGAAGGAGTAATGGCAGCCGCCAATATCAGCAGCACCGTCACAGCCACCTTGCGGTACTGCCTCAGGAAATCCTTGTGCAGTATGCCCATGGATGAGAGCACCCACGCCAGCATAGGTATCTCGAATACAATGCCCATGACGAATACAAGCGTCAGGAAATTGCTCATATACGAGTTGAGCGAAATCTGATTGACAATCGAGCCACCCACCTGATATTCAGTCAAAAAGCGGAACGTCAACGGAAACACCACCGTATACCCGACCGCACAGCCTATATAGAAAAGCAGACCTCCGAATACGAATGCCCTCTTGACCCCACGCTGCTCATTGGGGAAAAGCGCGGGACGCACAAAGCGCCAGATTTCATAGATTACATAAGGGAATACCAACAGCAATGACAGCCAGAATGAGGTCGTTATATGCGTCAGGAACTGCGATGCCACATTGATATTGATAATGTCCACATGGAAATCCGAATTGCTGAAATCGGGCAGCAGAGGATTGCCACTGCCGCCAAGTCCGGACAACCATTTATATAGGAAGAAATCTCCGTCTGTCGCACCGAGAATAAACGAATCGAAAATCTTGGGCATCGCTATAAAGCAGCCTATAAGAACGACTACCAGCACCGCCAAGATACGAAACAGAGACCACCTGAGTACTTCCAGATGGTCCCAAAATGTCATCTCGTTCTCGGATGTATTTACATCCACAGACATTAATTCTTGTTCGAGTTAGTAGGCTCGTCTATCTTGTTGATCTCATCCTCTACCTCAGAAAGGCCCTTCTTGAAGCTGCTGACGCCCTTGCCGAGTCCCTTCATGAGTTCAGGAATCTTCTTACCGCCGAAAAGAAGCAATATGACGAGAGCGACGATAATAATCTCGCCTGCGCCGAAGTTTTGTAGAAACAGTAATGATTTCATTAATTCTTAATTTTAGATGTTACTATCTTACAGCTCTGACGGACATTTCCTGATAGTTGTACGCACTGTTGATACGGTTGTCGGTATCTGCGCTGTCCATTCTTATGCACAATCCATATCCGGCATTGGTATCCGAGGTCCAGTACCAGCCCACGGCAGTGCTGCCGTGAGTATTGCCGCCCTGCTTGTAACCTCCCGCGGGAAGGAAGATGGAATTGCCGTTGTCTGCGGTTATTGTATATCCCTTGCGACCGTTGCGGGTCGTCCAGGTCCATTTGCATTTGGACATCAGTTCCCTGAATTCATCGGCTGTAGGCACGCGCCATCCATCACCGAGTGACGCGCTTGCGGCAGAAGCATCAGCCCATGTATAATAGTCACCGGGACAGTCATCGGCATCGGCACCGACATTGCCATTGCCCCACTTGACAGAAAGGCCGAGATCCACCGCCTCAAAGGTATAAGGTCCGGTCGTGAAACTCGCCACCTTGCCACGGGTAGTATTGTCTCCGCTTTTGGCATAAGCCGTGTACCAATATGTCGTATTGTATTTCAAGGCAGAAAGCGTGTCCGAGAAGAAGCAGTCATCTCCCCAGTCTGTACTGCCGGAAATCGTCTTCAATGAATCCTTTTTCTCTCCGTAATAGAATCCGTACGAAGAGAAGTCCGACCTGTCTTCATTCACCAATCCGGTAAGTCTGACCACATTGCTCTTGAGCAGAGTCGCCTCTCCGGTAACCACGTCCAAAGACGAAGAGTCCTTGCTGCATGATACAGCAGCAAAGACCATCGTCAAAAATATAGCTAATGTTTTCCGCATCTGATACAAATTGCAAGAGGTATTTTTCCTGCAATAATTATGCCTACCTACCCACATAGGACGGCCTGACATAGTCGGCGTCCAGCAGATAATCGGCACTCACGCGGCAACTCTCCATGATGTCACCGATAAGGCTCTTCTCGATCTCTACGAAATAATGCTCCATACCGCTGACCCGCGCTGCCTCGAATATCGACTCAAAGCCCACCATTCCGCTCTGTCCGAGTTCAGCGTGGTCCTTGATATGCAGCAGACGGAAGCGTCCGGGATATTTGTTGAAATACTCCACAGGATATGCCTGCGCCATGCAAGCCCAGTACACATCCATTTCAAAGAAGACATAACGGGGATCGGTGTGTGTCAGCATATAGTCATACACGACCTCTCCCTCCACCTTCTTGAACTCATGCGAATGGTTGTGATAACCGAAACTGACGCAGTTCTCCGCGCAAAGCTTGCCGACTGCATTGTAGTAGTCGCAATATGTCTGGAGATCCTTGAGAGTCTCGGGGAGACGCATGGCAGGGCACACGATATACTCGCATCCGAGCGCCTTGTGATCCTCAATGCAATTCTTCCACCACGCCATGGTTTCTTCTGAAGGAGCGCCTGCGGCAAGTTCCTCGGCAGAAAGGTTTCTGGTGGTATGGGTAGACAAAGCCTTGAGCCCTGAGGCATCGAGATCGGACTTGAATTCGGCAACAGAGCGTCCGAAGAACGAACGGTCCCTGTATCCGTACAGTTCGAGAGTCTTGTACCCCATATCAGAAAGCCTCGAAAGGACATCCGCATGGTTGGCGGCATACTTCTCGGGACTGTTGATCAGAGTACGTACAGAATAAAATTGAAGGCCAACCTCCTTCTCCTGCCTGGTGCCACATGACACCAGACAGAAAAGGAAAGCGGCCATTACAAATATCTTCTTCATAAGATATTCAGAAAATAACTACTCGGGCATCTCAGGAAGTACCCAACCATCGCGATATGTGTGCTTGATAAGTTCAGCTGCGTAAGCCTGGGCATCAACGGGATCCGTATAGGTCTTCTTGAATGTCGGATGTCCGTCGGTGACAGAGAATCCGTCCTTGATCATAGTGCGGATCTTGTCCTCAGGTCTGATGTTGGTGAACTGCATATTCTCGCCATCCCAGAGGAGTTCCCTATTGAGGGACTGGAGACGGACTGCGAGCACACCCATCACGACCATCTCGTTGAGAGGGCCGGCGACAGAGAAGTCAGACTTGGAAGGAACGCGGACTGCGGGATCTTCCTTGCAGGCACGGATCCAATCCATCTGGTGATCCTTCTTGCCTATCTGCTGTGCGTCTGCCTTGGGAGATGCAGGGACACGGCCGGAGAGGAGGAAAGGCTTGTCACCGTAGCAACCTACGACGAGAGTGTCCTTGGTACCATAGAAGATGCTACCGCCACCGGAGATGATGAGGTCGACACCCTCGGGGAGACCTGCAGGACGCTCGGGCAGAAGACCGCCGTCATACCACCAGACCTCAACCTCAGGCATGGCAACCTTGGGGAGGTTCTCCCTCTCAGGGAATACCATCTTGACAATCTGAGCGTTAGGGGCGCTGTCTACGAGCAGTGCTGTGGAGCTGCCCTGTACCCTTGTAGGATATTTAAGTTTGAGAGCCTCGAAAGGAACATGCAGGATATGGCAAGCCATATCACCGAGTGCGCCCGTACCGAAATCCCACCAGCCACGGAAGTTCCAAGGGGTGTAGATTGAGTTGTAAGGACGATACTTGGCAGGGCCGATGAAGTTGTCCCAGTCGAGAGTTGCAGGAATCGGCTCCTCCTTCTCGGGAGTGGAAAGACCCTGAGGCCAGATAGGACGGTTGGTATAGCACTCAACCTTACGGACCTCACCAATCTCACCATTCTGGATCCACTCGATGGCACGTGTGGTATCCTTGCTGGAAGCACCCTGGTTACCCATCTGGGTAGCCACCTTGTATTTGGCAGCAAGTTTAGTCAAGAGACGGGACTCATACACTGTATGGGTAAGAGGTTTCTCTACATAGACATTCTTGCCGGCCGCGATAGCATCTGCAGCGATGATTGCATGAGTGTGGTCAGCAGTAGCGACGACAACACCGTCAGCATCCTTGAGCATCTCTGCATACATCTGACGCCAATCCTTGTATTTCTTGGCGTTGGGATATTTTGCGAAGACATGGTCAGCATACTGCCAGTCGACATCGCAGAGACCGATGATATTCTGGCCTTCGGATGCGAGTTTGTTGATGGAAGCGGCACCACGTCCGCCGATACCTACACCGAGGATGTTGAGTTTGTCGCTGGGAGCAACTTTCTTTTTGTCTTTCTTTTTGGCAGCGAACATCTCAGGAGCCACAGAGACAGCGGCTGCTGCAGCTGCTCCGGTCTTGAGGAATGACCTGCGGGAAATTTCGTTGGACATATTGATTGTTGTTTTAGAGTTTACTCATCAAGGTTCTTTACGCGGATATTGCGATACCATACCACATCGCCGTGATCCTGGAATCCGATATATCCCTTGTGCTCGTCACCGCCGCAGTTCTCGAGAAGTTCGAACGCGAGAGGCGCTTTCTCCTTGCGGAACTTGCTGGTATTGAGGAGCTCGGTCCACTCGGGTGTCCAGAGGTGATACTCGAGGACATTCTGGCCGTTCTGTGCGTGTACGACTGTGCCTTCGTAAACCATGATCTTGCCGGTATTCCACTCTCCGTAAGGGTTAGAGTTCTGAGGATCAGCGATAATCATGTCATAGAGCGAAGAAGACTGGCGGATACCGATGGTCTTGCCAAGCTGTGCGTCAGGGTGGTTGGCATTGTCGAGAATCTGATACTCGGGAGCAGTGATGTAGATATGCTCGTATTTCTGTGTGCCGTCAGCCTTGGTCCTCTTGACCTCACGACCGAGGTAGAACACACCGGAGTTGGCGCCTTTCTCCACCTTCCAGTCAAACTCAAGGATGAAGTTGTGCCACCTGTACTCGAAAATGATGTCACCGCCATCGCCTTTCTGGGCTTCACCGCCGCCCTTGCCATTGAATTTGAGGCAGCCGTCCTCAACAGTCCAGCGTGAGGGGAAATGATCCTTGCCATATCCTCTCCAGCCTTTGGTATCCTTACCGTTGAAGATGCGATAATATCCGTCAGCGTCTTTCTCGAAATCGGCGAGATTGACCTCGGGGGCGTTTACGATTGTGTACTCGGGGACATTGTCATGTGCAGGAACGACAATCTCCTGGGGCTCTCCGTTAGCGGCCTTCTGGCCACCGCATGAAGAGACCGCAAACACTGCGGCAAGCGCAGCGACAGTTGCAAGTGTCTGTTTCATTGTGTTGTTAGTTATTGAGTTTAAATGTTTGTATCCATTATACATCCGTGGGCATATCGGGCAGCGACCAGCCGTCACGGTAAGTATGTTTGATGAGTTCCGCAGCGTACGCATTGGCGTCCACACGCTCGGTAAATGTCTTTTTGAATGTCGGATGTCCGTCAGCGACAGAGAATCCGTCCTCTATCATGGTGCGGATCTTCTTGCCCTCGGGAATGTTGGTAAAGCGCATGTTCTCGCCGTCCCACTCGAGTTCGCGGTTGAGAGCCTGGAGCCTTACAGCCAGCACACCCATCACGACCATCTCGTTGAACGGACCAGCCACTGAGAAATCGGATTCGCAGGGGATGCGCACGGCAGGATCCTCCTTGCAGGCGCGTATCCAGTCCTGCTGGTGATTGACTTCCGGCACGCGGAGTGTGATAGGCACCTCGGGCACACGACCAGAGACGAGATAAGGGCTCTTGCCATAGCAGCCGCAGATGAGAGTATCCTTTGTACCATGGAATATGGCGCATCCGCCGTCCACATTGAGATTCTTGCCGGGACGGAGACCCGCTGGCCTTTCGGGCTTGAGACCGCCATCGTACCACCAGACCTCAACCTCCGGCATCGCCACGAGAGGCATATTGTCCCTCGCGGGGAATACCATCTTGACTATCTGTGCATTAGGAGCGCAGTCTACGAGCAGCGCCGTAGAACTGCCCTGCACCTTGGAGGGGTATTTGAGATTGAGCGCCTTGAATGCAGGGTGCAGGATATGGCAGGCCATATCACCGAGAGCACCGGTGCCGAAATCCCACCATCCGCGGAAATTCCAGGGAGTATAGATATGGTTGTAAGGACGATATTTAGCCGGTCCTATGAAGTTGTCCCAGTCAAGAGTATCGGGAATAGGATCCTCCACAGAAGGTGTGGGCAGTCCCTGAGGCCAGACTGGACGGTCGGTAAAACATTCGACCTTGGTCACCTCGCCGATTTCACCGTTCCATATCCATGAGCATACCTGACGGAGCCCCTCAGAAGAAGCGCCCTGATTGCCCATCTGGGTTGCCACCTTGTACTTGGCTGCGAGTTTGGTCAGCAGACGGGACTCATACACGGTGTGGGTAAGCGGCTTCTCCACATATACATGTTTACCTGCGGTAATGGCATCCGCCGCGATAATGGCGTGCGTATGGTCCGCAGTCGCAATCATTACACCATCAACATCCTTGAGCAGGTCATCATACATCCTGCGCCAGTCCTTGTATCTCTTGGCCTGGGGATATTTGTCAAATACATGCGCTGCATATCTCCAATCGACATCGCAAAGGCCTACGATATTCGCCTTGTCGCCCATCTGTGCGAGATCGGAAGCACCACGGCCTCCGACGCCGACGCCGAGGATATTGAGTTTGTCGCTGGGAGCGACTTTCTTTTTGTCCTTTTTACGCGCCAATGCGTCCGGAGCCAATGAGATGGCAGCGGCCGCTGCAACGCCTGTCTTGAGGAAAGATCTGCGTGTTATTTCGTTTGACATGTGAAAATGATTGGTAGTCTTATTTTAGCGGCTCTAAATTCGCACTTTTTTTTCAAAATACAAAACCGCAGCCTTCGCAAAAATACCAAAAATTTGCGCGTTTTGTACAATATAACATTCCAATGCACTGGCAGACAACATAGACAGCCATATAAGCAGGAGAAAATATTTCTTTTTTTCACCGGCTCGACGCGACATAGGCAAGCGTGACAGCGGAAATCTTCGTGCTGCTGTCATAAACTTTCCGCAGGGCGGCATGACATGCAGCGAGAGTGGCACCTGTGGTAAATACATCGTCAACGAGCAGGATATGGCGCGGATAACGGACTGACAGCACTGCCTTGAAAGCCCCGGCGACATTGGCACATTTGCCCGAGACACCTATCATGGTCTGGGATTTGGAATAGCGGACGCGGCGGAGCATCTCCGGATGCAGAGTCCCCGGCAGATACCGGACAAGCGAGGAGGCGATAATCTCCGCCTGGTTGTATCCCCTCGTCATCCGCCTGCGCCAATGCAAAGGTACCGGCACAATGCAGTCCACATCTTGCGCAAAGGCACATCCAGACAGACGCTCCCCGAGCATTGACCCGAAGAAACGCCCCGAATCTACACCACCGCCGTATTTCAGATGAGGGGTAATATGTCGGTATGGAGACGCCTCGTTGTAGTCGAACAAGGCCGCGGCACAGCAATAAGGCTCTTCGGCAGCAGCTGTCAGGAGTCCGTTGAATTTGTCCGCCATCTCGTTGCGCTCACTCTCCCAGAAATGCGTAAGCGGCATATCCGCCAGACACTCTATGCAGATGTATCGTTCGTGCATCATAAGAGGCTCGCCACAAACGGCACAGACCCTCGGGATGACCATATCACCCAAGGATCTGAGTATGATGCCTATGCCACCCAAAACGAGGTCAGCAGCTCATCGCTCCGCAGACATTGATTACCTGTCCGCTGACATAGGAAGACAGGTCACTCGCGAGGAATGCCGCCACTTTGGCGACTTCTTCGGGAGTGCCTCCACGGCGCATGGGAATGGTCTTGACCCAGGCATCCCGTTCCGCTTCGGGAATGGCATTGGTCATATCCGAGATAATGAATCCCGGTGCAATGCAGTTGGCGCGGATACCACGGGGGCCCATCTCCTTGGCTATCGACTTGGCGAGACCTATGAGTCCGGCCTTGGAAGCCGAGTAGTTGCACTGTCCGGCATTACCGTGCTCTCCGACAACGGAGGACATGTTTATAATGCTGCCGCCACGCTGTCTCGCCATTATAGGGGTCAGCGCGTGGATAAAGTTGTATGCCGATTTGAGATTGACATTGATGACAGCATCCCATTGCGCCTCATCCATTCGCAGCATCAGTCCGTCCTTAGTGATACCGGCGTTGTTGACGAGTATGTCAATGTGCCCGAATTCCTTGTGAATCTCCGCCACGATATCATGCGTCTGTGCGAAATCAGACGCGTCGGAGGCATACGCCTTGACCTTGTGTCCGAATGCTTCCAGTTCTTTTACAGTCTCTTCCGCAGCTTCGCCTATCACGAGATCCGTAAATGCGACATCAGCTCCCTCTTCTGCAAATTTCAATGCGACAGCCTTGCCTATGCCGCGTGCGGCGCCCGTAACGAGGGCTACTTTCCCATCCAAAAGTCCCATTATTCTATATTATCATCGATTGTTCCACATCATCCGGCGCGATTTCCAGCCTGTCATGGCCGAGACGGCGCGCCCCGTCCTCTGTCACGAGCACATCGTCCTCAAGACGAATGCCGCCGAAGTCGTAATATTCCTCCAACTTGTCGTAATTTACAAACTCGCGGGCCGTCCCCCCGCCTTTCCATTTCTCGATGAGAGCAGGAATGAAATATATGCCCGGCTCGTCAGTGACCACATTGCCTGGGACGAGACGGCGCGCCATGCGCAGGCTGCCGAGCCCCAGTTGGGACGAGCGCGTCTGACCGGCATCATATCCCACGAGATCTTCACCATAGTCCTCCATATCATGGACATCCAGCCCCATATTGTGCCCGAGGCCGTGCGGCATAAAGAGGCCCGCTACTCCGGCAGCAAACATGTCATCCACACTTCCTCGGACAATGCCGAGCTGTGCCAGACGCTCCAGCATCATCTTTGCCACCGCGATATGCACATCACGATATGCCACACCCGGGCGCGTCAGAGAGAACGCATGTTCGTTGCAGTCATATACTATATTATATATATCCCTTTGACGGGGCGTGAATCTGCCACCTGTTGGATATGTACGCGTAAAGTCGCTGGCATAGTGGTCATTGGCCTCAACCCCGGCATCTATCACAAGCAGTCGGCCAGGGGTGATGACGGCATCATGGCTATGGTTGTGGAATATCTCTCCATGCTGTGTGAGTATGGTCGCAAAGGAGAGTCCCCAACCCTTGGATTTGGCAAGTCCCTCCATCGCTCCGCAAGCCTCCTGCTCTATAGAGCCTACCCGTATGAGACTGCGCCCGAGCCTATGCATCTGCTGCCCGAGGTCGCAGGCCGCGTCCAAAGACGCTATTTCAATATCTTCCTTGACGAGCCTCATGGAGACTATGGCGTCCACGAGGGCACGGGAAGCCTTTGCGCAGCCTTTCTTGCCGGCACTGAATGTTTCTTCGGGCGCAATGCCGAGCAAGGCTGACAGCCTGAAGGCTGTATGATAGCGGGACGCCGGCACAAAATGGACAGGACGCCCGGCTGCCAGAGCAGCAGAGATGTCCTTGTCAAGCGTTGCCGAAGACGCAGAATGACTCACACCAGCCCTTTCCGCAACTTCGCGGACCGACGGCAACGGGCCGGTCCATATAATGTCATCTATATCAGCATCATCGGCATATATGGTCTCAACTCCGCTGTCGAGGTCTATGACTGCAGCATACCCCGGGTCATCTATTCCGAAGAGATAAAGCCAGGTGCTGTCCTGACGGAATGCATAGGCATTGTCCCTATACTGGGCAGGAGCCTCGACATTGCCTATAAACAACGCCACTCCCCTGCGTCCCTCAGCCGCAGATGCTCCCATCTTGTCTATGAGCGCACGCCTGCGTCGGATATATACTTCTCTATCAAACATATAGCAAAAAACTTTCTAATCATTTCACCGCCCGGAAACTTCTCGCGCGCAAACAGGCAGCCTCCAAATATAGTCAAAACCTCCCGACCTGCATCGCCCTTGCCAAAGAAAACGGATGCGCGCAGGCCCTTAATAGAGCCGTTCGAGTTCGTGCTGTATCTCCTCGGCACGCTTGATCTGCTCGTTCAGATTCCATTTGCCGATATTGACTCCGTCCTTAAGGAACATGGAGCCGCATTGGTGGAAATAAAACTCTATACCTCTCTCCTTCGCCTCCAGATACAGATCTCTGACCCATTCGTACTTGATAGGCCTGACATCTGCCTTGGCGGCCCACTCGCCGCCGACATTGACACATTTGACGAGCCCGGTATCAAGATATTTACCAAGGGAAATAGGGGCGATGAGCGGTGAGCAGAACACCTCGCGATGGGTCAACGGCGCATCCAGGAAATACGGCAGACGCTTGTCCGCCATCTCCTGATTCTCTATAGAAATGCTCAGATGAAAGTGATCCCATCCCTCTCCCCAGTCACGCGGCAGGCACTGACTTATCCTCTCAGGGCGCTTGGTCGTGGTGACGAAAATACAGTCACGCCTGCGCCTGATGAAGTCCCAGCATCCGGCTCTCCACTCATCCGCCTCCTCGATAAAGAAATCGGACGAGAAACACAATTTGACAAGAGAACGCGGAGGACAGTCCTTGTCTTTAAGCTCATAAGTCGATACGCCCTTTGTGATTACGGTAGTATCTCTGCCATAGCGTTTGTCCATCTTGTAGACAAAGCAGTTTTTGCATCCAGGACTTGCCTTCTTGCATCCGTGCCAGGGATTCCATGCCACGGCTTTCTCTATTTCAGCATTCTGCATAATGTATTCCGCACATTCCTTTTTTGGAATTTCAATGCTAATATACTCAATCCCAGGCATCCCTGCAAGTGAAATGAAAAACCCGATGCGTTACCGCACCGGGAGGATAATTCTCTTCATGATCTTATAAACTAATGAGTTGATAATGATTCCAATCCTCTCTTCCAGAAACGGGAAGTGATATCCTTACGGACGCATTCTCCCGAATGGATATGCTGTACCATATACAGGCGCTGATTGGTCTGAGGAGAGTCAAGAGGACCTTTTTCGCTTATGTAGGGTCCGACCTTGACATAATCAAAAGCCCTCCACACTTCGTCCTCGACATCCTCGCGGCCGGAATAGAGCGCGACACATACCCCATGGGCGGTCCGCACATAGTCCGCGAGACGGACAAGGGCATCCCTGTCATTCCCCTCCCCGAGGAAAAGGAAGCAATTGACACCGAAGTTGTCCTCAAAAAGGGCGTCTATGCGCTCTTCCGTCAATTCGGCCCCGGCATCCTCACGCAAGTGCGGAGAATGGCAACCGCTGCAATGCCCCTGGCAATTGCTGATACTGACAGCGAGGGTCAGTTTGTCCGGAATCTCTTCGAGCACTACGGACGCCATCTCGGGGATATACTTGATCATGGGCGCACTGTCTACTTTTTGTCCTGGGCATAATAGCGCCGCGAAGCCTCTTCCTGACGCATCTCGCTGAACGAAGACACTCTCTTGAGGTATCCGATGACACGGGTGAGATAGTCGAGGTGCCGGCTGCCGCATTTGGGACAGACCGTAAGGGTATCCTTGCTGATATAGCCGCAGTCGTTGCAGACCGTATTACGGCAGTTGAAGGTGAAATAGTTGGTGCCGTAATGCGCCGCCACATTGAGCAACTGCCTGTACTGCTCCTTGCTGAGGTGCTCCTGCACATTCATATGCAATGCAGAACCGCCGTCCAGATACTTGACATACTCCTCGCCGTGTAGTTTGAATTTGTCGAGTATCGAGAGAGAGTCGTCCTCCGGGTTGTAGAAATAGGAACTGTACATATTGTGCTTGGGAGAGACGAAGAAGCCGTCCTTTTTGTCCCACTTGTAGTTCTTGCCGGAAAGGTTCTCCCCGGGGACAAACTCCGTATTGAACATGGTCTCGCGGGTCTTGTCCTTGCGGTTGGCTATATTGATTGTCTCGAGCAGTCCGTTTACAAACTCCTTGTAGTCATCATTGGGCGAGACTTCCAGTCCGAGGAACTCGGCAGCGTCCGTCATGCCGTTGACTCCGACGGTGAGATACTGCCTCTTCATGTCGATAAAGCCAGCCTTGTACACATCCAGCATATCCGCCTTGAGGAAGTCCTTTATAATCTCGTTGAATGCAGTCTGATATTTGTGCACTCTCTCCGTCATCTCACGCACATCATTGTAGATATAGGCGTAAAGATCCTGGCGGTCGTACTCGAGCGTCTGGTCGAGAGGCTCGAGAGGGCTGATCTCAACACCCTGCCTGTCCTTGAAATAACGCCTTGCAGCCAATTGGATAGCGCGGTTAAGGTTGATTGTCATCACGGACTTGGAGCCGGTGGAGACTGACGCCGTACCCATAGAATACTGATGGGTGGTATGATTGTGCTCCTCATCCTGAAGGTCCGTCAGGGAATTGCGCAGGCGGCAGCAACTCGCGAGACTGTCAGGACTGTTGGATATATAGCAGAAGAAACTGTGCCCCTTGGCCCACATCTCGGAGGTGAAATCCGCATACTCCTTATCCATATAATTGTCCCCACCATCGGTAAGCAGGGCCATGGTCTCCACAGGGAAGGTCAGGATATAGTGGTTGCGCTCTTCGTTGAACCAGTTCATGAAATGCTTTTGCAGCCAGGAAAGCGTCTCCCATTTAGGGGATGTCCCGTCCGGGAAACGGAAGTCACCGAAGACTCCTTTGAAATAAGGCTCGTCGAAATAACTGATATTCCAGAATACGGTCTGATATCCCCTATTGCCGGCAGGCATGTTCATGGAATGCACCACCTGCTGGAAATAATTGTCGATAACCTTGACCAGAGTCCTCTGCTTGGCATTATTCTCCACTATGGTGTCCAATTTAGACAGATAGTCATCTCCGTAGTCTTTGCGGATGAAGTAGTCGAGATACATCAGGAACTCAGGAGTCGCCACCGCACCCATAAACTGGGAGGAGATGGAATAGACGAGGTTTATAAACTCTCCGCAGAATGACTTGAGGTCCGTAGGGGCAATAGAGACGCCGCCGAGTTCTCGCAGTCCGCTCACAAGGAACGGATACATCGTGATGGCAACGCAGTAGGGATAGCCCGGTGTGCCGCTCTCGTCATGCTTATACAGGACATGAGACTCCAGATCCTTGATATACTGGTCCGCAAGGTCGTGCCCGTAGATCGCCTTGATCTTGTCCTGCATGATATAGCGGTTCTGTTTGATATTGTTCTCCTTGTAGAGTTCCTGCCCGAGAGTGACGATATTCTTGCGCGTCACATTGGCATTGGCGTCAAACTTGGAGCCTGTAGCAGCATTGGAAGCCTTGATATAGTCCTTGATGAAGTCACGCTTCTTCCGGAGGTCAAGTCCGGCATCGAAAGTCTCGATATACTCGCGCGCCGCCTTTTTGTTGATGGACATCAGAGAGTCCACGACCTGACGGCGGATCTCCTGGCTGGAAATCTTGTCATAGATGTACAGGTTGTCGGTAATGGACACGACAACCTCCTCGGGGCACTTCTGTCCCGTAGACTTGTATGCCTCGCGAATACCTTTCTTTAACTTTTCCTTGTCGTACTCTTCAAAAGAACCGTTGGTTTTTCTTACTTCCATGTTTATCAGACTGTTAGGCTTATAACACCGCTATCGGGACACTATCTCCTCCGAGGATGTTTCATACAAAATTAACCGGCTCCT
Organism: uncultured Muribaculaceae bacterium; assembly: GCA_964616865.1. GTDB lineage: Bacteria > Bacteroidota > Bacteroidia > Bacteroidales > UBA932 > Cryptobacteroides. The sequence continues at coordinate 46,432 of CAZTUQ010000001.1, forward strand.
CCTATCATTGCAAGAGAAACCGGCCAATATTTATCAACACAAAATAAACATTCCGCCCCAGACACTGCAGGAGCGGAGAAAATATAATCTACACAATACCGGAGAAACCGAGGAATGCCATTGCCATGATACCAGCGGTAATCAACGCGATGGGCAAACCTTTGAATGCTGCCGGAACGGCATTGCCGGAGAGATGCTCGCGCAGACCGGCAAACAGTATCATCGACAGACCGTATCCCAATGCCGTGGCAAAGGCATACACGGTCGCCTCGCCAAGTCCCAGCATGTGAGCCTCGCCGCCGAATGTAAACTGCTTGGTCACTACATTGATAGCGACTCCGAGCACCGCGCAGTTGGTAGTAATCAGAGGCAGGAAGATACCGAGTGCCTGATACAGGCTCGGGCTGATCTTCTTGAGCACTATCTCCACTGTCTGCACGAGGGCGGCGATAATCAGAATGAACGAAATCGTCTGCAGGAACTCCAGCCCGAAAGGCAGCAGCAGGTATTTGTTGATGAGATAGGTCACCACCGTCGAAAGTGTGATGACAAAGCACACCGCACCGGACATACCCGTAGCCGTGGAGAGTTTGTTAGAGACTCCGAGGAATGGGCAGATGCCGAGGAACTGTGAGAGCAGTATGTTATTGACGAATATCGCCGATATGATAATCAGTAAATACTCCATGATACCTTACTTCTTGAGATATTTGTTGAAAAGCACCATCAGATAGCCCAGGACAAGGAATGCTCCAGGAGCCATCACAAACGCCAGCACCCCGTCTCCGGGAATGAATTTCCAGCCGAATACCGAACCGCTGCCGAGAATCTCGCGGATAATGCCTATCACTGTGAGCGAGAGGGTAAAGCCGAGTCCGACTCCCAGACCATCAAATGCAGATTCCAGGACACCGTGCTTGTTGGCGAATGCCTCTGCCCTTCCGAGGACTATACAGTTGACGACAATGAGCGGAATGAACAGGCCCAGGGTCGAATACACCGCCGGTGTAAATGCCTGCATAAACAACTGCAGCACAGTCACAAAGGTGGCTATCACCACGATATAGACAGGGATGTGCACCTTGTCGGGCACAATCGGGGCTATCAGGGATATAAAGATATTCGAGAGTATGAGGACAAACATCGTGGCAAGTCCCATTTCCAGTCCGTTGATTGCGGATGTGGTCGTAGCAAGTGTCGGACACATGCCGAGCACAAGGACGAATGTGGGATTATTCTTGATGATACCGTCTGTGAGATATGAAAGCTTGTTATTCATTGCCGCGGTCCTCCGCTACCGTTGATGTTACATTTGCCTTTCCCGCAGCCACGAGAGTCAGCGCAAGCGACTTGGCATTGGCGACAGCCTCGGTATAGGCACGGGAGGTGATGGTAGATGCGGTGATGGCATCGATGTCACCACCGTCCTTTTTGACCTTGAGCACCTTGTCCGGTGCGAGATTGCTCCATTGCGACATGAATGCCGCATCGCTGTCGCACTTAGCCCCGAGTCCGGGAGTCTCCGACTGAGACAGGACGGAAGTATTGTATATGGTACCGTCGGTCAGCACTCCCACCATCAGAGAGATAGGACCGCCGAAACCTACAGTCTCGGACTTGACGGCATAAGCCACCACAGCACCGGAAGCATCAGTGGCCTCATAGTAACTGTACGACTTGTCTCCTGCAGCAGCGGTTTTCTCTTCGGAAATGCCAACCCCCTCGGGGAGCACTTTGGCAATACCGGCCTTGAGAATATTGGCGTTGGCCTGGCTTATAGGCTCAAATGTCACCGCATACACCACTCCGAGTATGGCAGAGCAGATAAAACAGACGAGCGTCAGGCAGAGCGCCATGTTTTTGAGTGAAGAAGAAGCAGCCATGACTATTTCCTCCCGAATTTACGTTGATGGAACTTGATGTCGAGCAGAGGCACTACGCAGTTCATGATGAGAATGGCAAAGGACATACCCTCAGGATACGAACCGAAATACCTGATCATCATCACGATAAGGCCTATGCCGATACCGTAGATTATGCCTCCTGCCGTACTCATTGGAGATGTCACATAGTCAGTGGCCATAAAGCATGCACCGAGTATCACGCCTCCCGTAAGGAGATTGAACAGAGGTCCTGTGTACTGTGACGGATCCGCTATTGCGAACACTGCGGAAATAACGGCTATGGTCACGAATATAGACAGCGTTATCCAAGGCTTGATGACCTTGCGGACCAGCAGATAGACCCAGCCGAGCAGCAGGGCAAGGGCCGAAATCTCTCCGGCAGAACCGCCTATATTGAGAAACAGCGTCTGCATCCAATCCGTACCTGCGACAGCCTGCATGCCGCCTTCGGCATACTGACCGAGGAGAGTCGCTCCGGAGACCGCATCAGTCGCGTGGATAAATCCACCGGGTACTGTCCAGTCCGTCATGTATGTAGGGAATGAGATGAGCAGGAATACACGCGCCGTGATCGCAGGGTTAAAAGGATTCTGCCCCAGGCCGCCGAAAGTCATCTTGGCGACACCGATAGCGATGACAGCACCGATAAACACCACCCACCAGGGTGTGGTGCAGGGCAGGTTCATGGCGAGCAAAATGCCCGTGACTACAGCAGAGAGGTCTCCTATGGTGGACGGCCTCTTGAGCATATACTTGGTGATGAGATACTCCAGTCCGACACACGACAGCACGCTCACTGCGAGCACGAGCAATTCGGACCAGCCATAGAACAGCACAGACACGACCACTGCCGGAAGCAGGGCTATCACGACATCGCGCATCAGCGACTTTGTAGATACCGCGCTGTGTATATGGGGCGAAGGCGAAACTAACATCTTGTCCATATATATCTTATTTATTATCGGATGATTTCGCTGCGGCTTCCGCAGCAGCCTTTGCGGCAGCGGCACGGGCGCGTATGATACCCATCACCTGGCCTTTCGCCATACGGATGTTGTCCAGTAGAGGAATGTGTGCAGGGCAGGCATAGAGGCAGCAGCCGCATTCTATGCAGTCCTGAGCAGCATTCTTTTCCAGAGCATCAGCATCCTGCGCCTTGTAGAGACGGTTGAGCAGGAACGGCTCCAGCCCCATAGGGCACGCGGCAGCACATTTGCCGCAGCGTATACAGGCGCTCTCCGCCTCACGCAGTGTGGCAGGGGCCGAGAGATAGAGGATGGAGGACGAACCTTTGACAGTACAGGCATCCAGATTGGAGATAGCCTTGCCCATCATAGGGCCACCGCTGACAATCTTGGCCGCAGCCTTGGGCACCCCACCGGCATACTCCGCGATGTAACTCAACGGCATACCTATACGGAAGAGGTAGTTGTGCTGCCTGTCTACAGGCAGGCAATCGCCTGTCACTGTGAGAGTATTGGTAATGAGAGGTTTGTTTTTCTGTACAGCCTCATAGACCGCAAGAGCCGTGGCAACATTCTGTACGACCGCGCCTACGCTGATAGGCAGGCCGCCGGACTTGACCTGGCGACGCATTACTGCGTCAATGAGCTGTTTCTCACCGCCCTGGGGGTATTTCTTCTTGAGGGGCATGACCTCCATGTCTTTGATACCCAACCTGGCAACGGACTTGCGCATCGCACCTATCGCCTCGGGCTTGTTTTCCTCAATGCCGATGACACAGCGGCAGCCTCCGAGCACCATCTGCATGATAGCGCCACCGATGACAATCTCATCGGTTTTCTCCAGCATAATACGGAAGTCGCTGGTCAGGTAGGGCTCGCACTCCGCAGCATTAAGAATCAGGCATTCCGCCTTGCTGCCGGGAGCTGGATTGAGTTTGACATGCGTAGGGAATGTCGCACCGCCAAGTCCCACGATACCGCAGGCCTTGATTTTGTCCAGCACAGCGGCACGGTCGGCAGGTATCTCGGTAACGAGGGTATCGCTGAGGTCTACGCCCTCTACCCATTCGTCCCCCTCGACCGCAATCTCTATATGCGTGACAGGACGGCCGGACAGGTCCGGACGCGGTGCTATGGACTTGACTGTGCCGGACGCAGGACTGTGCACGAATGCCGAGATGAAGCCTCCCGGCTCCGCAATGACCTGTCCGGTCTTGACCTTGTCTCCGACCGCCACTACCGGCACTGCTGGAGCACCGAGATGCTGGGCCATGGAGACATACATGCGCTCGGGCAGAGGGAGCGTTTCTATGGCACGGCCGCGTGCCAGTTTGGCATCATCCGGATGGATTCCACCGATTCTGAAAGTGATTTTAGCCATTTCTATCCCTCCTTCTCCTGTTTAGCGGCCTCACGGGCCTTGTCATTACGAGCCTTGATACGCGCCTTGACGGCATCCTTGTCGAGCGGCTTGGGGAAGTTTACCCCATGGATGGCTCCGGTAGGACACACGGCTTCACATTCGCGGCATAATTTGCACTTGGTGTAATCTATATAGGCGACATTGTCCTTGACCTCGATGGCACCGTGCGTACATGTCTTGGCGCAGAGAGAGCATCCGATACAGGCATTTGCACAGGCTTTCTTGGCGACGGGGCCCTTGTCTTTATTGACACAGGTGACGGACACGCGCATACCCCTCGGGCCTTTGGCGCGGAGTTCGATAATATTCTTGGGACAAGCCTTGGTACAGGCACCGCAGGCGGTACATTTCTCTTCGTCGACTACAGGCAGCCCCGTGACAGGATCCATGGAGAGCGCTCCGAACTGACAGGCCGACACACAGTCTCCGCAGCCGACGCAGCCGAATGAGCATGCAGTATCACCGCTGTACAGAGAAGCCTTGACCTTGCATGAGAGTGTGCCGTCATAGGTATTGACCTTGGGACGGGCCTCGCATGTGCCGTTGCAGCGCAAGACAGCCACCATGGGCGTCTTGGCCTTGACCTCGATACCGAGAATGGCGGCAACCTGTTTCATGACAGGGTCTCCGCCGACAGGACAATAGTTATTGTCCAAATTGGGAGCGTGCACGGCAGCGTCCGCAAAAGCACGGCAGCCGGCAAATCCGCATCCGCCGCAGTTTGCTCCCGGCATGACTTTCTCCACCTCATCGATGCGCGGATCTTCTTCGACCTTGAACTTCTTGGCGAAGAAGAACAGCATCAGGGCGAGCAGAAGTCCCAGTACCGTGAGAATCCCGACAGTCCAGATAATTGTTGATGTCATTGTTGTGTCGTATTAGATTGTAGTGTTTTGATTGCAAATACATATTCGTTGCGGAGCCGTTCGCGCAGCAGCCATATCACGAGATAGTACAGCCCAGTCGCCGCGATGGCGCATGCTCCGGCCGCGAGTTCGCCGGCACCGGCATACAAAGCCACTCCCAGTACAGCCATAAGCACAGCGAGAGGTATCACATAGGCGAGCCAGACAGCCTTGTGGCCCATGGATGCCTTGAGGAGCACCTCGACCTCATCGCCTACCTTGTACAGCGGATATACGGAAGTCGGGACCTCGACCTCTTTGCGCACGGCCTCGGACATTCCGCAAAGTCCGGCGGCATGACACGAAGAACATGCCGACTCGGAGACTATCATCACCTTTGTCGTCACAGGATCTATCGACACTATCCTGCCTGTATGTGAAATATCCCGCCTCTCCGACATATCTATCAGAATGAATGATTGCCAAAATCATCGCCTCCCTGGGAATAATACCCCTGGGACATATCGCCGTCATCGAATGCGTCATTGTTCATAGCAGATCCGAACGGTGCACCCGCCTGCTCGGCAAGCGCCTGATCCACCTCGACAAAACGCACCTGCTCCGACTTGAAGAGCATATTCACATCCGTAGTCTCACCATTACGGTGCTTGGCTATGATAATCTGTGTCACCTCCTTATCCTCCGGATTCTCGGACATGCCGAGGAAGTCCGGACGGTGAATGAAGAGTACCATATCGGCATCCTGCTCGATAGAACCCGATTCACGGAGGTCACTCAATTGCGGCTTGCCGGAACCGCCGGTACGCTGCACGGCATTACGGGACAACTGGGACAATGCGATGATAGGCACATCCAGCTCCTTTGCCGTAGCCTTGAGCGTCCTGGAAATCGCAGCCACCTCCTGCTCTCGCATACCCCTCAACTCCGAAGGACCCTGCATGAGCTGGAGATAGTCCACTATGACCAGGCGCACACCTTTGTTCTTGACGAGAGTCTTGAGTTTGGTGCGGAATTCCATTACAGGGATACCAGGTGTATCATCTATATAGAGAGGGGCCTTGGCGAGATTTGCCAGTTTGACCTCCAACTGTTTCCACTCGTGAGGCTCCAGTTTGACACCGCCTTTGATCTTGTCAGCGCTGAGGCCGGACTCCGTGGTCACAAGTCGCTTGCCCAGCTGCGTGGAAGACATCTCCAAAGAGAATATTGCCACAGGCATGTGGTGATCCACAGCCGCATTACGGGCGATATTGAGGGAGAATGCTGTCTTTCCGACGGAAGGACGCGCCGCAAGAATGATAAGGTCGGATTTCTGCCACCCCTGCGTGATACGGTCAAGGCTGAGAAATCCGGACGGCACTCCGGTAAAACCGGTAACATTCTGCGCTTCCTCTATGTCCTTCATGACTTCATTGATAATGGAGCCGATGTCCTGGACCTCTTTCTTGACATTATTCTTAATGGCGTCATAGACCTTGGTCTGAGCCACGTCTATGAGGTCATCCACCTTGACAGAGTCGTCATAGGACTGCCTGAGTATCTCGTGTGACGCAGTAATGAGATCCCTCTGTATGGTCTTCTGCTTGAGTATCCTGATATAATACTCCATGTGCGCCGCTGCACCAACCCTCTGAGAGAGTCCGGCAAGATACGCCGCACCGCCGACAGCCTCCAGATTGCCCTTTTCACGGAGTTTGGAGGTCATCGTGACGATATCAATCGGCACATGTTCATAGACAAGCGCCGACGCCGCATCCCATATCATCCGGTGCCGTTCGTCATAGAAACAGGACGGATTGAGCTCCTCCATCGCCTGATCGACGGCGGCGGGCTCTATAAGGAGGGCACCTAAGACAGCCTCTTCAACATCAAGAGCCTGAGGGGGTTTATTACCCATCTCAAGCCCTATAGCATCCAGATTGACTGCCTGATCCTTCTTTTTGGATGATCTTTTCCTGGCCTCAGGCATATTATGCGTTATTTGTCTATATCACCGCTGACAATAATACGACCGCAATGCTCGCAGATGATGAGTTTGTGACAGGAAGCCACATCAACGAGTCTCTGTGGAGTGATAGCATTGAAACATCCGCCACATGCATCGCCATTATATACAGTGACGACAGCAAGGTGATTGTGTACGCTGCTGCGGATATGATTGTATGCGCTGAGTGTCCTGTCGTCCACCTTGGCTGCGAGATCCTCGCGCCTCTTGTTCAGGACGGCCTCCTCTTCTGCGGTGGAGTCCACGATGTGGTCGAGTTCCTCCTTTTTGAGACGGAGGTCATCACGACGGACTTCAAGCCTGTGACGAAGTTCCTCGATATAGTCTTTCTTGTCGGCGACAGCTTCCTGTGTCTCACGGATATTCTTCTCCGCAATCTGACGGAGCAGACCGAGATTCTCAATCTCTTTATCGATAGAGTCGAACTCGCGGCTGTTGGAGATACCCTCCAGTTTGGAACGGTACTCGGCAATCTCTCCGTCGAGCTCCACAATCTCCTGACGCTTGGCCTCTACAGTCTTGCCAAACTCCTCGACAAGAGCCTCTGTCTGTGTGATTTTAGCCTCAATAGACACAACATCGGCCTCCATTTCATTCACCTCCAAAGGCAACTCGCCACGCAGGTGCAATATCTTGTCTATGGCATTGTCCGCCTGCTGCAGCTCATAGAGAGTTTTGAGTTTCTCCTGTACATTGTCTTCGCTGTCTGCAAATGTCTTCTGCAGTGACACAAATGTCTCTCTCTCGTCAATAGGGGAGGTGACTTTCTTGGTTTTCGATGTCGCCATATTATTCAGAACTGTTTTCGATTTCGTGTGAACGGCAAATTTAGCAAAAAAAATAACTTGTCACAATGTTTTACGCACTTCGAAAAGCCGGAGTTTGAGCGCTTCCAGTATCTCGATGGCACGCGCCACCTTATTGACGGAACTGTGGTCGACAGCAAGCTGTTTCTCCGCACCTTCGATAGTGAGCCCCTTTTCCTTGAGCAGATACTTGACGGTCCGGAGGGCTTCGATGTCCTCTTCGCGGAACTGCCGGTTGCCCTTGGCATTGCGGCGCGGCTTGACATAGCGCGGAAACGAATCAGACCAGTACCGGACCGTAGAGTCCGGCACCTCAAGCATTTCGGAGACTTCTCCGATAGTATAGAACAACTTTTTCATTGTCTAATCCAACGATTGTCCTGTCTTTACGGACATATACATCATCTTGACATAATCCGACGGATCCACCGATGCAAAGAAATAATTCACAGGATCAACGGGGACACCGTCCTTGAGCACTTCATAATGCAGGTGTGCCGCATACGCATTGCCGGAGATACCCACTTTTCCTATCATCTTGCCTGCACGCACGGTCTGTCCGCGGTGCACATCTATATCTCCGAGGTGGCAATAACGCGTCACATAGCCCCCGGGATGTGTGATTTCCACCACATTGCCATTCCCCTTGCGGGAACGGGTCACCGCACTGACAATGCCTCTGCCGGTGGCATACACGGGATCGTCCTGCGATGCAATGATATCCAGCCCGTCATGACGGCTTTCGACCTTGTAAAAAGGATTCTGCTTGAGTCCTGTTCCGGCACCGACCTGGGCGTATGTGACATTGCCGAGCGGCAACTTGAGAGGAGGCACGGAATCGGGCGACGAGGCAAGACGCTCCATCACCCTAGAGAGGTTGTCCTCCACAGAGGAAGCCGTCACCTCGACCACACTTATCTTGTGCGCGGTATAGTCCACGAGATCCTTGTCTTTGACAGAGTCTCCTGCCGATATTATATCCATGTCCGAATTGAGGTCCAGCCCTGGCGCATCGGCCTTGAATATCTCCTTGTATATGGCGTTGTCTTTGGCCTGAAGCCCCCTGATGACATCCTCGACGAGCCTCTCCCGCTCCACCATTTCCTCGAATGTCCTGGAATACAGCCTGTTCTCCCCTATCAGCCGCCTCTCGGTATCGGTGCTGAACACCAATGCGAAGAGGGTATAGTATATAATGGACATCACTGCCGTGACCAGCACAAAACGCACCAGCCTCAGCAATATCCTACCGAATGCGATATGTTTCCTGCCGTCACTCATGGCCTATGTCTGTAATTGGGGTCAAGTATCGCCTCGCCGCTCTCATCCACCTTGCCTACCATATCCTCATATTCATCCGCAGGCATGCCGAAATCAAAGAAATTGTAAGGATTGACGGCATTACCTCTATAGCGCACCTCGTAGTGCAGGTGAGGCCCTGTGGACTTGCCTGTGCTGCCGACCGCACCTATACGCATGCCACGGCTCACGCGCATGCCTTCCACCACATTGGTAGTCAGCAGATGAGCATACCTGGTCGTATAACCGAATCCGTGATCCACCGTGATGATATTGCCGTATCCGCGGAACTGGTACTTGACAGACTCCACCACTCCGTCTCCCGTCACATATACCGGAGTCCCTTTCTTGGCGGCAAAGTCTATACCCTCGTGCCTCCTGCGCGTACCGTAAATGGGATCGACACGGGAACCGAATGTACTCGTGATACGAGCCACGCCTTTTTTTGTGGACACCGGCGGGATTGCCGGCAGGCAAGACGCCATATCTCCGGCCTTACGGCTCATGTTGGCGACATCGTCGAATGACTTGCTCTGCAGATAAGTCTCTTTGGTAAGGCGGTCCAGTCGCAATATGGTCTTGCGGAGGTCACTATCGTTGCCAAGCCTGTCGAGATAGCGATACCTATCGGCTCCTATCAGTCCGGCATTGAGAGCCTCCTGTGGAATAGGATTCATCCCGAATATGGAACGGTAGACCTCACCATTACGCATCTCCAGCCCCTCCAATGCCTCTTCGCAGCGGTCCAGATTGCGGTTCATAATGGCGACACGGGCACTCCAGGCATCATTGGAACGCTTCAGGAGCATTGTTTTGGGCGCCTCCAGGCCGAGCACTCCGAAATATATCCACCCGTACAGCACAAACATCGCCAGACTCAATACAAAGCCCCACAGCACACGCAATGCGCGCCTGCGTCCGCTCCCCGGCTCCAGTATCAGTTCATCGGGATTGAGGTTGTATTGTTCCAACTTGCCCATATCCGGGCAAATATACCTATTTTATTTCAAATAGAGGGTCAGACCTGCTTGAAGCTGTCCTGCAACGACTTGCAGTATGTCCTGCCGATCGGTATGCTCAACATGGCAAACGGCTCACATATCTTGATCTGCGTCAGTCCTATCAGTTTTACCTTTTTGAGATTGACGATAAAGGACTGGTGGCACTGGCGGAACTGCGGTCCTATACGCAATATGTCACGCGCTGTAGTACCCTTGCGAAGCGTCAGCGACAGGACATCACTGATCATTGCCTCCCACAGTTTCTTTGCGCTGTCATAACGGAAAAACACAATGTCGTCCCGGACAATCGGCATGAGCTCGTTGTTGAGTGTACGCACCGCCAGAGTATCCGCACCGATGCCGTCCCTATGGATGGCGCTGACCTCGCCTCCGGCAAGATAACGCCTGAGCACCCTGTCCAGTTCGTCATGCGTAAACGGATTGAGCAGATAATCGTCCTCTCCGTGACTGAATGCCTCACGGCTGATATAGGGATAGAATGCCGTAAAGACCACCACATACAATCCCGGGCATGCTTCTCTCGCCCGACGCAGCACTTGCAGGCCATTGCCGTCAGGCAACCTCAACCCAAGAAACATCAGATCCGGAGACTGGGACTTGAACACAGCCAGGGCATCTTTTTTGGTCCCTACTACCCATGCCGTCTCAAACTCCGAATAACGGTCAAGCATGCTTTGCAACTCCTCTCTGACAGAGGGATCATCATAAACTATAAGTGCCTTTCTCAGCTTAGTCATGACTAATTGTATGATAAGTATTTCTAAAATAGAAATAAAAATACAACCAATAATTCTCTTGTTACTAAATAGCAAAAAACAAAAACCATTCCGCTATTTTCGGGGATTAATCAAAGAGCGCCTACCCGCATTTACAGATAGACGCCCAGTTTCACGCGCATAGCCATACAACACGCATGGCTCCGCAACGAGTCTTTATATCACTATCGGATAATCCCCAGACTGCGGAGCAAAGCCTCCGGTGCAGGATTGTGTCCGCGGAAGATTCTATAAGACTCCGCCTCATCACGATTGCTGCCCATTTCCAGGATATTGTGACGGAACGATCCGGAGACTTCCGTATTGAAAATCCCCTTCTCCTCAAAGAGGCTGAACGCGTCTGCTGCAAGCACCTCCGCCCATTTGTAGGCGTAATATCCAGCAGCATATCCTCCGGAGAACAAATGGGTAAATGCGGTAGAATGGCAGGTGCCGGGGATGGCAGGAAGTACAGAGCAGGGAGCGGCCGCCACATGCTCAAACTCCTCCACGGACTGCTCCGGGACTGCCGTCACTGTGTGCCATGCCATGTCCGTATAGCCAAAACCGAGCTGCCTGATATGATAGTAGGCAGATAGATAGTTCTTGGCCGCAACGATGCTGCGTATATATTCCTCTGGTATAGTCTCCCCTGTCTGCCAGTGCTTGGCAAAACGCTTGAGGTACTCGGGCTCATATCCCCAGTTTTCATTGATCTGGGAGGGCAATTCCACAAAATCATGAGCAACGCTCGTACCGCAGAGGCTGGTGTAGCGTCCTTTGGCAAGCATTCCATGGAGAGCATGGCCAAATTCATGGAGGAATGTGGTCAATTCGTCATGGGTCAGCAGCGAAGGGGTATCGCCGGTAGGTTTGGAGAAATTGCATACAATGCTGACAAGCGGTCTACGCTCCACTCCATTCTCGATGCTCTGTCCACGGAACTCGGTCATCCATGCACCTGCCCTCTTGCTCGGACGGGGATAGAAATCCGCATAGAACAAAGCCAGATGGCTGCCGTCGGCATCCTTGACATCATATACCTTGACATCGGGGTGATACCCCGGAATGTCCGTGCGCTCACTGAAACTGACACCATAGAGGGTATTTGCGAGGCCGAATACAGCATTGATACAGGAGTCGAGACGGAAATAAGGCTTGAGCATACCATCGTTGAGAGAATACAACGAATCCTTGTATTTCTCTGACCAATAGCTGAAATCCCACGGTTGCAACTCTTTATCCTCAAATCCGTTGGCACGGGCAAACGCCGTAACCTCCGCAACTTCCTTCTTGGCTGCCGGCATGGCAGGCTCGAGGAGCTGCCTGAGGAATGATTCCACCGTAGGTACATCTTTAGCCATCTTGTCCTCCAACTGATAGTCGGCGAATGTCCTGTAGCCAAGCAGCTGTGCCTTGCGAAGCCTCAGACCGACTATCTTCTTGACTATCCCGGAGTTGTCAGAATCACCGCCGAGAGCACGGGAATTGTATGCTCTCCAGAGCTGCTCCTTGAGTTCGCGGTCTCCGCTGAACTGCATGAACGGCCTGTAACTCGGTGCGCTGAGCGTAAATGTCCATCCGCTCTGCCCTGCCTCCCTGGCAGTCTCCGCCGCAGCCGCCTTGACGAAATCGGGCAGGTCCGCAATACGGGACTCATCTGTCACATTGAGTGAGAATGCATTGGTGGCGGCAAGAGCATTCCTCGAGAACTCGAGCGTGGCAAGAGAAAGTTCCTCTGAGACCTTGCTGAATGCCTCTTTGTCCTCCGGAGAGAGATTGGCACCATTGCGTGCAAAAGACTTGTAGGTCTTTTCGAGCAGACGCATCTGATCCTCTGCCAGACCGAGTCCGTCACGCTGGTCATATACCGCCTTGACACGCTGGAACAGTTTGTCATTGAGCGATATATACATCGAATATTCATTGTCGAGAGGAGCGACTTCCTCGGCTATAGCCTCCATCTCCGGACTGTTGTCAGCCTCCATTACATTGTAGAATATGCCGGCAACACGCGCGTATGTACTGCCGGAGAACTCCAAAGCCTCGATTGTATTGGCAAATGTAGGGGCCTCAGGATTATTTGCGATGGCATCGATTTCCGCCTTGCCCTCCTTGATGCTCTGCTTGAATGCAGGGAGGTAGTGTTCAGTACGGATATCGTCAAAACAAGGTGCTCCATAAGGGAGCGAGGATTCTTTCAACAGGGGATTTTCCATTGTACAGGCTGTCATTAATGCAATCACGGCGACTGCCGCTGCGGAAATGGAGCTACATCTCATATCTTTGTCAATTTGTTTTTCTCTTCTTTGCTCGTGCCGGGAGTGGTCTTCCAAGACTGCGGCTCACGGAATCCAAGCAGGAACTCCTTGACCGCCATACGCTTCTTGCCCGAGAGTTGAAGTTCGTCTATACATACGGCACCGTCGCTTGTGCGCACTGCCAGCAGGGACTTGCCGTCACTTATGATCTCACCAGGAGCACCGGTATCCGACGGGACATGTGCCGACGCGGAGAATATCTTGAGTTGCAAAGGTTTCTCGCCCTCATGATATACCTCGGTGTATGCTGCCGGGTAAGGGCTCAGACCTCTGATGAGGTTGCATATATTCACGGTAGTGTCATTCCAGTCGATGTGGCACAGTTCGCGGGTGAGTTTCGGAGCCGGCTTGAGTTCTTCTGCGCCTTGGATAAAACTGCGCTGCACGCGAGTCTCTACATTGCCCTCGATTATGCCCTCGACCGTCTCTGCCACCAGACCTGCGCCTATGCCCATCAGTGCATCGTGCACATCCCCGGCAGTAGCCCCTTCGGGAATCCTGTATTCCTGACGGAGAATGATGCCTCCGGTATCTATATCCTTGTCTATCATGAATGTAGTGACACCGGTCATGCGCTCTCCGTTGATGACTGCCCAATTGATAGGGGCCGCTCCCCGATACTGGGGCAGGAGTGCGGCGTGCAGGTTGAATGTGCCGAGCCTGGGCATATTCCAGACCTCTTCGGGCAGCATGCGGAACGCCACGACGACAAACATGTCAGCCTTGAAATCTGCCAGCTGCCGCAGGAATTCCGGGTCTTTGAGTCTGACCGGCTGGAGTACCGGTATGCCATGTGCGATGGCGAATTTCTTGACCGCGCTCTCATTCACCTTGAGACCGCGTCCGCTGGGCTTGTCCGCCACGGTCACCACGCCCACGACATTATAGCCGTCATTTATCAGGCGTTCGAGCGGAGCGACAGCAAACTCCGGCGTGCCCATATATACAATACGTGTCTTTCTGAATATGCTCATTATCTTACTCTTTATCTTGCGCAGACGGGATGCCAATGTATCATTGGAGAACAAAGACGCATCATTGATGGCTTTGTATGTCAGGAACGCCCCTATGGGGCCGAGCACATAGGCGGATATGAATGCACCGCTCAGCGGGTCAAGAGCGCCGTCCTTGGCCAGTTTGGTACCGGTGATATCCACGACCCAATACAACACAAAGAACAGCACCGAGATGATTGCCGGCACGCCGAGACCGCCCTTGCGTATAAGAGCACCGAGAGGCGCACCTATAAAGAACATGATGAAGCACGCGAGCGCACCTGCATATTTTTTGAGTATCTCCAGACGCGAGCGCCTCAGGTAGAATGTGTATTCGTACGCCTCACGGCTGAAATTGTCCATCTCCCCTATCATCTGCTTGGCACGGGAAGCCGCCCTCTCATAGGCATGCTGCTCATCGCGCCGGCTTTCCCATGTCATGAACTTGTCAGACTGGAAATTGTCCAGCCCCTTGGCGATGAATGCCGTATCGAGCTGCCTATGCTTGGTGAGACTCGCATCGGTGACCACCTTGCGGAAGTGTTCGTCGTGAGTCTTTTTCTCCACCTCGGAGAGCGAATCCCTCTGATTGGTCAGCTGACTGATATTCATAGCCTTGGTCTGTCCGGCAAAGCGGTCGTCCTTGGTCTTCTGGAATGCGTAATTCTCCAGAGGGACTATCAACTGCTGACGGGAGAAATCGACTTTCTGCAGTTGCAGGGTCGTATCCCGGTATTTCATCTGATTGCTTTCCTGATAGTTTATGCCGCTATACAGGGTGAATGTCAGATAATCCTTGCTGCGGGACATCTTGATACTCGCGGAGTCCGCCAGAGTGAGTGCTACATTGCCCTTGCTCTGCGAATGGTCGTAGACCATGACATCGCGCATGATGCCGGTATGCTCATCCGTCTCTTCTACTCTGAGGATATAGCCGTCTATACCGTCATAGAAAGTACCTGCCGGAATCTTGATCTCGGATTTGGTCTTGCCTATGTCATCGCGCAACATATAAATCTTGTTGTACGAATACGGCACCAGATTGTTGGAGGCATAGAACGCACCGACGCTGATGGCCGCACTGGCTATAATCAGAGGGGTCATCACGCGGGAGAACGATACGCCGGAGGCCTTCATGGCCATCATCTCGTTATTCTCCGACAACTGTCCCATGACCATCATGGAAGCGAGCAGAGTGGACAACGGCAGAGCCAGAGGCAGCACCGTACAGCATCCCCACAGCAGAAACTCGGCGATAATGCTCAATTCCAGCCCCTTACCGACAAGTTCGTCGATATAGAGCCACAGAAACTGCATCATCAGGATGAATATCACCACAAATAGGATCGCGACAAACGGTCCTATAAATGATGACAGTATGAATCGGTCGAGCCTTTTCAAAGCGGAACTTTATCTTGTGGCGAGTTCGACGAGTTTCTCAAGTGCCTCGCCCACACCGTCAGAGTTGCGGCCTCCGGCTGTAGCGAGCCCGGGCTGTCCGCCACCGCCTCCCTGTATGAACTTGGCGGCTTCGCGGATGTCAGCACCGGCATTCTTGCCCTTAGCCACGAGATCGGGCGAATACATGAGCAGGAGCTGCGGCTTGCCATCCGACTCGGATGCGGCGGCCAATGCGGTATTCTGCAGCTCTTTCTGCAGGAGGATGGCGGCCTCTCTCAACATGGCAGGGTCAAAATTCTCACTGGTGGAACTCCTCAACACTATGAGTTTGACGCCGTCGACCTCTTTGGCCTTGGCTGAAAGTTCCGAAGCGAGGTCTGCAGCCTTGCGCCTGGCAAATTCCTCGGCCTGCTTTTTCAGGTCCGCATTCTCAGAGACGAGTTTGCGTATGGCACCGGCGAGGTCGGGGACATTGTTGAAGAATGACCTTGCGGTCCTGAGGGTCTCCTGCACAGTTTCAGAATATATTTCCGCCTCTTCCCCGGTCACCGCCTCTATACGGCGCACTCCGGCAGCGATGGCGGATTCGCTCAATATCTGGAAATATCCGATGTTACCGGTCGCCGATGCATGGCATCCGCCGCAGAGTTCGACGCTCGGGCCGAACTTGACGACGCGCACCTTGTCACCATATTTCTCACCGAAGAGGGCGATTGCACCCATGGCATTGGCCTCCTCCATAGTGGCGTCACGCTTCTCCTCGAGGGGACTGTTGGCGCGTATGGCGGCATTGACCATGTGCTCGACCTCACGGATCTGCGCATCAGTGAGTTTCTCGAAATGAGAGAAGTCAAAACGCAGATACTTGTCGCATACAAACGAGCCTTTCTGCTCCACATGAGTACCGAGGACCTTGCGCAGAGCAGCATCCAACAAATGGGTGGCGGTATGGTTGCCTGCAATCTTATTCCTGCGCTGCTCGTCCACAACGAGTTCAAACTCACCCTTGCAATTCTCAGGCAGGCGCTCTGCTATATGGACGGTCAGTCCGTTGTCCCTGATGGTGTCGAGAATCTTTATCTTTTCTCCGTCAGCGGATACTATATAACCGGTATCTCCTACCTCGCCGCCCATTTCTCCGTAGAAAGGAGTACGGTCAAATACGAGTTGGAGCATTTCTTTCTTTTTCTGCACCACGGTACGCTGCCTGAGCAGGCGTGCGCCATGGACTGTGGTATTGTCATAGCCGACGAACTCGGACACTCCGCTGGCGTATTCCACCCAGTCGCCGAATTCGTTGGAGGTCGCATTGCGGGCACGCTCCTTCTGCTTCTGCAATTCCGCCTCAAATCCTTCCAGATCAACCTTATATCCATGCTCTGTAGCGATGAGTTCTATCAGGTCAAGAGGAAATCCGAATGTATCGTAGAGTTTGAATGCGTCCGCACCGGAGATAAGTTTTGTGGCGGATGCGGCTGCCATGCAGTCGTCCATCAGTCTGATACCACGCTCGAGAGTGCGCAGGAACGCATTCTCCTCTTCGCGGATGACATTCTCGATGAGTTTCTGCTGATGCTTGAGCTCGGGATAGGCATCTCCCATGTCGCTGACGAGTTGGGGGACGAGACGGCAGAGGAACGGCTCGTTGAAGCCGAGGAATGTATAGCCGTAACGGACAGCACGGCGCAGGATGCGGCGGATGACATATCCGGCCTTGACATTGCCCGGCAACTGGCCGTCGGCAATGCTGAAACTGATGGCGCGGATATGGTCTGCAATAACGCGCATTGCCACATCTGCGTCTTCGTTATCTCCGTAGACATGGCCGCTGAATTCTCCGATGCGGGCTATCATACCGCTGAACACATCGGTGTCGTAGTTGCTGTTCTTGCCCTGCAGCACGGCGCAGAGGCGCTCAAATCCCATACCGGTGTCGATATTCCTTGCTGGCAGGTTTTCCAGATGGCCGTCTGCCATGCGCATGTACTGCATGAACACGATATTCCATATCTCAATGACATGTGGATGGTCATGATTGACCAGTTCGCGCGCAGGCACGCCATCGGCTTTCTCCTCAGGAGTACGGATATCTATATGGATTTCCGAGCAGGGACCGCATGGGCCGGTATCTCCCATTTCCCAGAAATTATCGTGCTTGTTGCCGAGGAGGATATGGTCTTCGGGGAGATGTTTGAGCCATGCGGCCTTGGCCTCTTCATCAAGAGCGGTGCCGTCTTCTGCAGAGCCCTCAAAGACAGTGGCATAGAGGAGGGACTTGTCGATTTTGTACACATCCGTGAGGAGTTCCCACGCCCAGTCGATAGCCTCTGTCTTGAAATAGTCGCCGAAACTCCAGTTGCCGAGCATCTCAAACATGGTGTGATGATAGGTATCGTGTCCCACCTCTTCCAGATCGTTGTGCTTGCCGCTCACGCGGAGACATTTCTGGGAATCCGTCGCCCTGTTGTATTTGCGCTCGGCGTTGCCGAGGAATATATCCTTGAACTGGTTCATGCCGGCGTTGGTAAACATCAGCGTCGGATCGTTCTTAACTACCATAGGTGCACTCGGCACCACGGTGTGTCCCTTGCTCGCAAAGAAATCGAGGAACTGCTGGCGTATCTCTTTTGAAGTCATAATCTCGTCACTTTCATATCTTAGGAGCCGCCCCGGCCACCACGGACGAAGCCTAAAACTCCACAAACTACAAAAATAGCACAAAAATGTTAAGAAGTTGTTTAAAATCGTCCCTCAAAATAAGTTATGATGAATTTTCAAGAGCACTTCTTTCCGCAAAACGGGAATACGGCCGCACAAGTGCGGCACCCGGAAGTCCCGGCGCATACGACAAGGCAGGCGAGAAGAGAGGCTTTGAAAAAGGCGTCTCCGAGGGGATTGCAAAAGGACGGGAGGAAGGGCGCGCTGAAGGACGGGAGCAGAACAGGCTCGACACCGCAAGGAAAATGATGGCGGACGGTCTGCCCGTCGAGAAGATTTCGCTGTATACCGACATCAGCATAGAAAACCTGCAGAAACTGCAATAATCCAGGCCACCAAAAACACGACAGCGACCGCCAGGCACAGCCCCCTAATGGGCATTAGGCGAAAGCGCATAATCAATGGTCTTGCAGAGAAGTAAAATCGTCAATAAGTCATTCTGCCAATCATGTTCAAGTAACCAACAGACACCCGCAGGAGTCCGGTTTTCAAAAAAACCGGAGTCGGTGTCAGCAATCTGACAGGGACTCCGGTATATTAATAACAACGCAGACCGACTATATCGCGTTATCTATAACCTCCTGCGGTATATCGGTGCGGATATATGTATCAGCCTCACGAAGCGGTCCGGCAGAGACCAGCACCAGTTGCGTCTTGTCAGACGACAGCGAGACCTCATAGCTGCCTCCCCAGGCAGCACCGTCGGCATAAACACCGTTGAGCACATTGCCCCCGAGTGTCCATGTACCGTTGAAACAGCGGTACCTCCCCTGCCCTATCATCTGATACATAGTGAATTTCTTGTCCGAGGAAAATGACAGATAGACATCCACATTCTCTTCACCGATAACCGCAGCCTTGGTCGAGACATCAGACAGCCTCCATTCCCCGGTAATGTCGAGAGGAGTTTCTGTCTTGCTCCCGCCGCAGGAGCACAACATGCAGGCGGCTGCCGCCATAGCGGCAATGACGCGTATCATATTCTTCATAATCATATTCATTGTTTTACAACCACCCCTGATTGCCACTCTTGAAAGGCCTGGACACAATGGAGACTTCGCGGTTCATTTCCATGCCGCCCGGAGCATTGTCACCGCCTCCGAGATGATCTCCGCCGCCAATCGCAGATATGGAGATGATACCGGAGCCGACCTTGGTCGGATGTATATACAACCTGCCATACTGGACATAGGCATATCCGCTCTCCGGGACTGCCGGATAGTTTTTCTGCACAGGAGCGGTAATGCGCTGCAGGCCGAGTGCGGAGACCGTAGACTCCGGCACACTCACATCCAGATAACTCAGACTGACCGAGGATGTGCCGAATGCCGAATCCAGACTCACCCACTGCAGACCTCCGCAGGCCGTAATGACGCTCGGAGTACCGTCTATCTTCATCATCAGTTGCCAGGCATCTATACCTCCCGTACCCATCTGATGATAATACGGAGACATGACGAGATCAGCATGCGCCTTGTAATATCCCCCACCCCCGCTGATCTGCACATTCTGATAAGACTTGGACGCTGTCTTGCCTATCTTCTGGTCAATGTCATTGGTAGAAGACAGCACCATATCCTTGAATTCGTCACGCGAGAATGTCCTGCCCTGCTTCTTGGCATACGAGAGTGCCAGCGCGACCACACCCGACACATGCGGACAAGCCATGGAAGTGCCCTGCATATAACCGTAGTCATTGCCCGAGCCAACCTTGCTGCCGACAGTATAAGAGGAGACCTCCGACGGAATAGTGGAGAGCACCATGCTCGCGAACGAATCCGCAAGTCCCATCTCCCCTCCCGGAGCAGCGATATTGCACCCGGGACCATAATTGGTATAATACGCCGGCAGGAAATCCGGGGCGAACGCCGACACCGATATGACATCCACAAATGCCCCCGGATAATGCGCATAGCCATGCGAATCATTACCTGCCGCGAACACGGCAATGTTGCCATCAAGGACATCATTGTTTTTACAGGACTCAAAATAATGGATGACATCTATCTCAACGGAACCGACCGTATTGACATAAGCATTGTCTGAGGAAAATGCCGTTGAATATCCGAACGAACATGATATTACAGAGGCCCCCATATCCGCTGCATATTTGATAGCCCTCGCAGTAATGGATGCACTGCCGCCGCGCTCTCCGGAGAATATCTGACAGGACATGATGCGGCAGCCGTCGCCCTTGCCGGTACCGCCGGCCACGCCGGCCACGCCGACGCCATTGTTATTGACGGCCGCTATAGTACCGGCGCAATGCGTCCCATGTCCGCTGTCTTTCTCATCCGTCCACGATATTGCACCATTATCACAGAAATTGTAGCCATAGACATCATCGACATAGCCGTTGCCGTCATCATCGATGCCGTTGCCGGGAATCTCACCCTCATTGACCCACATATTCGCAGCCAGATCGGGATGTGTGTGCTTGACGCCCTCGTCCACAACAGCCACGATGATGTCCGGGTCTCCTCCGATACCGAGTTCGCTCCAGACCTCCCTGACTCCGATATCCGCCCCGGCTACAGCCCCCTTGCCGAACAAGGTACTGCCGTCATTGTGATAATGCCACTGATAAGACAGATAAGGGTCATCGAAAGGAAGCGTCACTGCAGAAGCAGCCAACGGTGCAGCCACAGCCCCACCACTGACACTCTTGGAGGCTATATGATTGTACTCCACCGCCTTTACTGCTCCAAGAGACGCGCACTCGCGCACCACATCATCGAGAGACGCCCCTTCCGACAGGACCGCCTCATACCATAGATTCAAGCCGAATGCAGCCTCGGCATCCTCACGCCCGGGCACAGATGTAAACAAAGGCTCGACAGACACCAAGCCGGCACTGACAACCGCCGCAATAGTGGCCTCATCCGGCACAGCCGTAAATTTCAGCAGCACGCTGTGAGTGTCATACTCATCCGCGAGACGCACGACCTTGGTCATGGCATCGCCACGGCCCGGAGGCGGCAATTCCTGCCCCATGCGATCCGCGCAGCCCCATGCAATCGCCGTCAGACAGACGGCAGTAATGGACAAATTCTTCATTTCGTTTAGTAGTAAGTCATTATATCATATAAGAGGCGATTGAAAAATATCAACCGCCTCTCGTATTGCAAATTCAGTCTGATAAGACTTAACGGATTTTTACGATGTCCGCATTGCGACCGTTGCTGCGCCCGGCATGGCTGCCGCTGACAGCCGAGACCTTGACATCCACGGCATTATAGTCCTGACGCTCATAAGCGACACCGGCACGGACGCCGACAAACTCAGAAGCGGCAGGCAACTGGCACTTATAAGTAGGGACACTCTTGGCCACAACCGAAGCTGACTCCTTGGCAGGCGCATCCGCAGGTTTGCCATCGATATAGAATACCTGCTCACCGGCATTAAGCCCATAACCATTGGTTCCGGCATAAGCCACGCTGAAATGATAGTTGCCGTCTTTGTCAACAAATCCCTTGACAGAGGTATCCCATCCGAGCTGCTTAGCAGCACCAGCTCCGAAGAAAGTATCTATCAGCTGGACATCCATAATGGCAATCGTGCCGTAAGTAGCATGGCTAACGCCGGTGGTCTGGATCGGGACAGATACAGTACCATCCTCAGCAACAGTGAATTTCAATGTAACGCCATTGCACCAGTTAGGTACCTCATACTGCTTGGTATTGGGATTGTATTCCAGATTCAGCCCTTCGTCATATCCGGTAAAGACAATGCTATTATAGTCATAAGCACCCTTTCCGTCGATAATGACCTCATTGGGAAGTCCGGATGTCTTGTATGTCTCTGTCAGGAACGTGCCCTGCTGTCCATTGCTGGCATAGACCACGATAGTGTACGAAGTCAGGGCATTCAGACCGGTTGCGATATCAGCATATCCGCCCGTGGCGTTCACCGCCTTGAGTTCGTCTGCAGAGAGTGCGAATTTATCACTCCCCTTAATCTGGGCATTGTATTTGGCTTCGTTACCGGCATACGATGCAGTCTCGAGGAATGCCACATGCACATCCGTCAAATCCTTGCCGACGACATAGAATCCGAACGAATTGGATGCCGTATATCCTGCTGCCGCATAACGGTCAGAAACAGTCTCCGTGCCGATCTTGACCACAGGAGCATAAGTCTCCGAATCATCTTTGGTGACATATTTGAATGTAGCGGAGGAATATTCGCCCTTGTACTCGCCACCGGCGTATGCCAATGCGACGATAGTGTATGCACCGCTCTTGTCGAGGGTCACACCGAAAGCGCTGTTTTCGTCCACGGTATAGGACTTATATCCGTCCTTCTCCGCCTTGGAAATCTCTGCCGCCTTACTCTTGGCGTCAGCCTCGACGAGCTCACCGTCATAGACATTGTAGCGGACCTCATCCACATCTGCACCCAGTTCAAGGTACACGGGCAGCACACCGTCGGTAGCCAGATCTGTAGCCAAATCGATTGAATAATCCGTGCGGACATATCCGGAAACGACACCGGTGATGTCCCAAGGATCAGGTGACCAACCACCCTGCTGTCCGGGCAGCCAATAATTCTTTACATATATATAGAATCCTCCGTTGCCGTCATAGTAACTGACCGGATAGTCACCATCAGGGTTGCCAAAGTCCTTAGCGAAATCAAGGAACTCGAAACCATAGTGATTAGCATTAATCTCATTCCAATATGCAACATAGTCAGCAACCAGGACATCCTCCTGATATGTGCTGTGGAAGAATCCTGTCTTTTGGTAAGGCAGGCTGATGAACTGTCCTCCGATGTTGTTTTCCTCCTCGGTATACCAGACGAATGACCATTCGACAGCATCCTCGGGCTTCTCGGCAGTACCGAAGAATCCATATCCGGTATAAGGACCGTCAGTCTCCGAGACACGCGAATCGCCTATAGTCTCAGTCATCATGTAACGGATACCGTCAATCTCATAGTACTTGAGGTAGCTATCGCATTCATCACCCCACCAGTTCTGCACCCAGTGCACTTTTGCTTTCTCATTTGTGGTAGGGTCGAGCATATACTGATATTCTACACAGAGGATGGAGAGGTCCAGAGATGTCGCCCCAGTGCCGTATTTGTAAGCATACTGCGGATCGGAGATTGTGAAAGAGAGGGAACTCTCCTTGCCGACCGCAATGCCGTCAAATGCGACATCCACAGTCGTCTCGCTCTGCCCGTCAGCGAATGTAATGTCGCCGAATGTAAACACGCCGCCCACATTGGAGATCGTATCTACCGGCACGGTAATGGCACCCTCGCTATTGGTTCGTGCCACCTTGATGGTGATGGTCTTGTCTGCAGTAGGATTATAGACATGGCTGCCGGAGGCCTCCTGTGTGGGGAAATACACCCCATAGCAGCCATCCAGCTCGGGCTCGCCGGGCTTGAACTCCTCATTTTCGCTGCAAGCAGCCAGGGAGAACACGGCTATCGCTGATGCAGCCAATATGTTGTAAAATGCTTTCATGTTCTTGCTGATTGTAAAATCCATAATAGTCTCTTACTCTGACCAGAGAGTCAGCTTGCCCGAAGGATCGGGGTTGTTGGTCTCATCTGTGATGCCGGTGTTGCTCTGGAACTCGCCACGGGTAATGACGATATTCCACATGGGAGAACGTCCCTCGCTGTTATAGCAGAATACAGGAGCATGGTTGGTACCGGGATAACCTCTCGTGACACCCTTGTCAAGTCTCTTGTAGTCAAAGAGAAGCACGCCCTCGCCCCAGAACTCGACCCTCTTCTGGAAGAGGAGATCGTCGATGAGGAATTTGTCGAGAGAAGCGGAATTGGCCTTGTAGGACGCGTTACGGGTGCCCACCAAAGACTCGAGGGCTGCCTTGCCGGCATCGAGGTCCGAGTGTGCGAGAGCCTCTGCTTTGATGAAATACATCTCCTCAATCCTCATAAGGCAGTGGTCCGCGCAGTTGCCTACGGAAAAGTCGGAAACATTGCCCTGGGCAGGACGGAACTTGATATTCTGATATGCCATGGCTGCAGGAATCTGGAGTTTGGCGTTGCCGTAGAGGAAGTTCTTCCTGTCGTCATCAGAGCCGGAGAACTTGTAGACACCGGTAAAGTCCTTGTTTTCAGGATCTGCCATAAACTCGGGAGAGAGCCAGCTGTCCTTCCTCCAGTCTTTATCGGAGATAGCCTCATAGAAAGCCCTGTTCGCACCGATATGAGAAAGACCCGCATATCCCCAAGTAGCCTCCGAAGAGATATGAGCGGTATAGGTAATGATATTACCCTGATTCTGCGAAGAAAGCGTCGCGCCCCAAATCCATGCCGTGTTGGCAGCACCGTTATTGAATCCGTTGGTCGGATCCTGCCACTGAGCCTTGGTGAGAGGTGTGAATTTGGCACTGCCAATCACCTTGTCCGCATACTCGGCAGCCTTGGTGAAATAGGTGGCACTGCTGCTATCGTCCTCCCAATAGCCCATCTCGAGATAGGCACGGGCCTTGAGTCCCTGAGCCAGATATACGGAAGGAGCAGTGTAGGAGAATGCAGCACCTGTGAGATACTCCTCTGCCTTGTCGAGGTCGGAGAGTATAAACTCATACATAGCTGCGCGTGTAGCACGGGGATTGTTCTTGCCCTCAGCCTCTGTGGTAGACTCCTTGATAATAGGGACTGTCAGCCCCTTGACTGCGGACACATCTGTGTATTTGTTATCCTTTGCCTCAAAAAGACGGGCCAAATCCAAATAGAATGCAGCCCTGTATGCGTAGGCCTGGCCGAGCATAGCCTTATTGGCCTCGGTAACACCTGTGCTCTCGATGGTCTTGATGACATCATTTGCGCTCTTGATCCATGTATAGTAGCAGTCCCAATAGTACGAGCAGTAGATATAACGCGAATCCATTGCCTCATTCATGCAATAATTGTAGAACCTGTTATAGTAAGGGTTGTCTCCCATTGTGGCAAGGTCCTCCAGCATGAAATCGGTCATCAGGTGCATTGCACCAATACCAAAATCGGTATGTACACCGTAGCTGGTATAATATCCTGCCGTATTGGTTGCAGTCATGGCTGCAGGGATACCCTTGAGCATGGACTCGAGGGCTACGGGAGACGCTCCCACCTGAGACTCGGTCTGGGTGGCTCCCTGAGGCAGGGCTTCCTTGATACAGCCCGAGGACAGCACCCCGGCCAAGGAAATCATCGTATATACAAATATCTTTTTCATATTGTTCTTCTTCTGAATATTAGAATGTCAGATTGATACCGCCGGAGATGGTACGGACCGTGGAGTTGGTCGCGTAGTTGGTGCTTCCGTTGAACGAGTAGCGGGGATCGAATCCGTGACGCTTGGAAACATACCAGATGTTGTCAGCTGAAACATAGACGCGGAGTTTGGAAATCTGCATCCTGCTTGTAAGCCTCTCGGGGAGGGTGTAGCCTATCTGCGCATTCTGGAAGTTGAGGTAACTCGCATCTGTGAGGAACCTGTCAGAGCTGGAATTGAAATTCTGGTCGAGATACTGGAAGCGGGGCATGTTGGAGGATTTGTTCTCCGGAGTCCAGGCTTTCAGTATATCCTTGTGGATGTTGGCACCTACGCTGCCGCCCGGAGCATTAAGAGACGCCGCATAACCGGAATCGTATGCCTTGCCGCCCAACTGATATGTAAACTGTACCGCTGCGTCAAATCCGCGGAAAGATGCGCTCAGACCAAATCCACCATAGAGTTTCGGTGTCGGAGCATCTATGAGGTAGTCGGTAGCCTCTCCGTACGCCTTGGTAGTAGTCCTGGATACAGTGCCGTCCTCGGCAGTCACATCCTTGTACCACATAGGCTCTCCGGTCTCATGGTCGATACCTGCGTATTTGGGCATCTTCCAGGTGTAGAGAGAGAGACCCTCGCCATAGAAATAGCTGCCGGAAGCATAACCCTCATAGCCCTCAAGAGTGACAGTCTTCTTCTCATCGGGGAGATAGGTAATCTTGTTGGTGTAGTGCGTCGCGTTGAAGTTGGCGGAGAGGACAAAGTCATGTGCCCTGACCAGGTCGCCATTCAGCGCAAGCTCGACACCGGAGTTCCTCATGTCACCGATATTGTCATAGTAACCTGAGTATCCGAGAGATGCAGGCACGCTGAAGAAGAAGAGCATGTCGGAGGTCTTCCTGTAGAATGCCTCGAACGCACCGTTGAGCCTCCTGCCGAAGAGTTCGAAATCGACACCGGCGTTGAAGTTGGTGTTGGTCTCCCAGGTGATGTTCTTGTTGCCCTTGGTGTTGAAAGTCACAGAAATCTCGTCGTTGCTGTTGACAATCGAATAGGTATCGGTATAGAGGTAGTCGCTGATATTGTCATTACCCTGCGAACCGATGGATGCCTTGACTTTCAGCATATCCACCCAGGACAGGTCAAACCAGTTCTCTTTATTGATGAGCCAGCCGGCACCTGCAGACCAGAAGTTACCCCAGCGGTTTTCGGGAGCGAACCTCGAAGAGGCGTCACGGCGATAAGAGAGGCTGGCGTAGAACTTGCCGGCATAGTCATACTGTACACGGGAGAAGTAACCCTCATTGTTGTACATGGCTGCGCTGGATGCCGCATTCTGGGAGTCCACGACCGCACCGTTGAGCTCCAGATTGTCCATGGAGAAGAGTTTGCTCTTGGATGCGGAGAGGGATTTGCTCTCTGCCTTGTAGTACTCGTGTCCGAAGAGGACATCGATATTGTGCAGGCCGAAAGTCCTGTTCCAGTTGAGGAGCTGCTGCACATTCACATAGAACTGTCTCGAATGGCCCTTGGTGTTGGTACCGCCGTTGGTGACAAACTGTCCATAGTACATGTTTCTCACATTCGTGCTGCGGGTCTCATCGACACCGTAACCTACATTCTGTGTGAATGTGAAGTCCTTGAGGAACTTGACCTCGGCAAAGCCTGTACCGTTGACAGCGTTGCCCTCGGAGACCACCACATCCAGCTGGTTGGTGATGAACGGATTGGCATTCGCCATATTGGGACGGTTGAGTCCGGCATTCTGTCCGTTACCGAAGTCATACATCACAAAGCCGTTGGAATCGATCATCTTGGAGCCGTCGGCATTCCTCATATAGAGAGGATAGATAGGAGCCATGCCGATAGCCGCTCCGAAGAGGCTGCCGGTAGAGCCTGCGCTCTCGGAAGGAGAGGTGTTGTTCCAATAGAAATTGGTATAGCGCATGTCACCGCCGACCTTGAGCCAGGATTTGGCCTGATAGTCAGCACGGAGATTGGCCGTGTAGCGGCGCATGTCGGAGTTCTCGATGATACCTTCGTTCTGGAGGTAGCCGAAAGAGCCGTAGAACGACATCTTATCTGTGCTGCCGGAGACACTGGCGTTGTACTCCTGACGCATAGATACGCGGTATGCCTCATCAAGCCAGTTGTCCGGCTGGAGGAGATAGACCTTATCCCCGTAGTTCACAAGTCTGCCGAGGGTCGCGTTGGGGTTGAGTTTGCCGTTGGAACCGATCAGAGTCTGTCCCTCGGGGACGGTATAGATGTTGTAGCCAAGACCGCCGTCTTTGGCAGGACCTACGGTGTTGGTAGCAGCCTTGAGATGAGCAGTACCGGGAGAGTTGCCGTTTGCAAGATAGTAGTTGTACAGAGCGGCATAATGGGTCTCATAGTACTGGCCGGGGTCTGTGATATAGTCGTAGTTTTTGAGGGCCTTGGTATTGACACCGACCTTGGCGTCCAGAGTGACGACTGCGTCACCGCGTTTTGCCTTCTTGGTGGTAATCATGATGACACCGTTGGCTCCACGGGCACCGTAGAGGGAGTTGGATGCAGCGTCCTTGAGGACGGTCATCGACTCGATGTCTGCGCTGTTGATATTGTTGAGGTCTCCGGAATAGGGAACACCGTCCACTACATACAGAGGAGCGGAGCCTGCCGATATGGAACTGATGCCTCGGATACGGATAGAGGGGGATGAACCCAGAGCACCGGAAGAGGTGGTCATCTGGACACCTGCCACAACGCCTTCGAGAGCCCGCACAGGGTTGGAGTTCTGGACCTTGGCGATATCATCGGACTTGACGACGGTCGCGGAACCCGTAAACGCCTCTTTGGTCGTCTTGCCGAATGCGATGATAACAGTCTCGTCAATAAACTGAGTGTCGAGCTCCAGCGCCACATTGATGACTGTCTTGCCGCCGACAGGCTGCTCAGCCGTCGCGAAACCTATAGTGGAGAATACAAGCGTGCCGTTTGCAGGCACGTCTATCGAATACTTGCCGTCAATGTCTGTGCTGACTCCGGTAGTAGTACCTTTGATCAGAACGGTCGCACCCGGCAATGGTGCACCGTTGCCTGCCTCTGTGACAGACCCGGACACATGCAATGTCTGGGCGTAAGACGCCACCGACATCGTTACCAGCAGTGCCGAGAAAAAGCAGATTAATCTTTTCATAAGCATTTTTATTAAACAATAACTAATTCCGAATCGTTGTGCCCTACTGGCCACCAATAAAGGAGGGTTTAATGGGCATTTCCGTGCAAAATATAAAAAAAAAAACACGCGACAAAATTTTGCATCTTTTGTTAATCAATGTGTTTTAAGGAGATTTGAAGCGATTTAGTGACTCTTTTAAGGAGAATTCCCGATTTTTGATTTTAGTTTTATTATCAAAATTGAGATTTTACTTTCAAAACGAAAGTTAAAAATTTTTAAAATATTTTCATTTATCTACTGTCATCAGCCTCCATGCCGCCAGACAAAGCCGGCAGGAGGAACGCAGTCCCGACGAATAGCGACGATGTGTTCGCGGAAACATACAGACTTGAGCGCGGATGCGGCTTGGACCTCGGCTCAGGGGGATGTTATCATTCATCACATTTGAGATAGCGGCGAAGAGTATTGGGATGTATGCCATAGCGCCGGGCTATTTTGGTATAAGGAACACCGCTGCGATGGGCGTGCTCTATACTGCTACGGTCGCATAGGACCTCCTGTCGCTTCTTGAAACTGCCGCAGGGCCGGCCGAGCACCACCCCTGCCGCCTTTTTGTCTGCCAGGGCTTCGCGCGTGCGCTGGGATATGAGTTTGCGTTCGATTTCAGCCGCAAGGGCGAATGCAAAGGCTATTATCTTGGAATTGAGATTGTCGTTGAGGTCGAAATTGTCCTTGATGGTGTGAATGCGTATCCCGCGCTGGGCGCATTCGTTGAGGATACTCATTATCATGAGCATATTGCGCCCGAGACGGGATATTTCTGTGCAGATGAGCAGGTCCCCGGGCTTCATCCTGCGGATGGCGGTGCCGAGTTTGCGTTTGCGCGGAGCGACGGTGCCGGATGCGGATTCTTTGACCCAATGGTCGATGACGATGGATTGTCTCTCCGCCCAGAGGTTGATTTCGTATTCCTGGCTCGAACAGGACTGTCTGTCCGTGCTGACTCTTACATAAGCATAATTCATTGTTATCTCCGATTATTGATTCTTAATCATTTGCATGTACGGACCAGTAATTAGGATGAATGCCATATCCGGCATGACGCTCACGGGAGAGTATGCCTGCTCGCGGACGCACCATTAAACCCTCCTTTATTGGTGGCGTTTAGACGGCATGACGATTCGGAATTAGTTATTGTTTAATAAAAATGCTTATGAAAAGATTAATCTGCTTTTTCTCGGCACTGCTGACACTCACGATGTCACTGACTGCATTCGCACAGAATGTGGTTGTCAAGGGTGTCGTGACTGATGCCGCCAGCAAGGAAGCTGTCGGCGGAGCTGTCGTCCAGCTCAATGGAAGTGTCACCAATTACGCCCTCACGGATGAGGATGGACACTATCAAATCACAGTACCTGCAGACGGCACCATCGCGGTGAGCTGTCTCGGCTATGTCTCCAAAGAGGTCAAAGTCGCCGGCAAGGCTGTCATCAACATCGCACTCGAACTGGATTCCGAGGCTCTTGACGGCACCGTCATCATAGGTTACGGCTCTGCCAAGAAGATCGGCAATGTCGTCGGCTCGGTGGCTACCGTCAAATCAGACATCGTCAAGAACACCCCTTCATCATCCGCGTTGGACAACCTCCAGGGACAGGTTGCAGGTCTCGCTGTCTACAACACGGGCGGTGTCGCCGGTGACAACTCGGTATCCATGACCCTGCACGGTGTCGGCTCTATCAGCTCCGGCAGCACTCCTCTGTATGTCATCGACGGAGTGCCGTCTGCGAGCAGTTCCATCATGTCGATGAACCCCAACGACATCCTCTCCGTTACGGTCCTCAAGGACGCCTCCTCGACATCCATCTACGGATCGCGTGCGGCAAACGGTGTCGTGTTCATCACGACCAAGAGTGGTCAGTACAACGAGAGCGCAAAGGTGACCGTACGCTCGCAGTACGGAATCTCCACTCTCGCTGACAAGACCCTCTACGAGTCCATGATGTCCGGAGACCAGCTCAAGGACTTCTGGATCCGCTCCGGCATCCATACTCCCGCCGAAATCCAGGAACTCTTCACCGACCAGGGATACACCGCCAACACCAAATGGTACAAGATCATGCAGAGGATGAACACGCCTCAATACCAGAACGATGTCACCATCGAGGGCGGCGGCAGCAAGGTCGCATACATGGTCAGCGCATCCCAGTACCACCAGGAAGGCACCACCATCGGCAACTATTATGACCGCTACACGGTCCGTTCCAATGTACAGGCACACCCCAAGGACTGGCTCAAAATCGGCCTCAACCTCAACCTCTCCGGTGACGAAAAACAGACGAACGACAACTGGGGCAGTAGTTCGTCCGGCATGGCGTCCTATACAAGCGGTGGTCTGTCTTATATGCTGAACCCCCTGTACCCTGCATACGGTGAGGACGGAAAACTGTACCCGGTCAAATTCCCCAACGGTATATCCAATCCGTACACATATATGGACACTTACCCGTCCATCACCAACCGCTACGGTCTGAACGGCAGTGCATTTGTAGAACTCGAACCGATAAAGAACCTCAAGTTCCGCTCACAGATAGGCTCGGATACCATGTTCTACTTCAACAACGCAGAATACATCCCGTCCAGCCCTCTGAGATCCGGCACTGGATCCAAGACGAAAACCGCGCAGATGACATCCAACAATACCATTACCAACACCCTCGAGTACTCTTTCGACATCAACCACGACCATGCAGTCTCGCTGCTCGCAGGTCACGAGGGTATCAGCAACTGGTATGACTACTTCGGTGCATCATCTTCCGGCCAGACGGACGACCGTCTCCTCCGTCTCGATGACGGTACCGCATCCTCCCGTAGCGTAGCGGAGCAGAGCTCATCCAGCAGGTTCCTCTCGTTCTTCGGCCATGCCGACTACAACTACAAGAGCAAATACAACCTCGACTTCTCCGTCCGTCAGGACGCATCCTCCCGCTTCGGAAAAGATGTCCGCAAGGCAACCTTCTGGGCTGCAGGTGCAAGGTGGAACGCCCACAAGGAGAGTTTCGTAAAGGACATTCCCTGGATTAATGAACTCAGCCTCAGGATGAGCTATGGTACACAGGGTAATGCCGCTATCGGTGACTACAGCCACCTCGGCATCATCGGTACTACGGCCCAGTATGCAGAAGGCACATCCTGGATCATCGCACAGCCCAGCAACAACGAGCTCACCTGGGAGCAGCAGGCTCTGTTTACAGTAGGTTTCGATGCCCGCATATTCAACCGCATCGACATTACGGCCGAATGGTACAGCCGCAAGACCACGGACATGCTGATGGATGTTCCTTTCCCTTACACTGCCGGTATCAGCAGCATGATGGCAAATATCGGCGGTCTCAACAACAGGGGTATCGACCTCACCCTCGGTGTGGATATCTACAGGAAGCACGGTAACTACCTGCGTTTCAACGCCACATTCAACTACAACAAGGAAACCGTTGGCAAACTCTTCGATGCCGCATGGGATGAGGAATTGGGACGCTACCGCTGGGAGAGGCTGTCCTATGGATATGCACTCGTAGAGGGACAGTCCATCAATTACTATGCCCCTATCTATGCCGGAGTGGACCCTGCAGACGGTGCTCCTATGTGGTATATCCCCGGAGACGACCCGGACGTGACCACCAAAGATCCTAACAGGGTCACCAAGGTATTCAGCGAGGATGCCCTCAGCCAGAATACAGGCAAGAAGATGAACGCCCCTATCCATGGCGGATTCGGTCTGGAGGGCGGATGGAAGATGCTGTCTTTCCGTGCGGACTTCTCATACCGTCTCGGAGCGACGCTGATCAACAACGACGCTATCTTCTACGCCAACCCTGCCGTCAATAAAAATTACACCACCCATAAGACCGTAAGCGACTTCTGGACACCGGAAAACACCGATGCCAAATGGCCTGACTGGTCCAAGGGATATAATATGCAGTTTGACACCCATGTGTACGAGGATGCAAGTTTCCTCCGCCTCAAGAGCCTGCAGGTCGGTGTCAATCTCCCTGTAGAGTACCTGGGCACCAAGGTCTTCGACCATATCAAGTTTACCATTACCGGCCGTAACCTCCTCACATTCACCAACTACACAGGCATCGACCCCGAGGTGGACAGCAACTTGACATACGGTATGCCCGGTAACACCAAGCAGTATCTGTTCGGACTGGAATTCGGTTTCTGATACGGCAGTCATCAATAATGATATCTTAATATGAAACGAATGAAAACATCTATACTGAATATCTGCGCACTCGCATTAGGGGCAGTAGCCGTCGTATCCTGCGAACTGGACCTCTTCCCCAATGATGGTATCGCATACGATGAAAACGGGCAGCTCATACAGAGCGCAGCCAATCTCACATCGCTGGAGAACGGCATCCTGGCATCATTCCGCTCCTACCAGAACGGAGAGTTCTACATGACCGAGGAGGTGATGCTTGATGGATTCAACGCCACGCTCGACTTTGGCAACAACTACGGAGGAGTCCATCAGACCAACTACAACTTCACATCCAGCGACTACTATGTCGAGGATTTCTGGGCATACCATTACAGCGGCATCAAGAACTACAATATCATGATCGCCGCCTGCGACAATGTCCCCGAGGACCTCGTAGCCAAGGCAAGGGTGGTCAAGGGAGAGGCTTTCTTCTTCCGTGCCGCTTCTTACCTCAACCTGGCACGCCATTTCGGCAAGGCATATTCAGCCTCTACCGCCGCCACTGACCTCTGCGTACCTCTGGTGCTGGTCTACAACCAGAATGAAAAGCCTGCCCGCGCCACTGTCGAAGTCGTATATGACCAGATCAAGGCCGACCTCGACTCCGCAGCAGTGCTGCTCGCATCTGTAAATGGTGCAGCCCGTGCCCAGAAGCCCACTATTGACGCTGTCAATGCTCTCTATGCCAGATACTATCTCGACATCGCAGATCACAGCAATGCAGCACTCTATGCCCACAAGGTCATAGACTCAGGCACTTATTCGCTCGCCTCCAACGAAGAGGAGATGACCGCTGAGTATGTCAATGACGAGGGCAAAGAAGCCATCATGCAGATGTATACCAGCCTCACAGAGTTTACCGGCAACGCTTTCGACATCTGGACAATGCCCACAAAGGATGAGAAGCACGGGGAGATCTTCCGCCCCTACTTCATCCCTTCGAACACGCTCGTGAAAGCGTATGAAGGCACCGACCTCCGTCTCGCGACATGGTTTGACAACGAAGTCACCGTACAGCTGTCCGGCTCGTACTACACAGGCGACTTCTACACATTCACCAAATTCCGCGGCAACCCTGCGCTCACTTCATCGCCTATACGCAACGCACGCCAGTCTCCCAAGCCGTTCAAGATCGCCGAGATGTATCTCATCGCGGCAGAGGCAGAGCTCAACACGGATGTCGCTGCAGCCAAGGCTGACCTGAATATCCTGCAGTCCAAGCGCGGTGCCACATCCACAGAGGCCACAATCGAGAATGTACGCAACGAGTGGTTCAAGGAGACTGTCGGCGAGGCTCTCCGCATGAGTTGCCTCAAGAGATGGGGTATGGGATTCTCCGGACGCCCTGCCCAGCCCAAGGCCGCCATCGTACTCAACTCCGGCGAGTCCTTTACAGACAAGGTACTGGCAGCAGACAGTCATTACTTCCAGTGGCCTATCCCCTCTCATGAGATGAAGGTCAACAGGAATCTCGTACAGAACGACGGTTATACCGATTAGTCATTCAAAAAGAGAGTGAAAATGAAAACAATACTCAAATCAATCATGGCTGCCGCCGCTGTTGCAGGTCTTGCGGCATGCTCCGATACAGAATACAAAGTAGTGCCGTTTGCAAGCCTCGACCTGCAGGCTGTCACAGTCGACGAGTCAGAGACAGAGACACTCGTAAGCATCCCTGTCCGCGTATACAACAACAAGACCGGATGCACTGTCTCCTACAGCATCACTGACGGCAGTGCCGTCAATGGCGTCAATTTCAAGCCTCTCAATGACTCCGGCGTACTCAACTTCGAGGCCGGTGCAGACTCGCTCGCCATATCATTCTATACGACAGGCGCGCCCGGCACTTTCACCGGTGACCAGACCTTCTCTGTAAAACTCACAGATGCAAGCGATGGTGTGACACTCGGCACATTCTCCAAGTGCACTGTCACTATCAAAGATACAGACCATCCGCTCTCCGCCCTGTTCGGCAAGTACACCATGTACGCTGTTTCATTGAATACAACCGATGGCTTCTCATACTACAATTGGGAAATGAATATGAGCCCCTACGATGGAGATGCCACCCGTGTATGGTTGGACAATGTGGTACTTTTCAGCTCCGCATTTAACACTTATACAGGCAACTGCCCAGTTTATGGTGTCGTATCTGACGACAGGAAGACCATCACCATCCCTCTGCCACAGAAGACGACTGGCTCTCTCGAGAGCCTATTCGGGCTGGGTAACGCATGGATCTATGCCCACGAAGGCATTAATGGCGGATATATTACTGAGGGGACCAATGTGGTATTCACATTGAACGAGGACGGCCAGTGGGTCACACCTACCGACTTCGGACTCAGCGAAGCTGGAGTGGTGGATGAGTACTCTGTGATCTATGCATATAGCGTCAATTTCTCTTCTTTCAACGCCAAGTATCCGACCTACTTCACAAAGGCAAAATAAAGATACTGCGAGATACAACAAAAGGGGGTCTGACTATACAGTCAAGCCCCCTTTTTATGTTTTTGAAATGTGAAATACACACAAACTTACAGCCGGAGGATTGCAGTGCAATCCATGTTTTTTAGTATATTAGAGTTTTAAACTTTTAAAAACTTCAAGCATTCAAACACAAAATTATCAGAGATGAGAAAAGCATCATTCAGCATCATGGCATTGCTGCTCGCAGTGTCCTGCGCCAAGGAGCAGGCACTTCCCCCGGCAGCAGACCGGGATACAGATACCATACAGGCCGAAGAGACACGCACAATCAAGGTCAAATTCGATGAAGCCACTGCCGAAATGGTCGCGCACGGGCTCGCAGAGGGCGGACTGACCACCAGATCCGACGAAGTAAACTCCGCTATCAGCATGAGCGGAGTCGTCTCAATGGAGAGGCTGTTCCCCTACGCCGGAGAATACGAAGAACGCACACGCAAAGAGGGTCTCGACAGGTGGTACAAAATCGTATATGACGCATCGCTCCCGGAGACCAGAGCCAAAGACAATTTCGCATCGCTTCCGGGCGTGGAAATAGTGCAGGGTGAACGCAAGGTAAAGAGCACGGCCATTTTCAACGACCCCCGTTTCTCCTCGCAATGGGACATGTACGACGGCAAGACCCCGACATACAGTGTCAATGCAGAACCGGTATGGCGCAACTACACCACCGGCAGCGACAAGGTGATAGTAGGTGTCGTAGACGGAGGTATCTCGCTCAGCCATGAGGACCTGGCATGGAACTGCATTGCCGGAGGCAGCAACGGCAGCAGAAATTTCATTACCGGAGGATACAATATCACAGGCTCGGAGCACGGCACGCATGTGGCAGGCACGATAGCCGCTGTAAACAACAACGGCAAGGGCATCTCCGGCATTGCAGGAGGCGATTACGCCACCGGCTCCAAAGGCGTCAGGCTGATGTCCTGCCAGATATTCGATGACAACAGCAACAAGACCGGAGACACCGAGGCCGCCATCAAGTGGGCTGCCGACCATGGTGCGGTGATAGTAAACAACAGCTGGGGATATAGTTTTGACAAAAACGATGACGGCAAACTCACCGGCAGCGAGTTGCAGGATGCCCTCGCCGCCACTATAGACGCGTCAGACAAGGCTGCCGTGGACTACTTCATCAAATACGCCGGTTGTGACAGCGACGGCAACCAGTTGCCAGACAGCCCGATGAAAGGAGGCGTCGTGATATTCGCCGCAGGCAATGACGGCATAGCAAACGGTGCCCCTGCCAACTACGCCCCCGTGATAGCGGTCGGAGCAACGACAAGGAACGGTGCCAAGAGTTCCTACTCCAATTACGGAGACTGGGTGGATATCTGCGCCCCTGGAGGAGATGCCTACTACACCAACATCTTGAGCACATTGCCTGGCAATTCCTACGGCTCGATGGCCGGTACCTCTATGGCATGCCCCCATGTGACAGGAGTCGCTGCCCTTATAGTCTCGTACTTCGGAGGACCCGGATTTACCAATACCCAGCTGGAAGAGAGGCTCTTGAGCGGAGCCAACCCCACAGCCATTCCGGCATCCGGCAGGATAGGGCCTCTGGTAGACGCCTTTGGTTCATTCTCACACAGCATGTCCGCACCAGCCCCCGTCGAAGACCTGACGCTGTCCGCCACTGGCAATGTAATAAAAGTCCGTTTCCTTGCCACCGCAGACAGCAGCGGCATAGCGGCCTACTCGTATATAGTGGCGGCTTCGGAAGACAAGGACAAGATCTCCGGATTTGACCCGGCAACAACGAATGAGGGCGTAAAGACTGTCACAGTCAGTGCCAACGGCAAAAAACCGGGCGAAGAACTGTCCGCCCTCATAGAGGACCTCGGATTCTCCACCAATTATTATGTCGCAATCGTCGGAAGTACCTACACTGGGCTGTACAGCAGCCTTTCCCCCATAAAGGCCATATCCACAGGGGAGAATGGAAAGCCTGTGATAACCCCACCGGAAGCAGGTCCTTACACAATCAAGGCTGCTAATGTCAAGTCATTGACATTCACCATTTCCGATCCGGAAAACCACTCTGTGGAAATCGATGTGGACGAAGGGTCACCAGCCCTCACTTACTATTACCACGCTTCCGAACTGCAGATAATCCTGCGCGGACGCAATGCCGAGGCCGGCACATACACGGCAAGCATAACGGCCAGGGATAAATACGGTGCAGAGACCGTCTACCGGTTTGAATACACGATACTGCCCAACCACGCCCCGGTGGTCACCAAACCCATCGAAGACATACTCTCGTATGACAAAGTATCGACATTCGCCATTGATATGTCAAAGCATTTCAGCGATGAGGACGGAGACGAACTCAGTTACATGGTCCGCAATTTCGTCGCTTCCGCAAATGGAAATGAGGTGTCATACAGCGGCAGCACAATGACAATCAAGATCAGCGAATACGGTCTGTACACCATGGATATAGTCGCAAGCGACGGGGCCGGCAAAGAATGCCGCACTCCACTGAGGATACTCGTCAAGGACAAGGCCAACCCGGTCGAAACCTATCCCAACCCGGTCACCGACAAACTGACCATACGCACAGAACGCAGCGCCGAGACGCGCATCAGGGTCACCAACCCCTCCGGTACTGTCATCTACGATGAGACCAAGGAAGTGTCCGGGTACGAACCGGTATCCCTCAACATGCTGTCATGTGCACCTGGAATATACAGCCTGGCAGTCAGTTACGACGGCAGGGAATACAAGAAGAGCATTGTCAAGAAATAACGCGCCATGAACAGACATATAGTATATATCATATTCGCCGCAGCCGGACTCCTCGCAGAAAATGCCGGGCTGTCCGCACAGACTTATCTCCACTCCAACAATGCGATGAGCGAGTCTCTGATTGTCACAGATCCCGCCATCACGGGAATGGGCTCGGCAGGACTCGCATCCACATCATCCTACGCATGGGCGTCTTTCCGCAACCCTGCCATACTGCCGTTTGGAGAAGGACATGGTGGAGTCGCAGGCTCGTGGCAGAACTATTCACCTTCAGCCTCCTCAAGCAACTGTTTTACAGGCGCTTTCTCCATACGCCTCGGCAGACGCAGCGGCGTCTCCGCAGGTATCAGCAACCGGAATTGGGAGGCCTATGAGAGATTCTCCTCCTCGGGCACAGACAAGGGCATGTTCGAGCCGAATTATATCCAAGGCAATGTGAGTTACGGGCACGCATTCTCCGAACGCTTT
Source organism: uncultured Muribaculaceae bacterium (assembly GCA_964616865.1). GTDB lineage: Bacteria > Bacteroidota > Bacteroidia > Bacteroidales > UBA932 > Cryptobacteroides. The sequence continues at coordinate 85,288 of CAZTUQ010000001.1, forward strand.
TCTGTCGGAATCACAGCACGCATTATGCAACAGTCATTGTATGCAGAGAAGAGCACGACGGCCTTTGCCGGAGACCTGTTTGTAATGCTGCGCTCCGGATTTGCCGATGTCACCGCCGGTGTATCCAACCTGGGACCGGATGTGCCCAACGAATCAGACATAGAGTTTGCCCTGCCGTATTCCATGGCTGTGGGAGCATCCCGTACATTCGACTTTGGAGTTGCGGCCCTGGCATGCAACATAGATGCAAACTGGTTCTTCAACAATGGCGCATCAGTCCGCATGGGTGCTGAATGTGGCATTGCAGAGAAAGCATTCGTGAGGGCAGGCGGCAACATCGCCATCGGAGACTCCCCGATACCGTCCGGATTTGCCGCAGGAGCGGGATTCAGAGTGTTCGGGATCTCAGTGGACGCCTCATATATATTCGCACCAGCATCCCTTGCCGGAACACTATGCGCAGGACTGTCTTATGCTTTTTGATATTGATACAGATATGAACGCCAGAGAATCCGAGTTTGGCACGATTCTCGCTAATATTGTTTTAGGTTAAACAATAACAAACTATCAGAACAGTTTTTTCATAAGTATAGAACACTACAGAGAAGGGACGATGTGAATCGCCCCTTCTCTCTTTGTCCGGTAATGCCGGTGCAGATATGTATACAATCCCGTCAGCGCTGCGCCCCTGCCGCGAGATCGAGTATCTCGAAAGTAATCTTTTGCTGGCGGTCCTTGTTGTATTGCAGAGTCAGTTCCCCGAGCATCTCCTCCCCGTTGTCAGTAGCAGTCTGCATCGCTACTGTCCGAGCGGCATGCTCCGCCGCCACAGAATCCAGCACGACTGTATATAGTTTCAGCCTTATCACCTTGGGGAGCAGATCAGCGAGCAGGGATTTCCTGTCGGGCTCCATGATATATCCGGCACCGCCCGCCACATCTGCCGAGGTGTCTGCATCTGCCGGAGAAACGGTATCCGTATCCGACATGGAAAAGGGCAGATAGGTCTCCACTGCCACCTTTTGCGACGCCGCAGACACGAAATGGTTGTATATCAGTTCCACCCTATCGTATTCTCCCGACTCATAGGCAGATACCAGGGTCTGCGCAAGAGACGAGACTTCATCGTACGACGGGGCTGTAACGAGATGGCTGTAATCCGCAGGAGAGACATATCCGTCCCGGCGCATGGCATCCGCCACTTTGCGTCCCACGCTATAGACGACCACCTGCCTGCCCTCTGCGCGGAATGCGGCGATACGAGCCCTCGCCTCGCGGAGGACATTGGCATTGAAGCCTCCGCAGAGAGACGAACAGGAGGAGAACAGGACTACAGCCACTGTGCCCCCGGAGCCTTGGGATTCAGGGCGCATAAAGCCCTCCATACTGCCTCCGGCCTGCACCAATATGTCGTGCAGAGCCGCCTCGTATGGGCGCATAGCCTCTATTGCCTGCTGCGCTTTGTGCAGTTTGGCAGAGGCGACCATCTTCATGGCAGAAGTGATCTTGAGCGTGCTCTTGACAGAGGTTATACGGTTTTTGGTTTCCTTAAGACTCGCCATGATATGGAATGATTATTTCTTGAGCCCGGCAATCACTGTCGCGGCCTCTTTCTCGATAATCTCAGCCGCCCCGTCCATTCTACCGGCGGCAAGGTCGTCCAGCACATCCTGGTGGGCACTGCGCATCCTGTCGAGGAATTGCTCCTGGAACTCATCCACCTGACCGGTCTCAATGTCTGCCATGAGGGCATGCGTACCACAATAGAGTATAGCGACCTGTTCGCCTACCGGCATAGGGCTGTACTGCGGCTGCACAAGGAGCCGGTTGTTCTTGCGCCCTTTGTCCAACGCCATAGCGGTAATCTTGTCCACATCGGAAGAGAATTTGGAGAATGACTCCAGTTCATCGTATTGCGCCTGGTCAATCTTGAGCGTACCGGCGACCTTTTTCATGCTTTTGACCTGCGCTGCACCTCCCACACGGGATACGGAGATACCGGCATTGATGGCAGGACGGAATCCCTGGTTGAACAGAGAACTCTCCAGGTATATCTGGCCGTCGGTAATGGAAATGACATTGGTCGGGATATAAGCGGATACATCTCCTGCCTGCGTCTCGATAATAGGGAGTGCAGTGAGCGAGCCTCCTGCCTTGACCTTGCCGGCAAGCGTGTCAGGCAGGTCATTCATCTGCTCCGCGACTTCCTGCTGGCCTATAATCTTGGCCGCCCTCTCCAACAGACGCGAATGCAGATAGAACACATCACCGGGATAAGCCTCTCGCCCGGACGGACGACGGAGTATAAGTGAAATCTCCCTATACGCTACAGCCTGCTTGGACAGGTCATCATAGACGACGAGCGCGTGTCTGCCGGTGTCACGGAAATATTCACCTATTGCAGCCCCGGCGAACGGGGCATAATACTGCAGCGATGCAGGATCTGCGGCCGTCGCGGCGACGACGATTGTATAGTCCATCGCACCGTGCGAGCGGAGAGTCTCGACTATGTTGGCTACGGTAGAGCCTTTCTGTCCCACAGCGACATAGATGCAATAGACGGGGTGGCCGTCCAGATAAGCCTGACGCTGGTTGATGATAGTGTCAATGGCTATGGATGTCTTGCCTGTCTGCCTGTCACCGATAATCAACTCTCGCTGGCCGCGGCCTATCGGTATCATGGAGTCTATCGCCTTGATACCAGTCTGTAGAGGCTCAGAGACAGGCTGCCTGTAGATAACTCCGGGGGCTTTGCGCTCCAGCGGCATACGCACGAGGTCGCCCTCAATGCGGCCGAGTCCGTCGAGAGGATTGCCGAGAGGGTCCACCACTCTGCCGAGCAGGCTCTCTCCGACCATCAGAGAGGCGATACGCTTTGTCCTGCGCACCATCATTCCCTCCTTGATCTGGTCTGTAGGGCCGAGCAGGACGGCTCCGACATTGTCTTCTTCCAGATTCATGACAATCCCCATGACTCCGCCGTCAAACTCGAGGAGTTCTCCGGCCTCGGCATTGGCGAGACCATATATGCGGGCGACACCGTCGCTCACCTGGAGCACATGGCCTATTTCCTCCATGTGCAGGGATGTGTCTATGTCCTTGAGCTGGTTCAGCAGGACATCGGCTATTTCGCTTGCTTTGATGTATGTTTGAGCCATCAGACTATTCTTTTGTTCTTCTGTATGTATTCACGGCGGATGAGTTCGAGTTGCCGGCGTACGCTCGCATCGAGCAGGAGGTCATCCACTACGAACACAAATCCTCCTATGACATCAGGATCGATCTTGCTGTCGAGTATCACCTCGCAGCCGGTTTCATCAGCAATCAATGAACGCACCTTGTCCTCCAGTCCTGGGGACGGCACAGCAGTCGTGAGATGAGCCAGTTTGATATTGTTCACACGCCTATACTCACGGACAAACGAGACGAGACTCTCTTTGAGCAGGCCAACACGCCCGCGTCTCGTCATCAGCTCCGTAAAACGGACGAGTTCCGGCGCAAGCCCGGATACGGCGGCCGAGGGGTCGTGCAACAAAGCCGACGCCTGGTCGTAGACCTGCCTGCCGTTGCCTGTCTCGGCAACATACTTGAGCAGGGCTTCCGCATATCGCGCTGCTATGACACCTTCATTCATGACTGAGTGCTGTTTCGTTCAGCCTCCCCTACCAACCTCTCTATGAGGTCGAGCTGGGACTCTTCGGACGAAAGACGGTCACGGAGCACCTTTTCCGCCACTTCGACGGAAAGCATAGCCGCCTGCCTGCGTATATCGCGCAATGCGGCTTCCTTTTCAGAAGCAATCTCCGCCCTTGCGGCTGCGAGTATCCTGTCCGCTTCCTTGCCGGCACGTTCCTGCGCCTGCGCCACAGCAGCATCTCTCGCAGCAGCAGCCTCTTTCATTATCCGAGCCTGCTCCTTGCGTGCGTCTTCCACCATACGGTCATGCTCCGCAGCGAGTTCCTTGACCTTGTCTTCCGCCTCTTTTGCGAGACGGATACTGTTGCCGATGCGTTCCTGCCTCTTGTCTACCATCCCCGTGATAATAGGGAATCCCACCTTCGCCAATATCAAGAACAGAATGGCAAAGACTATGACCATCCAGAAAAGGAGGCCGAAATCAGGAGTGACCAGAGACATGGTTCAGACTATCTGAGGATACCGAGCAGACACACCAGAATGGCGAAAAGACACGCGCCCTCGACAAGGGCAGCGATGATAATCGCCGTCATCTGATACTTACTGGCATACTCCGGCTGACGGGCACCGGCATCAAGTGCCGCCTTGCCGATCTTGCCGATACCGATAGCTGCAGCAATAGCGGCTATACTGGCTCCGATAGCCATTCCGAATTTACCGAGAGCGGTGCCTGCCGCTGCCTGGAGAATCATCATTGTCAACATAATCGTATAATTTTAAAGTTTATCTTCAGTTATTATATCAGGCCTCTTCCGGCTCCTGTCTGCTGAGCCCGATGAACACGCTCGACAGCATTGTGAACACATACGCCTGCAGGAACGCCACCAGGCATTCCAGAATATCCATAAACACGGCGAAAAGCACTGCCACGACAGAGAGCCCTCCGTTCAGGGCAGCTCCCATAGATGAAGTGATGAATATGAGGGCAAGCACACCCAATATCATCATGTGTCCGGCAAGAATATTGGCAAACAACCTCACCGTCAGAGAGAAAGGCTTGGTAAACACACCTATTATCTCTATCAGAGGCATCAGCGGAAACGCCTTGAGGAACACCGGCACATTGGGCCAGAATATGTCCTTGTAGTAATGTTTGTTGCCGAACAGGTTTACGGCAAAGAATGTGCACAGAGCAAGCCCCAATGTCACTGCTATATTGCCGGTGATATTCGCGCCTCCCGGGAAGAAAGGCACTATGCCCATCAGATTGTTGATGAATATAAAGAAGAATGCCGTCAGCAGATAGGGAGAATAGCGTTTGTAGTCCTTGCCGACGCATGGTCTGATAATGTCGTCCTCCACCATCGTCACCATCATCTCCACCAGCCCCGCAAACCCACGCGGAGCCTCCTCTCTCGCATCATGGCGACGATACCACCGCGCTCCGCACAACACTATGATGAGCACAATGAGGCTGTTGATCATCATTCCAAAGACATTCTTGGTGATGGATATGTCCAGAGGCTTGACGGCAGTTCCGCCTGTAATCTCGACGAGTTTGCCACTGTGTTTCTCATCATCCCCCGCTAAGCGGAATCCCTCATACATCTCCCCCTCCTCGATATGTCTGGAAGAGAAACAATGCCAGCCGGTAGTCTTGCTATACAATATCACAGGCAGATGAATGGTCTCATGATGCCCTTTCACCGTCGTGATATGCCAACCATAAGAGTCCCCCACATGGCCGAGGAGGTATTCGTTCATATCCAATTCCTCCGCATGCAACGAGACCGGCAACATGGCCGTCAGCACCAGCAACAATATGCGAATGCGCCCCTTCATCTCTGTACGCCCTCCACACAAGCCTCTATATGGTCATTCTTCACAATGGCGAATCCCGATGTTATCTTGACACCTGTCTCGACACCGCCGGCGCGATACCTGATACTTCCGGAGCCGAGCGAGGAAATGATAGGCGCATGATGCGGCAACACTTCAAACTCGCCGAGAGCCCCGGGCAGGAACACGGCGTCAACTTGTGCGGCGTCCAGTATAGAACCGCCCGGTGTGAGAATATCCAGAATCATGGTCAAGACTGTTTTGCCTGCGCGAGGATGGCTTCTCCCTTGGAAATGGCATCCTCTATAGTACCGACATTGAGAAATGCCTGTTCGGGCAGATAGTCAACCTCTCCGTCAAGTATCATGTTGAATCCCTTGATTGTATCCGCAATGTCCACCATGACACCCTGTATACCGGTGAATGTCTGTGCCACAGAGAAAGGCTGCGATAGGAATCTCTGCACCCTGCGGGCCCTGCTCACCGTCAGCTTGTCCTCGTCGCCCAGCTCATCCATACCGAGTATGGAGATTATATCCTGCAACTCGTTGTATCTCTGGAGTATCTGCTTGACACGCTGCGCTGTCTCATAATGCTCCTTGCCCACAATATTGGGATCAAGGATACGGGATGTGGACTCCAGGGGATCTACTGCCGGATAGATACCGAGAGTGGTAATCTTACGGCTGAGAACTGTCGTCGCATCGAGATGCGAGAATGTCGTGGCAGGAGCCGGGTCAGTCAGGTCGTCCGCCGGCACATACACGGCCTGGACGGAAGTGATTGAGCCGTTTTTAGTAGAAGCGATGCGCTCCTGCATCTGTCCCATTTCGGATGCGAGCGTAGGCTGATAGCCCACAGCCGAAGGCATACGGCCGAGAAGTGCGGAGACTTCAGAGCCTGCCTGGGTAAAACGGAATATATTGTCAATAAAGAAGAGGATATCTTTAGGCCCCTCGCCGCCGGCGGAATCCCTGAAGGATTCCGCGAGCGTCAAGCCGCTGAGCGCGACTGCGCTACGCGCTCCCGGCGGCTCGTTCATCTGGCCGAACACCATGGCCACCTGGGATTTTTCGACTTCTTTAGGGTCCACAGTGGAGAGATCCCACTTGCCCTCGGCCATGCCCTTGGCGAATTCTTCGCCATAACGGATGACATCCGACTCTATCATCTCGCGTATAAGGTCATTACCCTCACGCGTACGCTCACCCACACCGGCAAAAATAGAGAATCCGTTATTGCGCTTGGCGATATTGTTGATAAGCTCTTTGATGAGAACGGTCTTGCCGACGCCTGCTCCACCGAACAGTCCTATCTTGCCTCCTTTGAGATACGGCTCCAGCAGGTCTATGACCTTGATACCTGTATAGAGCACCTCCTGCGAGGTCGCAAGATCCTCGAAACGGGGAGGTTCACGATGTATAGGCAGACTGCCGGCCCTGTCGAGTGCCCCCAGTCCGTCAATCTCGTCTCCGGTGACATTCATCACACGACCGCGAATCTGCGTACCGACAGGCATAGATATAGGAGCTCCGGTACAGACCGCTGTCATGCCGCGGCGCAGGCCGTCAGTGGTATCCATAGCCACACAGCGCACGGTATCATCACCGATATGCTGCTGGACCTCAATGACGAGAATCTTGCCGTTGTCACGGGTAATATTCAGCGCCTCGTGTATAGAGGGCAGCTGGACCTCCTCCTTAGCCGGCAAATCAAAGTGGACATCCACTACAGGCCCTATTATCTGCGATATCCGTCCCGATATATGTACCATTATCTACATCTATTTTGAAAATATGATTCTCAAAACTACAAAAAAAGAGCCGCAACTCAATGATTGCGGCCCTAAAAATTATCTTTTGGTCGAATTACCTGATCTTCTTGTATCCATACGCCGCAGTGTCGCCGAGCTCCTGCTCGATCTTCATGAGGCGGTTGTATTTGCAGATACGGTCGGTACGGCTGAGGGAACCGGTCTTGATCTGGCCGGAGTTGGTAGCCACAGCGATGTCAGCGATAGTGGTATCCTCTGTCTCGCCGGAACGGTGAGATGTAACGGTGGTATAGCCGTGACGGTGAGCCATCTCGATAGCGTCGAGAGTCTCGGTGAGGGAACCGATCTGATTGACCTTGATGAGGATGGAGTTACCTGCGCCCATCTCGATACCCTTGTGGAGGTACTTGACATTGGTCACGAAGAGGTCGTCACCCACGAGCTGGCAACGGTCGCCGATAGCCTTGGTGAGTTTGACCCATCCCTCCCAGTCCTCCTCGGAGAGACCGTCCTCGATAGAGTCGATAGGATATGTGTCGATGAGTTTCTTGAGGTAGTTGATCTGCTGGTCGGTAGTGAGCCTGCGGCCGCGGGGATCTTTCTTCTTGCCGTCCTTGAGCTGCTTGTAGTCATAGTAGAACTTGCCGTCCTCACCCTTGAAGCAGAACTCGGAAGCAGCGCAGTCCATAGCGATGGTGATGTCCTTGCCAGGCTCGAAACCTGCGAGCTTGATAGCCTCGATGATGCAGTCGAGAGCATCGTTGATGCCCTTGAGTGCAGGAGCGAAACCACCCTCGTCACCTACTGCAGTGGAGCAGCCGCGCTTTTTGAGCACAGTCTTGAGGTTGTGGAAAACCTCGGCACCCATGCGGACGGCCTCAGCCTCGTTGGCTGCACCGACAGGACGGATCATGAACTCCTGGAATGCGATAGGAGCATCGGAGTGGGCACCGCCGTTGATGATGTTCATCATAGGAACGGGGAGCACATAAGTATTGGTACCACCGATGTACCTGTACAGAGGCATGTCGAGATATGCAGCGGCTGCCTTGGCAACTGCGAGGCTCACGCCGAGGATGGCGTTGGCGCCGAGTTTGCTCTTGGTAGGAGTGCCATCGAGCTCGATCATGGTCTTGTCGATAGACCTCTGCTCCAGAGCGGACATGCCGACGATAGCGGGTGCGATGACGTCATTGACATTGGCGACTGCCTTGAGCACGCCTTTGCCCATATAACGGCTCTTGTCGCCGTCACGAAGCTCCAGTGCCTCATTCTCACCGGTGGACGCTCCTGAAGGAACAGCTGCAACACCTTTGAAACCGGACTCGAGCACGACCTCGACCTCAACCGTAGGGTTTCCTCTGGAATCGAGGATCTCCCTGCCTGTAACTTGAACGATTCTCATTTCTTTTATAGAATTAATTAGATGTATTCACTTTATCGGGGCAAAATTACATATTTTTTCTAAATTAGCCATAATCAGGCACGCCCTCACCATCCCATTTTGTATATTTGCATCAATGGATGCTATACAGAAAGTCCCTCTTCACAAGATATTCCTCGTGTTCTGCAACATCGGGGCATTCACCGTTGGCGGAGGATATGCCATGGTGCCCGCCATCCAGTCCGAGGTCGTCGGCCGCGGATGGCTTTCGGAAGACGAGTTCCCGGACATCATAGCCCTCGCCCAGAGCGCACCGGGACTGATAGCGGTAAATATCTCCATTTTCGCCGGATACAGGCTGCGTGGGTTGAAAGGCAGCATCGCCGCCACGCTCGGCAGCATCTGCGTGCCGTTTGCCGCCATTCTGCTCATAGCGATGTTCTTTACATCGTTCAGGGACAATGTCTATGTGGAAAAGGCGTTCATGGGCATACGCCCCGTCACGGTGGCTCTCATCGTCGCACCCACGGTCAGCATGGCAAAGGGCAACCGCAGATGGTGGCACTGGGTCATCAGCATAGGAGTGCTTGCAGCCGTGGCGCTGCTGGACTTCTCTCCTATATATATATTGCTCACCATTATAATAATAAGTGCCGCACTGGCATGGTACAGAGAGAGGAGGAGCAGCAGATGATGATATTCGTAGAGTTGTTTATAACATTCTTTCTGATAGGCACTTTCACTTTCGGAGGAGGCTATGCGATGCTGTCCCTGATACAGACGGAGGTGGTAACCAAACATGCCTGGCTGACAGAGAGCATGTTTACGGACATTGTAGCCATCTCCCAGATGACGCCCGGGCCTATAGGCATCAACTGCGCCACTTACACCGGCTACGAGGTGCTGCACGAGGCAGGAGCGGGGCAACTGGTCAGCATTCTCGGCTCGTGTACTGCCACCATAGCGATAGTGCTGCCGTCATTCATCATCATGATGCTGATAGTGAAGATGTATATGAGATACCGCAATTCAAGTACATTCAACCGTATCATGGACAGTGTCCGTCCCGTGGTGGTCGGAATGCTTGCGGCGGCTGTGGCGATACTCATATTCGATGTCCGTTGGGACGGCACGACTCCGGCATTCTCCATAGTGAAGGACAATTTCCCCGACTGGAAGAGTTGGGCGTTGCTCGGGGCCGCTCTCGTCGCATCGCTGGGGTTCAAGGCCAAACCCATACCGTTGATAATAGCCGGAGGAATAGCCGGACTTATAATATACTGACACAACAAAAACACAGATAACATTATGACTTTTACACTTTTAGCCGGTCTGCTCGCAGCGGCGATCAACATCATCCCACAGCCTCTCAGCGTACAGGAAGGCAAGGGCTCGTTTGACCTCCTCAAGGAGACACGCATCTCCTGCGACAAGGCCATGGGGGAGAAATCCATCGACGCCGCAAAGCGTCTGTCCGGCGAACTCGGTGCCGTGACCGGAAAGACCTTCACAGTAACCTCCGCAGAGAATAATGTCTCTGCAGACAAAGGCATCGTATTCTCCATGGAGCCGACAATGGCAGAGGAGGCGTATTCTATCAACATCGACAAGCGCAGGGCTCTGGTCCAGGCATCTTCCGATGCGGGATTTCTCTACGCGATACAGTCCCTCAAACAGCTGATGCCGGTATCCATCTATGGCGGAGAGCAGGACAAGGATGCCGGATGGAAACTCCCCTGCTGTGAGATCAAGGACAAGCCCAGATTCGGACATCGTGGCATGATGCTCGACTGCTGCCGCCATTTCTGGTCGGTGGACGAGATCAAGAAGATACTCGATGTCATGGCGACGCTCAAACTCAACCGCTTCCACTGGCATCTGACGGACGACCAGGGCTGGAGAGCCGAAATCAAGGCTTATCCGCGCCTTACCGAGGTCGGAGCATGGCGTGACCGCACCGTCATCGGCTATGTTCCCGGCCAGAAGAGGAGCGAACTCAAATACGACGAGACCCGTTACGGAGGATTCTACACCCAGGACCAGATGCGCGAGATAGTCGCATACGCCGACCGTCTGGGCATCACTGTCATACCCGAGGTGGACCTGCCCGGCCACATGGTGGCTGCACTCGCCTCGTATCCTCATCTGGGATGCACCGGCATATCCATTGAGACCGGAAAGGAGTACAAGACATGGCCCATGTGGGGTATATCCCCCGATGTCCTCTGCCCCGGCAAGGAGAGCACATTCGAGTTCCTGACTACAGTTATCGGAGAACTCTGCGACATATTCCCCGGCAAGTATTTCCATGTCGGCGGTGACGAATGCCCCAAGGACGCATGGTCACAATGCCCTGACTGCCAGGCACGCATAGCGGCTCTCGGGCTCAAGAGCGACAAGCATATCAGCGCAGAACAGAGACTCCAGTGCTATGTGACATCACGCATGCAGGAGTTCCTCACTTCACGCGGCAAGAGGCTCATCGGCTGGGATGAAATCCTCGAGGGCGAACTCGCAGCAGGTGCCACCGTAATGAGTTGGAGAGGCACAAAGGGCGGCATAGAGGCATCCAACAGAGGATTTGATGTCATCATGTCTCCGGACAAGTTCTGCTATTTTGACTACAACCAGTGCGGCACGCGCAACAACACTTCCATCCCTGTCTGGGAGGATGTGGACGAGCCGCTCTGCGCATGGTGGGGCACTCTGCCTATAGAGAAGGTCTATGGATTCAACCCTACCGAAGGTCTGGATGAGAATGCCGCTGCGCATATTCTCGGTGCACAGGCAAATGTCTGGACGGAGTACATCCCTTCGGAGGAGCAGCTCGAGTATATGATCATGCCGCGTCTGTTCGCCATGAGCGAGGTGCAGTGGTGCCTGCCGGAAAATAAGGATTTCGACAGGTTCATGTCCAAGGTCAAGGATCATGGATTCAAGATGCTGGACGAAAAGGGATTCAACTACCGCAATAAATAATGAATCTAAAGTCTCTGGCAAAGGACACCGCGATATACGGGATGAGCAGCATAGTCGGGAGGTTTCTCAACTACCTGCTCGTCCCTCTGTATACCTATAAAATATCAGCGGAGAGCGGCGGATACGGCATAGTCACCAATCTGTACGCATATTCCGCATTGTTGCTCGCATTGTTGACATTCGGAATGGAGACGACATTCTTCCGTTTCTCCGGCAGGAGAGAGGAAGACGACAGAATGGTCTACAGCAATGCGTTGCGCATGGTCGGTGGCGTTGCACTGGCGTTTATCGCGCTGGCATTCGCTTTTCTCGGGCCGTTGTCGGAGGCGATGGGGTATGGCGATCACCCCGAATATATAGCCTGCTTCGTGCTGATAGCAGGGATGGATGCTTTCCAGGCCATCATGTTCGCCCGTCTCAGGCAACAGCATCGCCCGGTCAGGTTCATGAGCCTCAAAATGGCATTCATATTCGCCAATATCGCCATGAACCTGTTTATATTCCTCGTCATGCCGGAGCATGCAGGTCTGGCAGAGGTTTACGGGAAGTACAATGGAGGCGTGGGGCTGATATTCTTTGCAAATCTCATCTGTACGGCCGGTGTCATGTTGGGATTTATCCCGGAGATGCGGGGAATAGCGTATGGATTTGACAAGGGCCTTGCAAGGCGCATGCTCGCCTATTCGCTGCCGCTGATGCTGCTCAGTCTTGTCGGCATACTCAACCAGGTGGCGGACAAGATATTGTTCCCCTACCTGATGCCGGGGCACGAGGGGCAGGTGCAGCTCGGCATATATGGGGCATGTGTCAAGATAGCGATGATCATGTCACTGCTGACGCAGGCGTTCCGATACGCGTACGAGCCGCTTGTATTCGGCGGAGACAAGGACCGCAACAGCCCCGACACGCTTGCAGAGGGCATGAAATGGTTTGTAGTATTCACGGTGCTGGCATGGCTGGCCGTGATGTTCTACATGCCCGTGCTGAGGCATTTCATACAGCCGGGCTATTGGTCCGGGCTCAAGGCTGTGCCCGTTGTGATGACAGCGGAGATATTCATGGGGGTATATTTCAATCTCTCATTCTGGTACAAACTCACGGACAAGACATGGTGGGGCGCAGTCATGAGCGCATGCGGTGCTGCCGTGATGGTGCTGTTCAATGTCGTGTTTGTCCCCCGCTGGGGCTATATGGCATGCGCGTGGGGTGGATTTGCCGGATATGGGACCGCAATGCTAATGAGCTGGCTGATAGGACGGCGGTACTATCCCATACGCTATGATATGGCAGGAATGATGAAGTTTGTCGCCTGCGCAGCCGTGCTATACGCTGTATACTGCGTCATTCCGCTTGACGGAATCGGAAAAATAATCGTAGGAACGGCCTTGTTGCCGGTCTACGCATGGATGATATACAAGGAACTCAAAAAACGTAAAGTATGAAAGGTATTGTTAGGATGACGCTGCTGGCAACGGCAGCCATTATGATGGTCGCGTCCTGCGGACGCTCCGGTAAAAAAGCGGATGCTGCCGCCGCCGAACAGGCAAGGCAGGACTCCATAGCACAAGCACAAATCAACAAAGAAATGACAGAAAAGACATTGGCAACGCTCCCCGAGGAGCCTGTATTCGACATCGTGACCAATTATGGCACAATCAGAGTAAAACTCTATTCCAAGACCCCCAAGCACAGGGACAATTTCGCACGCCTCGCGCTCAGCGGCTATTATGACGGCCTGCTGTTCCACAGGGTCATCGACGGGTTCATGATCCAGGGCGGAGACCCCCTCTCCAAGAATCCAGACATGGCGGACAGATGGGGCACCGGCGGACCTGACTACACAGTCCCTGCCGAATTCGTACCCGAATACAGGCACAAGAAAGGCGCTCTGGCAGCAGCCAGGCGTGGAGACGCCGCCAATCCTACCAAAGCATCGTCTGGATCGCAGTTCTACATCGTCCAGGATGCCGACAACTGCGCCCAGTTGGACGGAGCGTATACTGTGTATGGTGAGACCATCGACGGGCTCAAGACCATTGACAAGATTGCAGCGGTGCAGACAGACTACCGCGACCGCCCTGTAGAGGCTGTCAAGATTGAATCTGTAAAATTAGTTACCGAATAAGGCACTGGCACAGGATTTGCAACTATTCTTGATGAATAGTTTTTCATAGGTTAAATTTTAGGTTAGAATTTTTTGGGCCGCTTCGTTGTGAAATGAGGCGGCTCTTTTTATATCCAAGCCTCAGTCGAAGAGGTCCTGAGGTATAAAAAAGCGGGCCGCCCACAAAGGAGCGGCCCGCCTAATAACTTATGTAGAACTAAAAACTAGTCATTGAGTGTGAAACGCTTGAACGAGACCACCTTTGCCTCTTTGTCGGCTGCTGCAAGAGCTGCCTTGACAGTAATCTTGTCATCGCTCATCTGATACTCCTGCTCCATAAGGGTATTCTCCTTGAGGAACTTCTGTACACGGCCTTTAGCGATGTTCTCGATCATCTGCTCATTGAGGTTGGCGGATTTCTCCGCTGCAACTGTAGCCTTGATCTCACGAGCCTGTGCTGCCTGCTCAGGGGTAAGCCAGCCTTTGGCGGTGTTGGACTCGATATGGTCCTCGCTGTCCACATGGGCCGGATTGATGCCGGCTTTCTTGAGGGCTGCGTCCACTGCCTTCTGTACCTGCTCTTCCTTGGTCTTCTCAACGGCAATCTTGTACTCGCTGTCAAGAGTCTCTGCAGGGCAGTCCTCTGCGGAAATCGACACAGGGTTCATGGATGCAACCTGCATCGCGATACCCTTTGCGACATCGTCAGAGACGACTTTGCTGAATCCTACGAGAGCGCCGAGCTTGCCATTCACCTTGTGGATGTACTCCTTGATGAAAGGAGCTTCCACCTGTGCATAGTAAGCGAGGACATGCTTCTCACCTGTCTTGCCTGTCTGAGCCTCAACGGCCTCAGCGACAGTCTGACCATCAGCGAGTTTCACCTGCTTGAGAGCCTCGATGTCAGCGGGGAATGCTGCAATCGCCGCATCGGCGATGGCATCTGCCAACTCCTGGAAAGCCTCATTGCGGGAAACGAAGTCGGTCTCGCAGCCGAGGCATACGAGCACGGCCTTGCCGTCCGCAACGCGAGCCTTGACCGCACCCTCAGAGGTCTCGCGGTCAGCCCTCTTCGCAGCGACGAGCTTGCCTTTTTCACGGATGATGTCGATAGCCTTGTTGAAGTCGCCCTCGGCTTCGACGAGAGCGTTCTTGCAATCCATCATACCTGCGCTTGTCATTTTGCGCAGTTTCATCACATCTGCTGCTGTTATTGCTGCCATAATTGTTGTTCTTTACTGTTGATTATTCAGCCTGAGCTTCAGCGGGCTTCTCGGCAGGAGCCTCTGCAGCAGCCTCGACGGGCTGTGCTGCCGGCTTGTCGGACTCCTTCACATTTTTGCGTGAGCGGAGTTTCTTGGCAGGGGCGAGCTGCGCCTCCTCGGCGGCCTCCTCCTTGTCCTTAGCCAGTTTCTTCTCCTCGAGTCCCTCGGCAATAGCCTTGCAGAGCACGTCAGTGATGCACTCTATGGATTTCGCAGCATCATCGTTCGCCGGAATCACGTAATCAATAGGGGTAGGATCGCAACATGTATCAACCATCGCGAATACCGGAATGTTGAGACGATTGGCTTCTCTGACTGCATTTGCTTCTTTCTGGACATCGATCACGAACAGTGCGGAAGGCAGTCTGTTCATATCACGGATAGATCCGAGGTTAAGCTCGAGTTTCTCCCTCTGGCGATTGACCTGGAGACGCTCCCTCTTGGCCAATTTATCGAATGTACCATCCTCTTTCATCTTGTCGATGGTGGACATCTTCTTGATGGCCTTGCGGATGGTGGGGAAATTGGTGAGCATACCGCCAGCCCACCTCTCGGTGATATACGGCATGCCTACAGATGCCGCCTTCTCAGCGACAATCTCTTTTGCCTGCTTCTTTGTAGCCACAAAGAGGATTTTGCGACCCGAACGGGCGAGATCCTTCATGGCTTCCGCAGCTTCGTCTATCTTGACGACAGTCTTGTGCAGGTCGATGACATGGAATCCATTTTTCTGGTCGAATATGTACGGTGCCATTTTAGGATTCCACTTGCGGGCAAGATGCCCGAAATGGACACCTGCATCAAGCAAATCTTGGAATTTTGTTCTAGACATTGTTTTTGTGTTGTTTTTCTCTTTACATCAAGGCCGGAGTAGCGACTCCGCGTCAGTCTCCTGCCTTTTCCGCAGAGCGGCAACCATCTCAGGATGGTTTGTAACCGCTGCTGTGCATTTGTAAGGCAACGTTTCTTCAGCAGACTAACGTTTGCTGAACTGGAAGCGTTTACGTGCACCAGGGCGTCCGGGTTTCTTACGCTCGACCACACGGGAATCGCGTGTGAGCATACCGGCAGCCTTGAGGGCAGGGCGATAAGCCTCTGTATCCAACTCGCAGAGAGCACGGGCAATGCCGAGCCTTACAGCCTCAGCCTGACCTTTGGTACCACCGCCTGCGATGGTAACCTTGATGTCAAACTGACCTTCGGTCTGCGTGATGGTGAGGGGCTGGTTCACGACATAACGGAGAGTATCCTCTTTGAAGTAGTCCTCGAGGGTACGGTCGTTGATGGTGATGTTTCCCTTCCCGGCGACGAGATAAACGCGAGCCACAGCTTCCTTACGTCTTCCAAGGGCGTGTTTCTGTTCCATTTGCTCTGTTTAAATTTCGTCCAACTTAATCTGTTTGGGGTTCTGTGCCTGATGAGGATGCTCCGGACCGGCATAGATATGCAGGTTGCCGATGAGCTGATCACCAAGGCGGGTCTTGGGGAGCATACCCTTTACAGCTCTCCTGACCAGTTCAGTAGGCCTCTTCTCGAGGATCTCTCTAGGCGTGGTGAAACGCTGTCCGCCGGGATAGCCGGTGTAGCGTGTATACACGCGATTGGTCATCTTCTTGCCCTTGAGGATCACCTTCTCCGCGTTGATGACGATGACATTGTCACCGCAGTCCACATGAGGAGTGAATCCCGGCTTGTTCTTGCCTCTGAGGACGAGGGCAAGCCTGGAAGCGAGACGACCAAGTGCAAGATCCGTTGCGTCAATGACGACCCACTGTTTGTCCACAGTCGCTTTGTTAAGCGACACAGTTTTGTAACTCTGTGTGTCCACTGTCTTGATCTTTAAATAGTTAATACAAAAATTGCGATCCCTACACTATATAGGGGCGACAAAGGTAGCAATTTTTTACGGCAACTCAAAATCCCGTTATGAATCAGTCTCTTTGGCGGCAGAATCCGCCTGCCATTCTGATAATGGCAACAAACGGGCTACATCTTCTGAAGACAAACCTGTAATATCGGACACAGCCTCTGCCGGATAGTCTTTTCCAGCATTTTCTTTGCGGTCCGAGCCTGTTCTGCTCCAGTCGAGCCCGCTGCCCCTCGCCACATCCATCAGTTCCGCACACCTCCCACCGTCCGCGCGGCTCTCGAGAGCGAAGTTAGTCAAACTTTTGAATATAATTGATTATATTTACACGATACTAATATTATATGTAACCAATGGAGAATCTCTTTGATATCAACGGCAGAGTCACCGTAATGACGGGCGCGAGCGGCGTCATCGGCTCAGAAGCAGTCAGGTATTTCGCAGCACAGGGCAGCAAGGTCGTGCTGCTCGGACGCGAAAGTTCTCGCGAGAAAAGCGAGGCCATAGTAGCCGACATCAAGGCAAACGGCGGAGAGGCCATGTTCCTGCCATCCGACATTCTCGATGAGAAATCGCTCGAGCGCAACCTCGAAGACACACTCTCTGCATACGGCTCGGTGGACATTCTGCTCAACGGAGTCGGCGGCAATATGAGCGGAGCCAACATCAGCCCGGAACAGACCATTTTCGACATGGACCTGGAAGCCACACGCAAAGTATTCGAACTCAACATCATGGGAGCAATTATCCCCACCAAGGTATTCGCACGCCCGATGGTCGAGAAAAAGAAAGGCTCAATCATCAACTTCTGCTCGATGTCCTCATTCAAGCCGCTCACGAGAGTATGCGGATACGGCATGGCCAAATCCGCGCTCGCCAGCTGGACACAATGGCTCGCCGGAGAACTCGCCACCAAATTCGGAGACGGCCTCAGGGTCAACGCCATTGCACCGGGATTTATCCTGACCAACCAGAACCGCTCCCTGCTGACAAATCCCGACGGCAGCCTCACGGACCGCTCCAGCAAAATCCTCGGCCATACCCCATTCGGACGCTTCCTCGAACCGGACGAACTGGTGGGTGCGCTCCATTATCTGGCATCCGATGCCTCCAAGGGAGTCACCGGTACCGTACTCGCAGTAGACGGAGGTTTCAACGCCTTCTCCATATAAACATTCACCCGGAACGGGGAAAACACAGAATTAAACCAATCACAGACAATGGACATCAAATCTAAAGTATCTGCCCGATTCGACGAGACATTCGGAACAGAGGGAGTCTTATATACATCCCCCGGGCGCGTCAATCTCATAGGCGAACACACTGATTACAACGGAGGCTTCGTATTTCCCGGTGCTATCGACAAAGGTATAGTCGCAAAAATACGCCTCAACGGCACGGACAAGGTCAGACTCCTGTCCGTGGACTATGACGAGAGGGCGGAATTCGGCCTTAAAGAGGAAGACAAGCCCGAGCAGGCATGGGCCAGATATGTATTCGGCGTATGCCGTGAGACTATCAAGAGAGGCGGCAAGGTAGAGGGCTTCGATGCTGCATTTGCAGGAGATGTCCCCCTCGGAGCCGGGCTTTCGAGTTCGGCCGCACTCGAGAGCACATTTGCATTTGCAATCAACGACTTGTTCCACAACGGAATAGACCTGTTTGAACTCGCCAAGATAGGACAGAGCACGGAGCATAACTACTGCGGTGTAAACTGCGGCATCATGGACCAGTTCGCATCTTGTTTCGGCAAGGCCGGCAGCCTCATACGCCTAAACTGCAAGACATTGGAGTACAAGTACTTCCCATTCAACCCCGAGGGATACAGACTGGTACTGGTAGACTCCTGCGTCAAGCATGAACTCGCGTCCTCCGCATACAATGACAGGCGCAAGAGCTGCGAGACGGCAGCCGCTGCAATCAGGGAGAATCATCCCGAGGTGGAGTTCCTGAGCGATGCCAAGCGCATCTGGCTCGACGAGGTCAGAGAAAAGATCAGCGAAGAGGACTTTATGAGAGCGGAATATGTAATCGGAGAGGTACAGAGGGTGCTGGATGTCTGCGACGCTCTGGAGAGAGGCGATTATGTGACTGTCGGAGAGATGATGTATCAGACACATTTCGGCATGAGCCGCCTCTATGAGGTGAGTTGCGAGGAACTCGACTTCCTCAACAGCCTCGCCCGCAAATGCGATGTGACCGGCTCTCGCGTGATGGGTGGCGGATTCGGAGGGTGTACAATCAACCTCGTAAAGGACGAACTCTACGAGCCGTTCATCAACGCCGCCAAAGAGCAGTTTACGGCAAAGTTCGGGCATGAGCCCAAGATATACGATGTCGTAATCTCCGATGGAGCCAGGAGACTGGAATAATACCGAGACATTCAAGAAAAGGCGGCCGGAATGCTTCCGACCGCCTTTTTCTTATCTGTCCGTCATGTATTAATTAGGCCAGCGCAAGGGGAACTCCGCAATGCGCAGTTTGGTGCAGCCGTACGGGATGAGTTCCACACGCTCGGGTTTGCCATGAGGGGTATCTCCCTGGACTGTATACCGTATCGGCCCGCAGTCTCCGTTGTATTCGTGCCAGTCATGCAGGCGCATTGCATCGATAAAGATGCTGACGGGGGCATTCTGTGCATCCCACGGCCATTTGGGGAATTCTTCCCTGACAACGACCGGATATTTGTTTACCAGACTGTCCATGCCAGGCATACGCTCGTCCACGCCATAGTTCCAAGGGCTGTCTGTAGTAACCTCCCAGCAACTGTCACCGTACTTGTTGCGCATATATTTGCCTTTGAACGGGGTCTCGGTCCATATCTCATTCAGTTTGAGTGCATATACCAGAGGACCACGCTCAAAGCATGCCGCGCCGTCATACCACCGTGTAACACGCACTCTCTGAGGGAGATCCAATCGAATTTCGTCGCCAGAGCGCCACTGTCTCCGCAGAGTCACAATCTCTCCGGCAGCAGCCGCAACATCCTGGGTCTCTCCATTTATACTGACGGAAGCGGCATCGCACCAGCCGGGAATGCGGAGGCTGAACGGAAACTCCGCTCCCTCCGCTTCGGGGAAATGGAAACGGAATGCGACATCTCCGTCAAAAGGATAGTGCGTCTCCTCTGTCACTGTCACACGCACCTGTCCGGCAACAAGCATGTCCACGCGGCACGGGGCATATACGAGAGCCGCCGCACCGCCATCCGCTGTCGCATACCACAGATTCTGTACGAATTTAGGCCAGCCCTGGTGCATATTGGACACGCAGCAGGGATAGCCGGTCAATGTGCCGAAGACTGTATTTGTGCCTCCGTGCGGAGTGACAAACGCCTTGTGAGTGCGTGTCGCTGATATCTGGTTGGTCTGCTGGAAATACTGTTTACCCATGAAATCGGAGGAAATCTGCGTCGGCAGGGCGTTGTATGCCACTCTCTCCAGATGATCCATCCACTGCACATCCCCTGTGATGCGGGACATCTCTTCCAGCGAATACATCATCTCCACCGCTGTGCACAACTCGCTGCCAGCGGTAGGCTCACCACTGTGCAGCATCTCGTCACCGCCCCAAAGTCCGTTGGGCAGACCGACCGTATTGCGTATAGTCTCCGCAGCACTCCTGCAAGCCTCCAGGTATTTGTCATCCTTGGCCTGCTGCCAGTACACGACCGGCTCTTTGAATCCCTGCGCCAGATTGACACAATGGTGTCCCCAACGGCTGCGAATGGTCTCTCCTCCGAGGAATGCACCCGTCCAGTCGTATGTCTGCGAATGCAGCAGTTTCCCCAATTTCAGCAAGAAACGCTCTCCTGTGATGTTGTACAGCCAATATACCATCTGCAGATTGTCACCTCCACGCTGCGCTCCCCAATGGGTCCAATTGTCAAGCGGAGTCTCCGGCAAATGCTCCAGCTGATAACGGAAATAGCGCGTCATAAACTCTATGACCCTCTCGTCTCCCGTTGCCTGCCAATACTGCTTCATCACCTTGAGCATCACCATTCTCGGCCACCAGTCACGGGCGTTGTCACTCTGTATCCCCGAGGCTTTTGCTCCGTCCACGCGAGGTCCGAAAAAGCCCTCCGGGTCCTGCGAGGCGAGTGACCATTCCACCCATGCCTGTGCCTTGGACTTAAGTCTCTCGTCGTCCAATATATATGCAAGCGGCAACAGACCGTCTATCCAGTAAGGACCGCGCTCCCATGCATCCCCCTTGCCTCCAAGCCATGCATTGTCAGGGCCGTCCACAATACTATAGACGCTATCCATCTGACCTGTAAGCCCGTCCCTCATCCTGAACAGCTGCTCTTCGAGCCACCCCTCCGGATGTATCGCACCTATAGGGAGTTCCAGATATGCCGAAGGAGCAAGAGGCCTGCGGTTTACGGTATAATTGGCGGCATTGCGACCCGGCCGGGAAGAAGTGCACAGCAGCACTGCAAACAATATAGCGGCCGCAGCGATAACGCCATGGGCAAGGCTTGAGGACTTGTTATTCATTTGGGATTATTCTTGATTGGCTGCACAAAAATAATGATTTTGCATGTAAAAAAGGCGGATCCGAAACAATCCGGACCCGCCATAGTATCTGCACTTCAACAACAAATACTATTAGAATCTATAATTGACTCCGATACCGAGCACAAGGCTCTTGCGGAAATACCTGTCCGAACCGGGGGTCTTGAGGGACTCTGCGGTAATACCGTTGGCATTCATGACAGCCTTGAGCGCATCAACCTGCGCCAACGAGGCGTAGAGTTTGGCTCCGGCATTGTTGAAGTCTGCCATCTCCTTGGTATCGTGGCTGTACCATGTGGAGTAGGCCGCAAAATCAAAACTGAGGCGTTTGTTGAGATTGTAACGGAAGCCTGCTCCTGTGCTCCATGAGGGGATATAGAATCCCGAATCAGAACTGAACTCCTGCCCCTTGCCCATGCCGTAACGGGTGCAGTGGCCACCGGCACTGACGGTGAACTTGTCATTGATGTCATACTCTACACCTGCGAGAACCTCGTATGTGTTGCTGTCAATGAGTTTCGCCTTGTCGTTGGCATCGGTAGCACCGTTGTAGATCTTGGCATTCTTGTCGAAATAATAATTCAGACCGAGATTTACCCTGAACGCATCCGTAAAACCATACTCCGCACCGAGGGAGAGGATGGCAGGCATGTCGCTGCCGATGCCTTTCTTGCCGTCGTCATACTGCGCGATGCCGGTAGTATTGACCTTGGTGTCGTTCTTGAGACGGATGGATGTGTTGAACTCGTACTTGGCAGCGAGGTTGAGAGAGCCGACCTTGTAGTCCACGCTCAGGATAGGATTGAGTGCCCAACCTGTCTGTTTGACATTCACTTCCTTGTCGGCAAATAATGCACCGAGCATCGCAGGGTCTACACTCATGCCCATGCCGGCAAGCACTCCGCCGAGCACTGTTGCCGCAGGACCTGTAGTGCCGCCGTAAGAGAGCTGGATATTCCTGAGGCCGCCCTCATTGTTTCCGTACACATAGTAGCCGCGCACACCTGCGGATACGGCGAGATTGTCAGTAATGCGATAACCGAGGTTGAGCTGGCCGCCGACGAAGAACTGCGTGCCGACGAGGTCGCAATCGACATCATAGCCGAGGACATTGCTGCCGGCGAGCTTGTTGATGACTGCGGGAATCATGGCGATATTGCCCTCAAAAGAGCCGAGCCCGCTGCTGAAGTCGCAAGAACCGCCGCCCCCGATGACTCCGAAGTGCATGGAGCCAAAGAACCTGTCATTGACATAAGTAAGGTCAAATGCAGGCAGGGCAGGAACAGAGGTCTTGCCCGTGTAGAGTTTGGAACCCTTGCCGGTGTTGTCTACATTCAGCGCAAAAGGCGCGAATGTGGATTCGATCTCGCGGGTCTGGTGAACATTCTGGACTCCGAGGCTGAACTGCCATCCGTTAGGCAGGAAGCCTACTCCGGCAGGGTTGTAGTACGCGCTGTTGACAGAAATGACTGCATTCTGTGCCGGCTGGCGCAGAAAAGAAATGCTTTGATTTGTGTTTGTAAGGATTCCGCCAGCAAATGCGGAAGCGGAGGCGGCGAGAAGTGCCGCGATTGTAATAATCTGTCTCTTCATCTTTTTTGATTTATGCGGAAGATATCCGGATCCGTCTTCCGCGAAAAAACGGCGCAATTTAGATAAAAAGACTCACCCACACATTACCGTCCGCCACTTTTTCCGCCACAGAAGCCCTTCTGACAGGGTGTTTTCACCACATTTCGCACAAGGCAAAAGAACGCAAAAATCCCTCTGAGAGCACTTCTATGGCCGTCATTCCCCACAAACGCCGCTCAATCGGCAGCATTTGCCGGGGACATTCCGAAAATGCCCTCCATAGCCCTGGAATAGTTGCGTCCCATGGCGTCAAGCATAGGAAACTGGCGGGACAGCACCAGCTCTTTGAATCGGTCAAAGTCCCTGCGTCCGGGTGCGCACCACTGCACTTCGCTCACCGCCAGCATCCTCGGCAGGAGGTTGTATTCAAGGTGTTCTGCGGTGGCGATATATTCGGTCCACAGATTGGCCTGCACGCCGAGGATATGCGGTCTGGCATCTTCAGGCAGTCCGTCATACGGCTCGAATGAATATACTTTCTCTATAGGGAGCCGCCCTCCGATACCGAGAGGCTCCTTGTCTGCATGCTCCGACTGGAAATAATCCAGATACAGGTAGTCGCAAGGCGTCATGACCACATCAAAGCCCCTGGCGGCAGCCTCTATCCCTCCGGACACTCCCCTCCAGGACATGACCGTAGCACCTGGTGAAAGGTTGCCTTCCAATATCTCGTCCCATCCGATAATGCGCCTGCCATGCTCGGCAAGATATTTTTGCACCCGTGCGGTAACATAGTTCTGGAGCAACTGTTCAGGAGTATGCACTCCGTCCCAGCTGATACCGAGCGAACGGATACGCTCCTGACATCTGGGACAGGTCTTCCAGGCAATCTTGGGGCACTCGTCACCTCCGATATGGATGTATGTCCCAGGAAACATTTCCATAATCTCGTCCATAACCCCCTCGATGAAATCGAATGTAGTCTCCTTGCCCACGCACAGGACATCTTTGGATATGCCCCAACGCCCCCACACCTTGTATGCTCCACCACGGCAGCCGAGTTCCGGATATGCGGCAAGTGCGGACAGCATGTGTCCGGGCAAATCTATCTCCGGCACGACCGTAATGCCGAGCGAAGACGCATAAGCAACGACCTCGCGGATCTCCTCCTGCGTATAGAATCCGCCATAAGGCGTACCGTCGTATGTAAGCGGCTGCTCATCATAGTCTATACGCCCGAGCATAGTCTCTGCCCTGACAGACCCGACGGATGTCAGACGGGGGTATTTCCTGATTTCCACTCTCCACCCCTGGTCATCAGACAAATGCCAATGAAAGCGGTTCATCTTGTATAATGCCATGATGTCCAGATACTTCTTGACCTCCTCCACACTAAAGAAATGCCTTGCGACATCCAGGTGCATGCCGCGCCAGGCAAAGCGCGGCCGGTCTTGTATCTCGCAGCAGGGCAGCTGCCAGAATGCGTCCGAGTCCGTGGCCTTGCCGAAATATGCCGGCGGCATCATTTGAGACAATGTGGCTATGGAATACAATACGCCAGACAATGAAGATGCATGCACAGTGGCAGACCTGCGGTCTATACGGAGCCTGTATTCTTCTGCTCCGAGTGCGCTGTCATAGACAAATACAAAGCCTTCGTCGGGGACACTCTCCGCAATCATTGACACTGCCGACGGTGTGCCGGAGGCCTCCGAAAGACGGTCTGCAAACTTCATGACAGCGGACTCCGCATCTCCGCGGAATTCGGGAGAATAGCGTACCGGTGCACCGGCCGGACTGAACGTACCGGACTTTACACGGACCTTCATCGGCTGGGGCACCACATCGACCATATTGTCGGCTGCGCAGCCGCTCAAAACCACAAGTGACACGAGGGCGGAATAGAGAGATTTCATGACTATATGTTTTGTCGCAAACATACATAATAAAAGAATCTACCATGATATCCGCAGCGAGATGGAGACTTTTTTCGTTAAAATATCTACCTTGTTGAGATTATCTAAACTTAAATTCGTTCATCATGTGCGCACTGACCACATTACTCGCAATCGCTCTGGCAACAATCCCTGCCGGGAACGCCGGAGAGAGGATGACATTTGCAACTCTGAAATCCGGGCAGGTGCCGTCAGAGAAAGTCTCCCAGCTGTATCAAGATTCCGAAGGATATGTATGGATAGTCAGCAGTGACGGGCTGACGCGCTATGACGGCTATGAGACCAAGACATGGCCGGTAGGAGGTGATGGGGAAAACCATTTCGGACGAATGTTGCACAGGGTCATTGAAGACAATGACGGCAAACTCATCATCGGCACGGACAGAGGGCTCCTGACATTCGACAAGGCCACCGAGCAGCTCACGGACACTGACGATTACGCCACTGACGATCTGAATGTAAACAATTTCGCAAAGGACGCAGACGGCAGGATATGGGTCTGCGGAGACAGGGGCCTGTTTTTCCGCGGACAGGACGGAGGGGCGTTCTCGCTTTTCGATTTCAGGACAGGATTCCGCGAAAGCGGCCTGAGGGATCTGATAGATATATTGTTTGACAGAGACGGCAATCTATGGATAACATCATGGCATAACGGGCTATACAGATACAGCCCTGCCACAGGCCAGCTGGTCGCATACAGGGACGGCGCGCTCAACGACTCCTATGTGCTGCACATGGACGCGCAGGGCTCTCTGTGGATAGGTACATGGGGTGCCGGGCTGCTGCACATACCTGCCGGAGAGCTGTTTGAGGAGTCTCCGCGATACAGGCAATACCGGCACGATCCGTCTGATGCGACAACTCTGCTCGACGACATTATATATGATATAGGTGAAGATGCCTGCGGCAATATATTGGTAGGAAGCCGCAGCGGTCTGAGTCTGATGCGCGGACAGGAGTTTGAGAATTATTACCCTGCCAATATCCATGGCAGCCTGCCGTATAACGAAGTCAATTCCATATTGCTCACCAAGGACAAGACTCTGCTGTTCGGGATGTTCGGCGGAGGCGCGTGCAAGGCGGTCCAGACAACGGCACCGTTCAAGATGATGTCGCTGGGGACCGTCCGGGAAGCATTCAAGACCAATTCGGTTACCAGTATTTACAGAGTATCAGGCACAAAGGCATTCCTCGGAATTGCCGGGCATGGATTCATATCATATAACAGACAGGAGGACAGTTTTGAGGATCATCTCAATATCCCGTCCATGAAAGGGCTGATGTACACAAGTCTGGTCGAGGATATTGTATCCCGCGGTGACTCCGGGGATATATGTTTCGGCAGTTACAACAACGGCCTGCTGGTACACAACCTGCGGAACGGGACGACCAGGGCATTCAACTCCACTAATTCTCCCCTGCTGAACGACTGCATCCGGGCTTTGGAGCAGGACGGCGAGGGAAATGTGCTCATAGCCACAAAACGCGGAGCATTCGTACTGACTGGAGACGACCTCATCACGGACATCTGGTCATGGTCCGGCATCAGCAGGCAATACGGGGACAACTCCATTGCCGACATCGACACCGACAAGGACGGATGCATCTGGATGACAAGCGACTACAATGGTGTCATCAAGATAGACAGGAGGCACAGGCAGGTATCCTGCTACCCTGTAGACTCCGCCCCGGAGTCCAAGAGATTCTCAAGTCTGATGGCAGACTCCCAAGGCAATGTATGGGTAGGCACTACATGGAATGGCCTGTATATGTATGACAAGGGCAGGGACAGATTCACCAAGATGAACGAACTCGTCTTTATGCGCAATGCCGGAATACGGAACATCCAGGAGAGCGGAGACGGCAGGATATGGGTGACGACAGCCGATCAGATTGTCTCATTCACCTACAATGATGAAGAAATAGAAGATCTATGGTTTCAGAGTATTTCCGGCCCGGGCACTTCCATGTATTTCAACAACAACGCAGCCGCTTATCTGCCCGAGTCGGATGAAATGGCATTCGGCTGTTCGCACGGAGTGCTGCTCTTCCCTTGCAGGGCAGGCCTGACAGACAGCACTGTCGCGAATATCGTGGTGACTGAGGTCATAGCAAGCGGCAGGAGCATACCAGGCAGCGGAAGCATTCCTCTGATAACATTGGGCCACAGGCATAATGACATAGATGTCAAGTTTTCACTGATGGACTTCAACGACTCCCGTGGCAACATCTACCGGTACAGGCTCTCGCGCAAAGGCGGCAATGCCGGAGAATGGATGATAGTCAACGGTGATGACAATACTGCTTCTTTTCAGAATCTGCCGCCGGGACGGTATACATTTGAAGTATGCGGCAGCCGTTCCAACGGATACCTCACCAGCAGCTACAAGACTCTGGACATACTTATAAAGCACAATCCTGCGACCGCGTGGTGG
Organism: uncultured Muribaculaceae bacterium; assembly: GCA_964616865.1. GTDB lineage: Bacteria > Bacteroidota > Bacteroidia > Bacteroidales > UBA932 > Cryptobacteroides. The sequence goes on from CAZTUQ010000001.1 coordinate 112,618, forward strand.
GCATGGCTGCTGTATCTGACGGTATTCGGAGGGCTGACAGCATCTGTGATACAGTCCGTTTCCACGCGCATGAGATACAAACGGCGTATGGAATACGAGCAGCTCAACGCACAGAAAGCCGAGGAGGTAAACCAGGCAAAACTGCGGTTTTTCACCAATGTCTCGCACGAATTCCTCACGCCGCTCAGCATAATCCTCGCCGCAATAGAAAGCCTCCAGCCCCGTTCCGAATCCGACAAGCATATTGCGGACATAATGTCTGTCAATGCAATACGCCTGACGCGCCTGGTCCAGCAGGTGCTGGAATTCCGCAAGGCGGAGAGTGACAACCTACGGCTGAAGGTGTCGCACAATGATGTCGCGTCATTTGTAGGACATTGTGTGGAGGCGTTCCAGCCGCTCATCCGCAAACGGCAACTCACCATCTCGTATAGAGCCGAGCCTCAAAGCATCAATGGCTGGTTTGACCCCGACAAGCTCGACAAGATAATGTATAACCTCATCTCCAACGCGGTGAAATACACCCTCGAAGGGGGCGAGGTGAGAGTATCGGCAGAGCAGCCGTCGGCAGGGATATTGGTCATAAAATGTGCGAATGACGGCAAACTGATGGACAAGAAGACATTGAAAAAGTTGTTCAGACGGTTTTATGAGGGAGACTACCGCAAATTCAGCACAATAGGGACCGGCATAGGGCTGTCATTGGTCAAAGCGCTGGTGGACAAGCACAAGGGCCATATAGAAGTGTCAAGTAACGAGGCGACGGGAAACTGCTTTACTGTCACGCTGCCTATTTCAGAGGAAAACTATTCTCCGGACGAAAAGGACACGGATGCAGTGTCCGACATCCCTCTGGCATTCTCTATGGGCGAGAGCATAATCAAGGACAATCACACAGTCCTTTTCGTCGATGACGATGAGGACCTGCTGTCCACATTCGCAGCCATCATGTCCAAGAGGTACAATATCCTGACCTGCAACAGCGCGGAGACAGCCTTGCGGACATTGGAGTCGCAGCCTGTAGATATAGTGGTGACGGATATAATGATGCCCCAGACCAACGGCCTGGATCTGTGCGCCACGATAAAGGGGCAGATGCAGACCAGCCATATCCCTGTAATACTGCTCAGTGCGCGAAAGGACGACTCTTCAAGCATAGACGGGTACCAGCATGGTGCGGACGGATACCTCACAAAGCCCTGCAATTTCTCGGTGCTATCCGCAATGATAGGCAACCTGCTCAAACGGCAGGCCGTCAAGAGCGCGGACTTCCGTAAGCAGCTCGTCTTTGAAGTCAAGGACATAGACTATACCTCCACGGACAAGAAATTCCTCCAGCAGGCAATAGATGTGGTGAACGAGCACATCGGAGACGCGGAATTTACCCAGACCGACTTTGTGAATGCAATGAATGTATCGCGCACTATCCTGACGGAGAAGTTGAAGAGCCTCACCGGATTCACTCCTATCGCATTCATAATGAACGCCAGACTGACTCTCGCCTACAAGATGCTGATAGAGCAGGAGGACAAGATAAGGGTGTCGGATCTGGCATATTCGGTAGGATTCAATGACGCCAAGTACTTCAGCAAGAGATTCAAGGCAAAATATGGCAAGTCTCCCAAGGAATTGATACACGACAAAACGGATAATATGACATGAAGACTGTAACAGCATTGGCAACCGCAATGGCGGTACTCGTTTCGTGCGGAGGGCAGAAGTGGACGGAGACAGACAAGGGGCAATATCTCCTCATCGAACAGAAAAGAGGAGCGACTCTCGGTCTGTCCCGGGAATCAGGCATTTCGCTGCTGCACCAGGACGGTTATGTATTCAAAGACCTCAACCGCAATGGCAGGATAGATGTCTATGAAGACTGGCGCAAGCCAATGAGGGACAGGGCGGAAGACCTCGCGGAACAATTGTCCGTAGAGGAGATTGCCGGTCTCATGCTGTATAGCGAACACCAGGCAGTGCCTACGGATGACTACGGCTACTGGGGCTCCACATACAACGGCACCTCGCTTGCGGAGAGCGGACTGCCGCATTCGGCATTGTCGGACAAGCAGAGAAAGTTCCTGACCGAAGACAATGTGCGCGCCGTACTGTTGGTACGCGCCGAATCACCGCGCATAGCCGCCGAATGGAACAACAACATGCAGGCTCTGGTGGAGGGTCTGGGACACGGCATACCTGTCAATATCAGTTCGGACCCGCGCAATGACGCCGAGGTGCACGGGGAGTTCAACGCAGGCTCGGGAGGGCAGATTTCGCAATGGCCCTGCCAACTCGGTCTCGCCGCGACATTCGACCCGGACTTGGTCAGGCAATTCGCAGAGATTGCATCCAGGGAGTATCGCGCCCTCGGCATAGCGACTGCCTTGTCTCCACAGGCCGACATCGCCACCGATCCGCGCTGGTCACGCAATTATGGGACATTCGGGGAGAGCCCGGATCTCGCCAGGGACATGGTGCGTGCATACATAGACGGATTCCAGACCTCCAAGGGGCATGACGAACTGGAGGACGGATGGGGTTACGCCAGCGTCAATACGATGGTAAAGCATTGGCCCGGAGGAGGTTCCGGAGAGGGTGGACGGGATGCGCATTTCCCGTTCGGCAAATATTCCGTATATCCCGGAGGCAACCTGTCCGGGCAGCTCGCGCCCTTTATAGACGGGGCATTCAGACTAAAGGGCAAAACAGGCAGTGCTTCTGCCATAATGCCCTATTACACAATATCCTACGGTATTGACCCGGGAGGGCAGAATGTCGGCAACAGTTACAGCCGCTACATTATCACCGATATGCTCAGGGACAAATACGGCTATGACGGAGTCGTATGCACGGATTGGGCAATCACTCACGACGAGGCAGGCATCAACGAGTCTGTCGGCAAGCCGTGGGGACGGGAGACTATGACAGTGGCGCAACGCCACTACGAATGCATCAAGGCAGGAGTGGACCAATTCGGAGGCAACAATGACCTGCTGCCGGTAATGGAGGCATACAGGATGTGGTCCGAGGAATTCGGGGAGGCTGACGCGCATGTGCGGTTCAGACGCTCAGCCGTACGCCTGCTGCTCAATATGTTCCGCACCGGACTGTTTGACAATCCTTATGTAGACCCGGAAGAGACCGAGAAGATTGTCGGTTGCCCGGAGTTTATGGAAGCCGGGTACGAAGCCCAGCTCAAATCCGTCATAATGCTGAAAAACCGTGGTGGTGTCCTGCCGCAGGCCAACGGGCGCAAGGTGTGGTTTCCTCACGGCGACAGCAGTCTGGTCACAAGGCATTTTAAGCAGGCAGGTTCGCCTGAGGAGGCGGATTTTGCATTCCTGCTCATCGAAGAGCCGGACGGAGGCAGCGGCTATGACATCTCTGACAAGGAAAATGGCGGCAACGGATATGTGCCTATCAGTCTGCAATATGAGCCCTATACCGCCGTCGGTGCCCGGGAAACCAGCATAGCCGGAGGAGACCCGTTAGAGGACTTTACCAACCGCTCTTACAAGGGCAAGACTGTCACAAGTGCCAATGCGGACATTGCCGGCATGGTCCGCAAAACTCGCAGGGAGATAGGCGGCAAGCCTTTGATAATAGCAGTATCGTGCCTGAAACCCTTTGTCGCATCGGAAATAGAGCCGTACGCAGATGCAGTATTGCTGGGCATAGATGTACACCACCATATACTGGCGGATATGGTGAGCGGTGTCATAGAGCCTTACGGTCTGCTGCCCATGCAGATGCCGGCAGACATGAACACTGTCGAGAGGCAATGCGAAGACCTCCAGCGCGATATGGAGTGCTATGTGGACAGTGAGGGACACAGGTGGGATTTCGCATTCGGAATGAACTGGAGCGGTCCCATAAGGGACAAAAGAGTCTTGAAATATGAGTAGGATGACAAAACGCGCCACTATAGCACTATCGGCTGCGCTGGCTGTGCTGGCGGCATCATGCAGCCATGATGCGGACATTACCTGCAACAGAGTGGAGCCTCTCGTCAAAGTATTCCCGGAGGATGTGGCATATATGCCGGCAGAAGACACGGCACATGCCGCAGGCAACACCCATGTCGAATTTGCATTCGCATTACATCCAGGAGCGGAGGTCGAGGGATTCTCGGTGACCTGCAGCCCGTTCGTCTCCGAGAATGGGGCCACGGTCCCGGCTCCACAGTGCGGCATCGTTGGCTATGTGGGAGTAGGAGCGTATGCGGACAATCCGGCACATGATGCGATACGCAGGACTTCCGGCATATTCCCGGACCCGATAATCGAGGCGGAAACATACAGTCTGCCGGCTTTCCGGACATTCTGCACATGGATAACTGCCGCCGTCCCTGCCGGCACGGCTGAGGGAGTCTATAAAGGGCGAGTCAGCATGACAGGCAAATGCGGCGGCCACAGATTCGTATTTGAGAGGGATGTCCATATAAAAGTATATCCCGTATCCATGCGCAAGCCTACATTCAAGACGACCAACTGGGTGTTTGACAATGACAGTTGTCTCAAGGTATGGAACAATGGAGAGGATGTAGACAGAGATTCCGAACTCTATCACCTATACATCAGACAGTTGGCGGACATGCTCAAAGGCGTGCATCAGACCGCGACCAAGGTAAATATTTTTGAGACTGTCGAATGCCGTAGAGACAACGAGGGGCACTGGAAATTCGACTTCTCCAGATTTGATATGCTTGTATCCATGTTCAAGGACGCCGGTGTCGGTGAGTTTGTATACGGCGGCGATCTCGGGGCACGGGTATCTCCCGGATGGGGAGGGGCTGCAGGGCTCAATGTACCGGACGGAAAGGAATTCAGGCAGATTGCCACACTGCCGGTCAGCGACCCGAGGGTGACGGAGTTTTATAAAGAATTTATCCCGGCACTGCGCAGCCATCTGGAGAGCAAAGGCTGGGCAGACGGATATGTCCAGCAGATTTCCGATGAGCCGTCCGATCTCAACATCGACAGTTACAGGGCTGCCGTGGCTTTAGTGCGCCGCTATTGGCCTGACATCAAGGTACTTGAGGCATGCCAGGTCACAGACAGGGCCGTAGGTGCAATCAACATCTGGTGTCCGCAGCTGGACCATTGGCACAACGGATACGATTTCTTCCGCTCCAGACAGAATGCCGGCGAGGAGGTCTGGTTCTATACCTGCTGCTATCCGCGCGGCGAATATCCCAACAGATTTATCGAACAGCCGTTGATCAAAGGACGGGTGATGGCCTGGATGGCATTCAAATACAAGGCTGACGGCTACCTGCACTGGGGATTCAATTATTGGAACGAAGACCCGTATTCGGAGACTTCCGTACCGGGCGCAGGCACGGTCCTGCCGGGAGGAGACAGTTGGCTGATATATCCCGGAGTACGCAGGATGTACCGCTCTATACGCTACGAAGAATACCGCGACGGCATCGAAGACCTGACGCTGCTGCAAATGCTGGAGGAGCATAATCCGCAAAAGGCACAGGAACTGGCAGACAGAATGGTGTTCAACTGGTGGAACTACTGTACTTCACCGGCACAGTTCCATGACATACGCAAGTCACTGTTAGAGAGTCTGTCCTCTTATTCCGGCAATTAATCCACCCTCTACATATTGTTTTTTGTCATTTTTGACCACCATATAACCACTACTAACTATGCTATTTTCAACCAAAACAAATCCGCACGGCAGGAAAGTCCTGCTTTGTGCATCTCTGGTTTCCGGCATGATGGCGTTGTACGCCGTACCGTGCTCCGGAACTCAGACAACAGGTACGGAGAAGCACCAGGCCGCCCCTGATTTCGAAATCAAGGGAACGGTTACGGACAAGAGCGGCCAGCCCATCATCGGGGCAGGTGTCTTTGTAAAGGGAACGGCAAACGGTACCGTTACCGATATAAACGGCAGTTTTGCTATCAAAGTAAAAGAGCCGGGCGAAATCATTTTCAGCGCGCTCGGCTATATCGACAGGACACTGGCGGTAAATGGTGACGCGTCCTTCGCCATAGAATTGGAAGAGGACAGCCAGTTGCTCACAGAGTCCGTGGCTATCGGATACGGCACTGTCAGAAAGGCCGACCTGACAGGCTCCATCGGTGTAATGAGTGACAGGGATTACAGGAACCAGCCTGTCACACAGGTCGCCGACCTCTTCCACGGCCGCGTCGCAGGTGTGCTCGTCGAAAACTCCAACGCCCCGGGAGGTGCGGTAAGAATCCGTGTACGCGGAGCCAACTCAATCAACTTGAGCAACGATCCTCTGTATGTCGTGGACGGCATCGTGCGCGAGAGCGGACTGGAGGGATTCAACCCCGAGGACATCGCCTCCATTCAGGTCCTCAAGGATGCTTCTTCGACAGCCATATACGGCTCGAGAGGAGCCAACGGTGTAGTCCTCATCACTTCCAAGAGGGGCACACCCGGATCTTCTTCGGTCACCGTAGATGTATCTGAAGGCGTCTCGTTTGCGGCCAAGAGATATGACATCGTCAGCGCATACGATTTCGCGGAGGCATACAACAAATATGTCAGCCCGGCATTCACCTCCGACATGCTCGAGAAGTTCCGCAGCGGAGCAGCAGGCACGGACTGGCAGGACGAAATCCTGCGTGCCGGACGCACACGCAACTACAAGGCCACAATCTCGGGTGGCAACGAATCTCTGCGCTACTATGTCTCCGGCAACTATGCCCGTACAGACGGTGTCGTGATACAGACCAACTCGGAGAGATACCAGTTCAGGGCCAATATCGGCGCCAAGGTCAAGGAATGGTTTGATGTCAATGTCGACATAAATGCCTCGCACAACGAGGCGAGGACGGCCAATTTCGGGGCCAACAAGATCAACATCCTCCTGGACGCCATCAACTTCTCCCCGGTCACCCCTGTCAGGAACGAGGACGGCAGCTACGCCAAGGACAGCTACTGCGCCACCATGGACTTCAACCCCGTGGCCAGCCTCAACGAGATCAACTCAACCGCCAAGACAAACATATTCAACGGACATCTCGACCTGAAATTCGACCTGCTGCCGGGACTCACATTCACGAGTTCCCAAGGCGTAGACTACCGCGATGTCAAAGGATACAGTTTCACCTCTCTGGCGTCCGGCTGGGCAAACAACTCCATGACAAACTCCGCTGACGGCATCACCACGCTCCAAAGCACCAACAACCTCACCTACGACAACAGTTGGGGCAAGCATCATCTGACAGCGACCGCCGTCTGGGAGGCGACCACCTCCAGGACCACAACCCTCGGCATCACAGGCACTTCCCTGTCCCGTGAGAATGTCGGATGGTGGAATATCGATGTGGCGGAAAACAAGACCCCTTCCAATTCATACTCCGAGTGGACCCTGCTCTCTGGAGTCGGACGAGTAATCTATGACTACGCTGACCGTTATACTGTGACAGGAACAATACGCGCCGACGGCTCTTCCAAATTCATCGACCGCAAATGGGGCTGGTTCCCCTCGCTCGCTGTCGCATGGAAGATAGGTAACGAAGAGTTTATGCAGCATCAGGAGATCTTCACCAATGCCAAGATACGCGCAAGTTTCGGTATCGTCGGCAATCAGGCGATTGACCCCTATTCAACAAAGGGCATTCTGGTCGGAACGACGCATTATTTCGGCACTTCCACCCCATACACCGGATACTGGCCCGGCACTGACAGCAACGGTGTCGCCCACATCGACCTCCACGACCTGACATGGGAAAAGACCAGGCAGTTTGACCTGGGCGTCGATTTCTCCGTCCTGGACAGCAGGGTCAATGTAAGTGCCGACTGGTTCTACAAGAGGACGACAGACGGACTGCTTAAAAGGAACATTCCCGGATATGACGGCGGTGGCGTCATCTGGGTAAATGCCGCGGAGGTCAGCAATACCGGTCTGGATCTCAGCATCGATGCGAGAGTCATCGAGTCCGGTGATTTCTCCTGGAACTCCATGCTCACGGGAACATATCTCAAGAACAAGGTCGAAAACCTCGCAGGGCTTGATTTCGTAGAGGGTCTGTCTCCTCTCGGAGGCATACTCACGGAGAGTGCCACGAGAGTGGTCAAAGGCTATCCGATGAGTTCATTCTACCTGTATGAGTGGACCGGTCTCGACAGCAACGGACGCGACAGCTATGCCGACAATGACGGCAGCGGTTCCACCAGCAGCGATGACCGCGTCCTGATGGAGCAGGCCGTGCCCAAATTCACCCTCGGCTGGAACAACACCCTGCGCTACAAGAACTTTGAATTCAACGCGTTCTTTACTGCAGCATTCGGTGCAAGCCGCCTCAATCTCGCCAAATACATCGGAGCCTCGATGAGCGGCGAATCCAAGTTCTACACATTCCAGGAGGCATACGACCAGATGTTCGGAGTATCGTCCGATCCCCGTTACCCGGCACTGGATGTCACGGGCAACGACTATAGGGCCAACTCTACCAAATGGCTTGAAAAGACAGATTACCTGCGTCTCGACAACCTGACTGTCGCATACAATCTCAACCGCAAAGTCTGCAAGTTCGGTGATGTCCGCTTCTCTTTGGGCGTACAGAATCTGTTTACCATAACAGGATACTCCGGACTCAACCCTGCAGGCGGCACTATGATGGGCGGCAACAATGATGTCAACGACGGATTTGACACCGGCGCATACCCTCTGGCGAGGACCGTCACTGCCGGTATACGTGTAACATTCTAATACAGAACTGTCATGAAACTCAGATATATCACAGGACTATTGCTGGCAACGGCCGCATGCGCCATGTCATGCACCCTCGAGGAAGACCCCAAAGGCAAGCTCACCAACGGGACATTCTTCGCCTCGCAGGAAGACCTCAACATGAGCGTGTACTCGCTCTACAATGTAGTTGCCCAACACCAGTGTTCCTCTGCCGGATTCGAAGCCGCATTCCAGGGAGATGACATCACGACCAATCCGGGCAGCAACAAGCAGCATTTCGCAGAAATAGACGCATTCCATGTCACTGACGGCAACATGGGCGTGGAGAGGCTGTGGAACGGTGCCTACAGCGCAATCAAGGCTGCAAACAACATCATTGACAATGCCGACAAGGCACAGGCTCCGGAAGAGGAGAAGAATATCGCAATAGGCCAGGCAAAGTTCTGGAGGGCGTATTTTTACTTCTATCTGGTCAGGAATTTCGGAGACATCCCCATGCCTCTGACAGTAGGTACTGACTACAACCGCAGCAAAGCCACTGTCAAGGAGGTATATGAGCAGATAGAAAAGGACCTTACAGACTGCATCGCCTCTCTGCCTGTCTCGTATGAGAGATATGGCGCACCGCGCTTTGCCAATGGTGTAAACAGCTTTATCACCAAGCAGGCTGCGCAGTCTATGCTTGTCCCCGTCTATATGGCAAGGGGCGGCTGGCCTCTCAAGGAGACCGAGTATTACGCCAAGGCGGCTACTCTCGCCAAAGAGCTGATAGACAAGAGCGAAAGCCATGAGTATGAGTTCATACTCGAGAATGACTACAAGGATGTCTACGCCTATGCTTCCAACAACTACACCAACGAGACCATGCTCGGCTTTGATTTCCACCTCATAGGCAACTGGGCTCCGAATGACTCGGAATTCTCGTCCTGCGACGGATTCCAGTCTCTGGGTGACTATGCCGGATGGGGCGATGATTTCGGCGCGATAAAATTCTGGAAAGAATTCCCCGACGGGCCGCGCAAGGACGCTGTCTATTCCAAGCAGATTCTCGTGCCCGGAGCCATGCTCGGTGGTGTCACAGGCCAGGACGACCAGCTGTTCAACTGGTATGACGATTTCTTCAAGAATATGGAGTACCAGCCTCAGATATGCAACAAGTCCTATTCTGTGACATCCGCGGACCAGTGCTGGGCGACAGGCGCGTATGTAGACTATGACTACACTCTGCCGCCTTATCTCGGCATGGTGTCCGATGCCCGTAACAGGCTCATCCGCTACGCGGAAATGCTGCTGTGGTATGCCGAATCACAGGCCAGGGCTGACGGCAGTCCCAACGCATTCGCCAGACAGTGCCTCAACCGCGTACGAAACCGCGCAGGGCTGGGTGACTGGTCCGGACCGGACAGTGAATTCGCGGACGCCTGCGTGCAGGAGCACGGATGGGAGGTCGCCTGCTATTGGATGGCAGTGGTGACAAGGAGGGATGACATGATGAGAATGGAGCTGCTCGAAAAGCATTTCAACGAAAGAAAGGCCAATGTCCCCATAGAGGTCGCTCCCGGTATAAAGATCGCCGAAAAGGTCCTCATCCCCGAATCCGTCACATGGCAGGGAGAAAAGAGCATATATATGCCATACCCCGCACTCGACCGCAATCTCAACCCTAATCTGCAATAAAAAATGACCCTGTCTTTCAGAATGCTGGCCGCCGTTGCGGCGATACTGACATTTTACAATACCGCCTACTCGACTGGAGGCCCGCAGGACATTGTCCCCAGACCGCAGGAATACAGCATTCTGCCAGGAGAGTACAGCATTCCGAAGGACGGGGTGGTTTTCAACATAAAACTCGGGAGCGTCCCGGGGCTGCCAGACGGACTGGATGAATGGTGCCGCAACGGTGCCTATCGTCTCGAAGTCAGGCGTAACAAAGTGACAATCAAGGCGTTTTCAGAGACTGGAGTATTCTATGCCAGGCAGAGTCTCGCGCAGATGTGCAGGGACTCGCGCAGCATTGCCTGCTGCACGGTCACGGACTACCCCCGTTTCCGTTGGCGCGGACTGATGTTTGACATCTCAAGGTTTTATCTGCCTGCGGAGTTCCTGCAGCGGCAGATAGATGTGATGGCACAGCTCAAGATGAATGTGATGCATGTCCACCTGACAGACGACGGCGGCTGGAGACTGGAAATGCCCTCCTTGCCGGAGCTGACAGAGAAGACCGCGTTCAGATTGGGCAGCAGCTGGAAAGAATGGGGCGCGCAGGGTCATCGCTATGCCTCCAGTGAGGACAGATTCGCAAGCGGCGGTCATCTGAGCGGAGAGGACATCCGCAGGCTGGTACAATATGCAGCCGAGAGGCACATTGTCATCATCCCTGAAATAGATGTACCGGGGCATGCTGACGCAATCCTGGCCACATATCCCTGGCTGCGCTGCCGCAACAGTGACGGCTCTCCCAACATGGATACCCACGAACTCTGCATAGGCAATCCTCGGACATACGAATTCCTAAACAAGGCTTTCGATGACCTTCTGGACATGTTCCCCTCAGAATACATCCACATCGGAGGAGACGAAGCCTCCACCTCCGCATGGGCGGAATGCCCAGAATGCAAGGCCCTTATGGAACGCGAGGGGATAAGCGGAGTCTCCGAGATACAATCATATCTGGTGACAAAGGTCGCGGAACATGTCTGCGCCAAGGGCAGGAAAGTCATCGGATGGCATGATCCGCTCAACGGCAGTATTCCCGAAGGAATGTCTCTGATGGCATGGTTCGGAGGTCCACGCCCTGGGGAAGATATAGCGCGCCGGGGCATAGATGTCGTCATGTCGCCGAATACGCTGTGTTACCTCGACTACTGTCAGGACGCGCCTGTCAAAGAGCCCCACCCTATGGGATCATACATGCCGATAGACTCGGTATACTCCTACAATCCCACCGCACTGCTCGACAAGGAAGCCGCATCCCGGGTGCTCGGAGTGCAAGGCAATCTGTGGACCGAGCATGTGGATTCGGAACAGGAGGCGGAATACATGCTGTATCCACGGGCTCTCGCCATCGCCGAAGTCGGCTGGAGCGGACCGGAACGCAATACGCAGGACTTCCGTGAGAGGGTTTCGGCATTCTGCAAAGGTAATCTCAAGGGATACAATTATTTTGACTTGAGCGATGAGGTCGGAGAAAGGAATGCGTTTTTTCACAGTGCGGAGCATCTTGCCACAGGAGCAGCTGTACGGTACAATAATCCATGCGCAGAACGGTTCCCTGGCTCTGGTCCGACTGTGCTGACAGACGGCCGATTAGGCGGCTGGAGTTTTGAGGGCGACAGGTGGAACGGATTCAACACCGATATGGATGTCACATTGGATCTCGGTGCTAAACGGCACATCACATCGGTAGAAGCGACATTTATGGGCAACAAGTCTGTCTGGATAGCGACTCCGCAATCGCTGGAAGTGCTGGTCTCGGACGATGGGGTCACATTCCGCCGGGCAGGCAGGAGTCTCGGAGAAATCAATGAAGAAGTCTCCTCTATGGCCTATCTGCCCATACGGGTATATATGGACGAGAACGCAAGATATGTCCGTGTAATAGCACACAAAAAGACATCTCCGACAGCAGTATGGCTGTTCACTGACGAAATAATTGTAAATTAGCAGTCAAGGACAGGGGCATTGATGCGCTCCTGCAGATTATTCAGATATGACAGATATGAAAAGGATTTTGGCACTGAGTTTTGCGGCTGTTATAGCCTGCATGTCGTTGAACGCACAGATTACCAAAGAGGACTGGCCGGCCTACCACCGTTACAAGGCCCAGAACGACTCTATCATCTCCGCGCAGAAAAGCGGACAGGCGGCAAAGCCCAAGGCGGTGCTGTTAGGTGACTCCCTCACCGAGGTTTGGCAGATGATAGACCCGGAGTTCATCACCGGCCATGGCATGATAGGCCGCGGCATCAGCGGTCAGGGCACGGTAAAGGCTCTCGCGCGCATCCGCAGGGATGTCATAGACCTGCAGCCGGAATACGCCGTCATCCTGATAGGCACTAACGACCTCGCCTGCAACGACGGCTACATGACCAACGACAACATATTCGGCAACATAGTATCCATGACCGAGATACTGCGGGCAAACGGCATCACACCCGTGCTGTGCTCCCTGCTGCCGTCAAACGGATTCGGCTGGAGGCCGGAGGTCGGAGACAGATCCGCTGACATACGAGAAATCAACACCCTCCTCCGCGAATACGCTGAATCACAATCATTGAAGTACATAGACTATCATTCCGCCCTGGTAAACGAAAAAGGAGGCATGAAGCCAGAGTACTCTGAAGACGATGTGCATGAGAATGCCGCCGGACTCAAGGTAATGGAAGAAATCTTCCTCCGGGAAATGTCAGACTGCCTGTAGGCAGTCCATGCAAAAGCATAATAACAATAGCCTGCGCTGCCAGACTCCCGTTCAGAGTTCGCAACGCAGGCTTATCGTTTTTGTTACGGGTGCCCTGCCGGAGCAGCAATCACCCGGCGACAGCGGCATCCGCTATAATCATTCAGCAAATGAGAATGACACTGTTCCGCGAATGTCATCGGACGCCGCACCGACATACGCCGTAAAGAGGCCTTTTTCCACGACCCACTCCGCTTTCTTGTCATCATAATATTTGAGCATCTCGGGAGTGACATCGAATGTCACCGTCCTGGTCTCACCGGGCTCCAGAGCAATCTTGACAAAGCCTTTGAGCTCTTTCACCGGACGAGGGAGAGCGGACTCTTCATCTCCGATATACAGCTGCACGACTTCGGCACCGGACCTCGTTCCCGTATTGGTCACATCCGCAGAGATGCGCAGACGCCCCTTGCCGGACAATGCCGTCCTGTCGGCCTTGATAGAGGATATATCAAAAGATGTATAGCTCAGTCCGTGTCCGAATGCAAACAAAGGCTTGATACTCTGCTTGTCATGCCAGCGGTATCCGACATATATGCCCTCGTTGTAGGCCACTTCGTCAGTGCCGGGGAACTCGCCAAGCGCATGCGCGCCATTGTCTTCCAGCCTTACGGGGAATGTGAAAGGCAGTTTGCCGGAAGGATTGACCTTGCCGAAGATGACATCGGCAAGCGCGTTGCCTGCCTCCGAGCCACAATACCATGCTTCGACGACAGAGGGCACTCTGTCTATCCAGGGCATAGCCACAGCATTGCCGGAGACGAGTACCACCGCCATGCGCGGATTGGCCCCAGCCAAGGCTTCGATCACTTCATCCTGATTATAAGGCAGACCATACTGCTGACGGTCAGAGTCTTCGCAGTCCTGATGCGCGCTCTTGTTGAGCCCGCCGACGAATATCACCACATCGGCCTTGCGGGCCGCAGCAACTGCATCGGCGATAAGTTGCGCGGAAGAACGCTTCTCCGACAGGTCCTGTCCGGTCACAACACCATTGTAGTCTCCGCTCACATCGCCTACATAACCACGCTCGTATATCACTTCGGCCTTGTCGCCTACTGCTGCCAGGATGCCCTCCAGAGGGGTATATTCGTGCTTGACCTTGAGCGAGGACGAGCCTCCGCCGACAGTCATCATCTTGATTGCATTCTCACCGATGACAGCGATAGTGCCGGCCTTGTCCAGATTCACAGGCAGGACAGCCCCGTCATTCTTCAACAAGACCATACCTTCACCCGCAATACGGCGTGCCGCCGCCAGATGTTCCGGAGAGTTCATCGAGCCGAACGGCTTGTCGGTATTCATCGCTGTGCGGAAATTGAGCCTCAGCACCCTGCGCACCTTGTCATTAAGCGTCTCGACGGACGCCTCTCCGCTGCGCAGTTTGTCCAGATAGGGCAATGCAAGGTAATAATTGTCATACGCATTGCTCGCACCTCTCTTGAGACCGTCCGTCCATGTACCGAATTCCAGATCCAGCCCGTTCTCTATAGACTCGTCGGTATCATGTGTGCCACCCCAGTCGGAGATGACAGCACCGTCAAAGCCCCAGTCTCCTTTGAGAATGCCATTGAGCAGATACTGGTTGTGGCAGGCATACTCACCCTTATACTTGTTGTAAGAGCCCATCACCGACCACGCGCCGCCTTCCTGGACAGCCGCCTTGAATGCAGGCAGATATATCTCATTCAGAGCACGATCATCCACCTTGACATCGATTCCGTGGCGGTGCGTCTCCTGGTTGTTAAGGGCAAAATGCTTGACGCAGGCAGCGACGCCGTTCTTCTGCAACTCCTGGATATACGGCACGACCATGCGTGACGAGAGGAACGGATCCTCTCCCATATACTCAAAATTGCGCCCATTCATAGGCGTACGGTAGATATTCACGCCGGGACCGAGCAGTACATCCTTGTCCCTATATCTCGCTTCTTCTCCGATTGACTTGCCGTAGAGGGCTGCCATTTCGGTATTCCATGTGGCGGCAAGACAGGTCAATGCCGGGAATGCCGTGCAGGAGTCGTTGGTCCAGCGTGCCTGGTACCACTTATCCCACATGACCTCCGGACGGATGCCGTGAGGGCCGTCCGTGCACCAGAGATCCGGAATGCCGAGACGCGGCACTCCTGCCGAAGAAAACTTGGACTGCGCATGCAGCACCGCGACTTTCTCCTCAAGTGTCATACGGGAGAGGGCATCCTCCACCCGCTCATCTATAGGTTGGTTTTCATCGAGATAGACGGCTCCTGCACTTTCCGACTGACGGTCACCGCATGCAGCGACCGTCATCAGAATGCATACTCCTGCCGTTATCCCAAACAGGGTATTTGTCTTCATATAGTATTGTTAATTTAAACAGGTTTTAGTCTGCCTGGACAAGTGTCACGACAGGCTTTTCCGACCGGCCTTTGGACACATCCACTGTGAGCACATAAGCCTTTCCCTCAACAAGCTGCTTACCGCTGGCAAGTTCAATATTACCACTGCCGGCCAAGAACTCACTATCAAGGACAACATCCTTTCCTTCGAACTGGTCATCCCACGACAAACTGCCTAAAAACTTAAAACTCAAAAAGTCATATCTGAAATACTGGCCAACTGAAGAACCTTTTTCCGGACCGGCATAACCTGCTATCTGATAGACACCTTTCTTGACCTCAGGCATGCAGTAGGCAGTGCTGAAACTCCAATCAAACTGATAATCAAGGTTAGGGAGACCTATACCATAGCCCAAACACCATAATGCACCACTGCCGTCATCACCAAGAACAGCGTCAGACCCGTCATCCTTGACCTTCTTGAAGAACACCGTCTTGGCATCTGTATTGACACTCACCTTGTAACGGCCGGAGACGGGGATGAATTTCAATGCGCTGCCGTCCAGTGTCACATAGTTGGTGTCTGCCCACCATGCCGACAGGTCTCCGAATCCGCCGGGGACAAGTTTGTCGCCCTGCTCGAACTCGAACACACCGTAATAGTTGGCGGCATCTGCCTGTGTCAGTGCAGTACCGTTGATGGAGAGATTCTCCTTGGGGAGCTCCACCTCACCATTCTTGGTCAGAGTGATGACACCGCTGCCACCGTTCCAAGTGATAGTAAATATGTACACGCCGCCTGGCTCGAATGTCTTGCCTTCCTGGAGGCTGATATTACCTGCATCTGCTCCGTTCTTGCCGTCGCCGACAAATATGGTCTCGTCAGTCGAGCTGAGCATATCATTCTTGAGTTCGACAGGTCCCCAATCGTCATTCTGGCCGAAGAACTTGAAGTTGATGCCGTCTGCCTTCATCGTCAGACCGGCAATGCCGGTAATCTGGTACACGCCATCCGCTACAGGAGCGAGGCAAAGACCCTTCTCGGGAGTCCAGCCGGGAGCACCTGCCATATTGGGTTTGCCAAGACCGTCACCGACGAGATACAGGGCACCCTTGCCGGTCGATGTGTCAAACTTGGCATAATTGCCGGACGCATCGCAGGTCATCGCGCTGACCATCTCGGCCTCTGTATCCACGATGATACGATAGTTGCCGTCGATTACCCGAGACTTGAGAGTACCGTCAGCCTCACGGCTAAACCAGTCGGAGTCGATAGTCCACTCGCTGATGTCCAGACCCTCAAATTCGTATGCAGTGCCCTTTTTCATAGGCATGACTGCTGAATAACGAGAGTCAAAACCCTCCATGAGAGCCATCTCCACTCCGCCGAACTTGAGCGTCAGGAAAGGCGACGCCTCAAACGAGAACAGGTCGAATGTGATGGCATACTCACCGGCAACAGCGTTGCTGAAAGGAATGAGAGACTCTGTATCCCATGCCACTTTACCGGACGACCAACCGAAATTGGCGACCGAACCGTCAGCATCCAGACCCTCAACGCAGAAATATCCTTTGGGCTTCTGGGGGAAACTCTTTGTCACGGAATACAGGTACTCGCTCTGATGTGCCATCTCTATCTTCTCACCGTCCATCATCAGATAAATCTTATCCGGCTGGGGACGGGACACTTCCACCTGTTTTTCTATGGTCGTGAGACCGAATTTGATATTCTGACCGACGAATTTGATAGTAGCCGTGCCATTGGGCACCTCCGCTACAAACGGCACTACAAGAGTATCTGTATATGTACCATTGGTCTTGGTCCTGACGACTTTCTCCGCCACTTTCTCTTCATCGAAGTACAGCTGTGCCTTCAATGTAGACAGTGCGATAGCATCATTCATGGAGACGGAAAAATGCAGATTGCCACCGAAATATGCGGATTCGTCCACCGACAGGACTTCCATCTCAGGTCCTTTGTCCGTAGTCTCAAGAGTTTTCTCCTCCTGACATCCTGTAATCCCCGCGAATGCGAAAGCTGCTGCCGCAAGGAAAAGTATTCTCTTCATAATATTGTCTTTTTTCATTTAATAACTGGTAAATCACTCAGCCTTTTCGTTCCAACGGAGCGATGCTATCGACTGTGCAGGGACTGTAAAGCGGAATCCCTTTTCAGGTCCCTGGAATGCGATGGTTATATCCTCACCGCTCTTGTTCATCGCCAGCACTGCCAGGCTGCCGTCAGGGTTCATGAACGCCTCATAAGCCAGACCATTGGCAGCATAGCCGGAACTCTTGACACGCACAGCGCCTGCCTTGACGACCTTGGAACAATGCGCGACATCATAGTAATGCGAACTATAGCGCAGCGTCTTGTAGTCCTTGTTGCTGATTTCTATCGCACCGAAGCAGGTAGAGCATCCGCCGGGACGATACGGCTTGCGGTCATTGTCCAGCATATAGTTCCACATGATGACACCCTTACCCCAGCGTGAGAGCACTCCGAGGAAATTGGTCTCGAAATCATTGAGCAGGCAGGACTTGAACACACCATCCCAAGTACCGTCACCTATCCACTGGCCGATGGAGGCCTCTGTGAAATAGATGGACTTGTCCGGTGCCATGCGCCTGATATAGTCAAGTTCGCTGACACTGCCACCGTAATTGTGCCACGCAGAACCATCGGCATATTTCGCCGCATCAGCATCAGCATAGATATTGAGCGGATAATGCTCCTGGCTGGCGACATTGTCGTAGTTGTAGTTGTGGTCAAACAACAGAATCTTGGTCTTGATACCTGCTTTTTCAAATGCTGGTCCGAGACGCTTGATCAACTCCAACTGATCCTCCCAAGGCATGTACAGGGACATGGAATTGCCATGATTGAGAGGCTCGTTCTGCATGGTAATGGCGTAGATAGGGAATCCCTCCGCCTCCATGGCCTGCACCCATTTCACGAAATAGAGCGCATAATCCTCATACATCAGAGGATTGAGACGACCGCTCGTCCATGAATTGAATGGTGCGCGCATGGTATTGGGATCCACCTTCATCCACCTCGGACAAGACCAGGGAGAACCCATAATCTTGATCTCCGGATTGATGGCGAGAATCTCCTTGAGTATAGGGAATATACCGTCACGCTCAATCTGAGGGATGGCGAAATTCTCGATACCCTCCTTGTCACAGCAGGTATACTCGTCCATGGAGAAATCCGAGCCTCCAATGTGCAGACGGATAAAACTGAATCCCTTTCCGTCTACCGGGTCGAAAGTCTCCTTGAGCAGGGCCGCTCTGTCCGCTGCCGTCATACGCAGCAGATTGTAGCAGGAAGCACCTGTGATGGCTACACCAAATCCGTCAATCTCCTGATATTTCACAGAAGGGTCGATGGTGACCTTTTTCGTGGACATGCTGACCGACGCATAATCCGTGGCTATCTGTGTGAATGCATAAGCCAGATTCTGCGAGGTCACATAAGCCTCGACATCGGATTTGACCACAGGCTCTACAGTCCCACCACCATTTTCTCCGCCCCCTTCACCCCCGGTGGGGGTGGAGGAGCATCCTGCAATCATCAGGAGAGCGGAAAGTGTTGTAAACAAACGGATCATATTATTCTAATATCCGGGATTCTGTTCGACATTGGGGTTCTCATCGAGAACTGATGTAGGTATAGGCAGGAGCACGCGCTCGTCAGAGAGAGCGACTCTCTCCGTGAAATACTCATCGTACGATGCGGAGCCCTTGATGTTGCCGCCATCGTGAATCTCTTTCAGTTTGGAATAGTCATCACCGAAACGCATGAGGTCAAAATAGCGGTGTCCCTCATAAGCCAGTTCCAGACGCCTCTCTGCGAGGACATGGAGAGCGGCCTGCTTTGCATCCACGTTTGTAGGCAGGGCTGCAATCTTGGCACGGGAACGCACTTTGTTTACCAGATTCATTGCACCGGGAGCATCTCCCAGATTGGCAAGAGCCTCAGCATGGAGGAGATAGACATCTGCCAGACGGGCATGATAGATGACAGTGACATTCGTAGGGATTTTGCCCATGAAAGCGTAGTTATCCTTGGGATAATACTGCTCCCAGTCGCAGGAATCCCATGCAATGGATACATTCTTGCGCTCGGTATCGCCCTCGGCATCATAAGCCTCTGCGAGATTTCTCGTAGGGGTACACCATTTGATCCAACTGAACGAATCATTGATATTGAAATGATTGCGCCAGAACATCATGAAGAACCAGTTGCCGCTGGCGGTGTTGTCATATCCTGCCTCGAAGATGGACTCCTTGTTGTTATGCTCCGCAGTCTGGGTAGCCTCATCGTATGCCCAGAGGTCAGCATATTTGTCAGCAAGTTCATAACCCATACCCTCGATAGCCTCGCATGCAGCCTTGACCTTGTTCCAGTCTCGATATTGCTTGAGCGAATACATCTTGGCCACCAGATACTGTGCAAATCCCTTGCTTGCGAAATCCTTCTCCACAGACTGAGCCTCGGGAGCATGCTGGCATGCAAACTCGAGATCTTTCTCCAGCTGTGCCTTGAGAGTCTCGGCATCTACACGCGAAGGATAATAGAGAGGATAGACCTCCTCGACATTGTCCGCGCTGATTGCCGGAGGGATGCTGGTAAGCATAGGAATCTCACCAAAATACTGGGTCATGAGCAGCCACATATAAGACCTCACGCACAGAGCCTCGGCCATCCACTGGTTATACTCCGCCTCTGTGAGGGTGGGATCATTCTCCTTGACAGCATCCAGATTGCAGATAACGGCGTTCGCCTTGCTGACACCGCTCATTAAGCCGCTCCAGAGTGTGCTCGGGAACTCGTTGTCAGAAGTGAAAGTATTACCCTCCATCTCGGTAGGCTTGCCGCTGTCACCGCCGCCGTATGCGTCATCCGCACGGCATGCCTGGGCTGTGAGGTGCTTGTAGTTGGCATCCTGGAAATCTCCACGGATCCAATTGTACATATTGGTCCTCTGGCCTTCAATATCCGCTTTCGTAGCGATCGCGTTGGTATCGTTGCTGTCTTCATTGTCCACCGTGACATTCCCCTCATTGTATCCGGTATCGGGATACAGATCCAGTTCGCAGGAGGACAGCATGGCGCCGACGCCCAATGAAGCCAGTGCTGCTATCAATATCTTTTTCATTGTTTCAATGTTTATATCAGTATTCAACTTTTAGAAATTCACATTGACACCGGCGACAACGGTACGGACATTGGGATAAGTACCCCAGTCGATACCCATGGAAGTGGCCGATGTGGACTGGCTCACCTCGGGATCATAACCCGAATAGTTGGTCAGAGTAAAGAAGTTCTGGAGAGTCACGTACGGCTGCAGTTTGGAGATATGCAGACGCTTGAGCAGACCGCCCTGCACGTCATAGGAGAGAGTGATGTTCTTTACCTTGAGGAAAGAACCGTCCTCAATCCAACGGGTGGAGTTGCGGACATTGTAGTTGCTCTGTGTGGCACGAGGCACATCTGTAATCTGTCCGGGGATTCTCCAGCGGCGCAATGTGGTAGTGGTCTGGTTGTAACCGTTGTACATACCCTCAGTCTCGATACGGGACGCATTGAAGATGTCGTTGCCGTAAGAGCCGGTGATGAGGACACTCAGGTTGAGACCCTTGTAGGAGAATGTATTGGTCAAACCTGCAGTGAATTTAGGGTTGGCATCACCGATCCAGGTCTTGTCGCTCGGGGTGATCTGGCCGTCACCGTTGATATCCCTGTACATCAGGTCACCGGTCTCGGGATCGACACCGTCAGAGATGTAGCCCCAGAACTTGGACAGGGCATGACCGGGAGTCATCCTGACTACATAGTCATTGGTCATGTCAGCAGTCTTAGAGTAGTAGTACACCTGCTGGAGATCCAGTTTCTCGAGTTTGTTGCGGTTGAGCGAGATATTGAAATCCGTGCTCCACTGGAAGTCCTTGCGGTCGATATTCTTGGAAGAGATCGCGAACTCGAGTCCCCAGTTGGACATCTCGCCTTCGTTACGCATAATCGAAGGATACGGGTCGGGCAGAGGCACCGACATCAGCATGTCCTTGGTGTATTTGTAGTAGGCATCGGCGGTCACATTCAGACGATAGTCCAGAAGCGCCCAGTCAAAACCGATATTGGCCTGCGTGGTTGTCTCCCAAGTGAGATCCACATTCTTGATGTTGGACTGTGAACCGAGAGTAGGCACATCGTTGGCGTGGCCGCTCTCTGTCCAATCTGTATAATTGGTATTGTACATCTGGAGATATCCGTACTCGGCAAGACCTGCCTGGTTACCTGTCTGTCCCCAGCCTGCACGCAGTTTCAGATCATCAATCCATGTGATATTCTCCATAAACGGCTCTCTGGAGATACGCCATGCAGCGGAGAATGACGGGAAATAGCCCCAGCGATGTCCGGGAGCCAGTTTGGAAGAACCGTCAGCACGGAAGTTTACTGTCAGATAGTACTTGGAGTCGAAGTTGTAGGCGGCACGCGCGAGATAGGACATGATAGACCACTCGCTGTGTCCATAACTCTGACCTCTGACGCCGCCCTTGTTACCGCCGTTCAGATTGGGAATGGCGTTGTTGTTGACGGTAGAGAAATAACTACGCTCGCCCCAAAGATTCTCCCAGAACGAAGTGGTGGCGGAAGTACCGCCCATGAGGTCGATTTCATGCAGTCCGAAAGCCTTCTTGTAATTGAGGATATTGTCATATACCATCCTGCGGTCCTCGGAACGGCTGTCCTGCGCATTGCCATGCTGCTCACGTCCGTAAGTGGTACGGATAGGATCCAGGAAGCTGGAACTGTGGACCCAGCGGGAATCCATGGAGACAGTGGACTTGAATGTGAGACCCTCGCAGAGGTTGAAGTTAAGACCGCCGGTCACGAGGAGACGGCTGGTTACGTCCTTGTTGTAGTCGGTACGTGCCATATTCTCCAGAGGAGAAGTGATAGTGGCACCGTAGAAGTTGTTGTAATACTGGTTGGGAGCCTCAGGATTCCAGATAGGAGCATAGGTAGGCGTAGTGATAGTGGAGACCACGACACCGGCACGGTTACCGCCCTGTCCGGAAATGATGCCGCCGGAGTTGGTATAATGCGAATATGCAACATCAGCGGATGCAGTGAGCCATTTGCGCACCTTCCTGTCAAAATTGGCCTTGAAGTTGAAACGCTCGGCAGCAGTAGTCCTGATGACACCCTGCTCCTTGGTGTAACCTCCACCGATATAATAGGAACCTTTCTCGTCAGCGTCAGAAACGGAGAGCTGGTAGTTCTGGTTCACACCGGTGGAATATGTCTCGTCAAACCAGTCTGTCTGGTCGGTGAGAGTAGTAGGAATACCCTTTATCAGGCCGATTTCGTTCTGCAATTCGATATACTGCTGTGTATTCAGCACATCGAAGGTCTTTGCGACCTTGGAGATACCGGCAAAAGCGGACACCGAAATCAACGCGCCGTCCCTCTGGCTGCCACGCTTGGTAGTGATGAGAACGACACCGTTGGCGGCACGGGAACCGTAAATGGCTGCAGAGGAAGCATCCTTGAGGACCTGCATGGTCTCGATGTCATTGGGGGACAGATAAGAGATGGCATACTCGCCTTCACCCACAGGCACACCGTCAACGACATAGAGAGGGTCATTGGATGATGCGATAGAAGAAGCACCACGCACACGCACAACCATACCGGCACCGGGAGCACCGTTAGGCTGGAGCACCATGACGCCCGCGGCCTTGCCTTGGAGAACTCCGGAGACAGAGGTGAGCGGGCGACGGTCGAGATCTTCTGTCTCGACAATGGAAACGGAGGTGGTCAGGTCTTTCTTGCGTACTGCACCATAACCGATGACAACAGACGCATCAAGACCGATAGCGTCCTCTTTAAGGGTAATCTGGACAAAGTCCTTGCCTGCGACGCTGACTTTCTGCGTCAGATAACCAAGGGCGTCCACAGTCAGTTCTCCCCCCCCATTGCGGAAAACCAAAGTGAAATTACCGTCTATGTCGGTAGTCACTCCGTTCATCGTGCCACTTTCCATAACACCAGCACCGATGACTGCTTCTCCGGCGGCATCAACCACCTTTCCAGTCACCTTTTGCTGGGCATTCAGCTGCACAGCGAATGAAACGGACAGTACAGCAAGCAAAATGCTTTTAAATACAGGTTTCATAAAGTTAATAATTAATTAGTCGTGTATATTTAATAAATCATTATCAATACTCCGCGAATGTAATATATTTTTCATCAAAACAGCGTACCACATTACTAAATTACCGCCAGGCAAGACTATTCCGCTGGCGGTAAAGATCAAATGGTAAAACAGTACCTATTTTCTGGAATCTACCCACACCCAGAGCCTGTACATCAAGAAGCCCCAGCCGAGAAACAGCACGGTATGCACCCAATAAGGCACCACCGTCACATACTTGCTCCCGGCGGTCATTTTATCAAAGTCCGGAATGTCGGCATAATAATAAGCCCCAGCACCGAAGTCGAGTTCGTCTACCAGGCCGATACGATTGACCATAATATACACAGTTGCGGCCAGAGTGACGACCGCAACTATGATTGTAACCGCATTATACAGTTTTTTCTTCCAGTTTGCCATTCCTATATAGGATTTTCACATCGCGGTACTGCCGGCCGGACCGCAGAAAGCGGCACGACAACAGCCTGCATTTCCTCCCGCTACAACGAAGGGATAGGGAATATTACTCCGGAGAGCAACAGCCAAACGGCAAAGAATGTCAGGGCTATGTTGAACAACTGTCCTACGATATAGAGCCACAGCACCTTGCCGCCGTGCATCTGTTTAGCAATCTCCTTGAAATTGGTATCGAGACCTATGCTCACGAATGCGAGTACAAAGCACCAGTTCTTGTACTGGTCCAGCATCTTGTTGATAGCACCGACCTGAGCGTCTCCACATAGAGGCTGAATGACAAATGACGCTATGAGCGAGGCTATAAAGAATCCCAGGACAAACTTGGGGAAACGTGTCCATATCTCCGACGCGCCCACTTTCTGGCCTTTCTGCTTGTTCACCCTCGTGGTAAAGAACAGTGCCACAAAGAATGCGATAAAGCCGATGAGGATATTCTGTATCATCTTTACCAGCACAGCGGCCTTTTCAGCTTCTCCGCCCAACACGGATCCGGCTACCGCGACGGCGCCGGTGCTGTCTACCGTACCTCCGATAAGTGCACCGCCCATAATGGGAGACATGCCCACCGCCTTGATAATCACAGGCTCGAATATCATCATTATCACAGTGAATATGATAGATATTGATACAGTCAGCGTCAGATCCGTCTTCTTGCAGTTGGACGCCGCTCCTGTCGCGATAGCCGCACTCGTACCGCAGACACTCGTTGCGGACGCCATGGTGATGACCAAAGGCTTGTTGTCAATCTTGAGCACCTTGGTACCGAAATACCACATGAAAATGATGACTATAGGAGTCACTATCCATGCTATTCCGAGACCATAGAGTCCGAATTTGGCGATATTGGAGAACAGCACGGAGAATCCCATGACCACAAGTCCGGTCTTGATAAAGAACTCCGTTTTGACGGCAGGTCTCAGCCATTTGGGCACTCCTACCGTATTGGATACCAACAATCCCACAATCAGAGCCCAGAAAGCCCATTCGAGATAACGGTTGAGAGTAAATTCCGCACTGATAAGTCTCACAACAAAGCCCAGTACAAACAACACAATGAATGCAGGCACAAACTTGCGCACACTCTCTCCCTGCAATTTGACGCCCACGGTAAACAGAGTACCGAGAATCAGTATGGTCACCAAGGTCTTGCGCCAGAATACCCAGCTCGAGAACTGCACCGACAGAGGGACAACCTTGGCTGCAGCAGCCTCAGAAAGGTTTTCTCCCAATGCCCATGTACTGAATTTCAATGCTGTAATATCAAACGCCTGCGTCAAAACGGCGATACAGCCCAGAATGATGATGATGAATCCAGCCCAACAGGCAAGCCAGTCTTCCTTGGTATACAAGTCTGTCAGGCGGTTCTTAATCGATGTTTTCATTATAATATCGTTTTCGATTATGGTTTTTAAGGTTTCAGTTCAGCGAATATAGTGTTTTTTTGCCGTTTTTGCGTTTTATAACGTATTTTTGGAAATAATTCGCAAACATAGCACATAATATGGCAACAACCAACAATATCACCGTCACCTGCTCCAAATGCGGACAACAGGAAAATGTCAGCACATACGGCAATATAAACGTTTCAGAAGACCCCGAACTCAAATCCAGAATAAAAGACGGTTCCATCTTTATAAGCGAATGCCCCCACTGCGGCACGCGCAACCTCATCACCGCACCGATGCTCTACCACGACCCCTCGGAAAGGCTTATGATATGGCTCGGCGGCTCGGATGACAGCGTAATCGCACGGCTTGATGCCATGTTCCGCAGCGAGGAGACGCTCAAAGGATACACTGCCCGCCTTGTAGGCACTGCAGGCGACCTCATCGAAAAGGTCAATATCTTCGATGCCGGGCTCGATGACATAGTGATGGAGATGTGCAAATATGTCACCTGCATGGAGAGCGGCAAGGATATCAGCGGCATGCGCTTCGTCTCACTCTCCGGAGCAGACAACGAAATCACACTCACCTATCCCCAAAACGGACAAATGGAGATGATAGGTATAGGATTCAATGTCTACGAGGACTGCGCAGGCATAGTACGCCGCAACCCTGCCATGCAGGAGCGCGCCTCCGGCCTCGCCCGCATAGACAGGGAGTGGATAGCGGCATTCTTCAGATAATCCACCCTACAGGCCCTCTCCTATCCTCACCAATATAGGATAATGGTCGCTCACACCTCCTATATATCGAGGCCCGAGATAAGTCCTGAATGGTTTGACTCCCGGATACGAAGTGTCCGGGACTGTCAGAAACGGCGGTGCCAGGACCTCTTGTGACGCGTCCTGCACCTCCTGTGAGACATACGCCTGGTCGATGAGTTCCCACACACCGTCAAAGCGTATGCTACCTATACCGCTCCGGCTCAGACTGTCTGACAGACAGGTCATATACTCTCTCAGCGGCAGATAAGTGCCGGACTCCGGAATATCGTTGAAATCCCCTACCGCCACCTGCCTGCCCCAGCCTGCGGCAGAAAGGGAATCAGAAACCTCTATCAATGTCTTCACTGCAAGTTCACGCGCTGCAGCAGAAGACTTGCCCCCATATTTCGACGGGTGATGGCACACCACCACCGCCAGAGAGTCGCCATTTGCGGTAATAAATGTAGTCACAAGCATATCCCGAGTGCGCAATCCCGGCACCGGTGCAGGTCTCGATGATGTCATCGTCAGGGCCGCCCTGTCATAGAGCATGCCTACATCTATGCCTCTCCTGTCTGGACTATCATAATGGACCACTGCATAGTCATATCGGTTCAATGCCGTCCAGCCACGCAGCATGTTCATCACAGCGCGGTTCTCGACCTCCGCAAAAGTGATTATCTCAGGCATCCTGCCACAGCTGTCGGCAATCCAGAACAAGGTCTTGGCTATATCATTGCATTTGCGCCGGAATCTCGTCCTGGTCCAACGCCGCTCTCCGAATGACGAAAACTCCGTATCCGACGCCCCGCTGCCGCTGTCACGGCAGTCGAAAAGATTCTCCACATTCCAGAATACTATAAACAAGAGGATGAAGTGTTTCATGTTCCGTACTTCCCAATGCCGCAATATGCGATTTATTTCGCTAAATTTGCAAGCTTTAAATATTTATTTTATGTCTCTCAAGTGCGGAATCGTAGGACTGCCCAATGTCGGCAAATCCACCCTATTCAATTGTATAAGTTCAGGCAAGGCGCAGAGTGCCAATTTCCCTTTTTGTACCATAGAGCCCAACCTCGGATCCACCAATGTACCTGACCGCAGGCTGGATACTCTCGCGGAGATCTGCAATCCCCAGAGAGTGATTCCCGCCACTGTGGACATCGTGGACATCGCCGGACTTGTAAGGGGTGCCAGCAAGGGAGAAGGACTCGGCAACCAGTTCCTCGCCAACATACGCGAATGCGATGCTATCCTGCACGTGCTCAGGTGCTTCGACGACGAGAATATCGTCCATGTGGACGGATGCGTAGACCCTGTAAGAGATAAGGCAGTCGTAGACACCGAACTGCAGATAAAAGACCTCGAAACGGTCGAATCCAGGCTCGCCAAAGCCGAGAAAGCAGGCAAGACAGGAGACAAGTCTGCAGCCAAGGTTTGCGCGCTGCTCAAAAGATACCGTGACGCCCTGCTCGAAGGACGCTCATGCCGCAGCGTAGAACTCCTCAACGAAGAGGAAGAGGCTCTCGCCCGCGAAATGTTCCTCCTCACCAACAAGCCGGTCATGTATGTATGCAATGTGGACGAGAAACACGCCGCCACAGGCAATGAATATGTAGAGGCCGTCAGAGAGGCCGTCAAGGAAGAGAACGCCGAGATCCTGATTATCGCAGCGAGGACAGAGTCCGAAATCGCCGAAATCGAAGAATACGAGGACAGACAGATGTTCCTTTCAGAACTCGGTCTCGAAGAATCCGGAGTAGTGCGCCTCATCCAGGGAGCCTACAAACTCCTCGGACTGCGTACATTTTTTACTGCAGGTGCCGATGAGTGCCGTGCGTGGACAATCCACGAGGGCGATAAGGCTCCCAAAGCCGCCGGAGTCATCCACTCCGATTTTGAGAGGGGCTTTATACGCGCAGAAGTCATCAAATATGATGACTTCGTGCACTATAAATCTGAGGCTGCTGTCCGCTCTGCCGGCAAAATGGGCACGGAGGGCAAGGACTATGTCGTGCAGGACGGCGATGTCATGCACTTCCTCTTTAATGTCTAATAGAATCTTGCCCGGTTGTCTTTGACATCGGACTCCGACATCATCACGGGCAGGATCATCTGAGTGTTGTACTGAGACTTGCGCACTGCCATATTTTCGGCATCCTCTTCTGTATAGAAGGCGCCGGTCTCACGTCCGCTCACCTGGAACACATACACCGCATACGAGCCTACGACTGTATTGATGGTTCCCTCCTTGGCCACGGATGCGGCACCGATGAACTTGGGATCCAGTCCCTGGCCGTTCATAGATGCGAATGCGATGTCACTCTGTGAAGAGACTGTAGCATCAAGAGCCTCGGCAACTGCGTTGATATCCTTGATACCTGCAATCTTGCCTGCAACTTCAGCACCTTTCTTGACACCTGTCTTCTCCATAGCCAGTCTTGCACGAATCTGGGGAGTAACCTCCGAGAGAGGAGCATATCCCTCTTTGTGGACATCCTTGACAGCAACGACAAAGAAGTAGTTGTTATCCACAGTGATGATGTTGGACACCTTGCCGGCCTTGTTGTCGAATACCCAGCGTGTGACCTCTTTGGCATTGTCGATAGAGCCGTAGTTGGATCTCGACTCGGTAACACCGTTCACCGCGTGTGAATAGACACCTATCGAATCGACAGCGGCCTTGTAGTTGTCGTACTTGCCGGATGCAAGTGTAGCGAAACGGTTGGCCTGTGAATAATAGTCGTTAAATGTCTCCTTACTTGCAATGACCTCTTTCTCATAGACAGCCACCTGCTTCTTGGCAATAGGTGTGCTGCGCTTGGACACCATCACGACATGCTGGCCGTAAGTGGTCTTGATGATATAAGGCTCGCCGACCTTGGCTGTGATAACAGACTCAAATCCGGGAATCATATATGTCTGGGTCATCCAGCCGATGTTGCCGATCTCACCGTCGGCAGCGCTGTTCTGGTCAGCAGAATTGAGTGCTGCAATATTGGAGAACTGCTTTGTATCCTTTTTGACCTG
Organism: uncultured Muribaculaceae bacterium; assembly: GCA_964616865.1. Classification (GTDB taxonomy): domain Bacteria; phylum Bacteroidota; class Bacteroidia; order Bacteroidales; family UBA932; genus Cryptobacteroides. Next base: position 141,941 of record CAZTUQ010000001.1, read on the forward strand.
AGCGAGGAGTTCCTCTGCCTTGGCGGCGGCATCTCCGCCCTGCAGGAGGATATGCTTGACATACACGGAGTCAGGAACATTGGCGGAAGCCACTACGCGTGCCGCATAGAATGTATTGTCGGCATTGTAGACAGGAGATACTGTAGCACCGTTCTGGAACACATACTCGTCGATGTCTGCATTGACGGTCTTGAGTTCGCCGGCCTTGTACCAGTAATTGGAATACTGCCTGTCAGAATTCTTCTGGAGGAAGTTCCTGACATTGGATGTAGTTGCGAACTCCTCATATTTGTCAGAGAACTCGCTGTTTACAGCCGCGATGTCATCAGCGCTCGGGGTCACCTCATACACGACATACTCGATATCCCTGCCTGCTGCCTGTTTGAACATCTCCTTGTGTGCGCTGTAGTACTTGCGAATCTCGTCAGCAGACACGGTCACGGTAGAATCCGGAGCGAATCCGAAAGGAACAGTGACATAGTCCACATCTGTAGTCTCGTTGGTCTCGGCCACAGCCATTTCCTTCATTATCTTGTTCTGCACATCACTCTGTGTAAACAGAGCACCGTACTTGCTGTACAGCTGCTGTGTGTAGATTGTGTTCTGGAGATAATTCCAGTAGGCCGCGAACCTGCCGCTCTGGTCAGCCTGCACATTCTGGACAAACTCCACGAGAGCATCAGGATTATACTCTCCGTTCTCTCCCATAAACGCATAATTCTGTGCGATGAGAGGGGAAACCATATCGCCTGTCGTCAAAGCAACCATCTCATCTTCTCCGACAGAGATGCCTGCCGCCCTCGCATTCTTGAGGAACACATACTTGTCAATGAATGACTGCCAAGCAGAATTGCGGATCTGCTGTTGCTGCTGCTCGCTCTGCACAGTAGAACCGGTAATGATTTCGTTTACAGTGGTGAGGTTTGCGACTTCTGCCTGGAAATCCTCATAAGATACTTTCTTTCCGTCTATTTCACCGACATTCTGCTGTCCGCTTCCGAACAGTGTCATGATGTCATCCATAGGCGCAATGAAATACAACAGGGAAAGCGCGATAATGACGGAGATCACGACTCCGAACTTGTCACGCATTTTTTGAAGAGCTGCCATTTCTTTTATCTGTCAATTTAATTAATTACGTGTTTGCACATTAGGCGGCAAATATAGTCAAATTCCGGCAAAATGCATTACTTTTTGTCTCTGAATGGGCCTATGAAGTTGGCAGAGTCGCGCACTACAGCCGTAGAATCCTGGACAACGATGCCATAACTGTTGAAAGGCTTGAGTATTGTCGCCTCACGGGCCTTGTCATCCGAACGCATTCCATAGCCCTGCATGAAACCGGCAGGAGCATACATCCTGACATAGCAGTCCGTATATATCTCCCCCTTGACACGGTCCCAGTAGAGAGTGTCCGTCTGCATGGTTTCTTGCTTGATTACATTGCGTATGACCACATTGCCGTACGCCTTCCACATCTCATTATTCACTTCCTTACGGTCCTGGCTCTTGAATGTCTCATGCACTGCAGAATTGCCTGTGATAGTCGATTCGAGCAAGCCCTCCTCATTGTATCCGAATACCCTGAAGCCATCCGGAAACAATTCAAACACCGTAGTGTCATGATCATATCTCTCCATCACCCCTGCTTCGAGACGCATCTCTATTCTGCCATTGGTGGTCTGCACGGCAAACACATCATCGATGACCTGCATAGGGGTCTCATCGAGATTGAGTTGCTCGGCGACACCCAATTTGCCGGAACATGAAGATAAGCCAAAAATGCCGGCAAGGAACATAGTCCCTGCCAGCACCTTCAATGTCGGTTTGACTCTTGCAGTCAAAGCGGTTTATTTTTGAGTCCTCACAGTGGTGACAGCCCTCAATCCACCGCAGGATACGGTATAGGACTTACCGTCAGTGAGATCATACATAAATGCCTCCGCCGTCTGGGGATAATACTTGCTGTACTGCGAGATGAGCTTGTTGGCATCCTCTGCGAGAGAAGCATCGGCATTCTTGGCCTTCTGGAGATAATCAACTGCTACCCAATAAGGTGCACGCTTGGAAATCTCGTCACCTCCACAGGTTGTAGCGCCCCAGATGGTACCCATGAGGAAGTAGCACTTGCCACTAAGCGAAGCATCGAGGGCAATGGCTGCATTCGCTGCTTCCAAAGCCTTGACAGTCTTGCCGTTCTTGGAGCAGAACACTGCGAGCTCATAAGTGTACTCGGCATCTGTAGCCACATCAGAATCAGCATGTGCGATAGCCTCTTCAAGATACTTGACAGCCTCGTCAGTATTGCCCCTGCCGGAATTGAGTTTGTAGAGGTAATATGCAGAAGTGTACGAAGGATTGAGCCTGTGCATCGAAGAAACTGCATTGAAGAATAGATCGTTATCTGTACAGCCCTCAGTCCTTGCAAGTGTAGATGCGATGCTTGTCACCAGATCGAGATTGTTGGGATCAGCCTCGTAACGGGGTGAATAGAGAGCAAGCAGTTCATCGCAATTGGCGACTTCGCTCGAAATGAACAGGGACTCCAGATCGGACTTGATCTTGGCGTTCTGATCACGCTCCATATCATTCTTGGGCTTGATTTCCTCAATGAGGGAAATGTTCCTCTGATAGGTATTCATCACATCTTCCATGCTGATGCCGCCCGTCTTGTAGAGAGCGATGGCTGCATGGAGGTCGAAAAGCAGGATTGCAGGCCTGGTCTGCACACCGTTGGCCTCAATGATAGCGTTGTAACCGTTGTACAATGCCTTGTCGTCATCCTTGATGTAGTTGGACATATCCAATCCCTTGTTGTTGCGTGCAGTCACGGCATACTTGGGATAGTACTCGGCCCTCTGGTCATGCAGAGTCATGAGGGTATCGATGAGAGCCTGCTTGTAGACAGGGTTCTTGGCATTTTCAGATATGAGCCTGCGGACCAATACAGTACCGTTGATGAGCATGTTCTGATTGGCAGTAGGAGGGCACAGGTTATAAGCCTGTCTCCAGTTAGGGAGAGCCTCATTGTAGTTTTTCTGCTTGAAATACTCAGAATAGTACGAGAGATACTTGATACACTCCGCACTGTCTGCGCCATACTTGCCCTGGGCCGAAGCCGAAACGGCAGGGAAGAGGAAAACAAAGCTGAACGCCGCAGCTAAAATCTTTTTCATATCTGTTTTATAAAGTTTTTATTGTCAATACTATTTATATCTATGTTTCTGGAACCAGAGATCGTGTATATTGAATCCCACTGTAAATCTGACATAACGCTCGCGTATCATATCATGCTGCACAGAGCCCTTTTGTCCGAGATCCACCGCCACACTCAATCCGTTATACAGCCTGAAAACAGGCAAAGTCGCTCCTAAAGTGAGTCCAGTCGATGTTATCTGATGACCGTCCAGCTTATAGTAAAGATTTTCCCTATATGCACCCAGACGATATGTACATCTCCTGTGATAGTACCGTATATCGTTGACATTGGGCGTATACTCAAAACCGAGCCTGTACGAGGACGCCACCGTCGAGGAGAATCTGCGGTTGGATACGCTGGAGAGTCCTATAACCTCCGTCATTCCGCTATCCGACCAATCAGAACGGGTATAGTCAAACTCAGCCATCCACCTCTGTCCGCTGCGCACCGATATTCCGAGTCCCAACTCCCCGGCAAACTTCACTTTACCCGAATGGGAAAGGGTATCGACATTGTGCCTCAGAGTATCTACGATAGCACCTGTATTGTACGCAAAATCAGTAATATATCCTCTTACTTTCGTATCGAACGAATATGTGGCACCTACGCAGATTGTCTTGTTGCCCACAGGTTTTTCGTACTGCACTCCGAGTTTGACGGTACCTGCATGCAGGTCGAGGTCAAAACCCGAATTTATCCCTCCGTAAGACGAATCACTGAATGTGACTGTGGATGTCTTGTTTATATTGCCGAAATAGAATATATATTCGGCACCCACGCTCAGACTATTCCAGAAAGTGGCTCCGGCAGCGGCAAACAACTGATAAATACTACCCTGGCCTGTCGCCGAAGTATATATATTGCCTGTATGTCCTATAATCTCAGGATTCGTAACCACAGAAGAGAATCCGTATCCGGTACTGCTGTAAGGCGCTATTCCGAACATTACCGCAGAGGACTTGTATACAGGAAACGAAAATGCTATATTGTTGATATTGGCACTGTTGGTAACATTCTTGGCATCACCCTGTGCGTATATGCGGTTGTGCTGATACAGACTGATATCTGCCATGAAAGACAGCGAATCCTTGGCTGTCACCGCAGCAGGATTGAGGTAATTGATATATTTCCTGTTACGGGCGGCAATCCCGACGCCTCCCATACTATTATTATATGCGGTGCCGGATGATGACAAGTCACCGATGCCGAATACCGAATAAGGAGTGTATCCGGTATATGCTCCGCTCTGTGCATCTGCCACAATACTTACGGACAGGCACAGAAATGCCGTAATAAATATTTTACTCCAATTCTTTGACATAGTCATCGGTGATTTGAACTAACCCCATCAATACAAGGTTACAAATTACAAAGATGGAGTTTTTCATTTTTTTAACAAAATAATTCGCATCCCCGCCAGTAAATATGACTATATTGTCGGGTCTGCTATCAATATACGCTTGTATTTCAAACACTATGCCTGAGATAACGCCGGATTCGATAGACGAGACCAGCGAATTCCCTATAACATCGGTATCAAGCGGAGTATTTATCAACGGAAGATTCTTGGAATACCTGTTCAGCGCCTTGAAACGGGTACGGCAGCCTAATGAGATATTCCCCCCCTCATACCTGCCATCCGCGCTGATAAAATCCACATTCATCACTGTACCGAAATCCACTACAGTACATGGCTTGTCGCAGAACATGGATTTTGCCGCTATCAGAGCGGCTGCCCTGTCATAGGAGAGGTAATCCGGCAATCCATAGCGTTGCAGAGCCGATACATGATGCGGATCGAGTAGCAGCAATGAGCCGCAGACCGACTCCAGCCTGAGTATGTCCGCATGAGATATGTCATTGACAGAAGCCACTGTGATGACCTCCGGTTTCTCCCTGTCCGTGACCGAGATGATGAAATCCACCATCCTCTCGCCCTGATAGCGGTAGGTCTTCCCGAAAGTCTTGCCATCCACCCATGCCGCCTTTAGCGCGGTGTTTCCTATTTCAACTACGAGATTCACTTGTATAAAATCTTTATTTCAACTTTGACAACAGGGCATAGGCACTGTCGAGCGAATTGATTCCTCTCGCCACGAGTTTGAGTTTGCCCTCGCTCTGCTTGAATGTAAACTGCATCAGTTCCGTACCTACGATATTGATAATCCGGTCGAATGTGCCGCTCTTGTAATAAGGCGACATCTGATTTGATATAAAGAATGTGATGAGCATTCCGTTTTTGATGATAATCTTCTCAAATCCGAGCCCTGCCCCGAGATTACGTATCTTCACGACATTGAACAGATTGCGCAATTCATCAGGGACAGGTCCGTACCTGTCTTCGAGCTGTTTCGCATAAAGATCTATCTCCTTGTCGCTGTTCATCGAATCCAGCTGCTTGTATATTCTGATTTTCTCTGCAGTAATATCCAGATACGAATCAGGTATAAGAGCCTGCTGGTCAGTCTCTATCGTACAGTCATGCACATAAGTCTCCGCATGTCCGCCGTCCATGCCTGAGCCGCCCTCTATACCCAATTCCTCCATAGCCTCCGACAATATCTTCTGATATGTCTCATAACCCATCTCGGTGATATAGCCGCTCTGCTCCGCTCCGAGCAGATTACCGGCTCCACGGATATCCAGATCCTGCATGGCTATATTGAATCCGCTGCCAAGATCCGAAAACTCTTCTATCGCCTTGAGCCTGCGCCTCGCCTCATCTGTGACCGACACCAGCGGAGGGACTATCAGATAGCAGAATGCCCTGCGGTTGGACCGCCCGACACGACCGCGAAGCTGATGCAGATCGCTCAGACCTATATTCTGCGCCTGATTTATGATAATTGTATTGGCATTGGATATATCCAGTCCATTCTCTATGATAGTGGTGCAGAGGAGCATGTCATAGTCTCCGCGCGCAAATTCCAATATCCTGTTTTCCAGTTCCTTGGCTTCGAGCTGACCATGTGCTATACATATCTTCATGTCAGGAACGAGCCGGTGCAGTATATCATGGACGGAATTGAGTTCCTCCACCTTGTTGTGCAGGAAAAACAGCTGGCCGCCCCTGTTGAGTTCATAATTGATTATGCCGCGTATCTCATTCTCGTCAAAGAGTATTATCTCTGTCTGCACAGGTATTCTGTTGGGCGGAGGAGTGCTGATTATCGAGAGATCGCGTGCACCGAGCAGCGAAAACTGCAATGTCCTCGGAATAGGCGTCGCCGTGAGTGTAAGAGTATCCACACTGGTCTTTATCTGACGGAGTTTCTCTTTGGCGGAGACACCGAATTTCTGCTCTTCGTCTATAATGAGCAGACCGAGATCTTTAAACTCAAATCCGCTGCCGAGCACCTTGTGCGTACTGATCAGAATGTCTATACGCCCGTTCTTGAGCCCTTCCTTGATTCCGTTTATCTCCTTTGTGGTCCTCAGACGGCTGAGATAGTCTATATTGCAAGGCAGATCCCTAAGTCTCGACTTGAATGTCTCATAATGCTGCAACGCCAATATCGTCGTAGGCACAAGTACAGCCACCTGCTTGCCGTCAGCCACAGCTTTGAATGCAGCCCTGACTGCCAGTTCCGTCTTGCCGAATCCCACATCTCCGCACACCAGCCTGTCCATGGGACAATTATCCTCCATATCCCTCTTGATAGCCTTGGTCGCCAGTTCCTGGTCAGGGGTATCCTCGTACATAAACGAAGACTCCAGCTCTTCCTGTAGATAAGAGTCAGGTGAATATGCAAATCCCTTTGAAGCCTTCCTCTTGGCATAGAGTTGTATCAGTTCCTTGGCTATATCCTTGATCTTGGACTTGGCACCTGTCTTGAGATTCTGCCATGTCTTGGAGCCGAGTTTATTGATTTTGGGAGCCTCCCCGTCCTTGGACTTGAAACGGGAAATCTTGTTAAGGGCATGGATGGATACAAACACCACATCCCCGTCCTTGTAAGTGATCTTCACCACCTCCTTGACCCTGCCACGGTCATCTTTCATACGGACCAGACCACCGAAGATACCCACACCGTGGTCTATATGTACCACATAGTCACCTATATTGAATGAATTGAGTTCATTGATAGTTAACTGTTCCGTCTTCTCGACGCTGCGGCGTATGATGACCCGGTGGAATCTGTCGAAAATCTCATGGTCAGTATAGCAGCACAACTTATCCTCCGCATCCACAAATCCGTTGTGGATATTCTTGCCCTGCACAAAATTCGGGACAATCCCACCGTTCTGCAGCAATATGGACTCCAACCTGTCTATCTGGCTCCTCTTCTCACCATATATATATACCTTGTAGCCATTGATTATCTTGGTGCGTATATCCTCGGTGAGGATCTCGAAATTCTTGTTGAATACCGGCTGCGGGGAAATCTTGAATCTGACAATATCCCTGTCCTGCTCCGCCAGCGGAGTATCTATGAATACCCGTTGGAATGCGGAATACTCTCCTATAAACTCCTGTCCGGAATACATGTCATAGGAGTCGAGCCATACCAATGTGTCTTTGGGCAATATACACGACAGACTCACGCCGTCGTCGCCGTCAGCCGCTTCGGACACCACCGCGGACACTATATCTATCCGGTCCAGTTTCTCTTTGGACAACTGGGTGTTGCTGTCAAAAAGATGTATCTCATCCACTTCATTCCCCCAGAATGTGACACGATAGGGATTGTTGTCCGAATACGAGAATATGTCTATAATCGCTCCTCTCACAGCGAACTGACCGGGAGCTGATACAAAATCAGTCTTCTCAAAACCGTTCTCATACAGTCTACGGGACAATTCTTCATGAGATATATTGTCTCCCGGCACTAAAGTCATCATAGATGACTTTATATCTTTTTCCGATGGAATGGGCTCAGCCAGCGCCTCGGGATAAGATACTATAAACAGTTTCTCCCCTTTTCTGTTGTTAATGGCACTGATGGCAGCTGTCCTCTGCACGCTGAGAGACGCCTTGTAATTGCTCCTCTCTATACCCTTACCGCCTGACGGCAAATAGAATACGCAATCCCCATCCACGAGATTATAAAGGTCAGAACTGCAATACTCAGCCGACTCGCGGTCCGGCAATATCAACAGATTTATCTTGTCCGGAGCGACACCTGACACAACAAACCAACGTGCGGAAAGGAACAGCCCTCCGCAATACACATCTTTTCCCGACTCTACCGCATTTTTGAGTTTGCGGCTTGTCTCTGTACTTATCAACATTTATTCACAAAAGTCGGTTGAAAACATCTTGATAACCCTGTTCAAAAACCGGTCCCGAAAAGTTGAAAAGACTCCCAGTGTGACTTATCGACAATTCATCAATATGATATCAATACCGAAACTAACAATTTGTCAAATATACAACTTAAACATTTTCAATGGCTTGGATAGGTTATCAACATTTCAACAGCCCCAATAAAATCATCATTCAAATAAAAAAAACATATTATATTTGAATATTATTCTGACGAAAGATGGAAGATTTTGATCCGCGTAACCAAGCGAAGAACAAAGATAAGGATTTGGACGGGATTATCAGACCGCAGGAGCTGGATGATTTCACCGGTCAGCAAGAAATAGTATCCAATCTCGAAGTCTATATCAAAGCGGCTAAAATGCGCGGAGAAGCCTTGGACCATACATTATTCCATGGCCCTCCCGGTCTCGGCAAGACTACGCTCGCGCATATCATAGCCAATGAAATGGGCGTAAATATGAAGATGACATCCGGTCCTGTGTTGGATCGTCCTGGAGACCTTGCCGGTCTGCTGACATCCCTTGAGACTGGAGATGTGCTGTTTATAGACGAGATTCACCGCCTTTCCCCCGAGGTCGAGGAATACCTGTACTCCGCGATGGAGGATTTTGTCATCGACATTATGATAGACAAGGGGCCTGGGGCCCGTTCGGTGCGCATATCCCTCAATCCGTTCACATTGGTGGGAGCAACGACACGCAGTGGTCTGCTCACTGCCCCGCTGCGTGAGAGATTCGGTATCAAGTGCGCATTGGAGTATTATGATACAGAGGAACTTATGCGCATTGTCAGACGCAGTGCAGGCATTCTCAAGGTAGGCATTGACGACACTGCAGCCCGTGAGGTGGCGCTCCGCAGCCGCGGCACGCCCCGTATATCCAACTATCTGCTGCGCCGTGTCAGGGATTTCGCCCAAGTAATGGGAGACGGCCGTATCGACCTCAAGATCACGCAGTATGCCCTCGACAAACTCAAGATAGACACCCGTGGACTTGATTCCATTGACAATAAGATACTCAGGACGATAATAACCAATTTCAAGGGCGGTCCTGTGGGTGCCAATACCATAGCCACGGCAATCAGCGAAGACCAGGGTACTTACGAAGAAGTCTACGAGCCTTACCTCATCAAGGAAGGCTTTATAATCAGGACACAGCGCGGCCGTATAGCCACTGAATTGGCGTACCGTCATCTCGGAATGGATGAATACATGCGCAAAAACAATGTCGGAGGTGACATTTCTTCTGAAGAAGAAGAGCCGGGGCTTTTCAGATGACATAAATTGTTGTTAAATTTGCACTTTGATTAAGTATACAATCTAATAGTACATAAAATGGCGGATAAACTTATTTCCAAGATTCCTGGCGGACCTTTGGAGCAAAAGTGGACAAAACGCAAGTCTGAAATCCATCTTGTGAGTCCCAACAACAAGCGCAAGCTTGAAATCATCGTTGTCGGAACCGGTCTTGGCGGTGCATCTGCAGCTGCTTCTCTCGGAGAGCTCGGATACAATGTCAAGATATTCTGCATCAGTGATTCACCTCGCAGGGCGCACTCCATTGCAGCTCAGGGTGGCATCAACGCTGCCAAGAACTACCAGAATGACAACGACTCCATCTATCGTCTGTTCTACGACACCATCAAGGGTGGCGACTACAGGGCCAGGGAGGCAAATGTGTACAGGCTTGCTGAAGTCAGTGCCGCCATTATCGACCAGTGTGTCGCTCAGGGCGTGCCTTTCGCACGCGAATACGGTGGTTATCTCGCAAACCGTTCTTTCGGTGGCGTGCAGGTCAGCCGTACATTCTATGCGAGGGGACAAACCGGACAGCAGCTCCTGCTTGGTGCCTATGCCGCACTAAACTGCCAGATTGCTGCCGGTACAGTCAAGAGTTATCCCCGTTATGAGATGCTCGATCTCGTCATGATCAACGGTGAGGCAAAGGGTATCATCGCCCGCAACCTCGTCACCGGTGCTCTCGAGAGATTCGGTGCACATGCAGTCGTGATAGCTACCGGAGGATATGGTAATACCTACTTCCTCTCCACCAATGCTATGAACAGCAACGGTTCCGCTGCCATGCAGTGCTATCGCAAGGGCGCATTCTTCGCAAACCCCTGCTTCGCGCAGATTCATCCTACCTGTATCCCCGTGCATGGCGAACAGCAGTGCAAACTGACCCTCATGTCCGAGTCGCTCCGTAATGACGGCCGTATATGGGTGCCCAAGAACATCAAGGATGTCGAGAGACTCCGCAAGCACGAGATCAAGCCGTCCCAGATTGCTGAGGCGGACAGGGATTACTACCTCGAGCGCAGGTATCCCGCATTCGGTAACCTTGTTCCCCGTGATGTGGCATCCCGTGCCGCCAAAGAGAGGTGCGATGCAGGTTACGGCGTGAATGAGACAGGTCTCGCGGTATTCCTTGACTTCAAGGATGCAATCGACCGCCTCGGACATCAGAGAGTAGCCGAGAGATATGGCAACCTCTTCGATATGTACGAGAAGATTACCGCTTCCAGCCCTTGGGAGGAGCCTATGATGATATACCCTGCCATCCATTATACTATGGGCGGTATCTGGGTTGACTACGATCTCCAGACCACTATCCCCGGACTGTATGCAATCGGTGAGGCCAACTTCTCCGACCATGGCGGCAACAGGCTCGGTGCCTCCGCCCTCATGCAGGGTCTTGCCGACGGATATTTCGTGCTGCCTGTCACTATCGGTGACTATCTCGCGAGCAAATTCGCAGAGCCTAAGACTGATGTCTCCGCACCTGAGTTTGCTGAGGCCGAAAAGGCTGTACAGGCCCGTATAGACAGGCTGTTCTCCATCAAGGGTACCAAGCCCGTGGATGCCATCCACAAAGAACTCGGCCACATCATGTGGGAGTATGTCGGTATGGCACGCGATGAGGAGGGACTCAAGAAGGCTATCAAGCTCATCGACGAACTCAAGGAGAAGTTCTACAAGGAAGTCCGCGTGACCGGTACGCAGTATGAGTTCAACCAGGAACTCGAGAAGGCACTCAGACTTGAAGATTTCTTCGATATAGGCAAACTGATGGCGTACGACGCTCTCAACCGTCAGGAGTCATGCGGTGGTCATTTCCGCGTGGAGAGTCAGACAGAAGAGGGTGAAGCCAAGCGTGATGACAAGAACTACATGTATGTCGCCGCTTGGGAGTACAAGGGAGAGGGCGCAGATCCCGAACTCCACAAAGAGGAACTCAAGTACGAGTTCATTGAGGTTAAAACCAGAAATTACAAAGACTAGTCGGAGATGGAATTCAACTTGAAGATATGGCGTCAGAAGAACGCCAAGACAAAGGGTCATTTTGAGACCTATCATATTTCCGGTATCGAGGAGGACGCTTCTTTCCTGGAGATGCTCGACATTCTCAACGAGCAGCTTATCAGAGAGGGCAATGACCCCGTTGCCGTAGACAAAGGATGCCAGAGCAGCGGACCTGTATCATTTGACCATGACTGCCGCGAGGGTATCTGCGGTGCATGTTCACTCTATATCGACGGCCGTGCGCACGGACCGGACGACCAGGTGACTACCTGCCAGCTCTTTATGCGTCATTTCAAGGACGGAGCCACCATTACTGTAGAGCCTTGGAGGAGTGCCGCGTTCCCTGTCATCAAGGACCTCGTCGTAGACCGTGGCGCATTTGATAAGATTCTCCAGGCAGGAGGTTTCGTCACGGTGCGTACAGGCTCTGCACAGGATGCAAACAATATCCTCATACCTCACGACAAGGCTGAGGAGAGCATGGATGCAGCGGCATGTGTAGGTTGCGGTGCTTGCGTTGCTACTTGCAAGAACGGTTCGGCTATGCTCTTTGTGGCTGCAAGGGTGAGTTCCCTCGCTCTGCTTCCCCAGGGACGTCCCGAGGCTGCACGCAGGGCCAAAGCTATGGTCGCCAAGATGGACGAACTCGGCTTCGGTAACTGTACCAACACCCGCGCCTGCGAAATGGAATGCCCTAAGGGTATCTCTGTGAGCCATATTGCACGACTCAACAGAGAGTTCCTCAAAGCAAAGTTCTCTGACTAATAGAGAAAGTTATTGAACGGGTATCTGCCCGCATGAATCTCCGCAACCATCTTATAGATGTCGTTGCGGAGTTTTTGTATATTAGTCTTCTCCTTGGCGGATATGAATATACAGGGAGTCTTCTCCTTGGCAATCCAAGTGTTTTTGAGTTCTGAGAGCGTCATGTTTGCCATAGTCTTTGGAGTGAGACTGAATGTATCGTACTCCTCGTATTGGTAGGCATCTATCTTGTTGAATATCACATAGACGGGCTTGTCGCTCGCGGATATGTCGGCGAGAGTGCGCTCCACTACTTCCATCTGTTCCTCAAATCCAGGGTGGGATATATCCACCACATGCAGCAGTATGTCGGCCTCGCGCACTTCGTCCAGAGTGCTCTTGAATGCCTCTATCAGCTGCGTGGGGAGTTTGCGTATAAATCCTACGGTGTCGCTCAGCAGAAACGGGACATTCTCGATGACTACCTTGCGTACGGTGGTGTCGAGAGTGGCGAACAGTTTGTTTTCGGCAAACACATCGGATTTGGCGAGCATGTTCATGATAGTACTCTTGCCTACATTGGTATAGCCTACGAGTGAAAGACGGACCATTTGACCGCGATTACCGCGTTGGGTGGACATCTGTCTATCTACCTTCTTTAACTGCTCTTTTAGGCGCGTTATACGCTCTTTTACGATACGTCTATCTACCTCTATCTGAGTTTCGCCCATACCGCCTCTGGTACCGCGACCGCCGCGTTGCCTCTCGAGGTGGGTCCACATGCCCGCAAGGCGTGGGAGCATATAGTTGTAGCGCGCCAGTTCCACCTGCATCTTGGCGTATGAAGTCTGTGCACGCTGTGCGAATATCTCCAATATCAGACTGGTCCTGTCTATTACCGCAGAGGTTTTTATAACTCTCTCGATATTACGCTGTTGCATACCTGTGAGTTCGTCATCGAATATCACATAGTTGATTTCATTTTCCTCACAGTATACGGCTATTTCCTCCAGTTTTCCGCTTCTTATGTATGTGGCCTTGTCCGGCTTGTCGACTCTCTGGATAAACTTCCTGTCTCCATGCGCTCCTGCCGTCTCGGCGAGGAACTCCAGTTCGTCCAGATATTCCATTACCTTGGCTTCGTCGTCATCCTGCTTGATGATGCCGACGAATACCGCCTTGTCAGTTTCCTGGTATATAGACATTATATTAGGTCTCTTTGTTATCAAAAAAAGGCTATCCGGATTGGGGACAGCCTTGTATCTGCGAATGTTGTTTGTATTATCTCAACTGGAATACAACGGGGAATGTGTAGGATACCTTTACAGCACGATCCCTCTGTTTGCCGGGCTTCCATTTAGGAGAGCTGGAAACGACGCGGACAGCTTCCTTATCGAGTGATGAGTCCACACCGCGGAGCACCTTTACATTGGTGACTGAACCGTCAGCCTCTACAGTAAACTGGAGTGTGACACGTCCGGAAACACCGTTCTCCTTTGCAATCTCGGGATAGACGAGCCTGCCGTTGACCCACTCGGAGAATTTGTTGGCATCTCCACCGTTGAATGAGGGCTTCTCCTCTACCAGCTGGAAAGGAATGGCTTCCTCTTCCACGACCTCTTCCTGTACATTCTCGACATAGTCCATAATCTCGACACCCATATTGGCGTCATCCTCGAGGTTCATGAACATATCGTCGTCGACTGTAACCTCATCGTCCACGATATCGATCTGGTCGGAGAGGACAGGAATCTTGGCTGTCTCGGGCGGCGGGGGCGGAGTCTCCTGTGTGATGGGGACCATCTCCTCCACTTCTACTTCCACATTGGTGTCCTCCAGGACAGCGACTTTCTTCTCTTTTGTACTGTATGAGAAAGCTCCCCATACGAACAAAAGCGCAGCGATGAAGCCTATCTCAACAAAAAGAAGTCTTTTGTTTTCAAGACTGGCTTTTTCTGTCTTTTTAACTTCCATATGACGTTGATTTTTGTACTATTCTACGAGTTTCAAAGATAGAAATAATAATTCTCAAAACCAATTTTTTGATATAATAGTTGTAGATTTGCATCCATGATTACATACCACTGTGAGGACATTTCTTTCGATTTGAAGTCGAAATTGCTCAACAACCGCTGGATAAAAACGGTTTGCAGCAGCGAGTCCAAAAAACTCGGAGACATTGCATTTATTTTCTGTTCCGATGATTACATTCTCGATGTCAATGTAAAGTATCTCGGACATGACTATTTTACGGACATCATCACCTTTGACTATTGCGAGGGGGACAGGATTTCCGGAGACCTCTTCATCAGTATCGATTCAGTCAGGGATAATGCCGGACATTTCGGAGTGGATTTCGAAACCGAACTCGACAGGGTGATGGTGCACGGCGTTCTTCATCTGATAGGTTATGATGACCATAATGATGAAGATATAAAAATGATGCGTGCCAAGGAGGATTATTATATCAATGTAAAGAAGACGCTCGGCGTCTGATGTCATTATGTCGCCTACCGTGTATGATGTTATAGTACTGGGAGGAGGTCATGCAGGCTGTGAGGCTGCCATGGCTGCCGCCAATATGGGCTCTAAGGTACTGCTTATATCCAATGATATGCTCGGATTTGCCCGCATGTCATGCAATCCTGCGATAGGAGGTATAGCCAAGGGGCAGATAGTCAAGGAAATAGATGCGCTTGGAGGATATACAGGCATAGTTACTGACTGCTCTACGCTCCAGTTCCGTATGCTCAATAAGTCAAAAGGGCCTGCGATGTGGAGTCCCCGTGCCCAGTGTGATAAAATCCAGTTTTCTCTGCACTGGCGTAAAATTCTCGAAAGTAATTGTAATTTAGATATTTACGCGGATTTTGCGGATTCTTTTCTCTTTGAGAATTCAAAATTTTGCGGAGTCTGTACCCGAAGTGGGGCAATTTTTAAATCTCGAACGCTTGTTTTTGCTGCTGGGACCTTTCTTAACGGGCGTCTTTTTATAGGCCGCACTGTTTTCGAGGGAGGAAGATTCGGCGAGCAGCCTTCGACCGGACTGACCGGTCAGTTAGTATCTTTGGGAGTCTCTACTGCCAGGATGAAGACAGGCACTCCTCCGCGAATCGACATTTCTTCTGTGAATACAGATGCTCTCGTCAAGCAGTATGGTGACGAGATGCCGGATAAGTTTTCTTATCTGCCGTTCCTCTCGTCTGTGCAGAACGGGGCACAACAGATGCCGTGTTATATACTCCATACCAATGAGGAGGTGCATGATGTATTGCGTTCTGGATTTAAGGACTCCCCTCTCCTGACAGGAATGATTACCGGTAAGGGCCCGAGGTATTGTCCAAGTATAGAGGATAAACTCCGTGTGTTCCCTGATAATCCTGCGCACCAGCTCTTCCTCGAGCCTGAGGGCCGCAATACCAATGAATACTATCTCCAGGGATTCTCTTCCTCTCTGCCTCTCGAAGTGCAGATGGAGGCGATGCATAGGATTGAGGGACTGGAGACGGCTAAGATATACCGTCCTGCTTATGCTGTAGAGTATGATTATTTCGACCCTACACAATTGTCTGTAACCCTCGAGCATAAGGGTATCGAAGGAATGTTCTTTGCCGGCCAGATCAACGGTACTACTGGTTATGAAGAGGCGGCAGCCCAGGGTTTGATAGCCGGAATGAATGCCCATCTCAAGGCACATGATGCAGAGCCTTTTATTCTGCATAGAGACGAAGCTTATATAGGTGTCTTGATAGACGACCTTATTACAAAAGGCGTGGATGAGCCTTATAGGATGTTTACTTCCCGTGCCGAGTATCGTATACTCCTGCGTCAGGATAATGCCGATCTTCGTCTGACAGAACGCTCCTGGAAGGCAGGCCTGGCAAGCCGCGAGAGATATGATTATATGTGTAGGAAGTATTCTCGTGTGGACGCTTTAGACCACATGGCTTCTTCGGTAAATGTGACTAAGGCTGAGGTTAACCCACTCCTTTCTTCGTTAGGCTCTACTCTTATTTCAGACTCAAAGAAGATTGCAGAGTTAGTTTCCCGACCTGAAATACATTTGGGTGAGATATTAAATATTGTTCCACGTGGAACAATTGAAAAATATCTAGCAGGAGTTGATACTTCTGTATTACCGGTATCCTTGTCGGAAATACCTGTATTGCCGACAGGTCAGGACACGGATATTATAGGTGAGATGGTCTCTCAAGAGGTCCAGGAGGCAGTTGAAATTAAGATTAAATACAGTGGTTATATAGAGAGGGAACAGAGACTCGCCGATAAGATGAAGAGATTGGAGAATCTTGTGATTCCGGAGGATTTTGATTTTGATTCTATTTCCGGACTGTCTGTGGAGTGTAGGCAGAAGCTCGTGCGTTATTCTCCGCGGACTATAGGTCAGGCATCGAGGATTTCCGGAGTCTCCCCTGCTGATGTATCGGTTTTGCTGGTTTATCTTGGAAGATGATAGTGTTCCACGTGGAACACTATAACATCTGTAAAGCGGTTTTGATGATCTCCTCGACTTTTGCCGAGGGGTTCTTTTTTAATATGGCCTGAATGGCTTTGGTTACATTTGCCTTGGAGAAACCGAGCATCATGAGTGCGCTGCAGGCTTCGTCAGCGGTCTCTGGTGCGGAAACTGCACTGGATAATGCCGTGCTGTCGACGCCCTCGCCTTTCGCAATCTTGTCTTTGAGTTCGAGAATCATCCTCTGTGCGCTCTTCAGACCTATGCCTTTGGTGCTCTTGATACGGTTTACATCCTCGGAAATAATGGCGTTTCTCAATTCGTCAGAAGACATGCTTGATAACATCATGCGGGCGGAATTGACCCCAATGCCATTTACCCCGATGATAAGTTTGAATAGTTCGCGCTCGTCCTTGGTGGCGAATCCGTAATACATTTCGATGTCCTCGCGCTGACGCTGGTGGTGGTAGATGTAGATTTTGGCTTCGCTCTGGTTTTCGAGCATCTCGTATGTCTGCAGGGATATTTCGATGTCGTATCCTATGCCGTTGTTGTCGATGACGACTGAGGTCGGGTTCAGTTCGGCGATGCTTCCTTTGATGTAGTCTATCATGGTATCTATATGTTTTGCTGATATAGTATGTAGTCTCCGTTATCTTGCGCTGTGTCCGCATTCCGTCAGAAACCGTCTCCGGGGTGTAATCTGTGTAAATGCCGTATCGCTGTGGAAGATAGCGTTCCAGGACAAAAATAGATTATTTTGCGGAGATTGGGCCAATAAGAGTTCGGGATTTTATCGATTTAGATTTTTATGATGTAAATTTGAAGTGGTTTTCCGTGAGTGACAAAACAGATATCCGATAATGACAGATTTTGAAAATATAGATAGAGTGCGCTCGCACTTCCCTATCCTGGGCGATCGCGTGTATGGTCGTCCTCTGGTCTATCTGGATAATGCGGCGACTTCGCAGCGTCCTGTGGAGGTCATTGACAAATGGAATGACATCACGCTGCATCACAATGCCAATCTCCACCGGGCTGTCCACAGTCTGGCAAATGACGCGACGGAGGAATACGAAGATACGAGGGAGTTTGTCCGGGAGTATCTCAACGCTGCCGACCGCAGCGAAGTGGTCTTTACTGCCGGTACCACTGCCGCTATCAATCTGGTCGCATTCTCTTTTGGGGAGTCGGAAATCGGAGAAGGAGATGAAATCATCATCGCTGAATGCGAACACCATTCGGATATAGTGCCGTGGCAGATGATGGCGCAGCGGCGTGGGGCGGTCATCAGGGTGCTGCCTGTAGATGAGGACGGGTATATTGATATAGAGAGGTTGAAAGAGTTGCTCTCCTCCGGGCGTGTCAAGATATGCTGTGTGGCGCATATATCTAATGTGCTGGGTATTATAAATCCTATAAAGGAGATAGTAAGTATTTGTCATTCATTTGGTTGTGCTGTATTGGCGGACGGAGCGCAAGGAGCGGTGCATTGTGCTGTGGATGTGCAGGACCTTGACTGTGATTTCTATGTGTTTTCCGGGCATAAGGTATATGCAGCTCCTGGTACAGGCGTGTTGTATGGCAAGAAGTCATGGTTGGACAGACTGCCTCCCTACATGGGCGGAGGTGAGATGATAGATACTGTCCGCTGGGAGGGAACGAGTTATGCGCGTTCTCCGCAGAAATTCGAGGCGGGGACGCAGAATATATCAGGCACTCCTACTCTCAAACCGGCGTTGGAGTTTGCTAAAGCATTGAGAAATAATGTTATAGAGGAGGAGCAAAGGAGTATTACCGAGTATATTCTCTCGGAAGTGGCGGCTGATAGGCGTATCAGACTGTTTGGCAGTCCGAGACGCGCGGAGGACAAGATACCGCTGTTTTCCATAGCCGTGGAGGGGGCGCATCATGAGGATCTCGCGCTCCTGCTCGACAAGATGGGGGTGGCTGTCCGCTCCGGTCAGATGTGCGCAGAGCCGCTGATGGACAGGTATAGGGTCTCCGGGATGCTGAGAGTGTCGTTCGCTCCCTATAATACATTGGAAGAGGCACATTATTTTGTAGATAGTCTGCACAAGGCTATAGATATGTTGATATGATGGATAATAACAAGTCATTGAAAGAAGTCGAGGACGAGATTGTAGAAGAGTTCTCCATGTACGATGAATGGCTCGACAAATATGAGTACATCATCGACCTCGGCAAGAATCTGGAAGAATACCCCCAGGATGCCAAGACGGATGATAAATTGATAAAAGGTTGTCAGTCAAGGGTATGGCTCGATTATAAGATGGACGGAGGGCATCTGTATTTCACAGCGGATAGTGATGCTGTCATCACCAAGGGCATTATCTCGCTGCTGATAAGTGTCTATTCGGGCAGGACTCCGGCGGAGATAGCGGCGGACGATTTCGGTTTCATAGGGCGCATAGGGCTCAAGGAGAACCTCTCCCCTACCCGTTCCAACGGATTGGTGTCGATGATAGAGACTATCAAGGCGGTCGCTGCGGCAAACCTGTAGAAACATTCTGGATAAAATATTTTCGTAAAATGGCAGAAGAAGTCAAAGAAGTATTGACGGCAGAGGATGTCAAGGAACTCGCGCCTCTCTATGAGGCTGTAGTCCTCGCGTTGAAACAGGTGTATGATCCGGAGATTCCGGTCAATATATATGATCTCGGGCTCATATACGAACTCAATATCGACAAGTCCCGCAAGGTGTATATCAAGATGACATTTACGGCTCCTAACTGCCCTATGGCGGATGAGGTGATAGCCGAAGTGCAGCACAGTGTGGAGCAGACACCGGGAGTGACCGGATGCGAGATAGAACTCGTGTTCGACCCTGTATGGGACAGGAGCATGCTTTCGGACGAGGCCCGAGTGGCATTGGGCATGGATCCGGATTTTGACGATTATGATGAGTAAGGAGAGGGTATATTTCTCTCTCGGCAGCAATATAGGGGACCGCGAAGCCAATATCAGGGAGGCGTTGTCCCGTATGGATGATGCGTTCGGCAGGTCATGGACGGCGTTGTCCGATCTGGTGGAGACAGTGTCCTGGGGCTTTGAAGGGCATGATTTCATCAATGCGGCAGTGATGTACGAGTTGGACTCGGTGCCGGAGGAGGTACTGCGTGTCTGCAAGGAGATAGAGCGGCAGATGGGCCGGAGCGAGGTGTATGAGACCGATGAAAACGGTGCGAGAGTATATCACGACCGTATCATAGACATAGATATACTGCTGTATGGGGACAGGAGGGTGGATACGGAGGTGCTCCAGATACCGCATCCTCTGATGTATGAGAGAGAGTTTGTGATGCGGCCTTTGAGGCAGATAATGCCGCAGCTGGAGGCTATCGGGCAGGATTGACGGATGTTTCAAGAGCGCAGGTGGCGGCCGGCGTTTTCAAAACAGGTTGCAAATGATTATTTTTGTAAGTTTTAATATATTAATGATATGACTCAGGACGAACTTTTCAAGGTACTGGTTGCACACTGCAAGGAGTACGGATTCATATTCCCGTCGAGTGAGATTTATGACGGACTTGCGGCTGTGTATGATTACGGACAGTTGGGTGTCGAACTCAAAAACAACATCAAGAACTATTGGTGGAGGGCGATGACCCGTCTCCATGAGAATATCGTGGGCATAGACTCCTGCATATTCATGCACCCCCGTATCTGGGAGGCTTCAGGGCATGTAGGGGCGTTCAATGATCCCCTTATCGACAATAAGGATTCCAAGAAGAGGTATCGTGCGGATGTCCTCATCGAGGACTATCTCGGCAAGATTGAGGAGAAGATTGGCAAGGAGATTGCCAAGGGGCGCAAGCGTTTCGGTGAGTCCTTTGACGAGACACAGTTCCGTGCGACCAATCCCAATGTCCTGCGCGAGCAGAAGAAATACGATGAGGTGCATGCCCGCTATGTCAAGGCGGAGAGCGAGAACGACCTCGCCGAGTACAAGCAGATTATCCTCGACTGCGGCATCGTATGCCCTATCAGCGGCACTGCCAACTGGACTGATGTCAGACAGTTCAATCTGATGTTC
The DNA here is from genome assembly GCA_964616865.1 of uncultured Muribaculaceae bacterium. Classification (GTDB taxonomy): domain Bacteria; phylum Bacteroidota; class Bacteroidia; order Bacteroidales; family UBA932; genus Cryptobacteroides. Next base: position 162,985 of record CAZTUQ010000001.1, read on the forward strand.
AAGACATCGTTCGGCAGCACGGCGGACGGAGACAATATCATCTATCTGCGTCCTGAGACGGCACAGGGTATTTTCGTCAATTATCTCAATGTACAGAAGACCGGGCGTATGAAGATACCTTTCGGTATCGCGCAGATAGGCAAGGCGTTCCGCAACGAGATTGTGGCGCGTCAGTTTATCTTCCGTATGAGGGAGTTCGAGCAGATGGAGATGCAGTTCTTTATCAAGCCTGGTACCGAACTCGACTGGTTTGCCAAGTGGAAGGAGAACCGCATGAAGTGGCATGTCACACTCGGCATGGGAGCGGAGAACTACCGCTTCCATGACCATGAGAAACTCGCGCATTATGCCAATGCCGCTACGGACATCGAGTTCCATTTCCCGTTCGGATTCAAGGAGTTGGAGGGTATCCATAGCCGTACAGACTTTGACCTCGGCAATCATCAGAGGTATTCGGGCAAGAAGATACAGTATTTTGATCCCGAGTCTGGAGAGAGTTATACTCCGTATGTGGTGGAGACCTCTATAGGTGTGGACCGCATGGTGCTCGCGGTGCTCAGCCATTCGTACAGGGAGGAGACTCTTGAGAATGGTGAGACGCGTACTGTGCTCAGTATCCCTGCCGCGCTGGCTCCGGTCAAGGCTGCCATCCTGCCTCTCGTCAAGAAGGACGGGCTGCCCGAGGCGGCGCAGAAGATTATGGATGATCTGAAGTATGATTTCAATTGCCAGTACGATGAGAAGGACTCTATCGGCAAGCGTTATCGCCGTCAGGATGCCATAGGTACTCCCTATTGTATCACTGTGGACCATGATACGCTGAATGACAACTGCGTGACCGTACGCGACCGCGATACGATGCAGCAGGAGCGCATTCCTATCTCGCAGTTGCATGAGCTCATCGACCGCAAGGTCAGTCTCAACAACCTGCTCCGCAGTCTGTAATCCCCTATCCGATGCTTCGGCATCGGATATATATAGCGCGAGGACTCTCTTTCGGGAGTCCTCGCGCTGTGTTTAT
>CAZTUQ010000002.1:0-111202 GCA_964616865.1 uncultured Muribaculaceae bacterium
AACTCATGACCTCATCCTTACCAAGGATGCGCTCTACCCCTGAGCTACATCGGCAGTGGAGCGGAAAACGAGGTTCGAACTCGCGACCCTCAGCTTGGAAGGCTGATGCTCTACCAACTGAGCTACTTCCGCGTTTGGTATAATGGTGGGAGGAGCACGATTCGAACGTACGAAGGCGTAAGCCAGCAGATTTACAGTCTGCCCCAGTTGGCCACTTTGGTATCCTCCCAGATGGTCAGAAAATCGCCTGACCGGCGAGCCGATAGGGGGAGTCGAACCCTCGACCTCGAGATTACAAATCACGCGCTCTGACCAACTGAGCTACATCGGCATAATATTTCAAAGACCTTTTTCAGAAGGGATTGCAAAGATAATGATTTAATCTGACTCTGCAAATTTTTTTAATCTTTTTGCGCATGTTTTTTATACATTCCGCTCATCTTCAGGTATAGACTTTCCGTATCTAATCCGCAGTCACGCATTTCCATAGACCGGCTTCCCTGGGAGATGAATCTGTCAGGCAGTCCTACGCCCTGTATCTGTATGCCGCGCAAGTCGTTGGCCGACGCGAGTTCGCATACTGCTCCGTACAATCCGCCTTTGATAGTGCCGTCTTCGACAGTCATTATCATGTCGTGTCTGGCTATCAACTTTGCTATGCTTTCCTCATCCATCGGTTTGAGGTATCTGACATCGTAGACTTCTGCGTCTGCTCCGTCCCTTTGCCTAAGCATTTCAACGGCCTCGAGCGCGCGATATGCCATAGGGCCGAGAGTCAGGATCGCGAGAGGGGAATCTGATGCGTGCAGGATCTCTCCCTTGCCGACTGGCCTTTCCTCCCATGCGCTGCCTTTCCATGCGGTGCCTTCTCCACATCCGCGCGGATACCTTATTATAAATGGCCCGTGTCCGCAATGCAGGGAAGTGAACATGATTTGCCGCAACTCTATTTCATCCCTGGGGGCGGCTATGATAGTGCCGGGGACATTGCGATATGCCGCGAGGTCGAATGCCCCGTGGTGTGTGGGGCCGTCTTCGCCGACCAGACCGGCCCTGTCGAGGCACAGCACTACAGGCAGGTCCTGCAATGCCACATCGTGTATGATCTGGTCGTAGGCCCTCTGAGAGAACGCAGAATAGATGTTGCAGAACGGTCTCATGCCACTTGCGGCAAGTCCTGCGGAGAAGGTGACTGCATGCTCCTCTTCTATGCCGACATCAAAGAACCTGTCGGGCATTTCCTTGGCGAGGGCGGTCATGCCACATCCGCTCGCCATGGCAGGGGTGATGCCGACTACCCGCCTGTCCTCGCGTGCGAGGTCGAGCAATGTCTGACCGAATACATCCTGATAGCGGTCGCTTGTGTATTCTCCTCTGATGCGCCGGCCTGTGACGGGGTCGAATCTGCCCGGGGCGTGCCATGTGGTAGGGTCGGCTTCGGCAGGTGCGTACCCCTTGCCCTTGAGCGTGATTGCGTGCAGCACTCTCGGGCCTCCTACAGCCTTGATACGCTGCAGAGCTGACACTACATCGGCTATGTTGTTGCCGTCGATAGGTCCGAAATACCTCATGCCGAGCGACTCGAACAGGTCACCTCCGCTCTTTTTTACCGCCCATGACTTGAGACTGCGCCACCATCTCTGTATGCCGGTCCTCATCCGGCCGGAGCCGAGCCTGTTCCAGACGCTTGTCTTGAAGGCTGTATATCTCTTGCTGGTGGTTATCTTGAGCAGGTGATTGTGCAGGCCTCCGATATTGCGGTCTATGGACTGGTTGTTGTCGTTGACGATGACCAGCAGGTCTGTGCCGCTGTTTCCGGCATTGTTGAGCCCCTCGAATGCAAGTCCTCCAGTCAATGCCCCGTCTCCGATGAATGCGATGCTGTGAGAGCCGCTGCCCTGCAGTTTGGCGGCTTCCGCCATGCCGAGAGCAGCGGAAATGGAGGTGGACGAATGTCCTGCCCCGAATGCGTCAAACTGGCTTTCCGCTATGCGCGGGAATCCGCTGATCCCGTCGGCTGTCCTCATCTGCGCGAACTCCTCTCGGCGTCCTGTTATGATCTTGTGCGCGTATGCCTGATGCCCTACATCGAAGACTATCTTGTCTTTGGGCGTGTCATATACATAATGCAGCCCCACAATGAGTTCCACCGAACCGAGGCTCGATGCGAGGTGGCCGGGATTTTCGGCGCAGCATTTCACCATATACTCCCGTATCTCGGAGCATAGTTGTCCGAGCTGTCCTATGTCAAGCCGCTTGATGTCGGTGGGGCTGTTGATGGTGTCGAGAATAGTACTCATGGCATTACCTCTTGTCAGATGGTTTGTCGAGAGCGAGTTCCGGATGTCTTGCAGAGGATCTCATCAGCATTGTGGCGACGCACACGGCGATGCAGCCGAGTGCGATGAATATGTATTCGGCTCTCTGTGCGGCAATCACTCCGCTGCTGTCTCTGAATATCCTGCCTACGAAGATGGGGACTATGAGCATGCCCATGTTCTGTATCCAATATATCATGGAGTAGGCAGTGCCGAGATTGCGCTCCGGCACAATTTTGGGTACGGACGGCCACATTGCGCTCGGCACGAGCGAGTAGCCGATACCGAGTATCGCAATGGAGAAATATCCCCAAAACGGCACTCCCTGCGGTGCAAAACGAAGTAGCAGGTGCGCAGCGATGACCAGCAGGGAGCCTGCGGTCATCCACAGGGTAGCCTTGCCGACCTTGTCCACCAGCGCGCCGAAAACGGGAGTGAAGATGACCGTAAAGAACGGAATCATGCTGATTACCCATTTGGCGCTGTCGAGATCAAGCCCGAATCTCGGAATGACTATGGCTGTGCCGAATTTCTTGAAAGATATGATGCAGCAATAAAAGAACACGCAGAGCAGCGAGATCATGATAAACCTCGGATTGGTCAAAAGCCTGACCACATCTGACCATCTGAATTTGTCCTCGTTGCGGACTTCGCCGCGGGATTCGGAAGCGCCACCGAGCCTGTCAAAACGAGCGTCCAGGGCTACGAATACGCCCCAAAGCAGGACTCCGACCAGTATGAGTGCCATGCCGAACGTCGCCGGTCTTGCAGTCTCTGTGAGTGTATATATGCCGCCTTGTTCTTTTTGTGCTACGAGAATGGGGGAGAGTACGAATGCCGCTGCCGTTCCGAGCCTTGCTACGGCCACCTGCGCGCCCATGGCAAATGCCACATTGCGCCCTTTGAACCATTTGGCAATGGAACGGGTGACCGCCACGCCGGCAATCTCACTGCCCAGACCGAAAATCATGCAGCCTGCGTATGCTATTGCGAGAGAGGTCTCCGGATCAAGTCCGGAACGCAGGGCGAAAAGTACCGTGCCGGCACCGAGTGCCATCAGACCGACGAATACGGAACCTACAATCCTGACCCCGAACATGTCGAGCAGGATACCGCAGATGATGAGTCCGCCGCATACGCATAGGAAACTGTATCCGCCGGCGTAGAATCCATAGTCGGAACTGTCCCAGCCGAGTTCCAGGCATTCCGGATGCTGGAACAGCTGGGAAAGCGTCGAGAACATGTCGTCAAAAAAGTACGACGCGAACATCGGCGCCATCAGGCAGAGCAGTGCTATCCAGCACATGCCGTTCGTACTGCGTCCTGTCTTCATCAGCCTTGGATATTCGGCTGTTCAAGTCCGAGACCGCGCTTGCGGTCAAGAGCCTTGAGATAGATTGCAATCAAGAGAGCGAGTACACCGAATCCTGCGAAGATAATGAGGGGAACGGTATAGTCATAAGGGATGAAATCCGCTCCGGAAGCCTTGGCTGCGATGACCGCCTGGTTGGTGGCATTGGAGGACTCCAGCACGCTGCCGATGAGGGTAGGGACAAAGCAGAGGCCGATGTTCTGCACCCAGAATATGAGGCAATATGCCGAGCCGAGTATCTTCTCGTCAATAATCTTGGGCACTGACGGCCAGAGAGCCGCAGGTACGAGCGCAAAGCTGACACCGAGTATGACTATGGTCGCGTATGCGAGCAGGCTGCTGTGTGTGACAGGCAGCACGAATGCGAATACGAGGTGGCAGACAATGAGCAGCAGGGCACCATATATAAGCATTGTGGCCCCCTTGCCCTTCTTGTCGAGATATGCTCCGAGGAACGGAGTGACTGCCGCTGCGCCCATAGGGAACCAGCGGAAGATATTTGCTGCCTGCTCAGGCGAAATACCGTTGAGGTTGCACTGCAACATGTTGGCTCCGTATCTCTGGAAAGGGAAAATGGCGGAGTAGTACATGACGCAGAGGATAGCGACTACCCAGAAACTTTGTGAGGAGAATATTTTGCCGAGGTCCTTGAGGTGGAATTCTTCTTCCGGGTCGCTCTCTTCCGCCTTGAGCCCTGCCTCCACGAGCTGGGAGTCGAACTTCTTGTCCATCACGGAGAATACGATGAAATTGATGAATCCGATGATGAGCAGGCAGGTGCAGAAACCGACAGGGCCTGCTACCGAACCCATTTTGGATGCGAGGATGGGGCTGATGGAGAATATGGCGAAAACGCCCACGCGAGCAAGTGCCATCTCGATACCCATTGCGAGTGCCATCTCTTTGCCCTTGAACCATTTGGCGAGAATCTTGGAGACGGTCGTACCTGCCATTTCGCAGCCGCAGCCGAATACCATGAATCCGAATGCCGCGAGTTTTGCGCTGCCGGGCATGGAGGTCCACCATGAGTTCAGCCAGCCCTCGAATGCCGAACCGCTGAAAAGGTCACTGACTGCGTAAAACTTGATGCATGCGCCTACGAGCATCAGGCCTGTGGACAGGAGTCCTGTGAAGCGGACGCCCATCTTGTCGAGGATGATACCAGCGATGATGAGGAATCCGCAGACATTGAGTATATATTCAGAACTCGCGTATGTGCCGAATACTCCGGGAGTCCAGCCTTTCTCCGCCTCCACGAGGGACTGCAGGGGAGACATGACATCCACAAACATGTATCCGAAGAACATGGCGAGTGCGATCAGTATGAGGACCGTCCATCTCGCCGCAGGATAGTCGTTGAGGAGTTTTCTGAGTTTTTCTGCCATGATGCTGATATTTTAGAACGGGAGATCGTCGTCTCCGACATTCGGGTCAATGTCTACAGCCGGGGCCGGTGTTGCCTGATATGCGGTGGGTGCGGGCCTGCTTGCAGGCTGCTGGGCCTGCCACTGCTGTGCGGGTTGCTGGGGCTGGTAGCCGCCCTCGTTGTCGGACCTGCGGCCGAGCAGCTGTATGCTGTCAGCGAGTATCTCAGTGCGGTATTTTTTGACACCGCTCTGGTCAGTGTATTCTCGGGTGCGGAGCCTGCCCTCTACATAAATCTGGCGGCCTTTCTTGATAAACTTCTCAGCGAGGTCGGCGAGGTTCCTCCATGCGGTGATGCTGTGCCATTCGGTATTTTCCTTGGCCTCTCCTGTTCGAGAGGTGTATTTCTCTGTGGTCGCGAGCCTTATGGATGCGACTTTGGACGACTGGCCGTTGCCGGCTCCGTCCCAGTAGCGGACCTCAGGATCGGCCCCTACATTGCCTATGAGCATTACTTTGTTGAGTGCCATAATGTTGATTGTTTTAATATTTCTGTCAAATGTCCATGGCTTCCGCGTCCGGAGCCTCTCCGGTCATCAGGCCGTAGCCGAGAATGGCCTGCCTGCGCAGCCATTCCTTGCCGGGAATATATTTGTCCGCAGCCTGCCCGTCGGCGTATGACGGAGTCCTGTAATTGGCCTCCATCAGGATGCTGCATCTCACCCCGTCCATTTCGGGTATAGGGCAGGGGAGTGTGTAAATGACTATGTCGCAGACGCTTGCGAGCAAGGGAATCTCCGCCAGCGGTCTGATGCCGGCTGCGCTGTCCGCCGTCCTGTTGCATACGACTGTGTCCATGCCGAGGCTGCGGGCCGCTTCAGCGGCTGCCTTGCCCGCGCCTCCGTTGCCTATTATCAGCACAGTGCCGTCTTCAATCTCCAACTCTGCGAGCAGGGATTTGACAGCCAGGCAGTCGGAATTGTGTGCCTCTATGCCATTGTCGGTCTTGACCAGGATGTTGCATGCGCCTATCCTACGGCATTCATCCGAAGCGATGTCGGCTCTCAAGAACGCATCGCATTTGTATGGAGCGGTCACATTGACAGCCTGATAGTGTCCCATGAAACGCTCCCATGCGCGGCCGAACTCCGCCTCCTCTATCAGGTCGTAGTCCCATTTGCCGCTATATGCCTGTCTGAACAGGACCGGGCTGAGCGAATGCTCTATGGGATACCCCATCAGCCCGAATGCCGGCTTGTCTGTCATATAAGTTCCTCCCTCTCGTGCAAGTCCTTGAGCCTTAGTTGGATGGTGGAGTTGCCTCTGTAATAGTTCTCTACAATGGAGTAACATACATCAAATGGGTTGCCTTCCTTGATGTAGTCGAAATACTCTGCCATGTTGAACGCGATGCTCGCTATCTGGCGGTAGGGCTGGTTTTCCTGGATGAGGTCGAGCTTGAGGTGCATGCCGCCTGCCCCGACCTTGCGTCCGTTGCCGGCGTCATATACATTCTCGGTGAGGAAAACGGGATTGCCGTTGCCCGGGCCGAAAGGCTGGAACTGCTTGAGCAGGCGGAAGAATTTTGGGGTGATCTGCGAGAAGTTGAGCACTGCGTCTATGTCGATGACCGGGGTCAGCATCTCGTCCGTGATGGTGTCGGTGACGAACGAATCTACCCTGCGTGCGAATTCCGCGACATTCTCCTCCTTCATCGTCATACCGGCAGCGTAGACATGCCCTCCGAAATTCTCGAGAATGTCGGAGCACTGCTCTATGGCCGAATAAAGGTCAAATCCGGATACGCTCCGGGCCGAGCCGGTGACGAACCCGTTGGACTTGGTCAGCACTACAGTAGGCTTGTAGAACGCCTCTACCAGTCGGGATGCCACGATACCGACAACGCCCTTGTTCCATGATGGGTTGTAGACCACTATGGCGTGCTCGTTGGCGAGGCATTTGCCGTTCTGGACCATTTCCAGGGCTTCCTGGGTAATCTCGCGGTCGACGCTCTTGCGTTCGTTGTTGGAGTCGTTGATCTTCTCAGCGATGCGCAGTGCTTCCGCGCTGTCGCTGGCTGTGAGCAGTTCGACGGACAGTCTGCCGCTCTCCATTCGTCCTGCGGCGTTGAGCCGGGGACCTATCTTGAATACTATGTCGTCTATGGTCAGATGCCCGGTCTCCAGTTTGGCGAGACCGACAAGTGCCTGTATGCCCTTGCGTGGGTTTTCGTTGAGTTGCTTGAGGCCGAAATGTGCAAGCACCCTGTTTTCGCCCACCATTGTGACGAGGTCTGACGCTATGCTCATGACTATCAGGTCGAGCAGGGGGATGAGGCTCTCGAACGGAATGCCGTATCTCTGCGAATAGGCCTGTATGAGTTTGAATCCGACACCGCAGCCGGACAGGTCATCGAACGGATACCGGCAGTCTTCCCTTTTGGGGTCGAGCACCGCCACGGCATGCGGCAGTACAGGATCTGGGAGGTGATGGTCACAGATTATGACATCTATGCCTTTGGATGCGGCGTAGTCCACTCTCTCAACGGCCTTGATGCCGCAGTCGAGCGTGATGAGCAAGGAGAATCCTCCCTCTGCCGCCCAGTCTATGCCCTTGATGGAGACTCCGTATCCCTCGTCATATCTGTCCGGGATATAGAAGTCCACATTGTCCGAAAACCTCTTGATGAATGAATATACCAATGCTACGGCGGTGGTGCCGTCCACATCGTAATCTCCGTAGACCAGGATCTTTTCTCCGCTGACGATGGCGCGCCTGAGCCTCTCGACGGCAGTATCCATGTCCTGCATCAGAAAAGGGTCGTGCAGGTCGTTCAGATTGGGGCGGAAGAATGAGCGCGCCTGTTCGAATGTCTCCACGCCCCGCATGACGAGAAGCTCTGCGAGCACCCGGTCTATGCCGAGTTCTGCCGACAGGCGTGAAACTTTCCCTTGGTCGGCATGCTCTTTAAGAACCCATTTGCTCTGTTTAGACATACTCGCAAAGATACCCAAAAGATTTCAGAAATACGATTAAAAATGCTACTTTTGCAGTTCTCTGAAAACCATTGCATAAGTATATAAAATGAGCAACATCGAACACAGCGAGCAGGAGCTTTTGCGTAGAGAGTCTCTTGCCAAGCTCAGGGAACTCGGCATCGAGCCTTATCCCGCTGCATTATATCCGGTCAATGCGACCGCTGCTGAGATTACCGGCAATTTCGATCCCGAGAAGGGCAATTTCCAAGAAGTCTGCATCGCCGGACGCGTCATGTCACGCCGTATCATGGGCGCGGCATCGTTCGCCGAACTGCAGGATGAGACGGGGAGAATCCAGGTATATGTCAAACGCGATGAAATCTGTCCGGGGGAGGACAAGACCATGTACAATACGGTCTGGAAGAAACTCCTCGACATCGGAGACATCGTGGGTATCAAGGGATTTGCCTTCTATACCCAGACCGGCCAGCTCAGCGTGCACGCCAAGGAACTGACCCTGTTGAGCAAGTCGCTGCGTGTCCTCCCTGTAGTCAAGGAGCAGGACGGCAAGGTGTTCGACGCATTCTCCGATCCGGAGTTGCGCTACCGCCAGAGGTATGTCGACCTCATCGTCAATCCCCAGGTGCGCGAGGTGTTCGTCAAGAGGTCTAAAATCGTCTCCACGATGCGCAGGTATTTCGATGCTGCCGGCTGCCTGGAGGTGGAGACCCCCATTCTGCAGAGTATCCCGGGCGGTGCCACCGCGCGTCCTTTCATTACGCATCACAATGCTCTGGACATAGACCTGTATCTGCGTATTGCCAACGAGCTCTATCTCAAGAGGCTCATCGTGGGTGGATACACCGGAGTATATGAGTTTGCCAAGGACTTCCGCAACGAGGGTATGGACAAGACCCACAATCCCGAGTTTACCTGCATGGAGATTTATGTTGCGTATAAGGACTACAACTGGATGATGGAGTTCGTGGAGAAGATGCTCTGCGAGGTCTCCACGACAGTCAACGGTACGACCAAGGTCAATATAGCAGGCAACGAGATCGATTTCGGCGGCTCTTACAGGCGTCTCCCCATTCTCGATGCCATCAAGGAGTATGCAGGCGTGGATGTCAAGGGCATGGATGAGGACGAGCTCCGCAAGGTATGCAATGACCTGCATGTGGAGATAGACCCGTCCATGGGCAAGGGCAAGCTGATAGACGCCATATTCGGCGAGTATTGCGAGAAGCATCTCGTACAGCCTACATTCGTGACGGATTATCCTGTGGAGATGTCTCCTCTTACCAAGAGACATCGCGAGGACCCGAGCCTGACGGAGCGTTTCGAACTGTTTGTCTGCGGCAAGGAACTTTGCAATGCCTACTCGGAGCTGAACGACCCTATCGACCAGCTGGCAAGGTTTGAGGAGCAGGCGGCCCTCAAGAGCAAGGGTGACGACGAGGCCATGTTCATCGACTACGATTTCGTCCGCGCTCTGGAGTACGGTATGCCTCCGACCTCCGGTCTCGGAATGGGAATTGACCGTCTGACGATGTTCATGACCGGACAGGCAACCGTCCAGGATGTCCTGTTCTTCCCTCAGATGAGGCCCGAGAAGAAACTCAAGAAAGAAGATACCGCGGAGTAGCAGTGTACAGGGATACCGTCACATCGGCGCAGAACCCCAGGATAAAGCACCTGCTTGCGCTGCAGGAAAAGTCCCGCGTGAGACGTGAGGAGGGGCTGTTTGTCGTAGAGGGAGTGCGCGAGGTGGAGCGTGCCGTTGCCAACGGTTTCGAGATAGAGACACTGTTTCTGTGCCCTGAGATATGTACCCGGCAGCCGAAATGGCTGCCGGAGTGCAATATTGTCGAGGTCCCGGCAGTGCTGTATGCCAAGATTGCATACCGGGGCGGTACGGAGGGGATGATAGCCGAACTGCGCTGCCGTGACCGCAGGCTGGAGGAACTCGAACTCGGGGAAGCGCCGCTCGTAATGGTGCTGGAGAGTGTGGAGAAGCCCGGCAATCTGGGTGCGGTGCTGCGTACGGCGGATGCGGCCGGTGCAGATGCGCTGATAGTCTGTGATCCCTTGTCCGATCTGTACAATCCCAATGTCATACGCGCGAGCACGGGTGCTGTGTTCTCGATGCCGGCTGTATGTTGCGGGAGCGGAGAGGCGATAGATTTTCTTAAAAAGAAAAAAATCAGAATCCTGACAGCTCAGTTGCAGGATTCTGAATTGTATTATGATTTCGATATGCGAGGACCTCTCGCGATTGTTGTAGGCACTGAGTCAGAAGGACTCTCGCCGGTATGGCGAATGGCTGCCGATGCGCACATACGCATCCCTATGGCAGGTGTCTGTGACTCTCTCAATGCCGGAATCAGCGCGGCGGTCCTGCTCTACGAGGCCGTGCGTCAGCGGAGAGGCTGAGCCACTTCAAAATCATTTGTGGAGTTGTTGCTGTCCACGAGTTTGCCGTTCGCTTTCTTGCGGAGGACACTCTTGCCGTAACGGGTGTTGTCCGAGTCTACGGCAGATACATTGGTATATCCGGCATCGACAGAGGCATTGAACGCGAGGGTGTAGAGATTCTCCTCCACGGCGCAGTTCACGGCGTCAAGCACCCATTCGTTAGGGACAAGCCATGCGTTCTTGATCTCGCTTGGGATGGCATATTCCTTAAAATAGAATGTCTTGGTGCCGTGCCATGCGTAGTCGCTGATGAATCTCTCCTGTGTCACGGATGACGGGATCTGTATCAGAGCATAACTCTCGTAGCCCCTGTTGTGCAGGGTGGAGATGGAAACGGATGACTTGAACCAGTTGATCATATTAGGGACATCGGGGTTGTCGTAGTCCTCTATATAGTCATTCTCGTCATAGAATTCGAAATCAGCCTTGCTGAGGTCAAATCCGGCACCGTTCTCGGCCTTGAAATTCTGGGCTGTGAGAGCCAATATCTTGGATTCGCCCGGTTTTACGGGGTAGTCGTTGCCGGATCCGGGAATCTGATAGAGAGTGCCTATGCTGATGGAGTCTTTCAGCTCGGGATAGGCATAGTAGGCCCCTGCGCTGGATGTCTGGGAATCATGGTCGCTGATGGCGATGAAAAGCCCGTCGATGTAGAGGGTGTTGTCCGAATTGTTGGAGATGCGGAAGAACTGGTCTCCGTCACCGCTGTCGGAACTGTTGTCGGACAGGAGGTTGCCTGTGAAGAAAATCTCCTCGAACAGGAATTCACCCGAAGACGCCTTTTTCCAGTTCTGGCTGATTTCGACACTGGCAATAAGCCCGTCGCATTTGATTGTGACGACCGAACTGCGGGGCTCAAGTCCTCCGTAGGGCTCTGCCGTGACTGTGACCGTGCCTGCTCCGCTGCCGGATGTGACATCGAGTGTGTACCAGGAGGCGCCGTCATTGGTGGCTGTCCAGTTTTTGTTGGCGTCTATAGTGAAGGTCTGGCTGCCGCCGTTGCCGCTGAAATTGAGTGCGGCAGAGCCGAGTTCGAGCTCGGGGTATTCTTCTTTGGAGCAGCCTGCGAGCACTATGCCTCCGACTGCGAGGATTGCGAAAAGTACTTTTTTCATAATGTTTTGTGTTTGGATAATATAGTATCTGTCAATGTTATATATGTTAGAATGAGGTGCCTATAGAGAGGCTTAGGGCCATGCCGTGTTCTCCGGAAGAAAACCTCCGTCCCGATGCTTCAGCCCGGAGAAATACTGCCAGAACGTCCGAAACTGCCCTTTGTGCGGACACTCCCAATCCTGCATGGATATAGTCGTCAGTGAGTCTTTCGTACATGTGGGTGTATGCCTTGCGGAATGCCTCCGGGGTGTATTTGAGCGGCAGTTTGAGGCTCTTGTCGATATTGATGTCCGCAGATAGCGAGGCGTCTGCGCGGACGAGCCATATCCCTCGGGCATAGGAATATCCTAATGTCAGTTCCGGGGTGACGGACATGTACTGCATCACGCGAGTCGGGTATCTGATTTCTGCCGATGTGCTGTGCCATGCCGTGGAGGGCGATATGCTCCATGAACCACAGGGCCTGCGCCAGCGTATGAATCCTTCCAGCCCTGCATTGTAGACGCGTTCTGTATATTGCGGCAGGGACAGCAGGTCGAGATAGACGCCTGTGGCATTGTTGTCTATCACGATTTCGTCCCCCTGGCGCAATTCATGCTCCATCCTGCCCATGATGCCGAAATCGCAGGTCTCCCGGCGCCATTTGAATGCGGTGAACATTTCCGCATTCTGCCGGAAAAGCGATGTAATAGGGGCTTCATTCTGGGACATCAGGTGGTTGGAGATGTTGATTCCGGACCAGGAAATCCCTGCAATCCAGTGCTCTCCGGAGACGGGGTGCGCGAGCATGCGTGCTTCGAAGCCGTTTCCGCGATAGCCGGTGTTGGAAAAAGTGCCGGTGCCTTCGAAGCGGCTGTAATGGCTGCCGAGGCCTGTCATGTGGAAGATGCTTGTGTTGGCGCCTTTCTGGTTGAGGAACACGGTGCTCTCGCTCTGGTTGTATTTGCGGTAAGCGCAGACGAGGTCAAGACCGGCAGCACCGATGTCGCGTCCTGCAGATACCTTTGCCTGCAGGTCTGAACTGATGTTTCTCGGGCGCGGGTCTACATCCCTGTATTCGTGCAGGGCACGGTAAGAACCTTCTATGCCGAGCCTTGTATTGCCGGCTGCGGCAGCCCAGCCTCCGCGGAATGCGTATTGCTCCCTCTGCAGGTCACCTCCGACGCTGTCTGCGAGCACATAGGGTCGGAGCAACTCATAGTCAGATGATTCGTTCCAGATGACATTCCTCCTCGTGCCGCGCTGGTAGGAGACTTTGCCTGTCACGACAGAGCGTCCGTTGAGGCGGATGAATGACTCAGCGTTGAATGCTCCCTGCCGGAGCCCGTCCCCCTCCTGTGGCACTCTGGCGTCACTTTCGTCCTTGTATATCAGCTGTACCGAGGTCATGGTTAGAGGCAGGTACGGGGACGATAGCCCGGATATGACCGAATATGACGCGGCTTGGCCGTGCCCCATGGAGACAAGCGGGTCGGTCGTCCGCTCTGTCCTCGTCATTACATTCTGTCCGTGGACGGCTGCGCAGAAGAGGATTGCCGATATTGTAAGCGCGTGCCTCATAACTTCATCAGATTTATTTCCATGACGGCGTTGTCTTCCAGCAGGCTGATGGCTTTGGCGGGTGCGTTATGTTCGGCGCAGCGTACGCTTATCCATTTGCCGTCAGGTAGTTGCGCTATAGCATCGAATGCGTAGGTGTAGACGCCCTTGAGCACTTTCATATCTGCCTGTCCGTCTGTGAAAGTGGGGAACTCGTATTCCTGTCCGGTGTTGAGGTTGCGGAAATAGTTGCCTTCGTCGGACATATCTATCCTCATGGAGCTGATTTCCTCGCCTCCGGGGAGTACGGTGCGCATGCTGACATTGACATATAGTTCCATGGCAGTGTCTCTGGCGCAGGAGCAGAGACATAAGATAGCGGTTGAGAGTATGATGAACCTTTTCATATCTTGAAATCCAGTTCCATCCCGAAATAAGGGGTCTGGCTCCTTCTGATGAGGACTCCGTTCCTCCAGTAATCGGGTGTGACATCGAGTATCCTATTGACGAAGAGGGAGCAGGATACCTTGTCATGATAGAGTTTCTTCATGACTTTGAGATTGACATTCATATAGAAAGGCGTGTCTCTGCTCGAAATCTGGCTCGCAGCGGTTTCTCTGCCCAGTTGGCTGAGTATGGGGTCGTTCCTGTCTGCGTCCGTGAACCGGTGCAGGGTGGCGGATTTGTCTATGTATGCGATAGGGTAGGCACTGTCCGGCTCGGAGTTGTATCTGTAGAGCCATTGGCATTGGAATGCCGTCGAGAATATCAGTCCGAGCCTTGGTATCTGCGTGTCAAACAGGATGTTGGATGTCAGCGACCTGTAGGTGCTGCTGTCGTTGTTGTCGTACAGCCCGACATAGGGGAACGGCTTGCCGCCTATGGTGATGGACGGACGCCAGTATTCCGGTATGGAATTCATGTATCGGGTCACGAAATACGCTCCGTTGGCGGTGATTTTGGTGGCGATGGGATTGATTCGGGCGGTATGGAAGGTGAATTCTATGCCTTCCTTGACAGTGCGGCTGCCGTTGGTAGTGAAAGAGTAGGCGGTCAGCAGGGTGTCATTGGTGTAGGGTAGACCTTCTATGGACGGAGGGCCGGTCAGAACTCCTTTGTCTATCGCGCCGGCGTCGTAGTCCTTGTAGGAGACGGCCGTGTATTCACCGGTATGGCGGAATCCCGATTTCATGTCTTCCCTGAAGCAGTCTACTGCGAGGGAAAAGCCTTTCCATGAGGCGTCGAGACCGATTTCGACCTTTGTATTTCTGGCAGCGAGGAGCCCGTAGTTGGTCGGGTCTATCTTATAGACTCTCAGGAGTATCCTCCGGAGTTCCTCTTCGACCGGCCAGTAGTTCAGTTCCGTGATGTCCCCATAGATAGGGGCGGGATACAGCTGGTTCATGGTGGGGAATTTGGAGTGCCGTCCGATACCGCCGAAGATGCCGCATTGGAATACTCCTCCGGACAGAACAGCCGCCGGACTGTCTATCCTGAAATTGATTCTCGGGTCTATATAGGGCTTGAGATTGATTTCAAAACGGTTTCCGGCACCACCCATGCTCTCGACTCTTGCTCCGGCGGTCACTTCCGTCTTCCAAGAGCCGAATGTCCTTTTCCAGTCGTCTTCGACGAATGCGGATAGCAGGTGGGCCGCTGGTATTTCTCTATATGCCCTCGGACGGACGCTGAGCCCGGAACTGAACGGGCGCATTGTATCGAATATCGGGCCTTTGCCATAGTTCTTGTCCATGGACCAGCCGGCTCCTGCCTTGATATGGTGATTGCCGGCGCGGAATATGGCCGATGTGTTGAAATATAGGTAGAGCGGCTGCCCGTCCACCTGCAGGGACGCGTCATAGGACGCAGGTATGATGAGAGCATCGTATTCGCCTTCTTCTCTGGAAGTGGAAATAACGGACGAACTGCCGTTGGAGATATGTTTCCACCTGGAAATGAGGTCTTTTTCGTAGGTGATCGCCCCCGATACCGTCCATCTGCGGAACAAGCCTTCTCCGATATTGTCGATGGAGAAGTCTGTCGCGAGGGCGAATTTGTTATAGTCTGACTTGTAGGTCTCTATGGGCATGCCCTCCTTGCCGTAGTCCAGGTCGGCGTCCGATTTTTCATTGTCGAATGAGCCGGTATAGTCAAAACTGGCGTTAAGTTCCCTGCGGAATCTTTCACCCGTCCGTACCTGCCCGGCACGCAGGCTGCCCGTCAGCCTCTTCCAGCTCTGGCGCGGCTCTCTCGGGTCCGCCTTGGAGTCCAGGAAGTTAATGCTGGCATTCAGGGTGTTCCTATTGTCCGCATCGCCTTGCTCGAAACCCTTGCCTGCATATAGGAGTTTGCTCTTCATGTCCGCCTTGAAGCGTGCGTGCAGCAGGTCTCCGCCTTTCTTTCGCTTGATTCTGACCAGTCCGCTGGTCATGTCGCCATATTCCACGGGAGCAATGCCTCTGATGATGTCCACGGATTCGATGTCTTCCGTGCTTATCTCCCTCATGTCCGTACCGAAATCCACATGACTGCTGCCGAGCATGCTGAATCCGGAAGTCTGCTGCATATTGGCATTCTGGCCTATGGGGCGGCCGTCTATCATAAACCTCGTGCCGAGGGCTGATGTGGCGTAATCGCTGTTGGTCAGCGCATTGGCAGAGCGTAGGTTAATCAGTTGCGGGGAACTGAATGCCGGGTCCTGTGCCATTCCTCCGGGAATTAGTTCCAGCAGATCGGCAAAACTCGAGGGCTGTATGTGGTCGATGGCATCCTGTCTGATGACGCTGGTGGCGGTGATGCCGCGGCCCTCGGTGGCGGTCACGACCACTTCGCGCAAGGTGTTTTCCTCCTGCATGAGCCTGATGTCGAGTCTGATGTCCGAGGTGACATTCAGGGTGGTGTCGTACTGCCTATAGCCCATGTATGTGACGCTGATACTGTTGCGGCCGCCCTTTACAGGTATGACGGAGAAGTTGCCGTTTTCGGCAGTCTGCGACCACCTTGCAGGGCTGCTGCTGCCGGACACCACAATGAGTGTGGCAGGCAGAGAATCCCCTGTCCTGCTGTCTCTTACCTGTCCTGATACGGAGAATATGTCCGTCGCTGCCGCGACCATCAACAACAATGTAGCAATCATTTCGGCGGCAAAGTTACCCTCGGCAAGACAGGCCGGCAATCCTTACAAATTGTGGTTTGCAGAAGTCCCTTATCACCATTAATTGGCATCGCCGGCGCGGATTATTCGCCTTAACTTTGCATCCGCAGGTCCTGGGAATGAGAGCCTTATGTTGCTGTCGTTCCGCGAGATGTGCCGGAATACTTTTAATATGATTGAAACGGATGTACAATGAATGATGCTGTCATCACTTGCGAGAACCTCACGCACAGTTTCGGCAAGAGGCTGATATACGAGGGGCTCAATTTTACGGTGCCGAGAGGCTCCGTGACAGGTCTGCTCGGCAAGAACGGCACGGGCAAGACCACCACCATCAACATTCTGATGGGCTTTCTCCGTCCCAAGGGCGGGTCGTGCCGTATCTTCGGTGAGGATGTGCAGAAGATTACGCCTCAGACGCGTGCGCGCATAGCCCTTCTCCTCGAGGGGCATGTGCAATATTCCTTTATGAATATTGGGCAGATAGAGCGTTTCTATTCGCAGTTCTATCCCAAATGGGACAGGGATGTCTACTACGACCTGATGTCCAGACTGCAGGTTGCTCCGAAGCAGAAAATCTCCACCATGAGCAACGGGCAGCGTTCGCAGGTGGCTCTCGGTCTGATACTCGCGCAGAACGCCGACCTGCTGGTGCTGGATGATTTCTCGCTCGGCCTCGATCCGGGGTACAGACGCCTGTTTGTAGAATACCTGCGTGACTATGCACGCAGCGGCGGCAAGACGATATTCCTGACCTCGCATATCATACAAGACTTGGAAAAACTCGTTGACGACTGTATCATAATGGATTACGGAGGTATCCTGTATCATGGGAGCATAAACACCCTGATGGAGGGATATCCGGGGATGGATCTGGAAGATGTGTTTATCGAAATGACGGGAAAGTATTGATATGTTAAAGGCGGTTTTATATAAAGAATGGTTCAAGACGCGCAAGGTCGTGCTCGCGATACTGATAGTGTTCGTGTGCTTCACGGGCTATGATTTCCTTGCCCTCGGCAAGAATGCCGAACTGCGCGGATGGGGTTTCCTCTGGAAATTCGTCGCCGGCAAGAATTCGATTATGATAGAGAATCTGCGCATGTTTCCGCTCATCGCCGGAATAGTGCTCGGAATGGTGCAGTTCCTGCCGGAAATGTCGCGGAAACGCATCAAACTCACTCTGCATCTGCCCTGCCCGGAATGGAAATCCGTCGCGGCCATGCAGGGATATGGCATCGCAGTGCTGGCTGCGCTGTTTGCCTTGCAGGCACTCGGCATAACGGCATTCATGTCACATTATATGGTATATGATCTCGTGCTGAGAATAGTGGTGACCATGCTTACATGGTATGCAGCGGGCTTGTGCGCATATCTGTGGACCGCGACTGTCATATTGGAGCCATCGTGGAAGTTCCGGGCCTGGGAGATGGTCGTTGCCGCTGGAATGCTCGGCCTCTGTTTCGGCTCGTCCGAAGCCATGGCATACGCTGACAAGATAGTCTGGATAGTGCTTGGTATCGTGGTGCTGCTCGCTCCCGTGATGCAGTGCAGCATAGCCCGTTTCAAGGAAGGTGCGCGTGATTGAACTTTGAAAATGTCAGAAACAATATGAAAAAGTACGGATATACATATATTATCGTTGCCACGATAATCATCGGTGGCATATTCCTGCCCCGTCTCTACCATATCATCACGGCCAAGAGGGTCGGGTCTCCGTTTACGCTGTACAGCTGCATACTGCATGATTTCGCCTCGCTGGACCATTCTGGCAAGGATCTGCAGTTTGTTGACAGCAAAGGTGTGCAATACGGAGATACCGTGCAGCCTATGTTCTATTACAGGGACATTATGGCGAGAGGGGTGATGCCGGATTCCATAGAGGGCAGGAAAGTGACGGTCCAAGAGATAGAGAAGAATTATTTTATGTTCTTCTCCGATCCTGATGATGTGACCAAAAATCTGCCGAAAGTCTATTTCCTGATGGAGTCGTCCCCTTCGCGTGTGGACCTCGAAGACTCCAAACATGCATTCGTGTCGAGAAAGACACATCTGGACATTATCAGAATGGCGGACAACAGCCTTGACAGGGAAATGTCCGAGGCTTTCACAGCGGCATTGTCAGATGCGGGATTTGTATTCCCCGCAGATATAGTGGCAGGCAATCCCTCTACGCGCAAATCCTATGACGAAGGCTATGTCCTGACGGATGCGCGGGGGAGTCTGTTTCACATGAAGATGGTAAAAGGGGCTCCGTTTGTGGAGCGTATTCCCAAGCCGGATTCATTGACCGTCACACATGCGTTTATAACGGAATACGCCAGCCGCCGTACACTTGCGTTCATTACCGATAACGAATCGAGGTGGTATGTCGTGGACAGCATCAGGCGCATTATCCCTACGGATGTTGTCTGCGACCCTGCTGCCAAGGATATGATGATGACCGGAGATATGTTCTATATCACCGTCAAGGTCTCGGACATGGAGGGCGAGGATTTCTGGGCCCTCCGGTCCGAAGACTTCTCAACTGTAGCCACCCTGCATAGGGATATGGAGGAGACTTAGACGTGCTCCTGTACCTCTATGATTGAACTGATTTCTGCGTCTGCCGGAAACTCTGGCAGGCGCGGGCAGTCGGTGATGTTGATGAGGAAATTGATGTAGGTCTTTGCAGGCGAGAACTTCTGCACGAGACGCCATGCTGCGGCTATGGTGCCTCCTGTGGCGAGCAGGTCGTCATGGATAAGCACGACGTCATCCGGGGAGATGGCATCTTTGTGTATCTCTATGGTATCGTGGCCGTACTCTTTCTGGTAAGTCTCCTCTACCGTATCGGCAGGCAGTTTGCCTTTCTTGCGGGCAAGCACAAATCCTGCTCCGAGCCTCACGGCGAGGTCTGTACCCATCAGGAAGCCACGGGACTCCAGTCCCACGACCTTGGTGATGCCTTTGTCCTTGTACATCTCGTATAGCCTGTCGGACAACTCTCTGAGACTCTCTGCATCTTTTAGCAGGGTGGTGATGTCGAAGAAAAGTATGCCCTTGACAGGGAAGTCGGGTACGGTACGCAGCCGGCTCTTGAGATTGTCTATGCTCATGTCTGTTGGTCTATTACAAAGTGCTAAATATAGCCATTATTTTTGAGAGTAGCGGCTCTTTTATAGAGAATAGTAGTCCTCCCAGCCCTTGCGCGGTGCGCCCCATGTGAGCAGGGCATCGGCGAATGGATTGTCTGTGATGTGCTTGGTCTCTCTGTCAAAATGGAAACTGGCATTCAGCCTCTGTGCGATGACACCGAGGCAGAATACCTGGCACAGTTCGCATCCCACCTCGAAAGGCGAGCGCGCTTCCACTTCGCCTTTGCAGGCGCGGAAGAAATTCTCGTAATGGTTGTCCTGGTCCTTGGGGCGTACGGGCAGCGTGGGCCTGATCTTGACCGCGACCTCCTCTGGGATGATGCGGAGCCTCTGCTCGTGATGTCCTCCCTGGAATATCAGGCTGTCGCTGTACAATATTTTGCCCGGTCCCAGATAGCCGGGGCGTTTGGGATTGAACTTGTAACCCTCGGGCAGAGGAGGATAATTGCCCTCTCCATCGTACCACACTATATCGCAGGACGGCATGTCACCGCGCCTTGGGAACAGGAACTGAATGGTGGATGCCATGGGGAAGAAGAAATCGTTGTGTCCCTCCGACTTGAGCATACGCACCTCCGTCGGCAGTCCGAGCCGCAGGAAACGATGTGCCGTGTCCAGCAGGTGTGCGCCCCAGTCTCCCAACGCGCCCGTGCCGAAATCGTACCATCCGCGCCAGTTCATGGGGTGGAACTTGTCCGAGTACTCGTGCCATTGAGCCGTACCGAGCCATGTATCCCAATCCATTGTTTCGGGAACAGGCTGGCCGTCAGGGAAATGCGTTATGTCTACATCGTAGTCGTGCCAACGCCGGGGCTCGTTCATGTGAGCGACGATATGTGTCACATTCTTGATGATGCCGGCGTCCTGCCAGAGTTTGAACTGGGTATATTGCGAACTCGTATGCCCCTGGTTGCCCATCTGGGTGACCACCTGCGGGTGCTGCCTGGCTGCGCGTATCAGCAGTTCGTTCTCCCAGAATGTGCGTCCGACGGGTTTCTCGCAGTAGACATTCACGCCCTCGCGTATGGCACGCATGCAGATAGGGAAGTGCGCGTGGTCGGGCACCGCCACCATTACGGCGTCCAGCTGCCCGGACATCTCGTCAAAGAGACGGCGGAAGTCCTTGTAGCGTCTGGCATCGGGGTACTTTGCGAGCGCGTACTGCGTGTGCCTCGCTCCGAGGTCCACATCGCACAAGGCTACAACATTCGTCATCCCGAGGGACGCGAAGTTCATTTCATTCTCCGCCCCTCTGTTGCCTATGCCTATGAGGGCTATGTCCAGTTTTCCGTCCTTTCCCATCCGTTGTCAGAACTCGCGTATCATTACATTGCGGAAGCAGACCCTGCTGCCGTGCTCCTGCAGGAGAATGTGTCCCTTGGTGTGGTTGCCGAAGTTCTCCCAGTTGCGGTACTTGCTGTCTGCCACGAGATTGTTGAACTCCTCGCAGTTGCGCTCATACTCCAGGACCTTGACACCGTTGAGCCAGTGCTCTACATGATTGCCGGATACTATGACCCGCGCCGTGTTCCAGCCCTCCTTGTCAAAAGGGGCCTTGGATTTGTCTGCGGTGATGAGATCGTATAGGGATGCGAGGGTGCGGTTGCCGTTCTTGCCGAGTTTGGCGTCCGGGTGCAGCTCATCATCGAGTATCTGGAACTCGCAGCCTATGGCGGATGCATCCTTTACATTGTAGAGGTCCGGTCTGACAAAATACTTGATGCCGCTGTTGGCTCCCGGGGTGATCTTGAAATCCACCGACAACTCGAAATTGCCGTACTGCTCCACTGTGATGATGTCGCCTCCGTGCGTGGACTCGGAGCCGCCGTTTTCCCAGACCTGCAACATGCCGTCCGCGATGGTCCAGCCCTCTGTCGGGAACTCGTCACCATGTGCGCTGCGCCAGCCGGCAGAAGTCTTCCCGTCAAAGAGAAGCTTCCATCCGGCTTTTTCCTGTGCGCGTGTAAGTGTATTGGGGCGGTCGTTGCAGGCGGTCAGGCACAGAGCCGCCGCCAGAGCCGCCGCTGCAAACATTCTGATGCTCGTCATGGCCTACAACTTGAAATATTCTTCCCAGCCTTTGCGCGGCGGCTCTCCGGTGAGGAGGGCGTTTGCGAAAGGATTGTCCATAATCTCCTTGGAGCCTCTGTCAAAGCGGAAACTCGTATTGAGTCTCTGGGCTATGACGCCGAGGTTGATGACCTGGCAGAGCTCGCCTGCAATCTCGAACGGCGAATGTGCTTTCTCCGTACCGCGTATCGCATTGAGGAAGTTGATATAGTGGTTGAAGTGGTAGCCTTCCGGCTCGTGGGGCAGTTTGCCTGCCTTGTCGAGCTCGTCATTGAGTTCCTTGGGGATAATTTCCAGTTTGGAAGAATGGCTGCCGCCTTTGAATATGTATTCGTCCGAATAGATTTCCTTTCCGGGGTTGAGTTTGGTAGGCACATAGGCCTTGCCGCCTACGAGGGGGACATCACTGGCCTCGCTCACTCCGTATCCGGCAGGCAGTTCGGGCATGTTGTTGATGCCCTCGTACCAATACATGTCGCAGGCAGGCTTGTCACCCCTGCGGGGGAAATGGAACTTGATGGTCGATGCCATGGGGAAGAAATAGTCGTTGTGACCCTCCTCATTGAGAATGCTGACCTCTGTCGGCAATCCGAGCTGCAGGAACTCATGCGCGTTGTCGAAGATATGCGCGCCCCAGTCACCGAGAGCCCCGTTGCCGAAGTCATACCAGCCGCGCCAGTTGCCCGGATCGTATTTGGAACTGTAGTCATGCCATTTTGTCTGCATCAGCCAGGTGTCCCAGTCCATAGTCTGAGGCACAGGCTCCGCCTCCGGATATTTGGTGATGGAGGTGTCGTAGCCGTACCAGCGGCGGGTGTTGTTGAAGTGGGTGTTGATGCGTGTGACATTCTTGATGATGCCGGCATCCACCCATTCCTTGAACTGGAAATATCCGGGCCCGGAATGTCCCTGGTTGCCCATCTGGGTCACCACTTTGGGGTTACGCCTTGCGGCCTCTGCGAGCAGTTCGTTCTGGTAGAATGTAAGGCCGAGGGGCTTCTCTGAATATACGGAGACTCCGCATCTGATGGCGTGCATCGCTATTGCGAAGTGGGCAAAATCCGGAACGCTCACGAATACGGCATCCAACTGGCCTGCGAGTTCGTCAAAGAGTTTGCGGAAGTCCTGGTATCTGCGGGCCTTGGGGTAGAGATTCATAATCTCCTGTGTGTGCGGAGCACCCATATTGACATCGCACAATGCGATGACATCACACATTTCAGTCTCATGGACTTTCTTGGCATTCTCATTGCCCCTGAAGCCTATACCGATGAGTGCGACCTTTACCTTGTCGCTCGGTGCTGCGGCGTTTTCTTTTTTCTTTTTCTTGTTGGCTGCCGAAAGCGGCTCCATACTGTCAAGAGCCAATGCGGCAGCGCCTACGCCGGCTGTCTTTAGAAAGTCTCTGCGATTGATCATGTCTATGTTAATTTATGTGTATCATTTCCGAAGCCAATGCCTTGCGGAGCTGGTCGTCATAGCGCAGGCGTATCTGCGGGCCTGCCTCCTGGTAATAATATCTCACCGCCAGTTCTTCTTCGATAAACGGCAGTATTTCTTCCTTTTTCAGACGCAGGAATGTCTCTTTGTCCATCTCCATGGCCTTTTTGAGGGCGTCGAGTTCGGCTCCCATCTTGTCCGCCAGGCCGTCCTTTTCGAGTTCGGAGCGCATCTGGTCGTACAATGCCGTGGCTGATGAACGGTAGTCGAATGTCTTTTCCTTGGCGAATGCCACGAAATCCTCATAGTCCTCGAAATGGAACTTTTCCGGTACGGGAATGGATTCGTGCCTGCGCACATAATCCAGTGTGTATTGCTCTATGATACCGTTTATTACGAGCGAATATACGAGTCTGCTGTAGTCTTTGGCCTTGATCTCTACATCGGGAGTGATGCCGCCTCCGTCTCTGACTTCCCTCCCGTGCGCAGTATGGAATACGGATGTGAGCGAGTCGGGGACATGTGCCGCGCTGCCGTCCGCATACCGTCTTGAATAGTCTATGGCCTGGATGCAGCGTCCGCTCGGCATATAATACTTGGCTGTCGTGAGTTTCAGGCTGCCGTCGTAGGGCAGGGGGCGTATGCTCTGCACCAGGCCTTTGCCGAATGTGCGTGTACCCATGACCGTAGCCCTGTCATAGTCCTGTAATGCGCCAGAGACTATCTCCGATGACGAGGCCGTGCCGCCGTCTACCATGACTATTATGGGCAGGAGGGTGTCTATGGGCTCGTGCGAAGTCTTGTAGACCTGTTCCGAGCCATCGTGGTGCCTGGATTTGACCACCACAGTCCCCTTGGGGACAAAGAGGGACACTATATTGACGGCTTCGTTGATGAGACCGCCTCCGTTGCCCCTGAGGTCGAGCACGAGGCGTTTCATCCCCTGCCCCTTGAGCCTGAGTATGGCATCCTTGACCTCGGTAGAGACATTCTCCGTAAATCCTGTCTGCAATATGTAGCCTGTAGTGTCGTCTATCATTGCCGCGTATTCCACATCGGGGAGATGTATGCGGCGGCGTATGATCTCCACATCCACCGTGTCTCCGGTGTATACTTTGCGCAACTTGAATCTGACTTTGGTGCCGGGCTTGCCTTTCATCCTTTCGCTTGATTCCGAGCTGGTCAGCCCGTGGGTGGATAGCGTGTCTATCATCAGTATCTCGTCCCCGCATCTCAGTCCGGCCTCTGCTGCCGGGCTGCCTGCATAAGGCTCGTTGATGATGACATTGCCGTCCTTGTCCGGCTTGTATATGATGGCTCCTATACCTCCGTAGGTCTTGTTGAGGAGCATCTGGAAGTCATCATCCTCCTCTTCGGGGACATACATGGTGTAGGGGTCGAGTTCTGACAGCATGGCGTCGATACCCTTGCGTATGACCCGTCCTGTGGGCAGACTGTCCACATACGAGCGGTTGAGTTCCTTGATTATCGCGTTGTGGACTTCCGTCCATTTGGCGAGGTCAAATCCCCGCGACTGTGCAGAAGCCGACAGCCCGACAGACAGGAGTACGGCCGGCAGCAATAGATTATAAAACTTCGACATGTCGACACAAAATTAATAAAATACTTATCTTTGACAAATATGAAACTGCTTTTCGCTACATCCAACCGCGGCAAAATCCGCGAGGCCGAGGAGATACTCGGCAGTGAGTTCACGATTATTTCTCCGGCCACGCTCGGGGTCTTTGACGATGTGCCCGAGACCGGAGATACCCTCTCCGCAAATTCCGTGCAGAAAGCCGAATACATCCATGAAAGATGCGGAATGGACTGCTTTGCGGACGATACAGGTCTGGAGGTGGATGCGCTCGGCGGAGCACCGGGAGTGCGCACGGCGCGTTATGCCGGCGAAGGGCATGATTTCAACGCCTGCATGGACAAGCTGCTCTCCGAACTCGCAGGAGTGCCCGAAGACAGGCGTACGGCCCGTTTCCGCTGCGTGGTCACATTGATAATGAATGGTGAGCAGCACCAGTTCGAAGGGCGTCTGGAGGGGCGTATCGCACTTGAGAAATCAGGCAACGGGGGATTCGGTTACGATCCGGTGTTTGTCCCTGACGCCTATCCGGACAGGACCGTAGCGGACATTTCAGAAGATGACAAGAATGCCATTTCGCATCGCGGTCAGGCGCTTCGCGCAATGGCAGAATGGCTCAGATCCCGCTGATGCCTGCTTACGAATCAGTCGAATCCGTCATCCTCGGCCTTACCAAGGTCGGGGAAAAATCTGTAGTGCTGCATACGCTCAGCGAAGAATACGGGCGTCGCAGTTTTATCACCACAGTGTCCGGCAAGACATCCATGGCGATGTTTCTCCCTCTGAACATCGTGACCGCAGACATTGTTCCCAATTCCAAATCCGATCTCTGGAGGGCTGTCCGCTTTGTGTCCGAGCACCCTCTGCACTCACTGCGCGGGAGCATGGAAAAGAATGCTATCGTGATGTTTATGAGCGAGGTGCTGTACAGGACGGTCAGAGAGGGGGATTACGAGGCAGGGCTGTTCCGTTGGTGCAAGGGGAGTATTCTCACGCTGGATTCGTTGGAGGATAATTATGCCAACTGGCCGCTGATATTCCTGCTCGAGCTCGCCGGTGCGCTCGGATTTGCTCCGGCCGTGGAGGACCTGCTTCCTTTTGCCGGAGGCAGGCAGGACGAATTCAGCAATCTGCTCAAGGCCGGCAGGGCGGAGGCTCTGATGCTCCCCCTCAGCGGCAAGATACGCAGCGAGATGTCCCGTATGCTCCTCAAATACATATCATTCCATACCGAGTCGGACATCCGCATCCGCTCCCTCCAGGTCCTCGGCGACCTCCTGCGGTAAACCTGCCGAGGTCTGTCCCAGACAATGGACATCCGGTAAACCAGTCGGACAAAGAATGTTGCATGTATACAAAAAACGACTGGCCAATTCGTTGTCGGCCAGTCGTCCTATGATGATGCAGGTCCGCGCTATACGGACTCTATGTTCTTGGGGTTGAGGAGATCCTTGCCCTCCGGGGTATAGGCATATTCTATGCGGTCGGCATAATGCTTCTCGACCTTGCCCCTCACAATCTTCATCGTGCTGTTTACCAGTCCGTATTTTTCGGTGAAAGGCTCGGGCAGCACTGCGATCGCTGCGGGCAGCCACCTCTCGGGGAACATGCCTCCGTGCGAGCCGCCCTTCTTGTAGGAATCCACCTCCTCCTGTATCTTGCGGAGCATGAACTCCTTGCCTTCGCGAGTCTCCGGGTCCTTGCCGTTTTTCTTGGCATATTCCCTGAGCGCGTCCTTGTCGGGGACGATGAGCGCGATAGTATAGGGATTCATGTCGTTGTGCAGGATGACCTGCAGAATGTATCTGGAACCGTCTGCGAGCGAATCTTCAAATCCTTCAGGTGAATATTTCTCTCCGTCTGCGGAGATCAGCAGGGATTTGAACCGGCCCGTGACATACAGATACCTGCGGTCTTTGGGATAGAGGTATCCCATGTCACCGGTATGCAGCCAGCCGTCCACGATGGTGGACGCGGTAGCCTCGGGATTCTTCCAATATCCGGCCATGACATTCTCGCCGCGTATGACGATCTCGCCCTTGACGCCGTCGGGTACTTCATTGCCCTCGGAGTCGCAGATCTTGATATCCATCGGTGCGACAGTGCGCCCTGACGAGCCGAAGATGGCGTGGCCCATGGAGTTGGAGCAGATGACAGGCGTTGCTTCCGACAGGCCGTAGCCCTGGAACATCGGAATGCCTATCGCGCAGAAGTATCTCTGCAACTCTATATCCAGCAATGCGCCGCCGCCGACAAAGAACTGCATGCGCCCTCCGAAATTCTCGCGGACCTTCTTGAATATCAGCTTGTCAAACAGCGATACCAGAGGCTTGCGCCAGCAGACATCCAGTCCTCCGCGGTTGTAGTACTCCTTGTTGTACTTGATGGCGTTCTTCAGGGCGAAATTGTACAGTTTCTCCACCTTTGGCCCCTGTGCATGAATGCCGGACTCGACATTGCGCCTGAAATTGCGTGCGAGTGCAGGGACCGACAGCATCACCATGGGGCGTACCTCCTTGATTGCTGACGGGACATTGCGCAGGGTGGCGAGAGCATTCTTGCCCACCGGGACGGTGGCGATGCTGCCGCCGTAATACATCATGGTATAGAATCCCGCCACATGTGCGAAGCAGTGGTCGAGCGGCAGCAGGATGAGCATCACAGCTCCTCTGTCCACGCTGATGACAGACGCCGCCTGTTCCACATTGGCGGTGTAATTGCGGTGCGTCAGCAGGATTCCCTTGGGATCAGCAGTCGTGCCGGAGGTATAGGAGATGTTGGCGTAGTCATCGGGGCTGATAGTCTTGATGCGCTCCTCCAATGCATCGGGATGCTCGCGCATGTACTCCACGCCCATGGCGCGCAGCGAAGTCAGCGTCATCTCGTTCTCCAGCAGTCCGTCGATGTCGTCTATGACTATGACTTTCTCGACGAGGGGGCATTCGGGGACGACTTTGCGGATTTTAGGCAACTGCTGTGCCGATGCCATCACGAATCTCGATTCGGAATGGCGGATGCGGAACAGGAGGTCGCCTGTCTCTTCCAGTTTGGTGGAGAGGGGCACATCCACACCGCCTGCATACAGCAGGCCGAGTTCTGAGAGCACCCAACGGTTTTTACCCTCCGAGATGAGGGCTGCCTTTTCTCCTTTTTTGAGTCCGAGAGCCATCCATCCGGCGGCGAGCAGGCGGCTCTCTTCGCGTGTGGTACGGAAAGAAGTCTCTTCCCACACGCCATTGATTTTTTCGCGCATGAAGGTATCCCCGTCATAAAGCCGGGTGTACTTCTCGACGAAATCAATGATGGTTAATCTTTGTGACATCTTAGAGTAAGTTAAGTGTTCGTTTGGCGGCTATTTCGGGAACAGTCCGAACATCTGGGCGTCAATCATGTCGGTGACCTTGGCGAAGTCCTCCGGACGATTGCCGAACTTTATATTGTCGGCGTCGATGACCAGCAGATTCCCTTTATAGTCCTTGATCCAGTTCTCATATCTGTCATTGAGACCTGATATGTAGTCTATGCGTATGCTCTTTTCGTATTCGCGTCCTCTTTTCTGTATCTGCGAGATGAGGTTTGGAATGGATGAACGGAGATATATCAGCAGGTCGGGTGCCTTGACAAGAGACATCATCAGGTCGAACAGGTCCGAATAGTTCTCAAAGTCGCGGCTGGACATCAGCCCCATCGCGTGGAGGTTGGGGGCGAATATCCTGGCGTCTTCGTAGATGGTGCGGTCCTGGATGATGACCTCGTCGGACTTGGAAATCTCGACCACATCCTTGAACCTCTTGTTGAGGAAGTAGACCTGGAGATTGAATGACCATCTCTCCATATCTTCATAGAAATCAGCCAAATAGGGGTTGAAATCCACGGATTCGTATCTGGGTGTCCATCCGTAATGGGCGGTGAGCATCTTGGTAAGTGTAGTCTTGCCGCTGCCTATGTTGCCTGCGATTGCTATGTGCATGTCTCTGTGTATTTTTACAAATATATACTATTTTTCTTTTTCTCTGTGCGCATCGGCCTCTTCCGTGTATCTATTTGGAAAACAGACCGAACAGTTCCGCGTCTACCCTGTCTGTGATGGATGCGAAATCCTCCGGATTGTTTTCGAAATCGAGGTCGTCCGCATCGATTATCAGACATTTGCCCTTGTATCCCTCGATCCAGTGCTCATATCTGTCGTTGAGACCGGCGAGATACTCCAGGCTGATGCTCTGCTCGTAGTCGCGCCCCCTCTTCTGTATCTGGGAGACGAGATGCGGCACAGATGAGCGGAGGTATATCAGCAGGTCGGGGAGCTTGACCATAGACATCATGAGTTTGAAAAGCTGCATGTAGGTATTGAAATCCCTCTCGGAGAGGTTGCCTTGCGCCCTGTTGTTGTCCACGAATATGTAGACGCCCTCCAGGATAGTCCTGTCCTGTACGATGACTTCATCGGACGCCGCGATTTCGAGCGTGTCCTTGAATCTCTGTGCGAGGAAATAGGTCTCGAGATTGTAAGACCAGCGGGGAATGTCCTTGTAATAGTCTTCGAGGTATGGATTGTATGTGACAGACTCGTATTTGGGAGTCCATCCGTAGTGCTCAGTGAGTTTACGGGTAAGAGTCGTCTTACCGCTACCTATATTTCCGGCTATGCCTATATGCATGTTGTGAGATGTTCTATACTGCAAAATTAATAATCATTTTGTAATTTTGCTTCCCTCCCTCGCGGGGTATCCGTCTTTTGTCAGGCGGGCCGACGCCGGGAATCAGTGTCATGCCACAGATGAAATCATTCACATTCAATCCGTACGCCGAGAAATGCCATTTGCTGGAGTCAGGTGACGGAAAATGCATAATAGTCGATCCGGGATTCTCGAATGCCTCCGAAAAGGATGCCCTGTTCTCGGAAATATCCGGCCGCGGCCTCATGCCGGCGGCGGTGTTGCTGACGCATGCCCATTTTGACCATATCTATGGAGTGGGAGAATGCGTACGCCGATATGGGGTGCCTGTGTATATGGGTGAAAACGAGCACGCTGTCAAGGACTGGGCCCCGGAATTTGCCCGTAAGGCCGGCATGCCTGTGCCTGATATTGACTGGGATACGGTCGATGTGCGCGACGGGGAGCGTATTGTCGTGGGCGGCATGACCTTTGAAGTCATCGCCACGCCCGGGCACAGCGAGGGCGGTGTGTGTTGGTATGATGCGGAAGACAGGCTGCTGTTCAGTGGGGATACCCTCTTTGCAGGCACTATAGGCAGGTCAGACCTCCCTTACGGGGATTACGACCGTCTGATAGTGTCGGTGATGGATAGGCTGATGGGGCTTGACGGTAATGTGGAAGTATATCCGGGGCACGGACCGGAGACCACAATCGCATACGAGCGCACACACAATCCTTTCCTCCAGCCTTTCAATGAAAAGGACGAGGAGACCGGGGCGGTGGACGGAATAGAGTTCAATGAATAAGGAACAGGACTACATATCTATCAAGGGTGCCAAGTCCCACAACCTGCAGAATGTGGATGTAGAGATTCCACGCGGCAAGTTTGTGGTAGTCACCGGACTCAGCGGCAGCGGCAAGTCCTCGCTGGCGTTCGATACCATATATGCCGAGGGACAGCGCCGGTATATGAATACCCTGTCTCCCTATGCCAAGCATTTTATGGGTGTGCTCGAAAAGCCTCAGGTCGAGAGCATAGAGGGCCTCAGCCCGATTATCGCCATTGAGCAGAAGACCACCGGCAACAATCCGCGTTCTACGGTGGGCACAGTCACGGAGATTTATGATTTCCTGCGTCTGCTGTATGCGAGGGCATCCAAGGCATACAGCCCTGCAACAGGCCGGGAGATGGTGCGCTATACCGATGCCCGTATTGTCGCCCTGATAATGGAACGCTATCGCGGCAGAAAGTGCCTGCTGCTGTCTCCGCTCGTCCGCGGCAGGAAAGGACATTACAAGGAACTGTTTGAGCAGATGCGCAAAAAGGGCTATGCCCAGATACGCATTGACGGAGAATTGCGCGAACTCGGCACTGTCGAGTCTTTGGACAGATACAAGGCCCATTTCATCGAACTCGTCGTAGACAGGCTCAAGCCGGGCGACGGAGACGAGCAGAGGATATTCTCTTCCGTCTCTACGGCACTCGGTATAGGCAAGGGATCTGTTGCGGTGCTGGATATGGAGAGCGGAGAACTGGAGCATTTCTCCAAGCATCTGGTGGACCCGGAGAGCGGAGTGTCGCTGCAGGAGCCTGCGCCCCATACATTCTCATTTAATTCCCCGGAGGGGTATTGTCCTCATTGCAAGGGACTTGGAATGATAGTGGATGTCAATATGGACACTATTATTCCCGACAGGGAAAAGACTATCGCCGAGGGAGGCATAGTTCCGCTCGGCAAGGTGAGGGAGACGCGCAAATACGAAGTGGTGCGTTCGATAGCCCGCAAATACGGATTCTCGCTGTATGACCCGATAGCTGCCGTTCCCGACGAGGCACTTTCGCAGTTGGTGTTCGGGTCGGATGACCTTTTCCGTATAGGGGACGGAGTGTCTTCTGAGATGACGACATGGGGCGGAGTGGTAAATGACATAGACGACAAGGTCGTGTGTCCGGTCTGCCATGGCACGAGGTTGAATGCCGAGACCAGATGCTTCAAGATAGACGGCAAGACCATATCGGAAGTTTCCGCTATGGAAATGTCAGAACTTTATGAATGGCTCGATACCTTGCCTGCTCTGCTTGGCAAACGCGAGAACGCCATTGCTCATGATATACTCAAGGAGTTGAGGGACAGGGTGCGTTTCATGCTGGATGTGGGCCTGGATTATCTCTCTCTGGACAGGGCTACCGCGTCCCTCTCAGGCGGTGAGGGGCAGCGCATCCGCCTCGCGACGCAGATAGGCTCCAAACTGGTCAATGTGATATATATACTCGACGAACCGAGCATAGGACTGCATCAGAGGGACAACCGTAAACTCATCTCGTCTCTCAAGCAACTCCGTGACGAGGGCAATACGGTCATAGTCGTGGAACATGATGCGGAGACCATGCAGTCGGCAGACTGGATTGTGGATGTCGGTCCAGGTGCAGGAGCGCGGGGAGGACATATATGCTATAGCGGTCCGGGCAGCGGCAGGCCTTTGCTGCCATCGCTGACCCTCGATTATCTGCGCGGGCTTAAATCCATTCCCATGCCGTCTGTCCGCCGCCGTGGAAACGGCAAATATATAGGCATACGCGGAGCGACGGGCAACAACCTCAAGAATGTCGATATAGACATTCCTTTGGGAATGCTGGTCGGAGTGAGCGGAGTGAGCGGCAGCGGCAAGTCCTCGCTCATCAACGAGACCCTGATGCCGGTACTCAAAAACCGGTTCTATCGGGCAAGAATGCGTCCACTGCCATATAAGGAAATAGTAGGTATCGAGAATGTCGACAAACTGATTGAGATAGACCAGAGCCCGATAGGGCGGACGCCGCGCAGCAATCCGGCTACATTTACAGGCGTGTTCGGAGACATTCGCAACCTGTTTGAGGACACTCCGGACGCCAAGGTGCGCGGATTCAAGGCGGGACGATTCTCTTTCAATGTCTCCGGAGGCCGTTGTGAGGCCTGCAAGGGTGCGGGCATCAAGGTCATTGAAATGAATTTCCTGCCATCTGTGAATGTCGTCTGCGACGAATGCCGCGGCAAACGCTACAAGGAAGACACCCTCGCTGTCCGTTACAAGGGCAAGAGTATCAGCGATGTGCTCGATATGCCCATCAGTGAGGCGTATGAGTTTTTCAAGCCGGTCCCAAAGATTGCACAGAAACTGGGCGCGCTGGTGGATGTCGGCCTGGGGTACATACATCTCGGGCAGTCCGCCGTGACACTCTCCGGCGGCGAGAGCCAGCGCATGAAACTCGCATCCGAACTGTTCCGCCCGGCTACGGGCAATACTCTCTATATCTTGGACGAACCGACAACGGGATTGCATTTTGAGGATATCAAGGTGCTGCTCGATGTGCTCGGGCGCATTGTGGAGCAAGGCAACACCGTGATAGTCATAGAGCACAACCTCGATGTGCTCAAATCCGTTGACTATATAATAGATATGGGACCCGAAGGCGGTGCCGGCGGCGGGCGGATAGTCTCGCAGGGCACTCCGGAAGAAGTCTCCATGGACCCTGGTTCGGTGACCGGACCTTTTCTGAAAGAAATACTATGAATGTAAACATTACCAAAGTCCAGGCAGCGCGCGAGGAGTACAAAGACTGGTGCGCTGCTGTAGGCATCTCTACATTGGGAGACCTGAACGCTTGCCTCGAATCGGGCAAGGCTGTGGAACTCATCAATCTCTGCGAGGCGCGCCAGGAGCGCAAATATGCCGAGGCTGCCAATCAGATATACTGGAATCGCGGCAAATGCCGCATCGTGATGATGTCCGGTCCTTCTTCCAGCGGCAAGACCTCTTCTTCCCTGCGCATTGCCCAGCAGTGCCGCGTGTTGGGGCTGCATCCCAAAGTTGTCGAACTGGACAATTATTTTGTGGACAGGGAGCACACTCCGCTTGACGAGGACGGCAATTATGATTTCGAGGCATTGGCCGCTATGGATATAGAGTTCCTCAACCGTCAGCTGTGCGACTTGCTGGACGGCAAGGAGATTGACCTGCCGACCTACGATTTCAAGACAGGCAGCAGAGCGTTCAAGGGCAATACCATGCGTCTTGAAGATGGGGACATTCTCATGATGGAGGGCATACATGCTCTCGATCCGGCACTTACGCCGTCCATAGACCAGACGAGGATATTCCATATCTATATATCCGCGCTCTCGTCCCTGCCGGGAGGGGAGAAGGTGCACAGTTCTACGACAGACAAGCGTCTGTTGAGGCGTATCGTGAGGGACAACCGCACGCGCGGCATTTCTCCGGAGGAAAATATCCTGCGCTGGCCGAGCGTCCGCAGGGGAGAGGAGAAGTATATATTCCCGTTTGAGGAGAATGCGCAGGTGGTGTTCAACTCCTCCACTCTCTATGACCTGCCGCTGCTCAAATACTATGCGGAGCCTCTGCTTGCCGGTGTCAAGGAGTCTTCACCTGCCTATGACAAGGCTGTCGAACTGCTTGATTTCCTGAAAGTAATCCGTCCTCTGGCTCCTGTGGAGATAGCGGCGATACCGCCGACTTCCATTATGAGGGAGTTTATAGGAGGGCAGACACTCTGACGATATGTGGATCTGGCTTTCGATAGCGTCCGCGCTGTTTCTCGGCTTCTATGACATAGCCAAAAAACAGTCGCTGAAACGCAACGGAGTACTGGAAGTGCTGTTGGTGGCTACGGCTATATCCACCGTTTTCCTGCTCCCGTCTCTTACTCATGGGGATTTTTCCGCGCATCTGTGCATATTGCTCAAGGCCGTACTCGTCACGACATCGTGGGTCACAGGCCTGCTGGCTCTCAAGACGGTGCCTATCACCACGGTCAGTACTTTCAAGGCGACCAGGCCGGTATTCGTGCTCCTGCTGTCCATACTAATATATGGTGAACGCTTGAATGCGTACCAGTGGGGCGGCAGTGTGCTCACGATAGTGTCCATATTCATGCTGAGCCGTTCCAGCAAGCGTGAGGGCGTTGATTTCCTTCATAGCCGTGGGGTGCTGTATATGGTGCTCTCTGTGTTTGCAGGAGTCGGTAGCGCGCTGTGGGACAAACATATACTCGGATTTCTCCAGCCGCTGTTCGTGCAGGGGTGGACCAATATGTATGTGACCGCGCTGCTCGCCGTCTGCATCGCGGTGAAGTCTCTAACAGGAGAGCGCAAGCCTGTCAGGTTTGCATGGGACTGGAACATACTTGCGGTGGCACTTCTTATTACGGCGGCGGATTCCCTGTATTTCTATGCCCTGCACGATGCGGGCGCCATGCTGTCCGTGGTCTCTATGGTGCGGCGCAGCAGCGTGATAGTGACCTTTGTCTGCGGTGCGCTGATGTTCCGCGAGAAACAGATCAGGTCCAAGGCCGCCGCGCTGCTTGTCCTACTGCTCGGCATGCTGCTGATGGTCCGGGGCTCGTAGTCGGGCTTATATATCCCGGTATTCTCTGGGCGTCATCCCCGTGCGTGTCTTGAAGAACTTGTAGAATATCGGAATGTTGCTGAAGTTCAGATGCCAGGCTATCTCCTTGATTGATAGGTTGGAGAATTTGAGCAGATTCTTGGCGTCCAGTATCACGAATGCGTCTATCCATTCCGGGGCGGACTTGCCGGATACCCTTCGCACGAGTTGCGACAGATATTTTGGGGTGAAACAGAGCTGCTCTGCGTAGAATGATACCCTGCGCTCAGAGGCGTGGTGCTCTACCACGAGGCTCAGGAATTGGTCAAAGATAGCCTTCGCCCTTGCATTGTATCCGTTTCCGCGCCGCCGCGCATCGTAGACATTCTTTTTGAGCAGGGCCCCGATAAATGTAAAGAGAGACAGCCCTACACCGCGTATGGCGTCTTCCATTCCGGTGAGCGAGGATGATGCAATGGCGGATGACAGGGTGTAGTATCCCTGCAATACCTTGTAGTCCTCTTCGTCTATGGAGAGGCAGGGGTTTTCTATCAGGCAGAGAGCCTCTTCGTAGAGTTTGTTGAGTTCGAGCCTGATGCTCTCGATGTATTCTCTCGAACATGCTACCAATATCACTTTGGCAGGGCTGCCGTCTTCCGTCTTCTCTGTGCCTATGATGCGTATCATGGAGCCGGGAAGGTAGATGAGCAACTTAGTGTTGTCTATTTCGTATTTTTGGAGGTTCACCTCTACGGTTATGCGTCCTTGCGGGCACAACACTCCCATATAACTGTCAATCCTGCACGGATAGTTGATGAAATCAGTATGTCCTGAAGCCTCCAGGAATGCCAGCAGGTATGGTCGTGCCACTTTGACATCCCCTGCAGAGGTGACCATTTCTCTAAGTTGCCTGTGGTCGGCGAGATTGAGACCGTCCTTCATTAAAAGATAATTTTATGTCGCTCAAAGTTAGTAAAAAATCCCGATAATCGACCAAAAGATAATAGTCCTTATCTTATTTTTACATTACTGGTGTTCCGTGGTAAAAAAATTGCATTATATTAGCGGCGTTAAAAACTTATAGATGATGAACAAAACGATCCTGGCGGTCATCGTTTCGGTGACCTTTCCCATGGTCTTGGGAGCACAGCAGGTGCTTACCCTTGAGGATTGCAGACAGATGGCGGTACAGAACAACAATAGTCTGCAGCAGTCCGCGACCAAAGTCGAGATGGCACACTATGACAAACTCACGGCCGTCGCGAATTATTTCCCTAAAATAAGTGCTACGGGCGCATATCTTTACAATACCGACAATGTCTCGTTGGTAGGTGATGATGTATCCGCCATGCTCCGCGGCAGCGGTACTGCAGTGCAGGGACAGTTCCAGAACAAACTGCAGGAACTCACGGGCGCGATTATGAGCAATCCGGCGGCAGCGGCAGAATATGCCAAAAGCCCTATGTGGCAGACGGTGCTCGGGGCATTGTCTCAGACAGATCTCTCGACCGCAATCAACGGCATCGGAGCACAGATAGACGATGCGCTACATCTGGATATCAAGAATGTCTATGTCGCGGCCGTCTCGTTGCAGCAGCCTGTGTTTATGGGTGGCAAGATAGTGGCTTCCAATCAGATAGCGGCTCTTGCAGAGGACCTTGCCCGTGCAGGATACGATGCCGGATACCAGCAGGTGATAGTGGATGTGGACCAGGCATACTGGCAGATAGTGTCGATTGCGGCCAAGAAAGAACTCGCAGAGGCTTATGCTGATCTTCTCCATACACTGGAGCACGATGTGGCGGCGTCAATCGCAGAGGGCGTTTCTACGCGTTCTGACGAATTGTCTGTCAAAGTCAAGGCGAATGAGGCAGATATGCTGCTCACCAAGTCGTCCAATGGTTTGAGATTAGCCAAGATGCTGTTGTGTAAGCAGTTGGGTCTGCCGTTGGATAGCGACATCAGGCTGGCGGATGAGGGCGTGAGGGATATTCCCATGCCGGCAGTGCGTGAGGATAAGCCTATGGAGCAGGTCTATGAAGACCGCGCTGAACTGCGCA
Source organism: uncultured Muribaculaceae bacterium (assembly GCA_964616865.1). GTDB lineage: Bacteria > Bacteroidota > Bacteroidia > Bacteroidales > UBA932 > Cryptobacteroides. The sequence continues at coordinate 36,662 of CAZTUQ010000002.1, forward strand.
GTCTCTCCATTGCCACGCAGATATATGACAAAAAGGTCGCCGTCGCCCGCGCCGATATGCTCCCGGCAGTGGCGCTGACAGCCAATTACCTGTATACCAATCCTAATGTCCGGAATGGTTTTGAGAACAAGTTCGGGGGTATGTTCAATGCCGGAGTGATGGTCTCGGTACCTATATTCCACGGCTTTGAGGCTGTGCAGAAGACTCGCAAGGCCAAGGCAGAGGCGTCTCTCTTCCGTCTGCAGCGCGAGGATGCCCTCCGTATGGTGGACCTGCAGATAACGCAGTTGCGTGACCAGAGGGATGAGGCGTATGAGCGTCTCGCCATGGCCAAAAGCAATCTGGACAGTGCAGAAGAAAACCTGCGCGTGGCTACGGTCGGATTCGAAGAAGGCGTGGTCGAGTCCAGTGTGACACTTGCCGCCCAGTCGGCGTGGCTGCAGGCGCATTCTGAATACATAGACGCCGGTATCGAACTCCGTATGAATGATTCACACCTCGGCAAGGCAGAGGGATACGCAGTCCCCACTCCTGTCAAGGCTTCCAAAGAATAATAAAAAGAAAGAATATAATTATGGCACAGAAAAAGAATTACAACCTCATCATAGGCCTTGTTGCCCTGGTTGTCATCATCTTCGTCATCGCAGTCGTAGGCTATTTCGTGACGAAGCCCAAGCCGCTCACCCTGCAGGGCGAGGCGGAAGCAAGCGAGTATCGCATTTCCGGCAAAGTGCCGGGCAGAATAGAGGAAATGTATTTCCGTGAGGGAGATGTAGTCCACAAGGGGGATACGGTGGTGTTTATAGATTCCCCCGAAGTCAGGGCCAAGATGGCGCAGGCTACGGCGGCACGCAGGGCTGCAGAGGCGCAGAGCCGCAAGGCCCGTAACGGTGCCCGTCCGGAAGAGATTGCCGGGGCCTATGAACTCTATCAGCAGGCATTGGTACAGGAGGATGTCATGCGTAAGTCTTATGACCGCATCAGCAATCTCTATGACCAGAAGATAGTGTCCGCGCAGAAATACGATGAGGTCAAGGCAAAATATGATGCTGCAGTGGCTCAGACGAGGGCTGCCAAGAGCCAGTATGACATGGCGATGAACGGTGCCCGCCAGGAGGACAAAGACGCTGCCGCCGCGCTGGTCGGGCAGGCTGACGGAGCCGTCCAGGAGGTCGAGGGATATATGCAGGAACTCTATCTCACAGCACCTGCTGACGGTGTCATATCAGAGGTTTATCCCAAAGTCGGCGAACTCGTCGGCACTGGTGCTCCTATCATGACAGTTACTGATCTCACCGATGTGTGGTTTACATTCAATATCAGAGAGGACTATCTGCACAGCATGACTGTGGGAGACAAGCTGAGGGTTATGCTGCCTGCGCTTGACAATATGGAATGTACTGCGACCGTCACTTATATCAAGGTGCGCGAATCCTATGCTACATGGAAGGCGACCAAGGAGATAGGCCAGTACGATGCCAAGACATTCGAAGTCAGGGCAGTCCCTGATCATGTCATAGACAGTATCCGTCCTGGCATGTCGGTTATCATTGTCCAGTAGCGATGGGTGCTTGGAAGGACATAAAGGCGGTTGCATTGCGTGAACTCGCCATCTGGCGCATGAGGCCGATATATCTTGTCGGCTCTCTCATGACGCTGGTGATATGCACCGTCTTCTTCACATCGTTTTTCCGTCAGGGTCTGCCTCAAGAACTCCCTATAGGCATTGTCGATAACGACAATTCGTCCATGTCGAGGAACTTTGTGCAGCAGCTGGGTTCTACCCAACAGGCTAAAATCGTGAGGTTTGAGACCTTTGACGAGGCGCGTGCCGAGTTGCAGCGCGGCAAGATTACCTCTTTTGTGGTGTTGCCGGAGCGCATGTATGCCGATGTGACCGCCAGCCGTCAGCCTACGGTGTCATTGTATGTCAACGGGCTGTATTTTATCGGAGGCGCTCTTGCGTATCAGGATGTGCTCACCATGCTCAATCTCACAAACGGTGCGGTCCAGAGGACCGCTTTGAGGGCGAAAGGCATGAATGAGGCCGCCATAATGGGACAGATCAAGCCTATAGAGGTGGATACACACAAGATAGGCAATCCGATGACCAATTATGCGGTATTGCTCGAGGGCGTGCTGCTGCCGGGAGTATTGCAGATGATCATTTTCCTGATTATCATCTATTCGTTCGGTGCAGAACTCAAATATGCGACATCGCAGCATCTGCTCGCAGTTACGCACGGCTCCATGAGCAGGGCGATTCTCGGTAAATTGCTCGTGTATACGCTGTATTTCTCGCTGTTGGGTGTCAGCATAGAGGTGTTTATGTATCATCGGCTGGCATTTCCGCTTGAGGGCTCGTTGGGCAATATGATTATAGCGGTGCTGTTGCTGGTGCTGTCGAGTGAGGCATTTGCATTGTTTATAATAGGTTTGTTGCCGGTATGCCGTTTGGGGCTCAGTATCGGAGCGCTGTTCAGCATGGTGGCGTTCTCCATGACGGGATTCACGCTGCCTGTTGAGGCTATGCCGCCTTATATACAGGGACTCTCGGCGATATTCCCGCTCAGGCATTACTATCTGTTTATGGTGCAGGAGACCATATTCGGCAGCGGTTTCGCCGGCTGGTGGCCGCATGCCTTGTGCATGCTGCTCTTCCTCTTCCTGCCGTTTATTATCGGCAAGAGGCTCAAGAACGCGTATGTGCTCCAGAATTATTCAAGAAACTGATTGCTATGGGATATTTCAGAAAATGGTTCAGTGAATTCTGGAGGAGTTTTCAGAATGAATTCCGCTCAATATTCTCCGACGGAGGTGTGCTGCTGATATTCGTTGTGGCAGGACTGCTCTATCCGGTGCTGTTCAACCTTATCTATCGCAACGGTGTCGTTGAAAACACTCCGATAGTGGTGGTGGACCATGCTGACTGTCAGGACAGCCGCCGCTATATCAGGGAGATAGATGCGACGAGGGAGCTGCATGTCGCATACAAGTGCGCCACCATGGAAGAGGCGCAGCGGCTCATGCAGAAGCGCAAGGCCAAGGGAATAATATATTTTCCGGAGGATTTCGGAGACAGGCTCGCTGCTATGGAGACCGCCACTTTGTCCATATATGCGGACATGGGCACATTCCTGTATTACAAGAATCTGCTGATGGGTGTCAGTTTTGTCCGTCTGTCCGAGATGCACAACATCCAGATAGAACGGGCCCAGATGACCGGGATGAGTTATCGGGAGGCGCAGATAAGCGCGCAGCCTCTCCTGTATGAGGAGAACAATCCCTACAACAATGCGTTCTCTTATTCCATATTCTTCCTGTCGGCTGTGCTGCTGGTGATTATACAGCAGACAATGTGCTATGGAATGTCGTTGCTGGCAGGTACACGGAGGGAGGAGAACCGCAATATGCTGCTGGATACCAAGGATCTGCATCCGAGGGGTGTGGGGCGTTTCGTGCTCGGGCGCGGTGCCGCTTACGCCTTGTTGTACGCTGCCGTGTCGCTGTATATAGCGGTGCTGGTGCCGGCGATGTTCGGATTGCCGCAGAGGGGAGATTTTGAAGACATACTCGTGCTGCTTGCATTCTTTATAGTGGATTGCGTGTTCTTCTCCATGTTCTGGAGTTCGTTCATCACGAGGCGCGAGTCGGTGTTCCTGCTCTACCTGTGCTTCTCTCCGATAGCCCTGTTCCTCACCGGGTTCTCATGGCCGACGACCTCTTTTCCCAGATTCTGGCAGGTGTTCTCGTACATGTTCCCCACGACATTCGCCGTGCCGGCGTTTATAAATATCAATACTGCCGGCGCAGACCTGCTCGTAGTGCGGGACCTGTTCCGTCACATGGTGCTGCAGACTATAATATATTGTGCGCTGACATTTGTCGCGGTCTATATCGAGAATCTTGTACTTAAATACAGGCTGGACAAGTCTGCATGATATATCGTGTTTTTTTCCTATCTTTACGCGTTGTTTGGACAATCAATAACCAATAAATAGCTAACAGAATGGAAAAGAAACAAGGTAATCTCGTCGCGATCGTGACTATGTTTTTCATGTTCGCGATGATTTCTTTCGTCACCAACATGGCGGCGCCTTTCGGCAACATCTGGAAGATTCATTACGAGAGTGCCGGTATGCTCGGCAATATGATGAACTTCCTCGCTTACCTGTTTATGGGTATTCCCGCAGGTAAACTGCTCACACGTATCGGCTACAAGAAGACCGCCCTCATCGCTCTCGGTGTAGGATTCTGCGGTATGGCAGTCCAGTTGGGCTCCAGTTTCATGGGCATCGGCACAGGCGCTCTCGTGGTCTACCTGCTCGGTGCATTCATCTGCGGTTTCTGCGTATGTATGCTCAACACTGTGGTGAATCCCATGCTCAACCTTCTCGGCGGCGGTGGTAACAGGGGCAACCAGCTGGTTCAGACGGGTGGTGCCTGCAACTCTCTTGCCGGTACACTTACTCCTCTCCTCGCAGGTGCGATGATTGGTACTCTGACTCCCCAGACCGCTCTCTCCGATGTGCGTCCCCTGCTCTTCATCGCCCTGGCGGTGTTCGCAGTGTCTTTCGTCATCATCGCGTCGGTTGCTATCCCCGAGCCTGCCAAAGTGCAGAGCAAGGTTGCCGGAAAGGACAAATACAGCGCATGGTCATTCCGTCACCTCCTCCTCGGCATCGTTGCCATTTTCTTCTATGTAGGACTTGAGGTCGGTATCCCTGCGGAGCTTAACTTCTACCTCTCCGATCCCAGCGACAAGGGTGCCGGACTCGGTGCCAATGGTGTTGCAATCGGTGGAGCTATCGCTGCAATGTACTGGCTGCTCATGCTTGTCGGTCGTCTGTGCAGTTCTGCAATCAGCGGCAAGGTGTCTTCCAAGGCCCAGGTGACCGTGGTTGCCTCCGTGGCTATCCTTTTCATCCTGCTTGCCATCTTCATGCCTGAGACAGTGAGGGTTTCCATGCCCGGATATGCCGGTGGCTCGTTCACTATGATGAGCGTGCCTATCTCGGCTCTCTTCCTCGTACTCTGCGGACTTTGCACCTCTGTGATGTGGGGCTGTATCTTCAACCTCGCCGTCGAGGGCCTCGGCAAATACACCGAGCAGGCTTCCGGTATCTTCATGATGATGGTCGTCGGTGGCGGTGTGATGCCTCTCATCCAGGAGTACATCGGCCGTGCGACTTCTTATATGACCTCCTACTGGCTCGTAGTCGCGATGCTCTGCTACATCCTCTTCTATGCTCTCGTAGGCTGCAAGAATGTTAACAAGAATATTCCCGTAGAATAATCTATTATAATACAATCATGGAAAATAAGAGTTACGTAGTAGGAGTTGATGTAGGTGGCCAGACCACCAAAATTGGAGTGGTGGATGCCCGTGGCGAGGTGCTCTCGCAGCTGGTTATACGCTCGGATTCTTATGGTGCTGATTCTGACGCTTATATGGAGGCGCTCGCAAGCGCGATCAAGAAATGCGTCAAGGATGCGGCCAAGGAGGGACAGATTAGAGGTGTCGGCGTCGGCGCTCCCAATGGCAACTATTATACAGGTCAGATTGCATACGCACCGAATCTCCCTTGGGCAGCCAATGAGGCTGTGGAGTTCTCTAAACTCCTCTCCGAGAAACTTGACGGTATCCCTGTGAGCCTCACCAATGACGCCAACGCGGCAGCAGCTGGTGAGATGACCTATGGTGTCGCCCGTGGGATGAAGAATTTCATCATGATTACACTCGGTACAGGTGTCGGGAGCGGGATTGTCGTCAACGGACAGGTGCTGTACGGACATGACGGCTTTGCCGGTGAACTCGGACATACCACTGCAGTCCGATACAACGGACGCAGCTGCAACTGCGGCAAGCAGGGCTGCCTTGAGGCATACTGCTCCGCCATCGGTGTGGCGAGGACAGCTCGCGAGTGGCTTGAGGCTACCAATGAGCCTTCTCCGCTGAGGGAGGTCCAGAATATCACATCCAAGGATGTGTACGAGGCCGCCAAGGAGGGAGATCCTCTCGCATTGCGCGTATTTGACTATACGGCAAGGCTTCTCGGCCGTCAGTGTGCTGACTTCGTTGCGTTCAGCGCTCCGGAGGCCATCGTCCTCTTCGGTGGACTGGCCCGCGCCAAGGAATTCCTCTATCAGCCTATGCTTGATGCGATGAACGAGAATCTTCTCCCTATCTGGAGAGGCAAAGTCAAGATTCTCTTCTCCCAGCTCAAGGAGTCTGATGCAGCCATCCTCGGAGCTTCCTCTCTCGCATGGGAACTTTAGTTTTTAGACAACAGGTTTAAACAAATATGAAGAAATCCATTATTACAGTTGCGGCGATGAGCCTTGCGCTCGTTGCTTGCACCTCCAACAAAGGTGCTGCGCCTGTAGCCGAGGGAGCCGAGGCCCAGAAAGAGGCAGCTCCCGCACAGGTCAAGATTGCTCAGCCTTCAAAAGCATTGGTTGACTCTGTCAGCTACCTGCTCGGTGTCAATTTCGGCAGCATGATCAAGGGCAATAACTTCGGTGATCTCAATTTCGCTCAGATCAAGAAGGGTATCAATGATTTTATCAAGGCTGACGGCAATCCTTATTCCGAGGGTTTTGATGAGCAGTTCAAGATAGCTCCCAGCAACATGGGCGAGATTATCAACGACTATCTCCAGCAGAGGCAGGCGTGGATTGGTGTCCAGAACAAGGAGAAAGGCGACAAGTTCCTTGCAGCCAACAAGTCCAAAGCCGGTGTAGTCGAGACAGAGAGCGGACTCCAGTACATCATTGTGGAGCCCGGTGACGAGGCACTCAAGGCTTCTGCCAAGGATACTGTCCTCGTGCGCTACAAGGGTACGACTCTTGACGGTGAGGTCTTTGATGAGGTTACTGCTGATGCAGAGCCTATCCGTCTCCTGATGAACCGCGTCATCTCCGGTTGGACCGAGGGTATACAGCTCGTCGGCAAGGGTGGCAAGATCAAACTCTTCATCCCTGCAAAACTCGCATACGGCGAGCGTGGCAATCAGGGTATCGAGCCCAACTCGACTCTCATCTTTGATGTCGAGGTCTGCGATGTCTTCAAGACTCCCGAACCGGAAGTCGCTGAGGCAGACAAGAAGTAGGGTTAAAGATTTATCCAGCGGATCTGTTCATCCCTCCGCCACCATGTAAGCTGACGTTTGGCGTATTGGCGGGTATGGGTGCAGATGGATGAAACGGTCTGCTCCAATGAAATAGTGTCGGGATTGTCGAGGTAGTCGAAAACCTCCTTGTATCCGACAGTCTGTAGAGCGGTGAGGTTCCTGAATTGTGTCAGGGACCTCACTTCGTCTATAAGGCCCTCTGCCATCATCTTGTCCACTCTGGCGTTGATACGAGCGTGCAATTCTGCCTTGGGCCTGATCAGACCGATTTTCTCGATTTCGAAATCGCGCTGCTTGGGCCCTGTCTGCCGGAAAGATGTAAAGGATCGTCCTGTCGTCAGGCGCACCTCTAAGGCACGCATCACTCGGGCCCCGTTGGACAGGTCGATGCTCTTCCAGGCCTCAGGATCGAGTGCGCGCAGTTCTTCGGCGAGGCTCTCAACTCCTTCTGATGCAAGCCTCTCCGTCAGCTGTAGCCTCAATTGCGGATCGGTTTCGGGGACTTGCGGCAGTCCTTTACAGAATGCGTCTACATAGAACATCGAGCCGCCGCTCATTATGAGGGTGTCGTGCCCTTCACCGAAGAGCCTGTGCACGAGGTCGAGAGCTTCTGCCTCGTATGTGCCGGCTGTGTACGGCACGGTCACACTATGGTCTTGGATGAAGTAGTGCCTGACCGCTTCCAACTGGTCGCGGTCAGGCACTGCTGTACCTATACGCATTTCCCGGTAAATCTGCCGGGAGTCGCATGATATTATTGGGGAAGAATACTTCTGTGCCAGAGAGATGCTGTAGTCAGTCTTGCCTACAGCAGTCGGGCCGAGTACTATGATGACCCTGCGAGCCACTACAGCTTGTCAGCGTCTTCTTCGTCGAATATCTCCTCAACTTCCTCCTTGTCGTCATCTCCCTCCTCGTCTTCGTCCTCCTCTTCGCTGTCGATGTCGTCGGGGTCAATGCCGAGGATGTTCTTGCTGCTAGCCTCGCCGGGCAGACGCCTCTTGTCGTCGGGGAGATCCTCAAAGGCGACATATCCGTTCTCGAACTCTATCGGGTCCGGTCCTTTGCTCTCGACGAGCGTGGGGAACTGCACCTCGTGATTGCTTTCGCCCTCCAGAGTGACATTCACGCTCTTCTTGTTGGTGGTGTCGTAGAAATATACAAATGATGTTATTCCGGCCTTGATGGTCTGCTCGATGGTCACCTGATCGCAAGCACCGCTTCCGAGGTCGAACAATCCGTATCTTGCGACAACTCCGGAGGTGTCATCCATGCCCTTGAACAGAATGAGCTGGTCCGCAGGAAATACCATGTCGGCGCGCATCTGCTTGTGGAATGAATAGAGGGTGTTGCCTGCGTTTATCTCGTAGAGTCGGAAGAACCCTTTTATACCGGCTAATGTAACTCTGTACTTGTATGTCATTTGTGTGGACCTTTTCTCAAATAGTTTCTCGAAAGCGGACCAAAGTTACAAAATTATTTCATGCTGTTGCAAATAATATTCAAAAAGGCTAATTTTGATTATATGATGTCAACGCTCGTCGATACATATCGTAGCATTGCGGCTCCGTCCCGTGGCTTGTACAAGGAACTCGGCAGCCGTTTCATCGCACTGGCGTATCCTGTGGAGACAGAAGGGGAGGTCAAGGAACTGGTGGATGCAGTCCGCAAGGAATACCACGATGCCAGGCATCATTGCTATGCCTACAGACTCGGCCTTGGCGGTACCCTGTATAGGGCAAATGACGACGGAGAGCCTTCTTCGTCTGCCGGCCGCCCCATTCTCGGGCAGATAGACAGTGCAGGTCTCAGTGATGTCCTCATTGTGGTAGTGCGTTATTTCGGTGGCGTCAAACTCGGCATTCCGGGGCTGATACGGGCATACAAGACCTCTTCGCGGGACGCCATTGATTCTGCGGAGATTGTGGAGAAGACCGCGTCGCGCCGTTTCAGCCTGACATTCGACTATATCTCCGTGAATGATGTGATGAAAGCCGTAAAGGACATGTCCCTGCGTGTGCTGTCGCAGACTTTCGATGTGGACTGCAGCATGGAGGTGAGTGTGAGGCTGTCTGCCGAAGAGGATTTCCGCGACAGGATTTCCCGTATAGATGGGTGTCGGATAGCGGCAGCCGATGAGCAGATGTGAAAATTCAACCAATTCTATAATTTTGGGTAATATGAAAAAACATGTTTTTACCGCAGGCCCCTGCCTGCTCCCACAACAGGCGATAGACGCGTCTGTAAAGGCACTCAACGATTTTGCCGGAACGGGAGTTTCCTTGTTGTCCGTGTCTCACAGGACCAAAGAATGGGAAGCGGTGATGGACGAGTGCCGCTCTCTATGGCGCGAACTCCTGGATATTCCTGAAGACTATGAGGTCCTTTTCCTCGGAGGAGGAGCGAGTCTGCAGTTTCTCTATGTGGCCATGAACCTCCTTGAGCACAAGGCTGCTTATCTTGATACAGGCGTGTGGGCGGCGAAGGCTCTCAAAGAGGCCAAGGGACTCGGTGAGGCATACGCCTTGGCGAGTTCCAAGGACAAGAACTACAGTTATATTCCCAAAGATTTTACCATTCCGGAGGATGTCGATTATTTCCATATCACGACCAACAATACTATTTACGGTACGGAGATCAAGCATGATATGGACAGCCCCGTGCCTCTGGTGGCGGACATGTCCTCTGATATACTCAGCAGGCGTGTGGATGTCTCCAAATATGCCCTGATATACGGAGGCGCACAGAAGAATGCAGGCCCTGCAGGCGTGGCGTTCGTGATAGTCCGCAAGGACATTCTCGGTAAGGTGAGCCGCTATATCCCTACAATGCTGGATTACAGAGTGCATATTGACAAGAAGTCCATGTTCAACACCCCTCCGGTGTTCTCTATCTTTGTAATGAATGAGACTCTCAAATGGCTCAAGTCCATAGGTGGCGTGGATGCCGTACATGAGATCAATGAGAAGAAGGCCGCAGCGCTCTACGCGGAGATAGACCGCAACTCTCTGTTTGTCGGCACGGCCGCACACGAGGACAGGTCTATAATGAATGTATGTTTTGTGATGGCTCCCGGAAAGGAGGATCTCCAGGACGAATTCCTCGAGTTCTCCAAGGGTTACGGCATCGTCGGCATCAAGGGGCACCGTTCTGTGGGCGGTTTCCGCGCATCTATATATAACGCGTGCACGCAGGAAGATGTCGATGTGCTTGTCAAGTGCATGCAGGATTTCGAATCGTCTCATAAATAATGGTATCATGAAAGTCCTTCTCGCAACACAGAAACCCTTTGCCGCCGCGGCGGTAGATGCAATACGGGGTATAGTGGAGAATGCCGGGCACGAATTCGCCACGCTGGAGAAATATGCCGACGAGAGTGCTCTTGTAGAGGCCGTTGCCGATGCCGATGCGCTCATAGTGCGTTCTGACAAGGTGACACCGGCCGTATTGGATGCCGCGGACAGACTGCGCATCGTTGTCAGGGCCGGAGCCGGATATGACAATGTGGACCTGGCAGCCGCTACCGCTCATAATGTAGTGGTAATGAATACTCCAGGGCAGAATTCCAACGCCGTTGCGGAACTTGCCGTTGCCATGATGATATTCATGGCGAGAAATCAGTTTACTCCTGCCACAGGTACTGAGATATATGGCAAGACACTCGGAATACAGGCATTCGGACATGTCGGCCGGCTTGTCGCTGCCAAGGCGGCAGCGCTCGGCATGACCGTCAAGGCTATAGACCCCTTCCTCTCTGATGAGCAGATTCGCGAGGGCGGTGCAGAGCCGGTGGCATCGCTGGAGGAACTGTATTCCTCATGCGATTATCTGTCGGTACATATACCCGCTACACCGCAGACAATCGGATCTATCGGCTATGACCTGATTGCAAGCATGCCCAAGGGGGCGGTGCTCGTCAACACAGCGCGCAAGGAGGTTATGGACGAAGCCGGTCTGGACAGGGCTCTTGCCGACAGGCCGGATCTCAAATATGTGGCGGATGTGGCTCCGGACAATATTGAGCAACTCAAGGAAAAGTACGGTCTGCGCGTATTTGCCACTCCCAAGAAAATGGGCGCGCAGAGTGCCGAGGCCAATATCAATGCAGGCCTTGCAGCCGCCCGTCAGATATGCGATTATTTCGCGACAGGAAATACCAGTTTTCAAGTCAATAAATAGCATTTAGTTATGGTAAAGGTAAGACCATTTGCGGCGATACGCCCGGCACAGGACATTTGCGCTGAAGTCGCAGCTCCTCCCTATGATGTGCTTGACAGTGCAGAAGCCAAGTCGATGGCCGGAGAAAAGTCCCTGCTGCACATCACCAAACCCGAGATAGATTTCGAGCCGATGCTGCCGGACCATGACCGGAGAGTCTATGACAAGGCTGTCGCCAATTTCCGCCTCTGGCAGGATAGGGGATGGCTTCGTCGTGATGCCGAGCCCTGCTATTATGTGTATGCTCAGACTATGGAGGGGCGTACGCAGTACGGTCTGGTGCTATGTGCCAATGTAGATGACTATGCGGAGGGCAAGATCAAGAAGCATGAACTCACACGCAAGGACAAGGAAGACGACCGCATGATACATGTGCGTATCCAGAATGCCAATATAGAGCCGGTGTTCTTTGCATACAGGGATGATGCGGAACTCGGGGACATTGTCGCGGCGGCCGTTGCCGTGCCTCCGGAGAACAAGTTTACCGACGAGAACGGATTTGTACACGAGTTCTGGGTGATAGATGACCGGGAGACCGTCAACCGTATCACCGAGATATTCACCACCCGTGTGGACGCTCTCTATGTAGCTGACGGCCATCATCGTACAGCCGCTGCCGCCAGAGTGGGTGCGGAGAAGCGTGGGCAGAATCCCGACCATACCGGAGACGAGGAGTACAATTACTTTATGGCTGTCTGTTTTCCTCAGAGCCAGTTGAAGATATTGGACTACAATAGAGTGATACGCGATCTCAACGGACTGTCGCCCGAGCAGGTGCTGGACAGGCTCGCGGAGGATTTCGAGGTCGTATGCCAGGGCGGAGAGACATATTCTCCCAAGGCGTTGCACGAATTCTCCATGTACCTTGGAGGCAAATGGTATTCTCTCAAGGCCCTTCCGGGACGATATGACGACGCGGATCCCATAGGTGTGCTCGATGTCACTATCCTGTCTGGGCTGGTGCTCGACAAGATATTCGGAATCAAGGATCTGCGTACTGACAAGAGGATAGATTTCGTGGGTGGTATCCGTGGACTCGACGAGTTGCGCAGGCGTGTGGACAGCGGAGAGATGGCTGTGGCATTCGCATTGTGGCCGGTCTCCATGGAGCAGCTTATGGACATTGCCGACAGCGGAGCCATCATGCCTCCCAAGACGACCTGGTTCGAGCCGAAACTCCGCTCCGGTCTCGCCATACATACATTGGAATAAAATCATATCATGGACATCGATAGGGATACATTGCACTCCAAACTCAAGGAGTTCTTTGGATATGACACCTTCAAGGGCGAGCAGGAGGATATCATCACCCATCTGATCGGTGGAGGTGACGCTTTCGTGCTCATGCCTACGGGCGGCGGCAAGTCATTGTGCTACCAGCTGCCGGCCCTCGTCATGCCCGGAACGGCCATCATAATATCCCCGCTCATCGCGCTGATGAAGAACCAGGTCGATGTCATACGCGGATTTGCCTACGGCAATGAGAGTGTGGCGCATTTCCTCAATTCGTCTCTCTCGCGTCAGGAGACGGATGTCGTATATGACGACCTGTCTTCCGGGCGTACCAAACTCCTGTATGTGGCCCCGGAGTCGCTGACCAAGCCGGAGAATGTGGCGCTCCTGCGCAGTCTGCACATTTCGTTCTACGCTGTGGACGAGGCGCATTGCATTTCCGAATGGGGGCACGATTTCAGACCGGAGTACAGGCGTATCCGTGCCATTGTGGATGACATAGGCAGGGCACCGATAATAGCCCTTACAGCTACGGCTACTCCCAAGGTGCAGAGCGACATTCTCAAGAATCTCGGCATCGCCGGGGCGCGTGTTTTCCGTTCCTCGTTCAACCGCCCCAATCTCTATTACGAGGTCAGGGACAAGGCGGATGCAGAAAAAGACATTATCCGTTATGTCCTCCAGTCTCCCGGCAAGGCAGGTATTATCTATTGCCTCAGTCGCAAAAAGGTGGAGGAACTCTCCGAACTGCTCTGTATCAATGGCATAAAGGCGTTGCCTTATCACGCCGGCCTGGATGCTGCCGTGCGCAGTGCCAATCAGAACGCCTTCCTCATGGACGAGATACAGGTCATTGTCGCTACGATTGCGTTCGGCATGGGCATAGACAAACCGGATGTGCGTTTCGTCATACATTACGGAGTCCCCAAGAGCATAGAGAGTTACTATCAGGAGACAGGTAGGGCCGGCAGAGACGGCCGTGAGGGGCGCTGTATCACATATTACAGTTACAAGGACATACTCAAACTCGAGAAATTCATGCAGGGCAAGCCTATTTCCGAACAGGAAATAGGCCGCCAGCTGCTCTCGGAGGTCGTGGCGTATGCCGAGTCGGGGCAATGCCGCCGCAAGCTGCTGCTCAACTATTTCGGTGAGGAATATAATGTCGATGGCTGCGGCTGTTGCGACAACTGTACCCATCCGCGCAAGTATTTTGACGGCCGCAATGAGATGTGCCTTGTCATCAGGCTTGTGAATTCCCTGCCGGAGAAGTTCAAGACCGAGCATATCGCATCTATACTTGCTGGGCAGGAGAATGCCATGATCAAGTCTTACAAGCACGACACCCTCGAGCTGTTCGGTGCCGGTAAGGAACATTCCCTCAAATTCTGGTGCGCGGTCATACATCAGGGCATTATCGCACATCTGCTCGACAAGGAGATAGAGTCCTACGGGCTGATTTCGGTGACGGAGGATGGCAACAGATTCTGTGAACACCCTTACGAGATCATGCTCGTGGAGGACAGGCCTTTCAGCAGCAGTTCTTCGGGCGGTGACGGAGATGACGATGATATAGATCCGGCAGCCGCTGGCAGAGGAGGGGGAGGAGACCAGACCTTGCTGGCCATGCTCAAGGACCTGCGCAAGAGTATGTCTCACAGGATAGGCCTGCAGCCGTGGATTATCTTCGGAGATCCTGCATTGGAAGATATGTCTATCAACTACCCTGTGACTCTCAAGGAGTTGCAGAACTGTCAGGGGGTCGGAGAGGGCAAGGCCAACAAGTTTGGAAAGGAGTTTGTCGCGCTCATCGCCAAGTATGTCGAGGAGAATGAGATTGAACGGCCGGACGATTTTGTGCTCAGGTCGTCTCCTGCCAAGTCCACCGGCAAAGTCACCATCATACAGAATATAGACCGGCAGATGGATCTGGAGGATATCGCCTCCGCTGCCGGAATGGATATGGCTGGACTCATGGACGAGATAGAGGGCATAGTGGCGTCGGGATTCAAACTGCATCTCGACTACTACATCGAGCGCAATATCGATCCGGAGGTAGTGGAGGAGATACTGGACTGGTTCAAGGACGAGGCGGCTTCGGATTCGCTTGAGGATGCCTTGAACGAGTTGGGCTCGGATTATGAGGAGATGGAGGTGCGCCTTGTGCGCATCAAGTTCTTGTGTGAGGTGGCGTCATGATACCGCAGGGGACAGTAGACAGAATACTCGATACGGCGCGTGTAGAGGAGGTAATCGGGGACTTCGTGACGCTTAAGCGGCGCGGAGCGAGCATGGTTGCATGCTGTCCGTTTCACAATGAAAAGACCCCGTCTTTCTATGTCACCCCGTCAAAAGGAATATACAAGTGCTTCGGTTGCGGCAAAGCCGGGACCGCTGTAGGGTTTGTGATGGAGTACGAACATGTCTCCTTTGTGGAGGCAGTGCGCTATCTTGCAAACAAATACCATATTGAAATAGAGGAAACGGAGGAGTCTGCAGATGAGATAGTCGCCCGTCAAAAGCGTGAGAGCCTCTTTCTGGTGATGGATTTTGCCCAGGACTTCTTTGTCAGACAGTTGTCCACGCCAGAGGGCCGGAACCTCGCCATGGCGTATTACAAGTCCAGGGGGCTCGGAGAGGATGCCATTGGGCATTTTGGGCTTGGCTGGGCACCGAGTTCCAGGACGGCATTGAGAGATGCTGCATTGGCTGCCGGCTACAAGGAAGAGTATCTGCTGGACGCAGGATTGTGTATCCGTAAGGATGACGGTACGGTATTGGACAAGTTCCATGCGCGTGTCACATTCCCGGTGCGCTCTGTCAGCGGCAGGGTAATCGCATTCAGTTGTCGTACGCTCAGTGCAGACCCTAACATTCCCAAATATATCAATTCCCCCGACACGGAATTGTATGACAAGAGCCGGAGCCTGTTCGGCATCTACCTCGCCAAATCAGACATTTCCAGAATGGATAAATGCTATCTGGTGGAGGGCAATCTCGATGTGGTGTCCATGCATCAGATGGGCATCACCAATCTGGTGGCATCCTGCGGTACCTCCCTCACCTTGGAGCAAGTGCGTCTGATCAAACGTTTTACGGATAATGTCACTATCATGTATGACGGTGACAAAGCCGGAATACATGCTGCGGTCAAGGCTATAGACCTCATATTGGGCGAGGGGATGAATGCCAAGGTGGTGCTTTTCCCTGACGGGGATGACCCGGACTCGTTTTCTCGCAAGCACAGCCTGCAGGAGGTGGAGGACTTCATATCCACTCACGAACAGGACTTTGTGGACTTCAAGTCCAAAATGCTTCTGGACCAGGCCGGGGGTGATCCGCTGCGCAAGGCTGAACTGATCAACGACATAGCCGATACCGTTGCGCTGATACCGGATGCCATCAAGCGTTCTGTATATGTGGAGACGGTCGCCGGCCGCTTCGGCATAGAGTCCGGCATTCTGTTTGAGCGTATCAGGAAGGTACGGGAAAAGAGGATAGCCGATGAAGAGGCGGCGCGTGAACGGGAGGCCAGGAGGAGGGAGAATGCAATTTCGCTCGAGGAACCTCCCGCAGGCGCTGATGATGGGCCGCTGATTCCGGAAATGGAAGATATGCAGCAGGCCGTAGCGGCTGACAGCAACTTGACGATGGCGGCTCTGGAGACGGACAAGACAGTCGCGCCTTTTGAGAGACAGATCGTCCAGTTTCTGATACTGAACGGTACCGATCCTCTTGATTTTGAGAGCGATTCGGAGTATTATTCCGGAGACGGAGAGGACAAGGTCACGGTCGCTGATTTCATATCGGCGTCCATTGGCGGAGACGAGAACGCTCTGATGATACCGGCCTATGCCAAGGTGTACGACAAATATCTGGACTATTATTATGACGGGCTGTCGCAGGATGCTATACAACGTTCCATGCTCAACAGCCCGGACCGGGAGATTGCGTTTGTGTCGAGCCAGCTGTATACGGAGAAATATCAGATTACTGTCGCAAATTTCCGCGAATCAATGACTACAACTTCGTCCTGGTTGGTTAACTTTGTACCGCGGACGATATTGAAATATATGATCAGCAAGATAGACAGGCGGCTGAAAGAGATCCAGCGGGAGTTGAACGGTTCAGAGTCTGTCGATGCCCTGCTGGAGGAAATATGCACGCTGCAACGCAACAAGCAGTCGCTGCAGGCCAAACTCAAGAACAAATAAACATAATATATAAGATGGATAAATTCAAAAGGACTCTTGTGACATGCGCCCTGCCCTATGCCAACGGGCCGGTGCATATCGGACATCTCGCCGGAGTGTATGTGCCGGCGGACATATATGTGCGCTATCTCAGGATGAGAGGGGAGGATGTGCTTTATATCTGCGGCTCCGACGAGCACGGCGTGCCCATTACCATAAAGGCCCGCGAGCAAGGATGCACTCCTCAGGATATAGTGGACAAATACCACAAGATCATTAAGGATTCATTCTCCGGGCTGGGCATCAATTTCGATATCTATGGCAGGACGAGTTCGCAGGTGCACGAGGAGACATCTTCGGAGTTCTTCCGTCGTCTGTATGACGAGGGTAAGTTCATTACCAAAGAGAGCGAGCAGTATTATGACCCCGAGGCAAATACATTCCTCGCGGACCGTTATATCGTAGGTACTTGTCCCAAATGCGGCACGGAAGGTGCTTATGGGGACCAGTGCGAGCACTGCGGATCGACTCTCAGTCCCGAGGAACTCATTGACCCCAAATCCAAACTCAGCGGGGCCGCTCCTATCAAGAAGAAGACAACCCACTGGTATCTGCCGCTGAATGATTACGAGCCTTGGCTCAAGCAGTGGATACTCGACGGGCACAAGGAGTGGCGCAGCAATGTGTACGGACAGTGCAAGAGCTGGATAGACGGCGGGCTGCAGCCGCGTGCCGTGAGCCGCGATCTCGACTGGGGTGTGCCCGTGCCTGTGGAGGGCGCAGAGGGCAAAGTGCTCTATGTGTGGTTCGATGCCCCTATCGGATATATTTCCAACAGCAAGGAACTCCTTCCCGAGACCTGGGAGAAATGGTGGAAAAGCGACGACACGCGTCTCGTGCATTTCATCGGCAAAGACAATATCGTATTCCACTGCATCGTATTCCCGTCAATGCTCAAGGCATACGGCAACGGATATATCCTTCCGGACAATGTTCCTGCCAATGAGTTTCTCAATCTTGAGGGCAGGAAGATTTCCACTTCGCGTAACTGGGCAGTGTGGGCCCATGAGTATCTGGAGCAGTTCCCCGGCAAGGAGGATGTTCTCCGTTATGTGCTGGCAGCCAACGCTCCCGAGACCAAGGACAATGATTTCAGCTGGAAAGATTTCCAGACACGCAACAATAGCGAGCTCGTCGCCATATTCGGCAATTTCGTAAACCGTGCTGTCGTGCTGACGCACAAGTACTTCGGCGGTAAGGTGCCGGCTCGCGGAGAGTTGCAGGAGGTGGACCGTGAGGCTCTCGCCCGTATCCCGGAGATCCGTCAGTCGATGGAGCGCAATATCGAGGCGTTCAAGTTCCGCGATGCTCTCAAGGATGCAATGGAGATAGCCCGTACCGGTAACAAATATATTTCCGATACGGAGCCTTGGAAGACTGCCAAGACAGATATGGAGCGCACGGCTACCATTCTCAATGTCAGTATGCAGATATGCGCTGACCTGGCTGCGGCGTTCGAGCCATTCACTCCGTTTGCTGCCGAGAGGCTGCGCAATATGCTGCGTGTGGGCGTGAGCGCAGGCACCGACCACCGTCATGGCGAGCAGGAGACTGTGAATACCTACAAAACTGGAGAGGGGGCGGCCCTGCATACATCAGGAGCGGGAACGGCATGCGCCGGCGAGGTGTGCCTGACATGGGATATGATAGGCGATGACTGCATTCTCCCCGAGGGACACGAAATCGGTGCTGCGGAGTTGCTGTTTGCCAAGATTGAGGACGAGCAGATTGCATTCCAGATAGAGCGTCTGGACAAGATCCGTGCAGAGCAGGAGGCCGCGGAGAAAGCCGCGGAGAAAGCCGAGACCGCAAAAAAAGTGGCTCCCCAAAAAGCGGAAGTCACTTTTGATCAGTTCGAGAATATGGATATCCGCACGGCTACGGTACTGGAGGCGGAGCGTGTGCCCAAGACGGACAAACTGCTCAAACTCACTATCGATACAGGCATCGACAAGAGAGTGATTGTGTCCGGTATAGCGGAGTTCTATTCTCCCGAAGATATGCTCGGGAAGCAGATATGCATACTTGCCAACCTTGCACCTCGTACCATAAGGGGCATAGAGTCCAAAGGCATGATACTTATGGCCCGTCAGGGAGATGGCGAGATGAGGTTCATCACCCCTCAGGAAGTCCTCTCGAACGGTGCGGAAATCGGTTAATTGCTGTGATGTCCGGCGATGCGCTTGAGGTCGGCCGGACGGAAACCAGTTTCTCCGCCTGCGGATAATTTGTAACGCACGAACATATAAAGTTCGTGCGTATCTGCACTTATAAGGTACAGATAGCAGGCGGAACCTTTCTGCGGCTCGGCGGGAGCGACGACATAGCCTACAATGGTGTTTGCTGTCTCTTCCTCGAATATCCTGTCGGCCTCATCTTCCGGCAGGAACTCTATGGCTTTGGAGTATCTGGATTTGGCGGAGATGGCAGACCCTGTCAGGTCTCCTTCGGAAATGACTATGGTCTTGCCCTTTGCCTTGCCAGGGCCTTTGGCGTATCCGGAGAGGCCGCCCAAGTTTACCTTGTCGCTGACCATGGCGTCCGCGGCGAAATTCTGTATGATGTTGAGGACTCCCGACACATAGATGATTTCGCGTCCGTCGGAGTCTTTGGATGAGCATATAGGTGCACTGACAATCTCGATGGCGTCATCGGGTTTGCCTCCCTTTACGAGGGACAGAACAGTGATGCCCGGCTCGGTCTCCTTGCGCAGCCTGTTTGTCTGCGGAATCAGGAAATAATATTTGTCGTCTTCCTTGATCTTGTCGTATTCCTCAAAAGTGCAGAACTCAAAGGGGGATACAATCCAGCGTCTGGACACTTCCTCCGAGAGTGCGGTGTTGAGGAAATCGTTGCCGCAGAGCACCACTTTTGTGGTCTTGGTGGTGAAATCGCTTATCTTGACCTTTTTGGTGGTAATCTGGACCTGCGCTGCAATATCCTCCGGCAGCGCTGTTGCGGCTATGAGTGCCGCTGCCAATGCAAACAAAAACTTTCTCATTGTAATATAACTCCTTACAAACCTTCTTGTACGCTGTGGGAGATGAGTGTCATCGGATTGTGCGCCCATTCCCGTAAGCATTCCCACAAAAATACAGAAAGAATGAATGACGCGCAAACGCTGTGCCATGCGCATTCGTCCGATAACGGGATGCGTCAAAGCCTTCTGTGGACCCTTGCCGGCATGAGCGCGGCCTTACAGCCTGTTTTTGAGAGTTCCGGGGATGGGCTTGTAATATCTTATGCAACTTTGAAAATATGGTATTTTATTTTAAAACTTGTGTTGTTTGATGGGGGGGGGTAAAACAAATTTTTGTAATTAATTGCCTTTTTTTGGTAATTTTTTGGAGGTAAATGTTGTTTCTGTTATGTTTGCCGGCGAACATTAAAACGAAAACCGATAAAACATGAACCGTTTATCGTATGCCATTGTGGCTCTATTACTTACGCTTACTTCATGCGTGGGCGGAGGCTCTGTGAATTCCGAACTGTCTGACGGTCAGTTCAAAACGCCGGAATGCCCTCGAGGAATGAAGATCAACGCGACTTTCCTCGATGAAGTCAGCTGGGATATTCCTCATCAGAACTGGGGCGTTGAAGAATGGGATAGGGACTTCCGTGCCATGCGTGACATGGGCATCAATACCGTTGTCATGATCCGTGCCGGCCTCGGCAAATGGATAGCGGCTCCGTTTGAGTCCATTCTTGCCACGGAAGATGTATATTATCCTCCGGTGGATCTGGTGGAGATGTTCTGCACGCTTGCCGACAAGTATGATATGGACTTCTGGTTCGGCATGTATGACTCGGGCAAGTATTGGCACGAGGGTGACTATCTCAAGGAGATAGACCTGAATGTCAAGTTGATAGATGAGGTTTGGGCAAAATATGGACATCATAAGTCATTTGCCGGCTGGTATCTTTCGCAGGAGGTCAGCCGCAGGACCAAGAATATGACCAAAATCTATGCGGAGATGGGCCGTCATGCCAAGAAAATATCCGGAGGACTGCCGACTATGGTATCTCCCTATATACATGGTGTGAAGACCGACCAGGTAATGGGCGGAGACACTGCGATTACCGTTGCCGAGCATGAAAAGGAATGGAACGAGATTCTCGGCAATCTGCAGGGCGTTGTGGACATCGTCGCATTCCAGGACGGGCAGGTAGATTATCATGAACTGTATGACTATCTCGTTGTCAACAAGAAACTTGCTGACAAGTACGGCATGCGCTGCTGGACCAATTTCGAGAGTTTTGACAGGGACATGCCCATCCGCTTCCTGCCCATCAAGTGGGAGAAACTCCTCCTTAAGATGGAAATGGCGCGCAAGGCAGGCATGGAGGGGGCGATTACATTCGAGTTCTCGCATTTTATGTCCCCGAACTCCTCGTACACGCAGGCAGGTCACCTGTACAATCGCTATTGCGACCACTTCGGCATAGAGAATAAGTGGAAATAATAAGAAACACAACCATTATAACTAACTAATACCAATTATGAAGCGTTTCCTGCTTATTTTAGCTATTGCTATGGCGACATGCTCGCAGGTATTTGCGCAGAATCCGATCAAGGGTCGGGTAGTTGATGAAGCGGGTGAGCCCGTCGTCGGTGCCACCGTGATCGTGAAAGGCACGAATACCCATGCATTCGTAGCTTCTGACGGAAGCTTTACTATCAATTTGAAGAACGGCGACGTTCTCGAATTTGCTATGCTTGGCAAGAAATCCCAGACCGTCAAGTACAACGGTCAGAGGAGCATTGCCGTAGTGCTTCAGGATGACCGTGCGATGTTGGACGAACTTGTGGTCGTAGGTTACGGTACACAAAAGCGTCAGAGTATCACCGGTGCTATCTCCAAAGTGGACGGTGACCGTCTCGTCAAGGCTCCTACCCAGAATGTGACCAACATGATGGGCGGTGTCATACCTGGCGTCATCTCTTATCAGTCTTCCGGTGTTCCGGGCGGTGACGGATCGACTCTGCTCGTCCGCGGTTCCGGAGTCAACGCTATCGTTGACGGAGTCTCCCGTAGCATTGACGACATCGATCCTTCTGAAATCGAGAGCATTTCCGTCCTCAAGGATGCATCCGCTGCGGCTATCTACGGACTTAATTCCGAGGCCGTGATGATCATCACCACGAAGCGCGGAAACAACAAGCCCTCCAAGATCAGCTACAACGGCTCGTTCAATGTCAGCCGCAATGCCATCAACCTCGAACTTCTTGATGCTCCGGGTTATGCCTATTACTACAACCTCGGTCGCGAGATGGACGGCGATGCTCCCATATTCTCCCAGGAGATGGTGGACAAGATGCGCAAAGGCGAAGGCGGATGGGGCAATACCAACTGGTACAAGGAAGTATTCGGTGTAGGTATCAACCAGAACCATACCGTCAGTGCTTCCGGCGGCAATGACCGTACCAACTATTTCGCCACCCTCGGTCTCTACAATCAGGAGGGCAATGTCGAGGGTTATAAGCATAACAGGCTGAATATCAGGACCAATATCGAATCCAAAATATCCAGGAACCTGACTCTCAATGTCGGTCTCCTCGGTCGTTTCACGCGTACTGACAGGCCCGGCATCAGCGCCAATCCCAATGACTGGATCCATATCGGTCTGCAGGTCATGCGTCTGCATCCTTATGTGCCCAAGACCTGGGAGGGCTACAGCACTGCCACCCGCAATGCGAGCTCGACATCCAATGCCATGGGCTTCCTCGAGGAATCCGGATACTCCAAGTCATGGGGAAATACTTTCCAGAGCACCTCGTCCCTGAAATATGATGTTCCTTTCGTCAAGGGACTTTCTGCCAAGATTCTCGTCGGTTATGATGTCTACAACGGCATGAGCAAGTCCATGACGACTCCGTTTGATGTGATGCTCGCCACGAGGCCTACATCTGTTACCGGAGACATATCCTATGCGCTGACAAGCGGTTATCCCGGTATTACCCAGTCGCAGCTTTCCGAGGGCAGCAGCCGTACTACCAGTCTCCTGACGAATGTCTCTGTGGACTATTCCCGTGCATTCGGAAAGCATGATGTGGGCGTGCTCCTGCTTGCAGAGTTTACCAAATCCGGATATGACGGATTCAGTGCATACGGATACGACTTTGACATCAAGGACCTGGACGAACTGGATTTTGCCAAAGACAAGGAGAAGAACGGTGTCGGCGGTAACAGCTCCGTCTCTCGCCAGGCCGGTGTCGTAGGCCGTATCAATTATGCCTATGACAATAAGTACCTTGCTGAGGTTTCCTGCCGTTATGACGGTTCTTATGTGTTCTACGGCAGTAATTCCCGTTGGGGAGTGTTCCCTGCGGCATCACTCGGTTGGAGAATCGATCGTGAGGACTGGTTTGATTTCGACAATATAGACCTGCTTAAGGTCAGGCTCGGAAGCGGTCTTACCGGTTCTGTAGGCGGTGTGGGTGCATACACCTACCTCAATACCATGCAGCTGATGGCCAATGCCGCTGTCATCGGCGGCAAGCCGGTCTCCTCCCTCTACACGACAGCCCCCGGCAATGAGGAACTTACCTGGCAGAAGACCTGGCAGAACAACCTCGGTGTCGACTTCTCCATGTGGAACGGCAAATTCCGCTTCGAGGGTGACATTTTCTACAAGTACATCTATGATATGATCAGCGGTGTCTCAGCAGAGTATCCTGCATCATGGGGCGGACGCTATCCTACATACGAGAACAAGAACAAGCAGGATTTCCGCGGATTCGAGTTCCTCATCGAGCACCGCAACAAGGTGAATGAATTCAGCTATGGCGTGTCCCTTATCGGTTCCTATACCTATCGCAGGTGGCTGCGCTATACGGATGCGGTCAATACTCCCGACTACAGGAAACTCACCGGCAAGGAAGTCGGTTCCGTACTCGGTTTCATCGCTGACGGCCTGTTCCAGAGCCAGGAGGAGATAGACAATTCCGCTACCGTCCCCGGCGTGGTCGCCCGTCCCGGTGACATCAAGTACCGCGACCGTAACGGTGACGGTAAGATTACCTATGATCAGGATATGGGCTATGTCAAGGGCTCCGTATACCCTCATTTTGAGGGCGGTATCAACTTTGACGCCGCGTGGAAGGGCTTTGACCTCTCCATGAAATGGACCTATGCACTCGGCAGGACAGTGGCACTCACCGGTGTCTATTCATCTTCAGGATCTGAGGGTGTCATGGACCACACCGCGTACACCCGTCCGTTCTATCATGACGGCAACTCTCCCAAGTATCTGGCAGAGGATTCATGGACAGAGTCCAACACGGGTGCGAGATTCCCTCGTCTGTCAGTCAATCCTACCAGCAACAACGCCTACTCTTCCACATGGTGGTATGAGAATGGCAACTATCTGAGGCTGAAGAACCTGCAGATAGGTTATACTCTCCCCAAGAAGTGGATGGATGTCATCGGCTTCGAGAGCATGAGAGTATTCCTCGAGGGTACCAACCTCCTTACATTCAGCAGCCTGACCAAGTATAACATCGATCCTGAGATGCCTTCCGTCAACAACGGATACTATCCTCAGCAGATGCTTCTCGGCGGTGGTTTGAGTCTCCAGTTCTAAATCAGGAATCCATGAAAAAGCATATCAAAATATTTGCTGCGGCAATTGCGTCACTTGCTCTGTGCGGGTGCAACGACTTGCTTGACACAACACCTACAGATCGTGTGTCTGACCGTCTCGTATGGACGGATATATCATACGCAACTCTGTATATCAATAACTTCTACGCCTATATCGACAGGTACGGACAGTTCGGTTCTCTCCAGTTCAGCGGCAACCTGACCGAGGGACTTACTCCGACCTTGAAATATGGCTCTTCCCAGCCGGGAAGCAATGCCGGTGACAGCAACAACTATGTCTTCTATCCGGAGCGCATCACGACCGATGCCAATCTCCTTGGCAACTGGGATGACGCTTATGTCAAGATCCGCAGGATGAACGAGTTCCTGTATTCGCAGAAACTCTATTCCACATTCTCAGCGGAGGAGAATGCTCTCCTTGAGGCGCAGGTGCGTTTCTTCAGGGCGTATGTGTATTTCCAGCTGGCCAAGAGGCATGGCGGTGTGATACTCTATTCTGACATCAATTTCACCAAGAACAAGGCCCGCTCTACCGCGGAGGAGACATGGCAGTTCATTGCCGATGATCTCGATTTTGCGGCGGCCAATCTGCCCGAGTCATGGGACGCTGACAATGTAGGACGTATCACCAAGACTATGGTATATGCGTTCAAGTCGAGGGCCATGCTCTATGCCGGCAGGTGGGAGGATGCAAAGAATGCGGCTGATGCCGTCGTCGGAAGTTCCCTCTACTCTCTGGTCGATGACTATGCCAATAGCTGGAAAGGCGACAACAGCGAGTCTATCCTTCAGTTCAAGTACGACAAGGGTAACAAGTTTGTCCATTCGTTCGACAAGAACTACATTCCTTTCGGAGATTTTGCCGCTATCGGCTCTGACGAGTACGGTGGTGTTGCAGGTCCGACACAGGAAATGGTAGAGGAGTATGAGGACAAGGACGGCAACAAGGTGGACTGGAGCGCGTGGCATACGGGTGAGCCTGTGGCGACAAGGCCTCCTTTCGAGCAGCTCGAGCCCCGTTTTGCCGCAACAATCCTCTACAACGGTTGCGAGTGGAAAGGCAATACCATGGATATTACCGTTACCGGCAATCATGGCCGTTATATGGACTACCGCAGCGACAACTACGCCAACGGCAGGACTGTCACCGGCTATTACCTGCGCAAACTGCTGGATGAGTCCAACACAGCTGATTTCATGAAGGTCGGCAGCTGGCAGACATGGGTTGAGATCCGTTATGCGGAAGTCCTGCTCAACAGGGCAGAGGCTCTGTACCGTCTCGGTGAGAGCGGCAAGGCTCTTGACGATATCAATGAGGTCCGCGGCCGTGTCAATCTCCCTGCCCGGACAGGTCTCATAGGAGAGGCTCTCTTCGAGGCTATCCGTCATGAGCGTATGATTGAACTCGCGTATGAGGGACATCTCTATTGGGATATGAGGAGATGGCGCCTCGCGGACAAAGAGTGGGACGGATACAGGGTGCACGCCCTCAAGCCCATAGCCGAAGGCGAGTCGTATTCATTCCAGTATGTGGATGCGGACCACCAAGACAGAAAGTTCCTCGCCCGTACCTATGTGTTCCCGGTGCCGTCATCGGAGACCAACAACAACTCCCTCTGCGAGCAGTATGACGAATGGAAATAAAATTCATTGAATACTAATATGAAACATCTTATATACATGGCTGCCGGAGCACTCGCGTTGATGGCAGTCTCCTGCAAACCGACGGAACTCGTTCCTGCGACCTCGGATACTCCTCTGACAAGTATCACGGCCAAGGTCAGCATCAACGGTTACGACAACCTTGAATTTATCGGTTATCCTGACGAGAACAGACGCGTTGTCATCGATTTCCCGTGGTACTATCCTGAAACGAGTGACAATCAGACCAAGGCTTCGGACATTACGGACGCCAAGGTGACGGCGAACCTCGCCAACAACTGTATCATCAAGACTCCTATCACCAAACTCGACCTCACACAGGAAAACCGTATTGTCGTAGTCGATCAGGTCAAGGGAGAGTCTGAGTATATCGTTACCGGAAATATCCGCAAGAGCAGCGCCTGTGAGATTACATCCTTTACTCTCAACGGACTCGGCATCTCCGGTGTCATCAAGGCAACGGAAATTACTGTCGTCTCGCCTGACGTGCTCCCTGCAAAGAGCACTGCTTCCGTGACGCTTTCTCCTCATGCGACCATTTCTCCTGATCCTGCAACGACGGAGCTCGATTATAATGAGGATGTCATATTCACTGTGACGGCCCATGACGGTACGCAGCAGAAATATGTAGTCAAGAAGGGTATCCCTGCCAAACTCGAGTTCGGCATGCGTGAGGGCAGTGCCAAGGTGATGTTTGCCAAGAAACTGAAATCCGACCTCGGTATCAGTGTGGACAACCTCACTACCGGGTGTGCCGTTTCAGGCAACTACCTCGCAATCAATACCCGCAATGAGGACATTCTCCTGATTGACAGGCTTACAGGCGAGAAGAAGGGCACTATCGCCCTGGGCAGCGAGTTCAAGGGCAGCCTGCGCAACTTCTACATAACCTCTGACGATGCCGGTCACATATTCATGTGCAACCTCGTGCCCAATGACGAGAATACTTTCAAGATCTGGAAGATAAATGATGTCAATTCCACTCCTGAACTCTATCTCTCATGGGATGCCAACGGACTTGCTTTCGGCAGGAAGTTCTCTATCCAGGGCAATACGGATACCGATGCTGTCATTACAGCCCCTTGCCATACCGATCCTACTTCCGGATTCTATCGCTGGACTATCAAAAACGGCGTGAAACCCGAAAGTCCAGAATGGAGCTCGGCAACAGGTATTAACTGGAATGCCAATGTCGACCTGGTCCACAAGACGGCGGATCCTACATCTGACTATTTCGTACATTGCTATTCGACCAACAAACTGACATGGATGGACGGAGCGACCAATACAATCAAGTATCAGTTGGGTGTAATCAGCCAGAACTTTATCCCCAATGCTCTCGATGTCGTGGCATTCAACGGCAATTATTATCTTGCCGCCAATCAGGTGAACAGTTTCAGTTGGGGGAAGGCGGACTATGTATGGCTGCTCGATCTCGCGGATGCCAAGAACTTTACCGGCACCCTTGATCTGGGTGATGTGCCTGCCGTGAAATGGTATTCATTCGGAGAGTATGGCGCAAAGGCCATCGGAGAGACGACCAACGGCAACGGCACTTCGGATGTCCTGCTCAGCGTCTCTGACAACGGCTACTACATGTACCTGTACTTCCTCTTCACTAATGGTTATGTGGTCGGTGTGCAGTTTGACTGCATCGACATGTAATATTCTGTGACAGAATAACAATCATCAGACTGTTCTGCCGGTGTCTTTGCCGGATTCGGGTCAGACGGCAATCTCCGGTGGGGCAGTCTGTCTTTTAAAAAACATACAAGCTATAAGCATCAATGAAATCGTTAAAGAAACTGTTTGCTGTTGCAGCGTTTCCCGTAATTGTAGGCATTGCGTCATGCGCATGCGGCAAGGAAGACAACGGGGGTAAATATGTCTTCCCATCGGATGGCAAAGATACGGTCTCGGTCGGACCGAAGCCCTGTTTTATATGGATAGATGCGGCTGCCAACTTTCCGGATTTCGCCAACAGCGAAGCCAATATCGAGCGCGACCTCAAGAAAGCGGCGGATGCCGGATTTACCCATATCGTGGTGGATGTGCGTCCTACCGATGGCGATGTCCTCTTCAAGAGCAGTCATTGCGACCAGGTGAAGTGGCAGGGAGCATGGCATGGAGGCGAGTATAAGCGTATTGAGCGTACGGCTACATTCGACTATCTCCAGGCTTTCATTGACAAAGGGCATGCGCTCGGACTCAAGGTCTATGCCGGTTTCAATACTTTCGTGTCCGGCAACAGGTCTCCCCTCGGCAATATGGGTGTCGCATTCCGCGATGAGGAACTGGCTGCCGAGTCCACCATACTCAATCTGGACAAGGGGCTTACATCCATTATGGATAGTGGGGAGAGGGAGATTTTCTTCAACCCTGCCTCTGCCAAGGCGCAGAACTATATCATCTCTCTGCTGGAGGATCTTGCGGCATACGGCAAGACCGGCCTCGACGGTATTATTCTGGACAGGGGACGCTTCCGTGGCATACAGAGCGATTTCTCAGAGACGACCCGCGAGCAGTTTGAGCAATATGTCGGCAAGGCGATGAAGGCGTGGCCTCAGGATGTGGCTCCCGTCGGATTCAAGGATCAGGTCAATTCTGCAAATACCGAATATTATCTCAAGTGGCTGGAGTTCAGGGTGAAAGTGATTTATGATTTCATGGCAAAGGCCCGTGCGGCAGTCAAGGCTGTGGATTCGGCTGTGGACTTCGGTTGCTATGTCGGTGGATGGTACGCCATGTACACCGAGAACGGAGTCAACTGGGCGAGCAAGAAATACGACCCCTCCAAGGTCAGTGGCTTCCAGTGGTTCGCCTCGGACAAATACAAGGACTACGGTTATGCCGGTCTGATGGATTTGCTCATTATCGGAGCATACGCCAAGCCGGTGGTGGTCTATGGTGACGCAGAGTGGACCATGCAGGGCTTCTGCTCTCTTGCCAAGGACAAGGTGCGTGGCGACTGCCCTGTGTACGGTGGCCCGGATGTGGGCAACTGGGATCTGGAAAACCAATACGATCAGGATTTGGAGAATCAGGCCATCGTCAATTCGGTCAAGGCCTGCGCGGATGCCTGCGACGGTTATTTCCTCTTCGATATGATACATCTCAAGATGGCTGACCAATGGAAGTATGCCAAAGAAGGAATATCTTTGCTTTATGGAAACAAAACGAATAAATAGATTATTGCTCTGTCCTCTGTTTGCAATGGCTCTTGCGTCATGCGTGCAGAGGACGGATGTCCTCATCATAGGTGGTGGGGCGAGCGGAACGGCGGCCGGCATACAGGCTGCGCGTCTTGGCACCAGGACTGTCATCGCAGAGGAGAGCGTGTGGCTCGGAGGTATGCTGACCGGTGCCGGTGTCAGTGCTGTGGACGGCAACTTCCACATGCGCAGCGGTATATTCGGAGAGTTCATAGACTCTCTCGCATGGCGTTACGGCTCTCTGGGCGGACTGCAGACCGGCTGGGTCAGCAATGTGCTCTTCGAGCCCTCTGTCGGCGCAGAGGTACTTGCCAATATTGCGGCGCGTGAGCCGGCTCTGGATGTGCGTTTCGGAGAGCGTTTTGTGTCTGCGGAGAAACTGCGCAACGGCTGGCGTGTGACCCTTGAGAATGCTGGCGGACAATATGACATAAAGGCCAAGGTGCTGATTGACGGCACGGAACTCGGAGATGTCGCCAAGGCCTGCGGAGCGGGTTATGACATAGGCATGGATTCTCGCCATGACACTCATGAGTCGATAGCACCGGAGGCCGGTAACGACATAGTCCAGGACCTGACTTACTGCATGACGCTCAAGGACTATGGTCCGGATGCCGATATGACAATAGCGAGGCCGGCGGACTACCGTCCGGAAATCTACCGCAACTGCTGTGTCAAT
Organism: uncultured Muribaculaceae bacterium; assembly: GCA_964616865.1. Classification (GTDB taxonomy): domain Bacteria; phylum Bacteroidota; class Bacteroidia; order Bacteroidales; family UBA932; genus Cryptobacteroides. Next base: position 66,656 of record CAZTUQ010000002.1, read on the forward strand.
CCTCACAATCAGGATGTCGAGCCTAATGGCAACGGCGGGCTGCGCAAGGCGGATACCAAGCAGACGGTCAGCACTCCCGAGATGATGCTCTCTTACGGACGCCTGCCGAGGCACAGCGGAGGGGCGCAGAAATACATGATCAACTGGCCCGGTGACGGCAATGATGTATATGTCAATATAGTGGATGCAAGTCCCGAGAGGCGTGCCGAGGCTCTGGACAGTGCCAAGAGGGTTTCTCTCGGATTCCTGTATTTCATGCAGACGGAATTGGGTTACCGCAATCTCGGTCTTGCCGATGACGAGTATCCGACATCCGACCTTATGCCATTTATCCCTTATCACAGGGAGTCCCGTAGGGTGCATGGCCTCGTGCGTTTCACTCTGGATGACGCTGCACAGCCTTTTGCGGCGCAGACACCGCTGTATCGTACCGGCATTGCTTCCGGAGATTATCCGGTGGATCATCACCACTTCCGTTATGAGGCGTGGCGTACTCTGCCGAAACTGGATTTCTATCCTATACCGTCCTATAATGTGCCTATGGGTGTGTTGCTGCCCAAAGGCGTGGATGACTTTATTGTCGCCGAGAAGTCGGTCTCTGTCACCAATCTTATCAACGGGGCGACGCGCCTGCAGCCCATGACCGTGCAGTTCGGCCAGGTGGCAGGTGTCATTGCGGCTCTCTCTGTAGCCAAGGGTGTGGAGCCTGCCTCGATTGATGTGCGCGCAGTTCAGGATATTCTGATAGATGCGGATGTCTATATCATGCCTTACAAGGACCTGCGCCCCTGCGATCCGCGTTTTGCTGCTTGCATGAGGATAGGTGCCACAGGTATCCTTCGCGGAATGGGACAGCCCCGTGCGTGGTCCAATGAGACATGGTTCCGTATATCCGACCCGCTTCTGCGAAGCGAGATATTCCTTGAGGACTATTATCCCGGAGTGGAATTGGGCGATAATGCCTCTCCGGTCACGCTTGCCGGTGCGGTGGAGATATTGTCGGCAATCAAGGGCGCGACTCTGGCACCCTCGGTGCTGAGCGAGGCCGGTTTGGATGCATCAGACCCTTCGCGCATTATTTCGCGTGTCGAATTCGCAGTGCTGCTGGACCATGTGCTGGATCCTTTCCATTCGTTCCGGGTGGATCTGAACGGCAATGTCGTCAAATAATCGTCTGAGGAATCTCCTTGCAATGAAAGAGGCTGGCCTATTCCGACAGGCCAGCCTCTTTGTCTAAATAGTAATTGCGGATTTGGGGAGTGTCCGCCTAACTGCGCCAGAATAGTTTGACGCGTGTGCACAAGGCGGTGCAGAGCATCATCAGCAAGGTGATGATTATTCCCTCCGTGAGCCCCCAGAAGACCGAACCCTCTGCGAGTTGCCACAACTGTGGCAGGATGCCGGTCAATACGAGTATGGGACCGATTACGAATCCGGTGATGGTGTAGGCTATCATCGGATTTTGTCCTACTGCAGAGAGGAAGCCGCTTCGTACATCGGTATTCTGCTCCATGGAAAGCAGCGCCGCTGCGAGGACTGTTCCCAACCCGGAAGTTGTCAACAGGTAAGAGAGGTTGCAGTAGTCTTTGGCGATGCCTCCGTCAATAGGGTCAAACGCAATGCCTGCCAATGTCAGCGCCATGCCGACAAATCCTATTCTGACCCATGTCGCCTGCCTGTGCTTCCATGTCAATGCTGCGAATATGGCTGCCAATGCTGCGGTGAGGGCCAGGTCCGCCACGATATGACGGGTGTACAGTCCCCAGAGCTGGATTATGATTGTGACACCGCAGACAAGGGAGGCCGCTGCCCAGATGCGCTTGCCACCGTTGCTGTCAGCGGAGTGCTCCCTGGCGCGCAGCAGCATGTCTCCGATGACGGAGCCGACAAGCACGGGGATGAGGTATTGCAGGTATGACCATTGGAAAAACCATCCGATGCCACCCCATACGGCAGGTGCGGCCTCAACGGCCTGTGGTATGTATGCGAATACTGCTTTGATTCCGGCAATGACTGCTATTGCCGCCCAGCGCATTTTCAGACTGTCCCGGGTCAGCAGCCAGATGAGTCCGCCGGTGAGTGATGCCTCCGCGAGTATCATGATTATGACATCGCTGCCTGTATTCAGCCCTACCCCGAAGACATCCTTTAATGTGAATGCGAATAATACGAGCAGGATGATTCCGCTTGCATTCAGCCAGTTATGCAGTTTTTTGCTCATTCCGGGCACTCTCATCAGCGTCAGGCACATTGCCACCCATACTGCGATTTTGAACAACTGCTTTGCCCACTCCGGCTGTGTTCCTGCTCCGATGCGGTATGCGTTGCCGAGCACTATCGCAAACAATGTCAGCGTGATCCATCTCTTGACGATGCCCGAGCACACGGCCGGGATGGACGCTCCGCGCGAAATTTTCTTGCGCATCGAGAACGGCAGGGCCGCGCCCATTGAGAATAGGAAAAACGGGAATACGAGATCCACCCATGTCAGTCCGACATTCTCCGGATTGAATGCGTATGTGGGCGGAGGGGTCTGTGCATGAAACATCCATCCGGGCAGACCGGATGAAAAACCGATGTTGGAACTCAGCACCATTCCGATGATGGCGATGCAGCGGAGTATGTCAATCGCTGCGATGCGGCTTGTCTTTTCTGTCATAGTCTGTGTACAGCGTGCATTGGTCAGCTGTCTGTACAAAAATAAGAACTTGTAATGAGTATTTTTGCTTTTTTGTTGAAAAATCCGCACCTTTATAAATAATTTGTTGAAAAATCAGTCTTCCATATGCACTCGTGCATGTGAGGGCGTGTTTTACCGTTTTTTAGACGGATTTTAAGAGTCAAGAGAATATGAAAGCATTTGATCGTATCATCAGTATTGCCATGGCGGCGTCAGCCCTTTTCGCGTCAGCGGAACTGGATGCCATGGTCGTAAAAGGAAGAGTCACATGTGACGGCAGGGGTGTCAGTAACGTTGTGGTTTCGGACGGCGTATCTGTCTCACGGACAGATGCTAAGGGGCGTTATGCCCTGGATGTCGCTCCGGACAGCCGTTTCGTGTTCGTCTCCACTCCCTCTGGGCATATCTCCTCCACTATGGGCGGGGACAACTGCTTCTGGCAGAGGGTCGAAGACGGCAAGCGCAACTATGATTTCACAATTCTCCGCAACCCCGTGGATGACAACCGCCACAGCATCGTTGTGCTGGCAGATCCGCAGATCAGCGACGCTGACGAATTCCCCGGACTCCGAGAGCATGTAAAGACTATCACATCCACCGTGCAGGGGCTTTCCGGCAGCCATGTGTTCGGCATCTGTCTCGGAGACATAGTCGGCTGGAACCATGCCCTCTATCCCGAATACAATGAGATAATGTCTGCTACCGGGCTGGAGTTCCGCAATGTCATCGGCAATCACGACATGACCAACTACGGGAGGTCTTTCGAGACTTCAACCTCCGATTTTGAGCGTATGTATGGCCCTACATACTATTCATACAATGTGGGTAAGGTGCATCATATCGTATTGAATGACAACTTCTTTGTCGGCAAGGACTGGTATTATATAGGTTACCTGCCGGAGGCCCAGATAAGCTGGTTGGAGAAAGACCTTGCCTGCATAGGTGCGGACTCCAAGGTGGTCGTCTCTATCCATATCCCCACTACGCTGCGCGAATGGGACAGGACCGGCTACAATTTCGACTATTCCAAGATTGCTGACCTCCTTTGCAACAAAAAGGCCCTCTACGATATTCTGGAGCCTTACGATGCCCTGATACTCTCCGGGCACATGCACATGGGTGACAATGAAATCATCAGCCCTAAACTGATGGAGCACAATATCACATCCCTCGGTGGGGCCTGGTGGTGCGGTCCTGTATGTATCGACGGCTCTCCTGCCGGATTTAAACTCTATACTTTTGACGGCACTGATGTGAGCTGGCGTTTTGTCGGTTGCGGTGTGCCTGAGGACTATCAGATGAAGGTCTATGTGGACGATCCGGTATATCCCGGCGAGGTGGTAGTCAATGTGTTCGATTACGATCCCATGTGGCGCGTGGAATATTTCGAGGACGGTGCCAAAGTCTGTGACATGGAGCGCTTCGAGGGCACTGACCCTTTGGCGATGGAACTCTACAAAGATCCTGCTTCCCTCAAGCGTACATGGGTATGCGCACTGCCTACCGGCAACCTGCTGCGCGCTAAAATATCTGCCGGAGCAAAGACTGCCGAAGTGCGTGTTACAGACCGCTTCGGAAGAAAATATTCGGAAGTCGTCACGCTGTGAACGGCTCCCGAATATTCTGATAGACAGGAAGTTGCTTCAGGCGACTCCTGATAGTTTCCAAGTGTTGTTATTTGATGGCGTCGCCGGACATCTCCCAACCAGTAATGGTTGAAACATAGGGGATTACGGCAGACGCTATTTTCTTTTGTCCCTTGTAATTGGGGTGCCCGCATGCGCCGAGGTCGGTGGTCGCGTTGTGTATGTCCTGCTGCAGCACGAGGGAGTGGATCCTGGGGTCAGCGCTGCGCTTGCATACTTCCTTGACATAATCTCCTATGCCGGGAGTGAATTTGGATGCCATACACAGAATCGGGACCTCTGCCCCGTAGCGAGAACGGATTTGCCCGATGAGGTGGAGGTACGCATCGCAGAATGCATTTAGGTGGGGCTGCATTCCAGTAGAGAAGTCATTGGTACCGAGGTAGATGACCACGAGGTCCGGGGTGACTGTGGCTGGGCCTGCCAGAGGGGTCTCCCTCTCGTCAAACATCCTGCCGTATTTGTCGGTGACGGTGGTGCCGGGCACGCCTTTGCCGAAATCGTCATAATTGCGTATAACTCCTCTGCCGGAATGACTTACGAGGTTAAAATCAGCATTGAAATACCGTGATACGATGGCTGCGTAGGTGAGGTTGCAGTTTTCTGTCTCTGGAGTGAACGGATCGCTGCCCGACATGCTCTCCGTGCCGAAGCCGCAGGTGTATGAGTCACCTATGAACTCAATGTGCCTGTCCTTGGCAGGCGACGCCTGCATCAGTTCTCCGTCTGTCTCGAACGCATGGAATGTCGTGAGTCCCTGTTCGCCTTCAGTGCGCTTCATCAGGGTCACTTCGTGCTCTCCCTTGCCCAATTTGCCGGCGAGGAGGATGGTGGTGTCTTTGCCGGAGGTCCTTATGGTGAGGTCGGGCGTGTCACCGGAGTCCTTGTCGAACCAGACATTGTAATAATTTGCTCCTGTATCAGAGCATTTTAGCGCGATGCTCGTCCCTTTGAACCTGACTCTGCATGTGGTGCCGGACCAGTCGAATGACACATCTCCGCCCTGCTTGAGAGTCCTGCCCATATAGACGATTCTTGCGTCCGAAGCCTCGGTTACGGTCTTGGCTTTCACCTGCCGTGCGTCCATGGAAAAAGCCCCTGATGTGGCCATAAATGCTGCTGTGAGAGCAAAGAAAATTCCTCTGTTGAAATGCATGTCTGTAATGATTTTGATTTTTTGCCAAAAATATGCAAAAAACCGCGTATTTTTTCACTATTATTTCCTAATTTTGGAAATCATTCCAATTTATAGTGGATAATTTATCTGAATAAATATATAAATATGATCGATTTTAAGCAACTCGCTGCCAGGTATGAGAAGGAACTCAAGGAAAACTGCCTTCCTTTCTGGCTGGAGCATTCCCAAGACAAGGAATGTGGCGGCTACTTCAGCTGTCTGAATCGTGACGGAAGCGTCTATGATACGGACAAGTTCATCTGGCTCCAGGGTAGGGAAGTCTGGATGTTCGCCATGCTGTACAACAATGTGGAAAAGAAGCAGGAATGGCTTGACTGCGCGGTGCAGGGAGCGGAATTCCTGAAGAAATACGGACATGACGGCAATTACGACTTCTATTTCTCGCTCACGCGTGAAGGCAAGCCGCTGATCCAGCCGTACAACATCTTCTCCAACACCTTTGCCTGCATGGCATTTGCCCAGCTCGCAAAGGCTACCGGGAGCGAAGAATACGCGGACATCGCCCGCAAGGTGTTCGCCCGCATTCTCGAGAGGCGTTCCAATCCCAAGGGACAGTGGTGCAAGGCTTACCCCGGCACGCGCCCGATGAAGGATTTCGCCCTGCCTATGATTATATGCAATATGGCGCTGGAGGTCGAGGATATACTTGAGGACAAGAGCATATTGGACAAGACCGTCGAGGATTGCCTGCATGAGGTTCTCGATGTGTTCTATCAGCCGGAACTCGGCTGCATGCTCGAGAATGTCTCCTCTGTGGACGGCAAGCCCATCGACTGCTATGAGGGGCGTGAAATTAATCCCGGACATGACCTCGAAGCCCTCTGGTTCATGATGAATCTCGGCATACGCCGCAATGACGATGCCCTGATACGCCAGTGCGTGGACATTTCCCTCAAGGTGATAGAGCGCGGCTGGGACAAGGAGTACGGCGGCATATTCTATTTTATGGATGCCAAAGGAGTTCCCCAGCAGAAACTCGAATGGGACCAGAAATTGTGGTGGGTGCATATCGAGTCCGCTATCGCCATGCTCAAGGGCTACCGCCTGACAGGAGACGAGCGTTGCCTCGAATGGTTCGAGAAACTCGACAAATACATGTGGGACAATTTCAAGGACAAGGAGTATCCCGAATGGTACGGCTATCTCAACCGTCGCGGTGAAGTGCTCCTGCCTCTCAAGGGCGGCAAATGGAAGGGCTGCTTCCATGTCCCGAGAGGATTGTACCAGATATGGCAGATTGCGGAGGAGTGTGCCGCAATGCAGAAATGACAATACTTGTTACAATAATCACATAATTCCGTCCGCATCGGCACGCTTTCCAGGCGGCCGATGCGGACTAATATGAAACAGAAATGACTGATAGAAGAGATTTCCTCAAAAAAATGGCAGTTGCGGCTTCTGCCGCAGCAGTGTCACCTGCCCTGGCAAGTGCCAATACGGCCGCTTCTTCGGCTTCGGCTCCGGCAACCGGCTCCGGCTCGCGTCTTATCGTTCCCAAGGCACAGGGACTCAAGATTACAGGTACATTCCTCGATGAAATATCCCACGACATTCCTCACCAGAACTGGGGAGAGAAAGAGTGGGACCGTGACTTCAAGTACATGAAGTCCATAGGTATCGATACTGTCATCATGATACGCTCCGGATACCGCAAGTTCATCACCTATCCCTCGCCTTACCTGCTGAAGAAAGGCTGCTACATGCCTTCTGTGGATCTGGTGGATATGTACCTGCGTCTGGCGCAGAAATACGGCATGAAGTTCTGGTTCGGACTCTATGACTCCGGCAAGTACTGGGATACCGGTGACCTCACTCATGAGATTGAGGACAACAAGTTTGTCATTGACGAGGTCTGGAATATGTACGGACGCAAGTACGACAGTTTCGGAGGCTGGTACATCAGTACTGAGATCAGCCGCAAGACCAAGGGCGCTATAGGTGCATTCCACGCCATGGGCAAGCAGTGCAAGGATGTTTCAGGCGGCCTTCCGACATTCATATCCCCCTGGATTGACGGCAAGAAGGCGGTCATGGGCACTAACCTCAAAACCCGCGAGGACGCGGTCTCCGTACAGGAGCACGAGCGCGAGTGGAACGAGATATTCGAGGGCATACATGATGTGGTGGATGCGGTCGCATTCCAGGACGGACATATCGATTACGACGAACTGGACGCATTCTTCTCGGTCAACAAGAAACTTGCCGACAAATACGGCATGCAGTGCTGGACCAATGCCGAGACATTCGACCGCGATATGCCTATCAGCTTCCTGCCTATCAAGTTCGACAAACTGCGCATGAAACTGGAGGCGGCCGCGCGTTGTGGCTATGACAAGGCTATCACATTCGAGTTCTCGCACTTTATGTCGCCTCAGTCGGCATATCTGCAGGCAGGTCACCTCTATGACCGTTACAAGGAATACTTCAACATGTAATCAGCCATGTCGTTAGCAAAAAACTCGGGGGCTAATCTACCCTATGTGATTTTCCTGGCATTTGTCGCCGCTCTCGGCGGTATTCTGTTCGGCTATGACACGGCAGTCATATCCGGTACTACCGAATGTGTGCGCGGACAATTCCGCCTTGACGACTTCCGTGAGGGCTGGTATGTCGGTTGTGCGCTGATCGGATCCATTTTCGGAGTTCTTGTAGCAGGTACTCTCAGCGACAGCATCGGCAGGAAGAGGACCATGTTGCTGTCGGCTGCGCTGTTCAGCATTTCCGCCATAGGCTGTGCCATCTGCAATGGGTTCGACGCGCTCGTGATTTATAGAATCGTCGGCGGTATCGGTATCGGCATTGTCTCAATTGTCTCTCCTATGTATATATCGGAGGTGGCTCCGTCCAAGATACGCGGCACTCTCGTGTCCCTGTACCAGCTCGCTGTGACAATGGGCTTCCTCCTGGCATATCTCGTAAACTGGATTATCGCCGGCAACGCGGATGCCGCTGTGAGTGGCGACCTCTGGACGAGGATGTTCAATTCCGAGATGTGGAGAGGAATGCTCGGCAGCGAGACTATACCTGCGGTGGCGTTTTTCCTGATTATATTCTTCATTCCTGAGAGCCCCAAATGGCTGGTGACCCGTGGCAGACTGCAGGGTGCGCGTGCGATATTCGGACGCATCTATCCCGACAACAGGCTCGTTGAGGAGGAACTCGCTGTCACTCAGGCATCCATGGGCGGCAACAAGGGCAAATGGTCGGATCTGCTCAAGCCGGGTATTCTGGTAGCCGTGATTGCCGGCAGCGCAATAGCCATTCTCGGACAGTTCATGGGCGTCAATGCGGTGCTCTACTATGGACCTAAGATATTCTCGCAGGCTGGATTCGAGGATCCGATGTTCTCGACAGTGCTGGTCGGTGTCGTGAATATGCTGACTACGGTTATCGCAGTGTTTATCATAGACCGCGTAGGACGCAAACGCTTGATATATTGGGGCGTGTCTGGCATGATTGTCTGCCTGTTATGCATCGGTGTGTACTTCGCGGCGGGAGAGAGCCTCGGACTCGGTAACTGGTTTATGCTCACATTCTTCCTGCTCTATGTGTTCTGTACCGCCATATCCATTTCCGCGGTGGTGTTTGTACTGCTGTCGGAGATGTATCCCAACAGCGTCCGCGGCCGTGCAATGTCCATAGCTGGCTTTGCGCTGTGGGTAGGCACATATCTCATAGGCCAGCTCACACCCGTGCTCCTTGGCTGGAGCCAGGCTGGCACTTTCTTCCTCTTCGCAGTGATGTGCGTGCCCTACATGCTCATCATGTGGAAAATAATCCCCGAGACTACCGGCAAGAGTCTCGAAGAGATCGAGAACTACTGGATATCTCGGGGAGAGAAGTAGGATATGTTCAAATAACTGCTTTACAGCAGATTCTGAGAGCGCAGCCAGTCTGCGCTCTTTTTGATGCCGCCGAGACGGTCAAGTCCCATGCTCGGCTCATCCTGCTCGACGCAGAGCCATTGTGAGCCGCCTGCGATAGCGGCTTTGATGACGGCAGGGATGTCTACCTGGCCGCATCCGAGGGGACGGTATTCAAACGAACCGCCCTCGTCTTTCATGCTGTTGTCTGTGCTGATGCCGATGAGTGCGTAGGGTGCAGCGCTGAGTTTGCCTTCGAGCTTGTAGTCCTTGACATGAACGACGGGCGTGTTGCCTGCATATTTGCCGAGGACATCGACGGGGTTGTATCCTGCATAGTCAGCCCAGCATACATCGAGCTCATTCTGCAGATTGCTTCTATCGTTGGACGCGAATATCTCGTCGTATCCGATTTTTCCGTCAGCCATTGTCACGAACTCAAAGTCGTGGTTGTGGTACAGCAGCTGGAATCCTGCCTCCTTGACCTTAGCCCCGATTTCGCCGAGTTTGGCGACCGTCTCCTTGAATTGTGCGGGGTTTACGCCAGGGCGGCTGGCCTCGTCCATGTAGGGGAATACAATATACTGGACTCCGAGGACAGTATTCTCGGCAATGACCTTGTCCACATCGTCAATCATCTGTTGGAAAGGCACATGGTTAGAGAACGGGATGAGACCGAGTTCGGTGCACATCTTCTTGACCTCCACGACAGGATGGCCGTAATATTCGCCGTAGAACTCCACTCCCTGGTAGCCCATTTCCTTAATCTGCCTGAGGGTGCCGTAGAAGTCCTTTTCGAGGTCGGTGCGTACGCTGTACAGCTGTACGCCGACGGGGAGTTTCTTGTCATACTCGGGAGTCTTGTCGCAGCAGCCTGTCGTGCCGGTGAGCATGAGCCCTGCAACCGCGCCCATGAGGGCACAATTTGATAATTTTGCGAGTTTCATCTCTATAGTTATAAATTGGTGAGATTCCAAAAATACGGATATTTCTGCAAGAATGCGTGCAAAATTGCTAAATTTGCAAAATTATGGGTAAGAAAGCCATCATAGTTCCGGCTGTGTTTGCAGGCTTGCTTGCAGCGGCTATTATAGCCGGTGTAATGTTGCTGTACACGCCCTCTCGTACGGCTCCGGACGGCGAGACCGTTGTGCGGACGGACTATGACGGGATATTGTCTGCCGTCCCCGAAGATGCTGCCGTTGTGGCCTGTTTCTCTTCCCTGGACAAGGTGTCTTCGCTGATAATGGATGATACAAGGCTCTACGGCAGTCTGCTTTTTGACAGGCAGAGCGCGGGGATGCGTGCTCTCGTGGATACGCTTTCATCAGCAGGAGGGGCCAGACTGCGCCGGGCCAAGACAGTTGTCGCCCTCAATTTCAGCGGCAATCTCGCTCCTGTAATGGCGATGGACGCACCTGCGGATGTGGACAGTGTCATGATGTCGTCTCTTGCTGACAGTCTGGGGCTTAGTTTTGCGCTCAAGCGGCATGACGGCCGCTCGGTGGTGTTGTTCTCGACATCCAAAGCGCTTGTAGGGTCTGCGTTGAGGCATATTGACGGCGGATATTCCATTCTCGATGACAACTCGTTCCGCTCCTGCATAGGGGCTCTGGGCAGCAAGGATATGATGCTGTGGGCAAATGATTACGCGCCCAAGTTCATTGCCAACTACCTTGTACGCAAATATCACAGGCATTCGGACTTTTTCCGCCAGGCGGCGGACTGGACGGGCTTTTCGATTGACGCGAGCGAAGATATGTCCGACCGTCTTCGCGGCGTGATGCGCTTTTCGGGCGGCAGCGGCAAGTATGTCAGCCTGTTGTCTGCACAAAAGCCCGGGACTTCCGCATTGGCAGGCATTATGCCGGCATCCACCTGTTTTGCGCTGGCGATACCCTTGTCCGACGCTCGTTCGTTCTGTTCTATGCGCGAGGAATACATTGACGCCTTGGGACAGCTGACCCGGCACAGGCGCACTCTCGTCGCGTTGAAGGCTGCCGGCGGCCTTACTCTCGGCGAATGGATTGACTCCAATGACATAAAGGAGGTCGCGGCTATATCGTGGATTTCTTCGGAGGGCGAAAACATGCAGGCGGTATTGCTGCGTTGCGCGGCTCTGTCCCGCAAGACCTTGTCCGAAGATGTCGAGCCTTATGCTTTCGCGGGTTATGCGGCAGCTGCATTCGGCTCGGTGTTTTCTCTTGAGGACGAGAGCAGCAGCGTGCGTTTTGGCGGCTGGGTGGCGTCCGGGTCTCACAAGGCCATGTCCGATCTCTTGTCCCGGTATCCCGACGGCAACGGCACCGACCGTCCGTTCCCTGGCGGGGAATGCAATGTGGCGGCCATGCTTGCTCTGGATCTCTGCGATGCGGAGGAGGTTTTCCGTCCGACATTCGCCCAGGCGGTCAAGCGCACTCTGGCAGAGACAGGGCGTGAGACGGTGACATTCACTGTAGGAGCGTCCGGAATCACCCTCGATGTGGACCGCACTCCGTTGAAGAGTGTCCGTGGCCGTGCTGCAGAATCTCAGCAGGCTCAGATATATACCCCCGAAATCCCCAAAGGGCCGTTTACCGTGACCAATTGCGCTACAGGCAAGAAAAACACTCTGTATCAGAATGACCATCTCTCCATCTGCCTGCGCGATGAGAACGGCAAGGACCTGTGGGGTGTGCCGTTCAAGGAAAATCTGTGCGGCAGGGTAGGGGAACTGGACTATTATGCCAACGGCAAGATACAGTTCCTGTTCGCTGCCGGGAGCAAATTGTATCTCATGGATAGGCTCGGGCGTTTCGTCAAGGGCTTCCCTGTGGACCTCGGTGCACAAGTGCTCCTCGGTCCCGATGTGTATGACTTTACGGGGGCGCATGGCTATACCGTCATGGTACTCCTTGCGGACGGACGGATAGAAAGATACGACCTCCACGGCGTCAAGCCGTCCGGATGGTCAGGAATACAGACTGAATCGGCAGCTACGGGTCTGCCGTCTCTCCTGACAATCGCCAATGTCAGGTACTGGCTTGTACCCACCGTGCGTGGAGAAGAGCTCTACCCGTTTGCGGGCGGAGCCCGTGTAAAAGACAAAAAAACTCTAAACCAAATCAAGAAGTAATGGAAATCAAATCAGTCAACAAGCTCTTTGAGCGGAGCTTCAAGGCCAATTGGGATCGCCCTGCGTTGTCAAACTACCAGGGTGTGACCCTGCATTACAAGGATGTTGCAAAGCGCATCGCGCATCTGCATATCACATTCCGCGACTGCGGTCTGCAAAAGGGTGACAAGGTGGCCCTGTGTTCGCGCAATCAGGCCAACTGGGGCGTGTGCATGCTTGCAACGCTGACTTACGGAGCCATTCCCGTCCCTATTCTGCATGAATTCAAGGCCGGCAACATACACTATCTCGTCAATCATTCCGAGGCAAAGGTATTCTTTGTGGACGAGGTCATCTGGGAGGGACTTTCCGAAACGGAAATGCCCGGTCTGGAGGTGATTGTCCAGATGAACACGCTCAAGATACTCTTCGCCAAGACACAGGAGCAGAAGGATGTCAGGGACAATCTCGCCGATCTGTTTGTAAAGGAGTATCCGGGCGGCTTCACTCCGGATGACATACACTATTATGAGGATACTCCGGACGAACTTGCCCTCATCAACTACACCTCCGGCACTTCCGGTTTCTCCAAGGGCGTCATGATTCCCTACAGGGCTCTGTATGCCAATATCTGGTTTGCAGGCCATGAGGCCGAGCCGCACATGGGGGCCGATGCTAAAATGGTGGCTATGCTGCCTGCGGCGCACATGTACGGCATGATGTTCGAGTTCCTGTTCGAGATGACGATAGGTGCGCATGTGCATTATCTGACGCGTCTGCCGTCCCCCAAGGTTATTCTCGGTGCGATGGCAGAGATCAAACCCGATGCCATTATCGCTGTGCCTCTGATTCTGGAGAAGGTGTACAAGAGCAAACTCAAGCCGGTGATGGACAAGAACAAGACATTCCTCACCATTCCTCTTATCAACCAGTACATTTACCACAAAATGCGTGATGCCTTGGTATCTGCATTTGGAGGCAGGTTCGAGGAGGCTATTGTCGGAGGTGCTGCGCTCAACCCCGAGGTCGAGGGCGCGCTCACCAAGATGAAATTCCCGTTCACCGTCGGATATGGAATGACGGAATGTGCCCCTATCATCACCTATGCGCATTGGGACAAGACCCGCGTCGGATCTTGCGGACGCCCGGTTGCAGGATGTCAGGTGCGTATAGATTCGTCCGATCCGTATAATGTGCCCGGTGAGGTACAGGTGTCTGGACCCAATGTGTTCCTCGGCTATTACAAGAATGAGGAGGCGACTGCTGCCGCATTTACAGAAGACGGCTGGTTCCGTACAGGAGATATGGGCATTATGGACAAGGACAGCTATCTCTACCTCAGAGGTAGATGCAAGTGTATGATACTCAGTGCTAACGGTCAGAATATCTATCCGGAGGAACTGGAAGCCGTAATCAATAATGTCTCATACGTTGTAGACTCACTTGTAGTCGAGGACAAGAAGGAACTCGTGGCCCTTATCTATCCTGACTATCATCAGGCTGAACTTGACGGCATGAGCGTGGAGCAGTTGGAGGAGCGTCTGAGGAGCAACCTGCCTGCAATCAATGCGGAATTGCCCCAGTATGCTCAGATCAAGAAGATAGAGTTTATGCCCGAGGACTTCGAGCGTACTCCCAAGCGCAGCATCAAACGCTATCTGTATCAGAGGAACTAAGATTTTCTGTTCAAATGGAAAAATTCGACGCGAGATACATGGAAATGGCAGCCATCTGGGCGAAGAATTCCTATTGCAAGAGACGCTGTGTCGGTGCCTTGATAGTCAAGGACAATATGATCATCTCCGACGGGTACAATGGTACTCCGTCGGGGTTTGAGAATGTCTGCGAGGACGAGAACGGCGTGACAAAACCTTATGTGCTGCATGCCGAGGCCAATGCTATCAGCAAGATTGCCAAATCCGGCAACAGCAGCCATGGTGCGACACTGTATGTGACGGCATCGCCTTGTATAGAATGCTCCAAGCTCATAATCCAGGCCGGTATCAACCGTGTGGTATATCGCGACGAATATCGCCTGAATGACGGAGTCGAGTTGCTCCGCCGTGCAGGAATAGAAGTGGAGAGGGTCGATTGATGAAAAGGATTTCTCCCATAGTCATTGCTCTTCTGGGTGTCGTTGCCGGTGCCTTGCTCATGTCCGTGGTATATTCCGCCAAGGGCCCCGTGCGCCGTGTCTCTTCCGGAGACTGGCGCAAACTGGATCTCGTAATGGAGCAGATAGGCGACAATTATGTTGATTCCGTGGACTTTGCTGCCTTGACTGAGTCTGCCATCAACAGTGTACTCAGTAAACTGGACCCGCATTCGATATATATGCCTCCGCAGGAACTGGACGAGAGCGAGACTGAACTGGCCGGCAACTTTGACGGCATAGGCATACAGTTCAATGTGCCCAACGACACCGCGGTGGTGATAGAAGTCATTCCCGGAGGACCGTCCGAAAAGATAGGACTGCTGCCTGGAGACCGTCTGCTCAAGGTGGATACCACGGTCATTGCCGGAGTGCATTATCCGCAGGACAGCATGATACGCCGCATAAAAGGTCCTGCAGGTACCAAAGTGATGGTTACTGTAGGCAGGGGCGAAGAAGAGATTCCGTTTGAAATCACCCGTGGCAAAATCCCCGTGCACAGCGTGGATGCCGCATTCATGGTGGATGACACGACCGGCTATATCAGACTTTCCAAGTTTTCCCGTACTACAGCGAAAGAATTCGTCATCGCAGCGGCGGGACTGCTCGGACAGGGGATGAAAGAACTGGTCTTTGATCTGAGGGACAATAGCGGAGGCTACCTCGATCAGGCTCTTGTGCTGTCCAACCTTTTCCTCGATCAGGGACAGGATATAGTCTATATGGAGGGACTGCACCGCAAACGGGAGAGTTACAAGGCGGATGGCAAGGGGCTGCTCAAGACGATGCCGGTAAAGGTACTGATAAATGAGGGCTCGGCTTCTTCATCGGAAATATTCGCCGGGGCTATACAGGACAATGACAGGGGAGTGATTATCGGCCGCCGTTCATTTGGCAAGGGCCTGGTGCAGGAACCGCTGTATTTCTCAGACGGCTCAGGTATCAGGCTTACCGTGGCGAGATTCCATACTCCTTCGGGTAGATGTATACAGAAGCCGTACAGTGATGATTATCAGTATGATATATATAATCGTTATGCCGATGGCGAACTGCTGGCTGCCGACCATGTCAAGGTGGATACAACCCAGTCGTTCCGTACAGTCGGTGGACGCACTGTGTATGGCGGAGGCGGCATAGTGCCGGATGTGTTCGTGCCGATAGATACTACCCGTGTGACAGAATTCTATATGGCGGCCACTTCCAAGGCGACAACGATGCGGTTTGCGTCTGCATTCTTTGATACGCACAGGGAAGAACTCTCTGCCATAGAGGAATATGGCGAACTGTTGGAGTTCCTGGATGCCGCCCGTCTCGAAGAGGCATTCCTGGAATATGCGGCGGCAAAGGACGGCATTCGCCCCTCAGGGGCGGCGGAATGGCGCAAGTCAGCGCCTTACATGCTGCCGCAGATACGCGCGCTGGTGGGACGGTATTCGCGCTTGGGCGACAATGCATTCTATCATCTGTATATGGATTATGACAAGGTGATGGATGAGGCCCGCAAGCCGCATCGGATAGAAATCCAGAATTGAATCTAAAATATAACATAGATATGGTACAGGTAAAACGTAGCAAGGTCAGTGCCCTGCTGGCGATGCAGCCGGGGCAGGAAGTTCTCGCCAAGGGGTGGGTCAGGACCAAGAGAGGTGGCAAAGGAATCGCGTTCGTCGCACTTAACGACGGTTCTACCATCAACAATATACAGATTGTCGTGGACAAGACTCGTTTTGATGAGAAACTGCTTGCCCGTATCACGACAGGCGCCTGCATAGCCGTCACCGGAGAACTGGTGGCTTCTGTAGGTAGCGGGCAGGCCGTGGAGATCAACGCGGCCGACATTGTCATCTATGGCGACTGCGATCCGGTGAGATACCCTCTGCAGAAAAAGGATACTTCGTTTGAATATCTGCGTACGGTGGCACACATGCGTCCTCGTACCAACACATTCGGTGCAATCCTGCGTATCCGCAGCCAGATGGCATACGCGATACACGAATACTTCCATAGCAAGGGATTTGTCTATCTCAACACCCCTCTGATCACGGAATCCGATGCTGAAGGAGCCGGACAGATGTTCCAGGTGACGACACTCGACCTGCTGAATGTGCCCCGCAACAAGAAGGGCGGAGTGGACTACTCCAAGGATTTCTTCGGCAAACAGACTTCCCTTACTGTGAGCGGCCAGCTTGAGGGCGAACTCGGAGCGACAGCCGTCGGTGAGATATATACCTTCGGACCGACATTCCGTGCCGAGAATTCAAATACGCCCCGTCACCTCGCGGAGTTCTGGATGGTAGAGCCTGAGATGGCATTCTACGATATCAATGACAATATGGACCTCGCCGAGGATTTCATCAAATACCTCGTCCGCTGGGCTCTCGAGCGCTGTACCGATGATGTCCGCTTCCTGAATGACAGGTACGACAACGAACTCATCGACAGACTCCAGGGCGTCATTGACACCGAGTTTGTTCGCCTGGAGTATACAGATGGTATCAAGATTCTCGAGCAGGCCGTTGCCGATGGTGTGCACTTTGAGTACCCCGTGTTCTGGGGGGCTGACCTGCAGAGCGAGCATGAGCGTTTCCTTGTAGAGAAGCATTTCAAGAAGCCTGTCATAATGACCGGCTACCCCAAGGATATCAAGGCATTCTATATGAAGCAGGACGAAGACGGCAAGACTGTCCGCGCCATGGATGTGCTCTTCCCCAAGATCGGCGAGATTATCGGTGGTTCGGAGAGGGAGTCCGATCTCGGAAAACTCGAGGCTCGGATCACGGAACTCGGAATGAAGCGCACCAATCTGGAGTGGTATCTGGATACGCGTCGTTTCGGCAGCTGCCCCCACAGCGGTTTCGGACTGGGATTCGAGAGGCTTCTGCTCTTTGTCACAGGCATGTCCAATATCCGTGACGTGATTCCTTTCCCCCGTACTCCCAAGAATGCAGAGTTTTAGTCTGAGACAGTTATGTTGGTCATAGGTATAGCCGGCGGCTCCGGCTCCGGCAAGACAACGGTGGTAAAGGCTATCACAGAACGCCTCAAGGAGAGGGTTGTGGTCATCCCCCAGGACTCTTATTACAAGGACTCCAGCGACCTCACGGACGAGGAGAAACGCAAACAGAACTTCGATCATCCGGACAGTATCGACTGGGATCTGCTGTGCAGGCAACTCAAGGATCTCAAGGAGGGCAAGACTGTCCAGCAGCCGGTGTATTCGTATATATCCTGCTCGCGTTCCAAGACGGAGACCGTCACTGTCGCTCCGGCGGATGTCATCATCGTGGAGGGGATTCTGATATTTACCTGCCCCAAACTGCGCAATCAGATGGACATCAAGATATTCGTGGATGCTGACGATGATGACCGTCTCATGCGTGTGATGGCGCGTGACATCTCGGAGAGGGGCAAGGATGTACATTGGGTGATAGAGCGTTACAGCCGTACTGTCAAGCCCATGTATCTGCAGTTTATCGAGCCGAGCAAGCGTTATGCCGATGTGATTATCCCCCAGGGAGGTCACAACAAGGTGGCAGTCGATGTCATCACTGCGACCATAGAAAAAGCATTGAAAGAGAAGAAGTAGCATGAAGTTTATGGGTGGAGACATGGCCGGAGTATACGCCACGGTGATATTTCATCTCGTGGTGTTGGCCGGTGCACTCTCTGTCCAGATAGGCTATTCCCTCACCGGTGAGAACGGTTTCTTGTTGGACTTCTCTGCTCATGAAGAGAAAGAGCGCGTCGAAAAGGAAAATGATTTCCAAGAAGACATCGCAGATAAGATAGACAGAATGCTTGCCGAGAGCGAATCCGGAGGGCTTGATTACCGCAATATCGCGGTAAATCGCGGAACTCTCAAGGATGATCGTGGCACGGATGCCGAGCAGCTTTATAAGGACGCGGAACGCCTGCGTCAGGATCTCTCGGATGGAGTGCAGCAGCATGAGTTGGCAGATGATTTTGCCGATCCCGTGACGGCGCCGCGGCGTCAGCAGGAGGATAGCAAGACTTCTGATGCTCAGTATTCGGGCGTTACCGTGCTGTCCTATGAACTTGGCGGCCGCAAGGGCAGTTATCTCCCGACTCCGGCTTATAAATGTATGGGGGCAGGCATGGTGACAGTTATCATCACCGTAAACAATGCCGGTAAGGTCCTTGATGCCAAAGTGCAGGACGAATTGTCCTCGGCAGATGACTGTATGCGCCGGGCTGCCATAAATGCCGCCAGACGAAGCCGTTTCTCGACGGATCCGTCCGCCCCTTCCCGGCATGTAGGCAATATAGTCTACCAGTTTATAGCGCAGTGACACCACAGCCTGTTCAGGTCCTTTGGCTTCAGACCGTCTCTGCATTCATCCGGGGCATGTGCCTTGTCGGCATTGACAATTCAGGTCTTTGGTCTTAGGGATCTCTGCATTCATTTGATTCGATTGCGCTGTATGATATTGAGGGGCGTTTGCGGATAGTCTTTTTACCGGGATGGCCGTAAGTGAGTCTCCTAACTGTTTTCCATAGAATGATTTAAAGTGCAATAAAAAAAGCAACCCGCAGTCTTTCGGCAGCGGGTTGCTTCTTTTATGTAGTGAAAGTTACTTCTCAGCGGGTCTGCGGGCATCGTACATGATCTTGAGAGCGGAGCACCTTCTGAGCTCCTGCTTTACATCAGTGATGATACCCATTCTGACATCTTCGTCAGCCCTGATAACGGTCGTCATGAATTGACGGTCACCTTCGCTCATACTCTCGCGCTCTGCCGCGATAAAGTCGCGGATGTCATCGACGGTCTTGAAGGAGTCGTTGAGCTGTATACGGGCATCTGTACCGTACTGTGCCTGATAGGGGCGTGTAGGAGTACCGATGTTGATATACGAGGCCAAATCCTTCCTCTCGAGTTTGATGACTTCCGAAGCCTCGGGAGTCTTGACGATCACTTTGTTCTCTGTCTCACGCAGGTTGGTGGTAACCATGAAGAAGAACAGGAGCATGAACACGATATCGGAGAGAGAACCCGAAGATATTCCGGGTACTTCTTTCTTGTCGTTGCTGTTTCCGAATTTTGACATAATCCTTATCCTCCTTTACTTCTTTGCAACATTCTTAGGCTCGGCCTCTGAGATGTTCTGGGGAATTGCCTTTTTGACAATATCCTGCTGCTCTTCAGTGAGCCTTTCATATCGCTTGCCGTAGTTTCTGTATGCAAAGTCATCACGAAGTTCGTTGATGGCTTTCACCAGTTCATTCTGGACGGCAATATATGCGTGATAACTTGTTCCACGGTCGTTCTGCAGGGAGATAACACCCTTGGAGACCGGATAGGAACCGAAGCCCTCGATTTCCTTTACTTCCTTCTCAGGCAGGTTGGGGTTGTCGGTGGGGTTCGTGAGAAACTCTTTGATCTTGTCTTTGAGCTGGCTAACCACAATCTGCTCATTGCCGGCGAGAAGTTTGTCCGCTGCATTGATCTTCACGATGATGATGTTGCGGCGGTTAACCTTCTGGTCCTCCACTTTCTGATTTGCATCGGGGATAGGAGGGAGTCGGCGCGACAGACCGGTGTGCGATCCCATGGTTGTAGTCATGAGGAAGTAGCACAACAGCAGGAATGCTATATCGGCCGTCGAACTGGAATTGATTGCTGGAGTTTTCTTCTTAGCCATAACCCGTATTACTTTTTGTTACGAACCGAACTGCAGATCTCTCCTACGAGGATGGCGAGGATTGCCACGCCGCCAAGCAGGTATGAGAGGTCAAGAACTGTGTCGGTAAGTTTGAGTGTGCTTGCGCTCGGCTGCTCGAGCATGCCCATGGCGGGCTTGCCGGGTGCCACCAAATACACGATGCCGCAGACGACAGCCGCTGCAAGCAGCAGGAGAATCGCCTTGAGGAGATTCTTCGGGCTGTTCTTGAAGGCTATCCAGGCACCGAAAATGACTACTGCGCAGAGAGCGATGCCGAGGATGACATATGTCCAGTAGAACATAACATCCGTAAGCTGTCCGTCGTTGGCCTCGAATCCGATGACGAATCCGCACACCAGCACGACGACGCTGATCGCAATCAGCAGCCACATGATGACGGTGAATATTTTATTGTAATTTTTCATCATTCAATTGCCCTGAATGGGCGGATTTATTTTGCCTGATACTTGGTGAGAAGGTCTACGAAACTGATGGAAGAATCCTCCATGTCGATGGTGAGGGAGTCAATCTTCGCGAGGATGTAGTTGTAGAAGACCTGGAGTATCATAGCGACGATAAGACCGCCGACGGTGGTGATAAGAGCAACCTTCATACCTCCGGCAACGATGTTAGGGGAGATATCACCGGCAGCCTGGATAGCGTCGAATGCCTGGATCATACCGATAACTGTACCGAGGAATCCGAGGGACGGTGCGAGGCCGATGAAGAGGCTGATCCAGGAGAGACCGCTCTCCATGTTGGTCATCTGGACGGAACCGTAGGAAACGATGTTCTTCTCGACGACATCAACACCCTGGTCGTAGTGAAGGAGACCCTGGTAGAAGATGCTTGCGACGGGACCGCGGCTGTTGCGGCAGATATCCTTTGCTGCTTCTACGCCACCCTCGTTGAGAGCCTTCTCGACTTTCTCGAGGAGAGCCTTGACATTTGTCTTTGCGAAAGTGAGGTAGAGGATACGCTCGATAGCGAGTGCGAGACCGATAACGAGGCAGATGACGATGAGAGCCATGAAGCCGGCACCACCCTGGATGAAGTAGGTCTTGAGGGCCTGGTGGAGAGGCATCTCGTTCTTGACGTCGAACGGATTGATCTCAGCGTCCGCAGCGGCTGTCGTCTCAACGACTGTCTCCTGTGCGGGGGCCGCAGCTGTGGCCTGCTCGTCCTGGGCGGATGCAATGTTTGCGGAGACGGTCAGAAGACCGGCAGTCGCCAACAACATAAAAAACTTTTTCATGATAGTTTTTGTGTGTTTAATTGATAATGTATTAAATAGTTAAAAAATTCATGCGGCAGGCCGAATTGCATCAGCCTACAAAACCGATGCAATTTAGCAAATTATTTCCAAAACCCAATGCCTGAATCGTTCAGAATGCGGAAAAACCTTGTTTTATGCTGGCAGGCAGCCGGCTGTGATTTCACCGCGAAGATCCTCGAGCAGCAGTTCCTTTACACTGTCGTTGTCGGGATAAAGCCCCATAAGGTGGAACAGTTTTGCGAGTGCGCTCTCTGTCGTGCAGTCGTATCCGGGCAGCACTCCGGCGTCGCGCAGAGACTTGCCCGTCGCATAAAGCGACATATTTACACTGCCCTGCAGGCATTGTGTCACATTGAGCAGGATTTTGCCCATGGCCGAGGATTCGTGTATGATATCCAGAAACCATGGAGCCGTGAGGGCATTGCCGGAGCCGTATGTCTCCAATATGACGGCGCGGGTCTCCGGACCGAGCAGGATATTGCGCACCACCTGCGGTGTGATGCCCGGGTGTATTTTCAGAATGGATACCCTGGTGTCCAGTCTGGTGTTGATGCGCAGCGGCTGCCCTTGCTTGGGGTGCCGGATGAGGGCTGTGTTGTACTTGATGCTGATGCCGGCCTCGGCAAGCGGCAGGCAGTTGGGGGAAGCGAACGCGTTGAAATGCTCCGCATTGACCTTGGTCGAGCGGTTGCCTCTCAATAGCATTGAGTCGAAGAAGATGGCGACTTCTGGGACCATTGCCCTGCCGTCAGCATCGACTGTAGAGGCTATCTCCACTGCTGAAATCAAATTCTCCTTGCCGTCCGTACGCGGCTTGCCTATAGGCAGTTGGCTACCTGTAAAGATGACTGGCTTGGACAGCCCTGACAGCATGAAACTGAGTGCGGAAGCCGAGAATGCCATCGTGTCGGTGCCGTGTAGTATGATGAATCCGTCGTAGGCGTCATATCTTTCTTCAATTAGCTTGGCAAGTTTCTGCCACAGGTCCGGTGTGACATTCGAAGAATCTATGAGCGGGTCGAAAGTGTAGGCATCGATATTGGCGGCGAATTTGCCCAGTTCCGGGACCTCTTCTATAATCTGGCTGAAATCAAATGGTTTCAGCGTCTGGTCCGCGGGGTCTTCTTTCATGCCGATGGTGCCGCCTGTGTATATCATCAGCAGCTCCGATTTGCTTGCATTCATATAGGAAGTTTGAACAGTTTTTTAGCGTTTGCCGTTGTGGTGGCGGCGACCTCCTCGATCGAGATGCCCTTTAGTTTCGCGATATGCGCGCCTATCAGCGGAATGTACGAACTCTCGTTGCGAGTCCCTCTGTGTGGTACCGGCGTGAGGTAGGGCGCGTCTGTCTCCAGCAGGATATGATCCAGCGGCACGCTGGCTGCCACCTGTTGGAGCGATGCGTTCTTGAATGTGACCACTCCGCCTATGCCTATATACCAGTCTCCGTATTTCTGCAGTCGCAGGAATGTCTCGTAACTGCCGCTGTATGCATGCATGTTACCCCTTAGACCGAGGTGCCTGCATTCTTCAAGGACATTGAAAAAATCCTCTGTCGCCTCTCGCAGATGAATGTTTACGGGGAGGTTGCGTGCTGCCGCGATTTCGAACTGGGCACGCAGGGCCTCCTTTTGTTCGCATGCGGTTTCCTTGCCGTAATGATAGTCGAGCCCGATTTCTCCTATTGCAACGATATCATTGCGCGTGTCGGTGCATCTGATTACTGCTTCGACCTCCTCCTGCCAGTCTGTGTTTACGGAACCGGGATAAAGTCCGGCCATGGGGAACAGGACTCCCGGATGGCGGTCAACCAGTTCCAGCATATGCCCCCTCTCTCCCGAATCTATGTCCGCCTGCAGCATGACGCTGACTCCGGCGTCCCGGGCGCGGTCTATCACCGCTTCTTCCTCTCCGAGGAATGCTTCGTCTGCGATGTGCGTATGTGTGTCAATCCATTCCATTCATGCAAAAATACTCTTTCTGTGCATCAAATCACTCCGGAAATAAAAAACACAACGAAAAAATATATGTTTTTGAACCTTTTTTATGTTTTTGTTGCTTATGTTTGGCCGCTATGGATACGAGGGAGAAGACGGCGCTTTGCGCCCTTAATATGGTGTTGGGATTCGAGCCCAAGACCGCCCATGCGCTTATCGGACATTTCGGGAGTGCGGCGGCTGTGTTTGAGGCTTCGCGAAGAGAACGGGAAGAGGCCTGCCCCTATAATAGTAAAGTGAAACTGTTGAACGGTGAGGACCTTTCGAGGGCGGAAGATGAATTGTCGGGGCTTGAAACCGGAGGCGGTGACAGTTGCGCATTCGTCCCTTACGGGGATGAATCCTATCCGTCGGCTCTTGCCGAATGTCCCGACGCCCCTATAGGACTGTATCTGAGGGGGAACCGGCCACTGTCAGAGGTGTTTGACGCCCGGCCGTATATCGCGGTGGTCGGGACGAGGGACATATCTCCCTATGGGAGAGAATGGTGTCGCGAGATAGTCTCAGCGCTGTCCAGGGCTCCGCATTCTCCTCATGTAGTAAGTGGTCTGGCATACGGGACGGATATTATAGCACATGCTACTGCATTGGAGTGCGGTTTGCCGACAATTGCGGTGATGGCGACGGGCATAGATAAGGTGTACCCGTATGCGCATCGTGGCTGGGCAGGACGCATTGCCGACGCGCCCGGTTCCTGTCTGCTGTCTGACTATCCTATAGGGACTGTGCCGCTGCGTATCAATTTCCTGCGCCGCAACAGGATAATCGCGGGCTTGTGCTCCGCTACGATACTTGTGGAGAGCAAGTCCAGGGGTGGAGGCCTGCTTACCGCCCGGCTGGCTTTTGATTATGACAGGGAAGTGTTTGCATTGCCCGGCAGGGTGGACGATATATGTTCGCAGGGATGCAACCGTCTGATTAGGGAGCAGGTAGCACATCCGGTGGAGTCTTTGGATTCACTCCTTGAGGCTCTGGGGCTTGGCGCGCTGAAGTCTGCCGGGACTGTCGGCGTCAGAGCCGCATGCCCGGGCGTTCCCAAAAGTGAAGCGGAGGCGGTGCTGTCTTCCGTGCGGGAGCGATGCGGTGCTACTGCCGATGAAATATCCGCGATGACGGGTATCCCTATAAAAACAATAGCAGCCGTCGCCACAATGCTTGAGGCCGACGGCTTGCTGTCATCTGATCTGCTCGGACGCTACTGCATCAGACGATGAGCATTGCGTCTCCATAGGGTCCGAAGCGATAGTCGTTTTTGAGAGCCTCCTGGTAGGCGTTCATGACATGGTCGAAACCGCCGAATGCGGCTACGCTCATGAGCATGGTGGACTCGGGCAGGTGGAAGCCTGTGACGACGGCGTCGGGGATGGCAAATTCGTAAGGGGGGAAAATGAATTTATTGGTCCAGATGTCGTTGGCCTTGACCTCATGGTCTGTAGTCACATAGGTCTCCAATGCGCGTACCGTGCTGGTGCCCACTGCGACAATCTTGTGTCCGGAGGCCTTGGTGCGGTTGATCTGCTCGGCGGCTTCCTCTGTGATAATCATGCGCTCGGCGTCCATGCGGTGCTTTGAGAGGTCTTCGACATCCACGCGGCGG
Source organism: uncultured Muribaculaceae bacterium (assembly GCA_964616865.1). Lineage (GTDB taxonomy): Bacteria > Bacteroidota > Bacteroidia > Bacteroidales > UBA932 > Cryptobacteroides. Next base: position 91,840 of record CAZTUQ010000002.1, read on the forward strand.
AACTGTCCTATACCCATGTGTACGGTGATGAATGCCTTGTTGATGTCGGCGAGTATCATGCGGTTGAGCAGTTCGCGGCTGAAATGCAGGCCTGCGGACGGTGCCACTACCGCGCCTTCGTTGCGTGCGAATATTGTCTGGTAGTTCTCGGCGTCTTCGGGAGTGACCTCTGTCTTGACGAAAGGAGGTACGGGGGTCTCTCCGAGTCCGAAGAGGGTTTCCTTGAAGTCTTCGTACGAGCCGTCAAAGAGGAATCTGAGGGTACGGCCTCTCGAGGTGGTGTTGTCAATGACTTCGGCGACCATGCTCTCGTCCTCTCCGAAATAGAGTTTGTTGCCGATACGGATCTTGCGGGCAGGGTCTACGATGACATCCCACAGTTTCTGCTCGCGGTTGAGTTCGCGCAGCAGGAATACCATGATGTCGGCGCCTGTCTTTTCTTTGCGTCCATAGAGTCTGGCAGGGAATATCTTGGTATCGTTGAATACGAAAGTGTCACCCTTTTGGAAATAGTTGATGACGTCCTTGAATATCTTGTGCTCGATATTGCCGGTCTTGCGGTCCAAGACCAGGAGCTTGCATTCGTCTCTCCAGCGTGTAGGTTCTTTTGCTATCCGCTCTGCCGGCAGGTTGAAGTTGAATTGCGAGAGTTTCATGTCCTTGTAGTTCTTGATGTCATTGTGCTGTCGTTCACGAAGATTGTGGCTTCGATGACCGTTTTAAGTATACACTGATACTATACGGCGGTTCCTTTCAAAAAGTTTCACCTTGGCGGAGATATTTTTGCCGGGGTCAGACTTTGGCTTCGCGGAACACTTCCTGGATGGACGGGTATGTGTTCTTGAGGTATGGAGGGAGGCTGGACAGAGCCACCCATGCCGCCTTGGTAATGTCTTCTTCGCGTTGCGGCGTGAGATTGACCGGGTCCGTGTACAGCATGTCGTACCACCAAGTGTGCTTGAGATGCCAGATGCCGTCGCGTATGTAGCAATGGTCTGTGACGCAGATGAGTTCGCGCATTCTCAGTTTGTCTACGCCGGTCTCCTCCTGCACCTCTCTCAATGCTGTCGTGCGTATGTCTTCGCCCGGGTCCTGATGTCCTTTCGGCAGGTCCCAAAGCCCGTTGCGGCTGATGAGCAGGTAGTCTCCGCGGCGGTTGCATACGAGTCCTCCTGCCGCATTGACTTCCTTGAACTCCGCGCAGAGCCTGCGGTAGGTGCCTTCGATATCCTCGGTAGGGATATATATGCGTTGCAGTGTGGCTGTACTTCTGAACATGCCCACGAGTGCATGGAGGTCAATCTTGGCGCCGAGGTGGTATTCTACCGAATTGGGATCGGACAGAGCCAGGTCGTCCGGTCGGCAGATGATTATGCAGCGTTTCTCGAAATAGATTTTATGCAGCATTTCAGAAGCTTCTTATTATATTTGTGTGCCGGTTTTGGCGTACAAAATTAGTAAAATATGTCAGCATCATACACAAGCAAGCACGGACTTGTATCCAGACCTCCATACGAACTGTATATGTCATTCTGCGACATGCGCAATTTTACACGCATGCTGCCTGAGGACAAAAAGGATATGGTCAAGGCGGATTTCGACACGCTCGAGGTGGCCGTGCAGGGATTCACTCTCGGAGTGAGGGTCACGCAGCGGCAGCCTTATTCCCTTATCGCGCTGGGAGATAATGGCGCACCGTTTCATTTCTCCGCCACATTGCATTTCGATGCGATTGCAGAGGGAGGCAAGACAGATTTCTGGATAGAGGCCGAGGCAGAGCTCAATGTCATGATGAAGATGATGTTGGGGAAAAAGATACAGGAGGCTCTCGACAAGATAGTGGACTCGCTGGTTGCGGCTTCGGAGGGGCGGATGCCGGAGGGCGTCGATCTCTCGCAGTTTGGATTTCCCGGTAGTGGTCCCAAAAGCTGAGCATTCGGGTGGACAGTATCGACAATCCCTTGTGGAAGAAACACTTGTCCGGATTTCTGCCGGACAGTCTTGTAGAGGTTCTCATAAAAGGGCTTCACGAGGAGCCGTCGGTCTCGGTGAGGTATAACCCTTTCAAGGAAGGGGGCGGATTTGAGGGCGCAGCGCAGGTGCCATGGTCTCCTTATGGGCATTTGCTCGCAGAGCGTCCGTCGTTTACGCTCGATCCGCTGTTTCATGCAGGAGCATATTATGTGCAGGATTCGTCCGCCATGTTTGTGGGGCATGTGTTTCGCCAGATGTTGGAGCATTTCCCTGGAGGCCATGTGCGGGTGTTGGATCTGTGCGCCGCTCCTGGCGGCAAGACAACCGATCTGGCCGCGTCTCTCAGGTTGGCTTTCGGGCCGGCATTCTCGCTCACTGCCAATGAGGTGATGCGCCGCAGAGTGCCGGTGCTCAAAGACAATGTGGCGCGATGGGGCGATCCGGCGGTCAAGGTGACAGCGTGCGATCCGGAAGTCTTCGGCAGGACGGAGAATGCCTATGACATCATAGTTGCTGATGTGCCATGTTCGGGCGAGGGCATGTTCCGCAAGGATGTAAAGGCGGTAGAAGACTGGTCTCCGGAGCTGGTAGGACTCTGTGCCGCGCGACAGAGGCGCATTATCGCGGATGTATGGCCGGCTTTGAGGGAAGGGGGCGTGCTGGTGTACTCCACATGTACATTTGAAGAGGCGGAAAATGACGCCAATGTCCGTTGGATATGTACACAACTGGGGGCAGAGCCGCTAACGGCGGAGGGAGATGCCCCGTTTAAGGGGATAGTCAAGACTCCGCAAGGGTATTTGCTGCTTCCCGGTCTTGTGCCGGGGGAGGGGCAGTATGTCGCCGCGATTCGCAAAGTGGGCAGCGGTGTGCAGGTGGAAGCAGGTGGGGCGTCAGAGAACAGGTCGCAGAGAGCGGCAGAGAGACATTCATCCGACAGGATTGAGGCACGGCGCCCGACCGTATCGACAGGCAGGAGGGATGCGCAGCGCCCATATGGTTCGCCTGCATATAAGGGTAGGTCCGCAAATGCGCCGACTGGCAATAATGTTCCCGATGCGGACAGGATATTGGGCATAGATTTCGATAAAAATGCTTATCCTTGTGTGGAGATTGACCGGAGGACGGCGCTGAAATATCTGCACGGGGACACATTTGCCCTAGAGGACGCCCCGAAAGGCTATGTGATATTGTGTTACAGAGGTCTGCCGTTGGGGGCTGCCAAGAATATCGGTGTCAGGTGCAACAACCTGTACCCCTCCGGCCGGCGCATATTGATGGATATTGAGGGGAAATGACGGTTTTTTATTGAAAAGAGTTTTTATGAACAGGTTCTGCATTGCGACAGCCTTGGTCTGTATGATGACATTTGCCGGACAGGCATTCGCCCAGACTTCGGCGCAGGAATATCTGGAAAGGTACAATCTCTTGAGTTCTAGGCTTGGCACTACGGGTGTCGGCATAGAGACGCTGATAGGGAAATGGGAGACGGACTGGCCGGAGGACACCAACATGCTGACGGCCAAGTTTATCTACTATTATCAGAAGGCCCGCAGCACGGAGGTAAAGGCGTTGGATCAGGAAAAGTATATGGGCGCGAAGCCGTTGCTCTCGCTCGATGACAGCACGGGCCGGAAAGTCAATTATTTCGAGGTCGTGTCATTTGATGACGAGATGTTCGGCAAGGCCGGAAATGCGATAGACAAGGTTATAAGGTTCAATCCTCTTGCCCTTGACCTGCGCATAAGCAAGGTCAATGCTCTCATCAATTACGAGGGAGAGTCGCCGGACATGGCTCTGCAGTCCCTTATGGCTCTGATCGACTATGATGCGACGGAGCATCCCCAGTGGACTTATGGAGGTGCCCCGGTCGATGGGGAATATTTCCGTGGGGAGGTGCAGAATGTATGCTATGACCTGTTCCGCATAGCGTCTCCTGTGTCGATGGAGGCTTTCAGGGCAGTGGCGGACAAGATGGTCAAGTACCATCCCAAGGATTCCCGTTTCCTGTCGGACCTCGGAAGTTATTGGCTGACATGGAAACATGATTCCAAGACGGCTCTGAAGTATTACAAGCGAGCCCTCAAACTGAATCCGGACGATTATGCCGCCGTCAAGAATTGTGTGCTGCTCGCACGTAAGGACCGCGATCTCAAACTCGAGAAGAAATATCTGCCCCGTCTGATAGAAGTCACTCCCGATGAGTCGGAGCGCAATGCCGCAACCGTCCGTCTGGAGGCTCTCAAGAATGCGAAGTGACGGCATCCGGATACATATCCAGGCGACTCCGTTTCTCGGGGCGCATAGCAATGGTCTCTGTGGCCGTGTCATTCATCGTGATGATAGTGGCCATATCCGTCTGTGCCGGTTTCCGGCATGAGATACGCTCCGCGGTCTCGCAGGCGGCCGGAGATGTGCGCCTTGCACCGCACGATATTGATTATGCGGACGGACATGACCCGATACCGGCCAGCCCGTCATATATGCAGGAACTGCTGGCCGTCGAGGGTGTGGAAAGCATTACTCCTGTGATATACCGCGCCGGCATAGTCAAGTCTGGCGAGTCTATACATGGGGTCATGTTCAAGGGGACACCGTCAGACACAGCATCGCTCAAGGTACGCATACCGTCCCGTCTTGCAGGGATATTGTCGCTCTCGGAAGGGGACAGGTTGCCGGCTTATTTTGTCGGAGAGAGGGTCAAGGCCCGTAATTTTACCGTAGGGGAGATATATGAGCCCATATTGGAGACGGATGACGCCCTGGTGGTGTATGCTCCTATAGACGATATGCGCAGGCTCAATGGTTGGGAACCCGGGACAACGGCCTCTGTTCTCGAGGTGACCTTGGGGGAGGACTACCGTTCTCCATCCGTTATTGAAGAGAAGAGTGCGGAGTTGGGGACAGTGGCGATGCTTTCCGCTTCGGATGTAGACGAGCAGTTGGTGGCGACCTCTTCCGTAAACCGTTTCGCGAGGCTGTTTGACTGGCTCGGGCTGTTGGATGCCAATGTGGTATTCATTATTGTCCTGATGACAGTTGTTGCCGGATTCAACATGATTTCCGGTCTGCTGATACTGCTGTTCCGCAACATTTCCACCATAGGTATACTCAAGTCCATGGGAATGACGGACAGAGGGGTTTCAGCCGTGTTCCTTAAACTCTCCGCCGGAATAGTATTCAAAGGAATGCTTGCAGGCAATCTGACAGCCCTCGCATTTTGCGCCATACAGTCTCTCACCCATCTCATCCGGCTCAATCCGGACAATTATTTCGTCTCTTTCGTACCTGTGTCAGTGGACATTCCGGCCATACTGCTGTCGGATATAGCCGCATTTGCAGTGATAATGCTGCTCTTACTCATTCCGTGCCGTTTCATCAGCCGCGTGGATCCCGCGGAGACGGTCAAGGCAGAGTAAGGACTGCTATTGCTCTTCGACGCAGATCTGTTTGAAGATTTCGTACATCTCCATGATGTTGTCCACATAGCCTATGGTCTCCGAGACCTTGAAAGTGCCGTGCTTGATAGTGTCTGTCCTGGCAACGGTCTCACTGTCTGCGAGATGTGGCAGCACTACCTTGATAGAGTCCCAACAGCCCGCGTTCACTCCGAGTTCGTTGGCGTAGTTGAATGCATCCTTGATATGTCCCGGTCCGGCATTGTATGCCGCGAGAGTGATTTTTCGCAGTTCCTCCCGATTGGCGGAGCGTCTGCGGAATATTCTCTGCAGACCCTTTAGGTGGTGCACTCCGGTGCGTATATTCTCTTCCGGGTCGAGCAGGTTCTCCAGTTCGTACCGGTTTGCAGTCGGCGGTGTAATCTGCATCAGCCCTGCAGCCCCGCGGTAGGACAACACCTCTATGTGGAAATGTGACTCCTGCCATATCATGGCGGCAAGCAGTCTCCAGTCCCAACCTATCTCTGCGGAGTAATGCCGGATGAGGCTGTCGTACGGGCTCAGGTGTTCGCGTTTTTCGCCTCGTGCGAGGGCATAATGCGGATTGCCGATCTCATCGGTGAACGCCCTGTGCATGGACTCGTAAAGCTCGCTGCTGTAATACTCCTGCAGCCATTTGTCCATGATAGGGACGATGTCCTTGAGGCGTGGGGATACAATCCAGAGCGCGAGACTGTCCACTGCCGCGGTGGTGGACAGCGAATCCGGCAACTCCTTGTCTGACAGTCTCTCCACCACAATGTCATAGACTCCGGCTGCGAGAGAGTCTATGCAGTTCTCGCCCCGTCCTGCCACCATGATTTCCATGGTGCAGTCATGGTCGTCGGCAAAGCGCCGGAGCAGTTCATAATTGTAGCCCGCCACATATCCGTCAGCATTGGCTATGCGCCGGCTGACATTCAGTACGCAGGTGAGATGATCCGGCATCTGAGGTTCCTCGTGATGCCATTCGAGCCTCCATAGGCCAATGACGGTGACGGTTGCGGCCGTCGCCAAGATGATAAGTGTCTTGTATGCTGTCCTCATAAAATCAATCCGGTCTCATAACCCCTGATCCTCCATTGCGTGAGGATTCGTTGGACTTACCAGTGCCTGATTGTGTGTAGAACGGCCAGAATATGCCGAACTTGATGGACCTTTGTGGACGTATGTAATGGTGGGCGGTGAAATAGTCTGCGTGATCCAGCGGCCATCCCATGCCTACATTCTCCCATTTGACGAATATGCTTGCCCTCTTCCACTGCATGTTGACGAACGCATCGAAGACCGGTGCATTGCCGTATTCCTGCTGCTTCTGGTTGTAGAATACTCCGAGGGCTGGATTCCATGCCTGGCTGTACCAACTGTCCGTGTACCAGGCACTCACTCCGGCCTGCAGGGACAGGACCTTGGCAATCGTAGTCTGCAGGTAATAGCGGGCGTTGATTGCGACCATGGGCAGGGGGAGCACATCCTTGTTGGAGGAGTATTGCAACAGAATCCTGTTGTCCAGGTGCAGGAATCCTCCGATAGTGAAATTCTTGTTGAGCGAAGCTCCCAACACGCTCATGGCCTTGCTGTTCTGGCGGACGGTAGACAGGGTGTCATACCAGATATTGTTGGCCAGCAGAGAGTATGTCAGTTCGGCCTCCATTTCCCAGCGGGGGATGCTGACACCTCCTCTGATGCGTGTGGTGGAAATCTTGTCGAAACTGTTGTCCCAGCGGTAATGGTTGGTCACTATATGCTGCGTGTACCAGTCCGGCTCCTCGAGCGAACTCTCAAAATGCAGTCTGAAAGTCACGGGGCTTGTCCTTGCCTTGCGGAAGGGGTAGAAACTGGCTACGGCATTTGCGCTGATGTCAAAGTCTCCTGCCTCCTCTCCGATGACAGAACTGTGTGCCAGAGCATCCCAATGGAAATGCTCCCCGAGCCTGCCGTTTATCCCGGCGTACAGATATGTGGAATGCCATGACTCGGAAGACGCTCCCTTGAGGTAGGACGGGTCGAAACGGTACCAGTTCATTATCTTCTCACCGACTCCGACATCGAGCCTGGACACCACCGCCTCATTGTGCCATGGCTGCAGGCGCAGGAATACCTTGTTGTCCAACTTGCTCACCCTCATCGAGTCCGCGGACGATACCGGGTTGTAGTTGAAGACATTGCCGTAGAAGTCCTTTTCTTCGGTAGTGGTCATGCGGTCATGGTAGCTCCTCGTGTACACGGACCAGTCACTGCTGTGCCCGATGAATGCCGTGGTTATATCCATGTCCTCCTCTTTGCCGGCGGCTGTGCCATCCTCATCCCCTTCTTCTTCAGGCAGTTCCTGTTCCTCGTCATCGGTCACGATGTCAGTCGAATCAATCTGTGCCTCCGATTTTCTGCGGCCTATCCTGTCGAGGAATGTGAACGGTATGCGGTACTGCTGGTCTATAAAGAATGTCGTCTTGGATGTCTGGCTGGAGGCATCGGACAGAGCTACTGCTATTTCGCGGGAGTCTACGGTCGTGTCCCGTATCCACATATTGTCCGTGATACCGCCGCTCTCTGTCCTCTTGACCTTGTTGCGTATGATGCCGGCATGTGCCAGATAGCGCCTGCCGGTGTAGTTGAGCCCTATGGCTGATGTCTTGTTGGCGGTGCTCTCGTTAGTGATATTGCCCTCCGAGCCGAACCTGTCGTACATCAGCATGAAGTTGAATGCCGGAGTGATGTTCTGCGTGGTGAGCAGGTGCAGGTTGTCCGACCCCTTGCTGGAGCCTGTCAGCAGCGAGCCTGTATAACAGAGTTCCGTGTATGGAGTCTTGGTGTTGTACATCGGCAGCGTCTCCGGGCTGTAGGTCCAAGAGTTGAGGGCGTCATAGAAATACACCCCGTCCTCACTGCTGCGCTTGCTGATGTCATATGGCAGTACCGGACTGCCAGCCGTTCCGAGCCATACTCCTCCGGGATTCTCCCTCTCGAACGGGAAGTCGTAATACCGGTAATTGTACGAAGTGTCCTGCTCGCGCAGGCGTACATTGTGGAAATCGCGGTCGTGTGTCCATGACAGGATGCGCATATAGCGTAGCGAATCCCTGAACACATAGGACTCGAGTATACGCGGAGTATTCTCCAAAACGCTGTCCTTGTATGCCCTGATGCTGTCTTTGACCGCAGCGATGCTGTCCATACGGGCGAGTTTGACCTGCGCCAGTTGCTCGGCATCGTATTTTTTGCGGTCTGTCTTGTTGAGCGCAGCGTACCATGCCTTGAATGCCAGCTGTGCCGCATAGACGGAGTCTACTGCATACAACGAATCCAGCACCGGCCAGTCAAGGGAGTCTCCTGCATTGATGAGCGAGTCTCTGACATATACATGGCTGAGCGAATCCCTGAGCGCGGCGAAATATTTGTAGCGGAATGCGTCACTTTCGCGTAGCGAGTCCGGGGCCACTATCGTGTCCAATGCCTCCGGTCTGCCGGAGCCGTATGACACCTCTTCTCCGAATGCGAATGTTCCCGCGTCCAGCAGGCTGTCCGCAATCTGTCCTGAGGAACGGTGCTCGTCGGGATCCCAGAACCGGCGGTATCCGTCAGTCGGATATACGACCGTGTCGGCTGCTGCAGCCTGGCCGGGCATATCCGAAAACATTCCCTCCCCCTGTGCGCGGGAGGGAATCATCTGTGCTCCTATTACCGTGATGACGGTGGCCGGCAGCCATATCCGGGACAGCAGTTTCACTTATCTGTTATCTTCTGAATATCTGGATGTGAATTTCTGAGATCTCTCGTATCCATCCCTGGGGGCCTTCCACATCAGAGCGAATATTACTGCACCGATGCAGCCCACAATGATGAATGTGATGAATACCGAGGACCATCCGAAGTGGTCGGCGATGAATCCGACACCGAGAGCCGACAGAGCAGAGCCCACATATCCGCAGATGCCTGCAAGTCCGTTGGCCGTGGCGGAAGCCTCCTTGGTCGCCTGGTTGGCGGAGCCGATTCCGATGAGTGCCTGAGGGCCATAGATGCAGAATCCGCTGAGCGCCAGCACGAGAGTCGATACGACAGGCGGCAGCGGTACGAGTGCGAATATGCCAAGGAACAGCACAGCCCCAATCATGCAGAACAGGCACATCCTGTGCGATTTGCCCTTGAAAATGTGGTCGGAAGCCCAGCCGGCGAATATTGTACCGATGATGGCAGTCAGTTCAAATACAGCCACGGACCATGCCGCGCTGTTGATATCCATGCCCCTGTCTTCGGTGAGGAATTTCGGACCCCAGTCGAGGACGCCCATCCTCAATACATAGACGAATATGTTGGCGATGGAAAGCATCCATATCCATTTGTTGCGGAATACCATGTGTGCGAGGAAAGCCTTGTGTGCGCCTTTCTTGCCCTCGGTCACTTCCTTACCGGTGTGTGTACCTTCCATCTCAGGGAGGCCTACGCTCTGGGGAGTATCCTTGAGAGCGAGCAGGCAGAGAATGGCTCCACCGATAGCCACGATGCCGGGGATGATGAAGCACATGCGCCATGCTCCGTAATGTCCTGCATAACTCATGACCTTGGCAGCCTGGTCAGCCGCCGAGAGATCGTCCCATCCCTTGATGCTTGCGGCGAGATTGGCGGTAATCTTGGCGACCAAATTGCTGTCTCCGCTCATGTCCGCGCCCATATTGGTCATGATGAGTCCGCATACCACCACTGCACAGAATGCGCCTATCGAGTGGGAAGTGTTCCAGATGCTCATCTTGGTGGCGAGTTCTCCCGGGCTGATCCACTGCGGCAGCATTCGTGCGCACGGAGGGTATCCGAAGCCCTGGAAATACTGGTTGAGCACGATTGTCACACCCATCAGTAGGATGAGCATATTGACGAATTGGGGGCCCTCATGTACGCCGGTTATCAGGTAACTGAGATCCACACCGAATCCGAATGCGAAATTGGCGGCAGCGCAAAGCAGCAGGCCTATTGCCATGAACACCTTTGTGCTGACCCTCTCGACGATGAATCCGTTGATGAAGCGGCTCAGTCCGTAAATCAGCGAGCCGATGGCTATGATGACACCGAAACTCGTATTGGATATGCCGTACTCGGCTGTGAGGCCGGGCATGGCTATCGAAAAGTTCTTCCTTACGAAATAGTAGATGGCATAGACAATCATTGAGATAATGATTGTCCTCCATTGCCAGTAGTGGTATCTCTTGCGTGTGATCTGATCCATGATGTGATTACTTGATATTAACGGTTATAGTTTGTTCGCTTGTCGTGGTGCTCAGGGCACCGCTGCTGTCTGTGTTATAATATGTGTAGTTGATCTTCATGGTGGAGATGTCCTTGCCTCCGGTCACCTGTTCGTACGGGAATGACAGGTATTTGTATACAAGCACGAAATCGGATGAAGGGATAGTGGCATTGCCGTACACTTCTCCGGCTCCGTTGTGGACAAGCGACAGGGAGATGGTCCCCGATTCCTGTTCACTGTCATCCACTACGAGGTCCACAGTGTGTGGGGTAGTGGTGCCTTTTCTGGCTGTGTAGCAGGCAAGTACATTGAAATACTTGTTTTTCTCAGTGCCGGAAATGGCGCCGCCGCTGAATTTGACGGGGTCATTGCCGTAAACTGTAGAGTCGGCAACGCTCTTGAGCAATGCGTACTTGATCTGTGAGGGAGCGTATTCCTCGAGAGTGATGTTGTATCCGTCTGTGGTGGCGGCGTCTCCCTTGATGGTATACATGATATACAGTCTGTCCTCGCTTGCCCATTTGCCGTCTGAATTGTCGGCGATGATATTGAGTTTGACACCGTCATCGGCCTTGACTGAAGAGGGTGTCAGCACCGATACGAACGAGTACATCGTATAAGAGGATTCGCTGGACTTGAGGCAGGATGTCGCCAGTATTGCAAGCACTGCGAGTGCCGGCAGCGACGCGATGCGTAAGATGCGTGCGGAAATATTCATATTATCTATAATGTTTACAGCTTTCAAATATACGCATTTTTATTGAGAGCCCTTTTCTTCAGATGCTGAGTCTTATGCTGTTTTTCGTTATTTTTGCAAAATAAGCCAGATAGATATATGTCTCAGACAGGTACAGCTACAGTAGTCAAGAATGCGGGAAGCCATTTTGAACTCTCCCGGCTGCCGGAATGGAATGTGTTTCCGGCGGTGCTCAGGGGTCGTGTAAGGTTGCGTGGCGGTAGCGGTACCAATCCCGTTGCCGTGGGTGACAGGGTGCGTTTCGAGGCAGGGGATGTCGTGGACGAAGAGCATCCCGCCCTCATCACGGAGATACTGCCCCGGGACAATTATGTGATCAGGCGCTCTACCAATCTCAGCCGGCAGACACATGTGATTGGAGCCAATATAGACCAGGCCGTGCTGGTGGTCTCGCTGTATTTCCCCGAGATTAAGTTGCCTTTTCTCGACAGGCTGCTCGTGACCTGCGAAGTCTATGGGGTCACTCCTGTGATAGTGCTTGCCAAGACTGACCTGTACCGCGACCAGGCTCCGGAGCAGGTGGCTGCATTCAAGGACATATATGGCGGAGCCGGCTATCGTATCATAGAGACTTCGGTGAGGACAGGCGAGGGGATAGACACCCTGCGGGAATGCTGCCGCGACAAAGTCAGCCTTTTCTCCGGAGAGTCCGGTGTGGGCAAGTCATCTGTCATCAAGGCACTCGATCCGTCTCTTGACCCCAAGATCGGGCATATTTCCCTGTCTCATCTGCAAGGCAGGCATACGACTTCCCTGTATGAGATGTATCCGTTGTGTAGTGGGGGATATGTGATTGATACTCCGGGACTTCGTGGCTTCGGGCTCGTGGATCTGGAGAAAGAGGAGATCTCCAAATACTTCCCGGAGATGCTCAGATTGTCCGACGCATGCCGCTTCGCCCCCTGCACGCACACCCATGAGCCGGGCTGCGCTGTCAAGGCTGCGGTCGAATCCGGCGAGATTTCTGGGGAACGCTATACCTCCTACCTCGGGATGTTGGAGGAGGACAGGAAATTCAGATAATGGGAAATCCGGGAATCAACCGGCAGATATTGCGGATTGCCATTCCGAGTATCTTCGCCAATATTACTGTCCCGATAGTAGGCATGGTGGACATTGCCGTTGCCGGGCATCTTGAGGGCCTTTCTGGAGCAGCGGCATTCATAGGTGGCGTCTCCATAGGCTCTATGCTCTTCGACCTGCTGTATTGGAATTTCTATTTCTTGAGGGCGGGTACGGGAGGACTTACTGCGCAGGCATTCGGCCGTTCGGACTGGAAGTCATGTGCCTCCCTGCTGGTGAGAGGCATCGGCATCGCGCTCATTGTGGCGGCGGTGCTGTTGTGCATACAGCGTCCTTTCACCAAGTTGGGTTTCCTCGTGGTGGACAGTACGCCGGAAGTCAAGGAACTGGCCCTACAATACTTCTTTGTGCGTGTCTGGGCCGCTCCGGCGACACTTTCCCTGATGTCCTTGCGGGGGTGGTTTATAGGCATGCAGGACTCTGTGAGTTCCATGCTGACAGACCTGGTGGTAAACTGTGTCAATGTACTTGCGAGCATCATCCTGGCATTAGGTGTCGGTGGCTGGCTGGGAATGGGATTTTCGGGTATTGCTCTCGGCACTGTCATAGCGCAGTATAGCGGACTGCTGTTCGCCGTGCTCCGCGTTGTGTGCAGGTATAGACATCTGTTTGCAGGCTTCGGACTGGAGGGCCTCCGCGAGGCGTTCGGCCTGCAGAGGCTCCGCGGATTCTTCTCGCTCAATGCAGACCTATTTCTGCGTTCTCTCGGCCTGACAGCCATTTATATAGGATTTACCGGCATTTCTTCCGGATATGGTGACCTGATGCTCGCTTCTGGGGCGATTATGATGAAACTGCTAATGCTCTTCTCGTTCTTTACGGACGGATTCGCCTATGCGGCGGAAGCTCTTTGCGGCAAATATATAGGCTCGGGGGACAGGGAGATGACGCGCATGTCTGTGAGGCATATATTCCGTTGGAGCATGGGCATCGGGGTGGTATTTATCTTTGTCTATTGGCTGTGCGGCACGCCGCTGTTGCGGATGATGTCCTCGGATGCGGCCGTCATAGATGCGTGCCGGCAATTCCTGCCGTGGCTGTTGCTGATGCCTCCCATGGGCTGCGCTGCGTTTGCCTGGGACGGAGTATATGAGGGAGCGGTCTCATCTGCTCCGATGCGCAATTGCATGCTGGCCGCCATGCTGTTGTTCTTTGCCTCCTGGCTGCTGCTTGACAGGCTCTTTGTCGCTCCGGCTGCTGTGTTTAGGGCGGCCGATCCTGACGCGGCGGCGATACACTGCCTGTTGTGCGCGTATTTTGTGCATCTGACGGTGAGGACGATATGGCTGACCGCCACATATCGCCGCCGCATCCTGTGCGAACCTTTCTCCGGGATACGGGGCAATGGCAGATAATGCGTTGCTACTGAAGTAGTTCCCTCGCTGTGATTTCCGCTGCAAGGACTTGCGCCACCTCTGACACGGACAGGCCGTCTGTATCCATGACTAAATCTGCGACAGACTCGTATAAGGGGAGACGTCCGGCGAGCAGCTCGTCCATGTCACCGTTGCGCAGCAGTGGGCGGCAATTGATGCCCTCCCGTCCAAGGCGGAGCCTGATGGAACTGGCGTCAGTCCTGAGATAAATGCAGAATGCTCCCGCATCTTTCAGGGCCTGTACGCTTTCCGGTCTGGTGGGCGTGCCGCCTCCGAGGGAAAGCACGCCTCCGTCATTTGTAGTGAGCAGTTCGCGCAGAGCCGCTGTCTCGGCCTCCCTGAATGCCGTTTCTCCTGATGTTGCGAATATCTCCGATATGCTCATGCCCTCGCGCTTGACGATATAACTGTCCAGATCCTCAAAACTGCAGTGCAGCATGGATGCGAGCCGCTTGCCGACACTGCTCTTGCCGCTGCCCATAAAGCCTATGAGGCATATAGTCATATTCCAGAGTACGCTGTTAGAAGAGTGTGAGTTCCTCGCCGTTGTCGGTAACTTCTCCCTCGAAAGGTCCGTCGCCATCGATATTGATGTCTACATCTTCGATTTCGGGTTCGTTCATGACCTCGATGTCATCTTCCGGGAGGTGTATGGGGTCGGTGAACTCCACTTTCTCAATGTCCCATGAATGGCATTTCTTGCCCTTGGCGGTGTAGCCCTTCTTGGCGATATAGTTCTCTGCATCGACAGTCTCCGGCTCATGGTGGGCATATTTGCCGGCGAATGTCACGATAAACTGCGGATGCTTGTCTTCGCTGAGGTCCACCAGGTAGGAATTGCGTCCGTCCGCAATGAACCCTGCAGGAGTGTTGTCGCTGGTCGGGAATGAGAAACGCTTGACATAGAACGCCTTGACCTTTGGGTCGCCGTCGAAGTAAAGGGCTGTGAATGTCTTGTCGGGGTCGTATTTCTCTATGCGCAGTACATCGCCTTGATACCTGTTGGACACATCGAATGAGGTGGTGTAGAATGTGCCGTTCTTGAATACAGCGAGCACCTTGTCGTCTCCGTTGAACTGTCCGAGATAGAGTCCGCGCCCCTCGTCGTTGAGTTTCTGGATGTCGGCATCGTACCATATATCCTTGCCTGCGATGGTGGAGATGCCCTTGCTCTTGAGCACTATACGCTGGATAGGGTTCTTGGATACGAGGTTGCCCCGGGCGGTCTTGCTCTTGATGGCGAGGTTGGAGAAGTCGTATTCTCCCGTGAGTTTCTTGAGTTTCGGCCTCGGGCGGAAATAGAGCCTCACACTCTCCGCCTCTCCGTTGTGGTTGGCGGAGAACCAGAGTATCTTGGAGCCTTGCGCGCCTGTCGTGACATCATAGTCCTTGTCACGTGTTATAGAAGTGACATTGAACCTCTTGGCGTATGTGACAGCACTCATGCCGTCCCTGTATATGGCGTTGTAGACAGTGCGGGTGTCGCCTCTGTTGAATACGCCTACATACAGCAGGTCTTTCCAGAAGAATGCCTTGTCGCTGATTTTGGAGACCCTGTAATGCCCTGATTTGTCGAATACTATGATTTCCGAAATATCGGAACACTCTCCGACACACTCCACACCCTCTTCGCGTTTTAGTGCCATTCCCACGAAACCCTCGGCCTTGTTGACATAGAGTTTGGCGTTGTTGTTGGCGACCTTGGTGACCGCGATGGTCTCGAACGATGTGATTTCGGTCAGACGCGGGTGGTCCTTGCCGTATTTTTTCTTGAGGGACTTGAACCAGTCGATGGTGTACTGCGTGATGTGTTCGATATTGTCCCTGATTGTGTTCATCTCGGTCTCGATGGCGAGTACCTTCTCATCGAGGGCCTTGGTGTCGAATTTGGAAATCTTGCGGATAGGCTTTTCAACGAGCTTGTCCACATCCTCCATGCTTATCGGTCTGCGGAGCATGGATTCGTACTCTTTGAGAGCGTTCAGGATGTCAGTCTTCTGCTCTTCCCAACTCGACTGGTTTCTTTCGAGGAGTTTGTATATGCCGTTCTCGAAGAATATCCTTTCGAGCGAAGTGTAGTGCCACTCCTGCTCCAGTTCGTTGAGGCGTATGCGCAGTTCCTGCTCCAGCAGATCCCTCGTGTGGAAGGTGTCGTACTCGAGTATGGCGCAGACATCCATGAACTGCGGTTTGTTGTCCTTGATGACGCAGGCATTGGGCGAGATGTTGTATTCGCAGTCCGTGAATGCGTACAACGCATCTATTGTCTTGTCCGGGGAGACATCTCCGGGCAGGTGGATGACTATCTCGACCTTTTTGCTGGTCATGTCCTCGATTTTCTTAATCTTGATCTTGCCCTTGTCCTTGGCCTTGAGGATGGAATCGATGATCATCGAGGATGTCTTGCCGTAGGGCAGTTCAGTTATGGAGATTGTGCTCTTGTCGATCTTTTCGATACGGGCACGTACCCTCACTGCACCGCCGCGGTGGCCTTTCATGTATTTGGAACAGTCGGCAAAGCCTCCTGTAGGGAAGTCTGGATACAGTTCGTATTCCTTGCCCTCGAGTATGGCTATCGAACCGTCGATCAGCTCGTTGAAGTTGTGGGGGAGTATCTTGGAAGCCATACCCACAGCGATACCTTCCGTGCCCTGGGCGAGCAGCAGAGGGAAGCGCACGGGCAACTCCACCGGCTCCTGATTGCGTCCGTCATAGGAAGTCATCCAATTGGTGACTTTCTTGTCGAATATGACCTCTTTGGCAAACTTGGATAGGCGGGCCTCTATATATCGGGGAGCGGCGTTGCTGTCACCCGTGAGGATGTTGCCCCAGTTTCCCTGACAGTCGACTGCATAGCCTTTCTGTCCCAACTGCACGAGTGCGCCGAGTATGGAGGCGTCTCCGTGCGGGTGGTATTGCATCGCCTGTCCGACGATATTGGCGACCTTGGTAAAAGAACCGTCATCCATATTGTACATCGCGTGGAGCACACGTCTTTGTACAGGTTTCAGTCCGTCCACGATGTGTGGGACGGCTCTCTGGAGGATAACGTATGAGGCATAGTCCAGGAACCAGTCCTTGAACATGCCGGACAGTTTGAACTTGCGGCTGTCGCTGTCCAGCAGTCTGGAGAATTTCCCTGTCGATTCGCCCTCAAGGGAGGGTTCTTCCTCTTCCGTGTATCCTTCGTTCTTGATGTCGTCTTCTTCTACCATGTCGTCTCTTTTGATGAATTATTCTTCGTAACCGAATTTGCGCAGTTCTCTGCGGCTCTCCCTCCAGTCGGGATCTACCTTAACGAACAGGTTGAGGTAGACCTTTTTCTGGAAGAAATCTTCCATCTCGTGCCTGGCCTCCGTGCCGAGCCTCTTCATGGCAAGTCCTCCCTTGCCTATGAGAATGCCCTTCTGGGAGTCACGCATGACATAGATGATTGCCGCGATGTCATATCTCTCCTCGCCTTCCTTGAATGTCTCCACGACTACCTCGCAACTGTAAGGAATCTCTTCCTTGTAGTTCTCGAGTATCTTTTCGCGGATGATCTCCGAAGCGAAGAAGCGAAGATTCCTGTCTGTGAAAGTGTCTTTGTCAAACCAGGGCTGGCATTCGGGCAGATGGCTGACCACTGCGTCGAGTATGCTCTCGAGGTTGAACTTTTCCCGGGCTGACGCCGGAATGATCTGCGCTGCCGGCAGTCTTTCCTGCCAGGTCCCCATCAAAGCCACGACCTTCTCCTGGTTGGAAATGTCTATCTTGTTCACTACCACAATGACAGGGCATGACACCTTGCGGAGTTTTTCGATGTATTCAGCGTTCTTGTCACCCTTCTCGACGGTGTCGGTGACATAGACGAGTACATCCGCGTCACCTATCGCACTGTCGACATAGCCTACCATATCCTGTTGGAGACGGTAGTTGGGCTTGAGAATGCCCGGGGTGTCGGAAAACACAATCTGCCATCCGTCCCCGTGCTCTTCGTCCCCTCCGTTGATGATGCCCATTATCCTGTGACGCGTCGTCTGCGCCTTGGCCGTCACTATGGACAACTTCTCGCCGACGAGCGCGTTCATCAGGGTGGACTTGCCCACATTGGGGTTGCCGATGATGCCTACGAATCCAGCTCTGTGCATACTATACGTAGGCTCCCATTTTGAGGATATTGGCTTCCTGCTCAGAGAGATACCTCCACTCGCCTTTCTTGAGTCCCTTCTTGGTGAGACCGGCAAAATAGACTCTGTCGAGGGCGCGTACATCATATCCGAGGGATTCGAATATACGGCGCACGATACGGTTCTTGCCAGAGTGGATCTCGATGCCAAGCTTGCGCTTGTCGTTCTCGTCAATGTACTCGAGTTCGTCAGCGGCTACATCTCCGTCCGTCAGTGTGACGCCAGCGAGCACCTTGTCGAAATCCTCCTGTGTGACGGGATGGTCGAGGATCACCTGATAGATTTTCTTCTTGTCGTAAGAGGGATGTGTAAGTCTCTCAGCAATCTCTCCGTCGTTGGTGAACATGAGCACACCTGTAGTCGCCTTGTCCAGACGGCCTACGGGGAATACCCTCGACTTGCAACCCTTGAGGAGATCCATTACGGTCTTCTCCGCATGGGGGTCGCTTGCCGTGGTGACGAATCCCTTGGGCTTGTTCATCACGATATATACTTTCTCTTCGCCTTTGAGACGCTCACCGTTGAAGCGGACGTCATCGTTGAAGATATTGACCTTTGTGCCGAGTTCGGTGACTGTCTCACCATTTACTGTCACTACTCCTGCCTGAATGAATGTGTCGGCCTCGCGGCGTGAGCATACACCGGAATTGGCGATGAATTTGTTGAGACGCACTTCGTCCTTTGCGAGAGGCTCTGCCACTCCACCCTCGGGAAGCTCCATGTTGTCGAGTTGGGGCTTGCCGCTGAGCAGCCTGTTGATGCTCTCCTCGTCCCTCTCGTTGAATGAGAATTCGCTCTTGCGGAAAGGTTTGCGTCCGCCTTTTGCGAAAGGTTTGCGGTCATCGCGGTTCTGTCCGAAACCACCGCGGTTGCCGCCGAAAGGACGACGCTCTCCTCCGCCGAAGTTTCTGCGTTCGCCGTCGCCATAGCTTCTGCGCTCACCGCCGAAACTCCTCCTCTCTCCATTGAAACTGCGCTCTCCGGACTCGGAGTTCCTGTCTGCGTTGTATCCGGGACGGTCAAAACTCCTGCGCTGTCCGAAACCGCCGCGGTTGCCTCCGAATGAACGACGCTCACCTCCGCCGAAGTTTCTGCGCTCACCGCCGAAAGTCCTCCTCTCTCCATTGAAACTGCGCTCTCCGGACTCGGAGTTCCTGTCCGCGTTGTATCCGGGACGGTCAAAACTCCTGCGCTGTCCGAAACCACCGCGGTTGCCTCCGAATGAACGACGCTCACCTCCGCCGAAGTTTCTGCGCTCGCCGTCGCCATAGCCTCTGCGCTCACCGCCGAAAGTCCTCCTCTCTCCATTGAAACTGCGCTCTCCGGAC
>CAZTUQ010000003.1:0-78239 GCA_964616865.1 uncultured Muribaculaceae bacterium
ACACCTCTCACGGTGTCTGCGACGAGACGCATCTTGCGGGGCGACGAAGGAACATTCTTGACCTTGGCGATAGCCGTGGTCTTCTTGGATTCTTTGAGCCTCTCTGCCATCAGTCTTTTACGAGCTCCCATAATCAAATTCCTTTTTACTATTTCTTATTGTTGCCCGAATGGCCTCTGAATGTTCTTGTAGGCGCAAACTCGCCAAGCTTGTGACCAACCATCTGCTCTGTCACATAGACGGGGATGAACTTGTTCCCGTTGTGGACAGCGACCGTATGGCCGATGAAGTCAGGAGAAATCATGCTGGCGCGGGACCAGGTCTTGACAACCTCTTTCTTCTTGCTACCTTCATTCATAGCAAGAATCTTCTTCTCCAGCGCTTCCTGGATATAAGGACCTTTTTTAAGTGAACGACTCATAATCTCTAAAGTTTAATCCCCTGAATTATTTCTTTCTTCTCTCTATGATGAACTTGTTGGAGGATGCCTTGGGATTACGTGTCTTGTATCCCTTCGCGGGGAGACCCTTGCGTGAACGAGGGTGACCTCCGGAAGCACGTCCTTCACCACCACCCATCGGGTGATCGACCGGGTTCATAACGACACCGCGGTTGTGGGGACGACGACCGAGCCAACGGCTGCGGCCCGCCTTTCCAAAAGACTCCAGGTTGTGATCTGCATTCGATACTGTACCTACAGTAGCACGGCATGTTACAAGCACCATGCGTGTCTCGCCTGAAGGCAGGCGAAGAACTGCGTGGTTGCCCTCACGTGCTGCAAGCTGCGCAAAAGTACCGGCGGAACGTGCCATTGCGGCACCCTGACCGGGGCGAAGCTCGATATTGTGTACGAGGGTACCTACCGGAATCTCACTCAGGGGAAGAGTGTTGCCCACTTCGGGAGCGACACCGCTACCAGAAGCGATAACCTGTCCCACCTTGATACCGGCAGGAGCAATGATATACTTCTTGACTCCATCCTGGTACTCTACGAGAGCGATACGTGCGCTACGGTTAGGATCGTACTCGATAGTACGGACCGTTGCGGTGCAATCGTCTTTGGTACGGTGGAAGTCGATAATACGGTACATACGCTTGTGACCACCGCCGATATAGCGGACAGTCATCTGGCCGGTATTATTGCGGCCACCCGAGCTCTTGAGGGGTTCGAGAAGCGCCTTATGAGGCTTACGCGCGGTAATCTCATCGAAAGCGCTGATAGCTTTGTTTCTCTGACCAGGTGTGGTCGGTTTAAACTTTCTGATTGCCATTTTCTAACCCTCCTTAAATGTTGCTGTAGAAATCAATCTTATCCTCACCGGCAAGAGTGATATACGCCTTCTTGTAGTGGTTGGCGCGTCCTCTGAGCAGACCTGCTTTGGTAAAGCGGGACTTGCGCTTGCCGTGATAGTTGATCGTATTGACGTCAGCCACAGATACATTGTACATCTGCTCAACGGCAGTCTTGATCTGCAGTTTATTGGCTTTGCGGTCAACGATAAAGCCGTAGCGGTTCAACTTTTCGCCCTGAACCGTCATCTTTTCTGTTACTATTGGCTTAATTAAAATTCCCATTTCTCTGTGATTTTAACGGATTGCCCTGGAGGCGAGAATGTCCTGGACACCATCAACGAGAACGAGTTTGTTGGCGTTCATGATCGCGTAGGTGCTGATCTCATCGACCGTAGTGACATTGACTCCCTGAAGGTTGCGGGAAGAGAGGTAAATATTGTCCGAGTTGGAAGGCAGGACGAAGAGCACCTTGCGGTCACCGGCCTTGATAGCCGACATGATGCCGAGAAGCTCCTTGGTCTTGGGCGCATCCATTACGAACGGCTCGAGCATGATGATAGCGTCCTCCTTTGCCTTGTAGGAAAGAGCAGAGCGGCGTGCGAGAGCCTTGACCTTCTTGTTGAGTTTGTTGTGATAGAAACGGGGCACGGGACCGAAAACGCGTCCACCACCGACAAAGATTCCAGCCTTGCGGGAACCATGACGTGCACCACCGCCGCCCTTCTGACGGCCGAGTTTCTTGGTAGAATAGGATGTCTCGCTACGGTCCTTGGTCTTGGCATTGCCATGACGCTGGTTTGCGAGATACTGTACGACATCCAGATAGATGACGTGGTCGTTGGGCTCGATACCGAAAACGTTATCGTCGAGAACCACCTGCTTTCCGGAGTCCGTTCCGTCAATTTTCAATACTGAAAGTTTCATAACTCTTAAGCCTCCACAATTACATAAGAACCTTTGGCTCCCGGAACAGAACCTTTAACCACGAGGAGATTGTTCTCAGGGATAACTTTGATCACCTGCAGGTTGAACACCTTTACCCTCTCATTGCCCATGTGTCCGGCCATACGCATTCCGGGGAATACGCGAGAAGGCCACGATGATGCACCCATAGAACCGGGGTGACGGAGACGGTTGTGCTGACCGTGGGTTGCACCACCGACACCGGCGAATCCGTGACGTTTGACGACGCCCTGGAAACCCTTTCCTTTAGAAGTACCGACAACATCCACAAAAGCGACCGAGTCAGTGATGACATCGGACAGCGATACAGTGTCGCCGAGTTTGAGATCCTGTGCGAAATCAGCCGAGAACTCGACGAGTTTGCGCATAGGTTTGGTTCCTGCCTTTTTGAAATGCCCCTGGAGAGGCGCGCTGGCGTGCTTTTCTGTAGTTTCGTCATAGGCAAGCTGTACAGCGGCATAACCATCTTTTTCTACTGTACGTACCTGCGTAACAACACACGGCCCAGCTTCGATGACAGTGCATGGCAGATTTTTGCCATCAGCACCGAAAACGGAAGTCATTCCGATTTTCTTTCCAATTAATCCAGGCATTGTTTGATAATTAATTGATTATAAATACATTAATCTCGCCACACAATTTGACGAGCTGCAAATATACCATTTATTTTTTGATTTTCAATGCTTTCTAACGCAAAATCAAACAAATAGCGCCCCGACACAGGCCTGTTTTCCGTGCGCCCGACGGGGTCTATGCGCCGAACACAACATTAAAGAAGAATATTTCAAAACAGTTCTTATAATCGGGGCAAAAACACTACATTTGCGGAGATACTACCATTATAATGGCCTTTTTGTTTATGCTGCTGGATATTTTCGGTTTTTTGCAGATGTCACTCACCGACATCCTCGACATACTGATGATTGCGGCAATCATCTATCTGGCATTCCGCTGGATCAGAGGTTCCGTAGCCCTCAACATATTCATAGCCATCATGTCGCTGTTTTTCCTGGAGGTAGTGGTATCCGCACTCGACATGAAGCTCATGACCAAACTGCTCAGCACGGTACTGGATGTGGGAGTAATTGCGCTGATTGTGATATTCCAGCCTGAAATCAGGCGTTTCCTCATCAAGCTCGGATCCAATTCCGATGTCGGCAGGAAGGTCAGGCGCTCGATAGGCAAATTTTTCGGCATGAAGGATGACGGCATAGGATCGGAGGCCCGCAAAGAGCTCTACAGCGCAATCAAGATAATGTCCGAGCAGAAGACAGGAGCATTGATAGTGATAGAACGGGAAGACAACCTTGAATATATAGTAGAGACAGGAGACAGGATAGACTCCGCAATAGTCAGCAGACTGATACTCAATCTATTCTTCAAGAATTCCCCGCTCCACGATGGGGCTGTTGTCATCCACGGGGACCGTGTGGTCGCAGCACGATGCACCCTGCCGAACACGAGCAGGACCGACCTGCCACCGAAATACGGCATGCGGCACAAGGCTGCCATAGGCATCACGGAAGAAAGCGATGCCACCGTTGTGGTAGTATCCGAAGAAACAGGAAGTATAAGTATAGTCAATGACGGCGTGATAAAGCCGTTGCGTTCCATCGAGGATTTGAAATAGTGGAAAGAATAGAGGAAAAACTGGGATTTGACAGGGTCAGGCGGACAATTGCGGACCGCTGTTCGACAGAATATGCAGCCAAAAGGGTAGAAGAAGAACAATTCTGCACAGATCCGGAGATTATCAGGCGCAAGTTGCAGATAACTGACGAGATGCGCCTGATAGTCATGTTCGAAGACAGTTTCCCTACCTCGGGCTATATCGACGGCCTGCCGTTCCTTGCACCGCTGCAGAAAGAAGGCAGCAATATCGACCTGCTGTCTCTGGGCAAGCTCAGGACAATGACAGACACCGTGCGCAAGATACTGTGGTTTTTCCACAGCATCAAGGACGGCATCTACCCCCTGCTCCAGGAACTCGCACAGCCAATAGCGTTCTTCCCGGAGGTCCAGCGCAGGATAGACTCCATACTCGACCGCTATGGGGAGATAAAGGACAACGCGTCAGACGAGCTGTACGACATACGCAAACGCCTGCACGACAGGGAGAGCGCAATATCCAAGCGCGCTGCCGCCATTCTCAAGAAAGCACAGGACGAAGGACTGACGGACAGCGACATGGGTATCAACATACGCGACGGCAAGTACCTCATCCCCGTCAGCACGGCCAACAAGAGGAGGCTGTCGGGATTTGTATACGACGAATCCGCCTCCGGAAAGACCACATATATAGAGCCTGCGGAAATCGTTGAAATGGAGAATGAGATCAACGAACTCCGATTTGCAGAGACGAGGGAGATTGCACGCATATTGGCGGAATTCAGTGACTTCCTGCGCCCGTATGTACCCGAACTCATGGAGGGTGCGGCATTTGTCGGAGAAGTGGATTTCCTGATGGCAAAGGCCCAGACGGCACTGGACTACATAGCCGGAATGCCTATAATATCGGACAGCGGAGAGATGCTGCTGCGCAAGGCAAGGCATCCGCTGCTGGAAAAAGCCCTGCACAAGGAGGGCAAGGAAATAGTCCCGCTAAGCGTGACGCTGACCCCCCAGAAGCACATCCTCCTGATCTCCGGACCGAATGCCGGAGGCAAGTCGGTATGTCTCAAGACTGTAGGCCTGCTGCAGTATATGTTCCAGTGGGGCATGCTCATCCCTACATCCGAGACCTCGGAGATGCCGGTATTCGACCGCATAGTACTGAGTATCGGAGACGACCAGTCCATTGACAACGACCTCAGCACATACAGTTCGTTCCTCAAGGACATGAAGGACATGCTCGCCAAGGCCGATGATAAGACACTCGTGCTCATAGACGAATTCGGTTCCGGAACAGAGCCTGCGGCCGGAGGAGCGATTGCCGAAGCGATATTGAGCGAGATTGACAAGCGTGGAGTATATGGCGTCATCACGACCCACTTCACCAATCTGAAACTCTACGCCTCCGGGGCGGACACCGGAGTGACCAACGGAGCCATGCTGTTCGACGCTGCCAACATGGCCCCCCTCTTCAAACTCGAGACAGGAATGCCAGGCAATTCGTTCGCATTCGAACTGGCGAGGAAGATGGGACTGCCGGAGAGCATTGTCAAGGACGCGGAGAGCCGCGCAGGAGATGAATTTGTCGGCATAGAGCGCAACCTGCGCAAGATAGCCCGCAACCGCCGTGCTCTGGACGAGCGTCTGCAGAAAATCAAGAAGACAGACAAGAACCTCGAGAACATCACTGACAAGTATCAGCAGGAACTGCTCGATATCAAAGAGCAAAAACAGGCGATACTCAGGGAGGCCAAACGAGAGGCCGAGGCCATTGTCAAGGACGCCAACAAAAAGGTGGAGCACACCATACGCGTTATCAAGGAATCCCAGGCAGAAAAGAGCCAGACCAAGGAGGTCCGTGAGGAACTGCGCAACTTCGTGAGCGCCCTACAAGAGCGCAAGATGCGTGACAGCAAGACCCGTGACGAGTATATAGACCGCAAACTGGAGCAGCTCGCCAAGAAGAAGCGCCGCCAGACCTCCGGAAACGGGGACAGCGTTGCCGCCAAACCGCAGGACCAGTTCCGCAGCGGCCCGCTGAAGGTCGGGGAAAAGGTCAGGGTAAAAGACAACGGCATGGTCGGAGAAGTCACCAGGGTCTCCTCCAAATCAATAACCATTGCCATAGGCAACATCACCAGCAACCTCTCCCCCACGCGCGTGGAAAGGATTTCGTCCAACGAGTTCAAGACGGCCGTCAAGGACATCATAGCCCCTCCGATGCGCAAGATAGACGCCGGCATCCAGGAGAGGAAACTCAATTTCCGTACAGAGATAGACATCCGTGGCATGAGGCTGGCGGACGCGCTCGACATCGTCACCGGGTACATCGACGATGCCATCATGCTCAATGTCAATACCGTCAGGATTATACACGGCAAGGGTACAGGTGTCCTGAGGGACGAGATACAGAAATACCTGCGTACCATGCCGGGAGTGGCCAGCGCAAAGGACGAGCAGATACAGTACGGCGGCACGGGCGTGACTGTGGTCACATTCGACTGACGGCTATGGAGACGCGGCGCAAAGATACCGGACGCATTGGCGAGACCCTCGCAGCCGACTACCTGGAGGGACTCGGGCACAAAGTCATCGAGCGCAACTGGCGGAGCGGACATCTGGAAACGGATATTATCACAATAGACAAAAACGGCTTACATTTTGTAGAGGTCAAGACCCGTATCGCCCCTGCTGCCGCTGACCCTCTCGAGAACATAACGAGGAGTAAAAGGCGGAACATGGCGAATGCCGCACGCCATTACCTGCAGGAGCACAGTTGCGGCGATGTTGAGATATTCCTGGATGTGGTGACAGTACTGCTGGACGGAGAATGTGCAGAGATAGAATACTATCCGCAGGCGGTCATCCCAATATATAATTGATTATGGAGAACCATCACTACGGTGTGATAATGGCAGGCGGATCCGGATCGAGATTCTGGCCGCTCAGCCGGGAAGCCAAACCCAAACAGTTCCTCGACTTTGCCCACACGGGCAAATCATTCCTCAGACAGACATACGACCGGCTTTGCGGCATAGTCCCTCCGGAGAATATTCTGGTCGTGACACTGACCAAATACCACGATGCTGTCAAAGAGCATATCCCGGAACTGCCCGAGGCGAATATCCTGACCGAACCGTACAGCCGCAACACCGCCCCCTGCATCGCTTATGCAATGTATTCGATATTAAAGAGGGACCCAGAAGCGGTAATGGTCATCAGCCCGTCGGACCACATGATCACCAATGTCCCACTGTATGTCGACACAGTATCGGAAGCCCTGCAATATGCAGCCAAACACGACGCGCTGATTACTCTCGGTGTCGTACCGGACAGGGCCGACCCCAATTTCGGATACATACAGGCCGTCGGAGGCAAGGGCGCATACGAGCGCGGCGGCATTCTCAAAGTCAAGACATTCACCGAAAAGCCCGATGCAGAGATAGCGTCCGTATTCGTCAACAGCGGTGAATTCCTATGGAACACAGGCATTTTCGCATGGAGCGCAAGGGTCATACAGGAGGAGATGGAGCGCTTTGTACCACAAATCACGGGCCTGTTCAAAGGCTGGGAGGACATCCTCGGCACAGAGGGCGAACTGGAGTTCCTGCAGAAGGCATACACCGACATGGAGCGCCTGTCGATAGACTCCGCCGTCATGGAGAAGACAGAAAAGGACTGGGTGCTGCCAGCCAAATTCGGATGGGCGGACATAGGCAACTGGGACTCCCTGTACAATTATATCTCGGAGCATGACGCGGACGGCAACGCCGGTAATGCGGAGCACAGGCTGATACGCCACTCGTCGAACGACATATTGTTTGTCTCGGACAAGAAAAAACTGGTGGCGATAAGCGGACTTGACAACTATGTCGTCATCGATTCGGACGATGTGCTGATGATATGCCCCCGTGATGACAAGAAATTGAAAGAAATCACTGCACATATAGGGCTTCCCGACTTTGAAAGTTTCAGATAAAGGACGATATTTGAGAATATGAATGTATTTCCTCAAATCGTCCTGAAGTTCGGCGGCAGTTCTGTCGCCAACGCCACCAATATATCCAGAGTGCTCGACATAGTGTCAGCCGCCTCGCGCAAAGGCCGCGTGGTGCTGGTGAGTTCTGCCATCAGCGGCTGTACCGACGCGCTGATTGAAATCGGCAAGACGGAAGACAGGGAGTGCAAGCGAATGCTGATAGACAAGTTGCAGGAGCGGCACCGCACCATCATACGCAGGCTGTTCACAGGCAGCGAGATGTCCAGGCTCGTCACAGACACGGACAAGGTGTTTGCACGGCTGGAAGACGCAGAGGGCGAAGTCGCGGAGACATTCGGTGAACTATTGTCCACAATGATTCTTGCCAGGAAACTGGAATGCGAGGGTATTCCGGCATTCTGGGCCGATTCCAGACAATTGATAGTCAAACGGAACGGAGGTGTGGACAAGGAAGAAACCTACAGGCGCATACGGGAACTGCTCGGCAGTCATCCGGAGACTACGGTATTTGTCGCTCCGGGGTTCATAGCCGGGGATGAAAGCGGAGCACCGGTCACGCTCGGACGAGGCGGCTCGGATTATAGTGCGGCTCTCTATGCCGCTGCAGTAGAGGCGGAGACGCTGGAGATCTGGACCGATGTGCCAGGTATAATGACCACAAACCCCAAGGATGTACCTGCAGCGCGCACTGTCACCAACATTTCATACGGTGCGGCATTCGATATGGCGAGTCATGGTGCCAAGGTGCTCTACGCACCGGCGGTGGCTCCGGCAATGGAGTCCGGCATAGCGTTCAGCATCAAGAACACCTTTGACCCCGGAAATCCCGGAACGCTGGTAGGAGCCGGAACGGAAAGCAAGGTCGAATGCTGGAAAGGCGTCTCTCTCGTAGGCAAGGTCCGCGACGGCATTTCCGCAATCTGTCTCACGGGAGAGAATGTCAGCAATGCAAGAGGTGCGGAGCAGAGGATGTTGTCCGCGCTCAAAGAACTGGGTATCAGACCTGTAGGAAGTATCACAAGGACAGAATACGGCAGTTTCCTGACAGAGGTCCGCGACATCGTGGCAAAAGACGCGCTTGCCGCCATACATAGGGAATTCTTTGAAGACAGCACTCCGGCAGTCATAGATGTGTTCATCGCCGGGCACGGAGCGGTTGGACGCGCGCTCATCGACATGATAGGGCGCAATACGGAGCGGATGGCACGGCGCAGAGGGCGGGTCATACGCATCGTCGGTCTGTCAGACAGCCACAAATATGTAATTGACCTGCAAGGTATAGATCCTGCCGAAAGCGGCTACCGCCTGCAGCATGGCGAGAGCGCGGAGGGCGGTGCGTTCTTTGATGCGGTCAGAGAAGCGGCGCAGGACAAGTCCGTGCTGGTGGACTGCACCGATGACCCGCGCATATACCTCAGATACGCCGAACTGTTCCGCAAGGGAGTGAACATCGTCACATCCAACCGCCGCTCGGTGGCAATACCATTCCCGGAATATGCCGCACTCAAGGCGGCAGCGCAGGAGAACGGAGCGTTTTTCCGCTATGACACCACCGTGGGAGCCGCCATGCCCATATTGGAGGCACTCTCGGGAGAAGCGAACTGCAGCGATGCCATGGTGTCGATAGAGGCGGCTGTCTCATGCACTCTCAACTATATCATCACGAGTTACGACGGTGAACGCACCGAGTCCATGTCGACGCTGCTCAAGCGGGCACAGGACAACGGGCTGACCGAGAGCGACCCCCGCGCCGATATCGGCGGTCAGGACGCGCTCCGCAAGCTCCTGATCCTCGCTCGCGAGGCGGGGGTCGCCCTCGAGGCGGAAGACGTGGAGATAAGCCCCATGCTGCCGGAAGACTTCTTCGGCTGTGACATAGAGGAATTTTACAAGAAACTCGATGCATACGAGCAGGTATTCAGGGACAAGGAAGACGAACTCGACCGCCTCGGCATGAGGCAGAGGTTTGTCGCATCCATACGCAAGGACAATACTGCCAGGCTCGGCTACAAGGCGGAAATCAAGATGCAGCTCGTCGCTGCTGACAGCCCCTACTTCTTCCTGCAAGGCTCGGAGAATGTGACCGTCATACAGAGCGAGTTGTCAGCACCTCTTGTCATCAAGGGAGCAGGCGAGGGCGCCGGACTCGCCGCCTCCGGTATAATCAAGGATATATTAATGTAGAAAGATATTATGAAAGTTGCAGTAGTGGGAGCCACCGGGCTCGTAGGAAGCAGGATGCTGGAAGTGCTCGCGGAGAGGGATTTCCCAGTAAGCGAATTATACCCGGTCGCATCGGAAAGGTCTGTCGGCCGGAAAATACGCTTCAAGGACAAGGAATATTCCGTAATCAGTGCGGAAGATGCCATCGCGAAGTGTCCCGACCTCGCATTGTTCAGCGCAGGAGGCACAATATCCAGTGAACTCGCCCCAAAATTTGCCGAAGTCGGATGCCGCGTCATCGACAATTCGGCATTCTGGCGCATGGATCCCGGCAAGAAACTCATCGTGCCGGAAATCAACGGCGATGAAATCGGCGAAGACGACATGATCATAGCCAACCCCAACTGCTCTACAATCCAGATGGTGCTCCCCCTCGCCCCTTTGCACAAGGCCTTTACCATCAAGAGAGTGGTCGTAAGCACATATCAGAGCGTGACCGGTGCAGGATACCGCGCCATCAACCAGATGAATGCCGAACGCGCCGGAGCGGAGCCAGGCTCTTATGACAGCAAATTCCCCTACCCGATAGACCAGAACATCCTCCCTCATATAGATGTCTTCCAGGATAACGGCTATACCAAGGAGGAGATGAAGATGATATTGGAGACCAAGAAGATACTCAGGGACGACAATATCGCCGTGACTGCCACCACTGTGAGAGTGCCTGTACAGGGCGGACATTCCGAGTCGGTGAATGTCGAATTCGAGAAGGACTTCACCCTCGATGAGGTCCGTTCTCTGCTGGCGGCCACTCCCGGTGTCACGATACAGGACGACCCTGCCAACAACATCTATCCCATGCCTCTGTACGCCTGGGGCAAGGACGATGTATTTGTAGGCAGAATACGCCGCGATGACACCGTGCGCTACGGCATCAATTTCTGGTGCGTCTCGGACAATATACGCAAGGGAGCGGCCACCAATGCCGTACAGATAGCCCTGCTGATGCTGAACAAAGGACTGTTGCACGCATAGAAGTATGGACGAGGCCCTGTTCAGAGACATACTCGAGATAGACAGCACTTCGGGACAAGAAAGAAGACTGGCGCAATGGCTCGCCGGGCGTCTTGAGGGCTTCGCGCCCGATACCGAATGCATGGAAGTCGGAGACGGTACTCTGAACCTGTTCCTGAAATGGGGCTCGCCCGACATTGTATTCTGCACACATCTGGACACAGTGCCACCATACATAGCCCCGACATTTACTGAAGACAAGGTGCTCGGCAGAGGCTCATGTGATGCCAAAGGACAGATAATCTCCATTCTCGGAGCCTGCTCCAGATTGGCAAAGCGCGGATGCAGCAACTTCGGAGCATTGTTTGTCAGCGGTGAAGAGACAGGGTCATGGGGGGCCAAGGCATTTGCACAGACACCGTTTCGTGCTGAATATCTGGTCGTCTGCGAACCTACCGACAACTGCATGGTAAGCGCGTCCAAAGGCACAAAATCGTTTGACCTGACATTTGATGGGGAGGCTTTCCATTCCGGTTATCCGGAGGGAGGAAGGAGCGCAGTGGAGATGTTTGTGGACTTCTGCAACCAGCTTAAGAACACGGATTTCCCGGAGGACCCCATACTCGGAACTACCACCTACAATATAGGACTTCTGCATAGCGACAATCCGCAGAATATACTGAGCCCCCGGCTGCAATGCCGCATCTATTTCCGCACTACATTCGCCAGCGACTCTGCCGTATGCGAATGGATGACCAGGGAGCGCCCGTACATCTGCGTGAATGCCCGGGGAGGTGACGCCCCTGCCAGATACCACACTGTGGAGGGCATCCCGTCCAAGACTGTCGCTTTCGGGAGCGATGCACCTCATCTGGACAATTTCGAGAAACGCATGATTTGCGGCCCGGGCTCCATAATGGTGGCACACAGGGACAACGAACACATTCTCAAGAATGACATTGAAAAAGCTATAACCAATTATCTGCACATTTATGAAAGTTGTAATCAGCGGATATGGCAAGATGGGCCATATCATTGAGACCGTACTCATCAACAAAGGAATAGAGGCTATACCCACTGAAGATGTCGTGTCCACCGACCCTACAATCGCCGGTGAGAGCGTATGCATCGATTTCACCACACCCGATGCATTCAGGGCCAACTACAAGTATATCGCGGAGCATTTCAAGGCGGCGGTCATCGGCACGACAGGCTGGGACGACATCCGCGCGGAAGTGACGGCATATTTCGAGAAATGCGGCACTCCGATGATATGGGGCTCCAACTTCTCAATAGGTGTCATAGCCATGTCCGCAGCTGTGGACTGCGCTACCAAGATACTGCAGGGAGCGGGATATGTCCCCTTTATCGAGGAGACACATCATGTACACAAGGTAGACTCCCCCAGCGGAACAGCAAAATCGCTCTCTGAGGTCATAGAACACAATCTCGGCGTCAGGCCTGACATCACTTCAGTCCGTCAGGGAGAAGTCGCCGGCACACATATAGTCAAACTGAAATCCGAAGTGGATAAAATCAAGATCACCCATGAGGCATTCTCGAGAGAGGGCTTTGCACAAGGCGCAGTCAAGGCCGCCGAGATGCTCGAGGAGCTGAAGGGGGTGCACGAGTTCAAGGAGCTCATCATCAACAGGCAATGACAAAACTTTTTACCGGCTGCGGAACGGCGTTGGTAACGCCGTTCCGACAGGACGGAAACATCGACTACGAAGCATACGCCGGACTCGTAGACCGGCAGATAGACAAGGGCGTGGACTTCCTCGTGCCCGTAGCCACTACTGCTGAGACGCCTGCCCTCACGCAGGATGAAAAGGCAAGACTGCTGGAAATCACAAAGGAACACGCAAAAGGACACCGCATCATAGCAGGCGTAGGCGTAAACTGCGTCAGGGACACGCTCGCAAACATCAAGTTGCTCGAGCCCCACGGCCCGGACGCGTTCCTCGTTGTGGTGCCATACTACAACAAGCCCACGCAGGAGGGACAATACCAGTATTTCAAGACCATCGCATCAGAAACATCCCTGCCGGTCATCATATACAATGTTCCCGGACGCACAGGGGCGAATATGCTGCCGGACACGGTGCTGAGACTGGCACAGGACTGCCCCAACATCATAGGCGTCAAAGAGGCGTCCGGCAACTACAGCCAGGTCTGCGAGATACTCCGCCGTGTTCCTAAAGGATTCTGCGTGCTGAGCGGAGATGATGACCTGACCATGGCCCTCATGGCAAGCGGAGCGGACGGTGTCATATCCGTGGCATCCAATGTCGCGCCTGCGGAAGTCTCCGAAATGGTACATGCCGCCATGGCAGAAGACTACAGGAGCGCACGGGAACTGTTGTACAGGCTATTTCCTCTGTTCAAGGGCTGCTTTGTAGAGAGTAACCCCATCCCTGTCAAAGAGGCTCTCGCCCAAATGGGGCTGTGCGGCAAGACAATGCGCCTGCCACTCGTAGAGGCCTCGGAAGAGACTTCACGCATCATGGCGGGAATATTGGCGGAACTGTTTTGAGCATCAACTACAGAAAACACCGACTCATAGAATGGAAATGACAATAGAGAGATTCAACGAAGTGATGGACGGCCTCGAGGCCGGCACCATACGGGTAGCCGAAAAATCCGGTGGAGAATGGCATGTCAATGCCGAAATCAAGGAGGCCATACTCGCAGGATTCAGGCTTGGCAAGATTGCAGACATGAGCGAGGGACAGTTCCCGTTCTTTGACAAGGATACCTTTCCCGTCCGGGACTTCGCTCCGGACAGCGGAGTCCGCATAGTACCTGGCGGTACCAGCATACGCAGAGGTGCATATATCGCTCCCGGAGCGATAGTAATGCCCCCGTCCTACATCAACGCAGGCGCGTATGTAGGAGAGGGCACCATGATAGACTCGCATGTGACTGTAGGGTCCTGCGCACAGATAGGACGGAATATACACATATCCGCAGCCACGCAGATCGGCGGCGTACTCGAACCTGCCGGGGCTCTGCCAACAATCATAGAGGACGGGGCTTTCATAGGCGGCAACTGCGGCATCTATGAGGGTACTATCGTGCGGGAAATGGCAGTCGTGGCATCAGGAGTGATTATCACAGCGTCCACCCCACTGTTCGACGCCACTACCGGGGAATTCGTCCCCCACAATGCCGACGGGCGCGTGGAAGTACCTGCAGGAGCTGTCGTTGTGGCAGGCAGCAGACCTATAAGCAAAGGTGTCGCGGCAGGCAGCGGAGTACAACTCTACTGCCCCGTCATAGTCAAGTACCGCGACTCCAAGACCTCGGCATCCACTTCATTGGAAGACATCTTGAGGTAATAATTCCGGCCCTCCGCAAGGAGGGTCAGTTTTTTTGATTGTCCGTAGCGCGGAACTCACGCATATTGCGCTTGGCTCGCCCAGTGAAATGACCGAAAGAATATGTAAGCCCTAAGCTGACGCGCGATACAGGCTTCCATCTTGTAGAGACGACATTATATCCGGAAGTCTCTATCTCACGGACCTCTTTCCGGTTAGCGTGCCAGGGATCATTAATTCCCAAATATACATGGCATTTGCCTATATCCTTGGACAGTCCAACATGCATATCCAGGATATTGTGCATCTTGACGGCCTGGGCATCCCTATATATAGCATTGTCCGGATGGGCATAGCCGCCGAACACAGACAGTTCGATGTCATACCACAGCGTGGCTGATGCACTATAGTTGAACCCATATTCGAAATTGCTTATATCCCCGGCACCCCACATATACCTGTTCCACACGCAACGCGGGTGAATGGAAAGATTTACTCCATCTGTGGGATTCCATATCAAACCACCTGCAAGCCTCCATGAACTCATCCCGTCATTATTGACATAAGTGGACGACAGGCGACCGTCATCGGAGACGGACAATTCCCGGAACGCCCCCCTGTTGCTCCACCGGTACACTACCATGGACGAGAGATTAAGTTTCCGGCCCCGCATGTAGGAGTATCCCAACAAGACACTGCTGTTTCGCTCCGGACGCAAGGAGGAGTTGCCGGTAGAAGTCGTGCCAGCCACGCTGTTGTCCTGCCACGTGTTGAGCGATGTCAGATCCGGACGATAGATCTCCTGTCCTATATTGACCCTCAGGTTCTGCCCAGGACGCAGGAAATACATCGCCTGCACGCTGTAGTCCAGGTTGTCGTACTCACTGAGATCTTTGGTACGGTCATATGTAAAATCGCCTGACAGACGCACTTTACCCATACTATAAGCAAGTTCACCTTTGCAGAATATTACCTTCTGGGGATAGTCCAGCAGCGTAGTGCTACCCGACTCACTGCCATAATGCCTGTAACGATAGCCGGCTGTGACATAGTAGTTGAGCCTGTCAATCGGGCTATGGGAGAAATCCATACCGACACTCCACTCTGACGAACGGGTATCATTTGCCGTAGGGATGCCGTTTATTTCCCAGGAATTGGCGGCACTGCGGTCAACAAAGCCTGTCTGAAAGGTCAGCAGTTTCTCACGGGGCGCCTTGAAATCATGTTGCAAGGCAAGTGTTGCTCCGTAGTCCGCAGTCTTCACATCCGACAGGGAGGAAGTGAAATCGTCCATGAATGCGGATGTCGTCAAGCCATCAGAAGAGCCGTACTTGAAATCAGCATTGAAGAAAAGCACATCCTTGCGGCTGAGGTCATAGCTGGAGTTGAGTTTGAGCGAATGAGTGTGACTACGATCGGTCTTGACCGTATCGTATGCCGAAAACACTTTCGCCGGGTCACTCAAGGACTGCCGTACAGAAGACTCCCGCTTCTCACGCGCATCCGTATATTTCGGGCTGTATGTGACTTCCGTTACGGACTTGCCTGCCTTGGCGGTCATCCGGACACTCCCGTCAACATCGTATGCTTCTGACGCAGACACCGACAGGGCTCCCGCCACAAAGTCCGCAATGTCTTCTTTGACGCGGATGTCTATGACCGCAGTATATTCCCCATAACGCCCTACAGGCGCTGTGTTGATAGTGACGGACTGCACATCCTTGCCCTTGAGGAAGTCTGTGATATAATTAAGATTATTGCCGCTGAGCGCGAGATTCTTCTTGCCGTTGACAGTCACGGCAAAAGAGCCGGAGGATACATAGATGGTATTGTCCTTGGGCGAGACCTGCACAAGGGGCAGACGCGCAAGCACATCCTTGAGGCTCTTGTGGCGCAAGAGCGTGTCATCGGCGACATTGAGAGTGATGTTTTCGCGGTCAAAAGACAGATGTGTTCCGTCTGCGCTGACCACGGATGCATTGAGAAGTTTGTCGTCGGCTGTCATCGCGACCGTACCCAGATCAATGTCTTTGACAGCATCTATGTTTAGCGTCTTTGTCTCGTATCCAGGAAGCAGGAATGACAGCGTATATGAGGCGGATGTTTGGAGAGTATAATGGAATGGCGTGCCGACCGTGAATTTGTACGAGCCTTCGCGGCTGTCTCCGGCCAAGACATAGCATACGCCCCACTCTAAGGAAGAAGTGTCGGGCGTGGCAACCACTCCCGACACAGTAATCTTCTGCGCCGCCGCGACCACCGAGGTCAGCAGCAGCACACAACTAATCAATAGACTCTTTCTCATCTGTAACATCCTCAAGAATAAACTCATCTACCGAGCCACATTTATGACAAGTAGCTATAACCTTATCTCCTTTCAACTCAAGATCTGTCGTTTTAAGTTTAACCCCACACTGAGGGCAATGGTGAGGAATATAATCAAACTCAGCAGAAAAGGCAAATGCGGTTCCGGCCATCAGCATAAAGCATGAGAGAAAAGCAATAACAAATCTTTTCATGATTGAATTGATTTTAAGGTTAAACACTCTCGAATCAGGATGTGGCCACAAGATGATTCCGCTTGAAAAAATACTAAATAATTTCTAAGATTGATACACGGAAACCTCATTTAGGGATTATGTTGCAGAAAATAGTGATTATTTGTAGGCAAAATACAAAAAAGCCACCGCAATAGCGGTGGCTCTGACAAACCGTGGTCCCTGCAGGGCATGATCCTGCGACTCCCTGATTATGAGTCAGGTGCTCTAACCAACTGAGCTAAGGGACCTGAAAAAGTCGTCAGACCTTGATCTCAACCTCCACGCCGGAAGGCAACTCGAGTTTCATAAGGGCATCAACGGTCTTTGCGTTGCTGTCCTCGATGTCGAGGAGACGGCGGTAGGAGTCGAGCTCAAACTGCTCACGGGACTTCTTGTTGACGAAAGTCGAACGGTTGACCGTGAATATCTTCTTGCCGGTAGGCAGAGGAATCGGGCCGTTGACCCTCGCGTTGGTAGCCTTGACTGTATCAACAATCTTGGCAGCCGATTTGTCCACGAGCATATGGTCGAATGATTTGAGCTTAATTCTGATTCTCTGACTCATATCAATACATTTTAATTATTCATCATCAGATGCCTTGTAGCCGCTCTTCTCGATAACATCCTTAGCGAGAGATGCCGGCAGTTCGGCATAATGGTCAAAGGTCATTGTGCTAGTCGCACGACCGGAAGAAAGTGTACGCAGGACGGTCACATATCCGAAGAGCTCGGAGAGCGGAACGAACGCCTTGACGATGCGGGCACCGGAAGCGTTGGAGTCCATACCCATGATCTGACCGCGACGGCGGTTGAGGTCACCTACGATGTCACCCATGTACTCCTCGGGAGTAACTACCTCAAGACTCTCGATAGGCTCGAGGATGACAGGGCGGCACTTGGGGGTTGCATGGCGGAAAGCCATACGAGCCGCAAGCTCGAACGAAAGCTGGTCGGAGTCAACCGGATGGTAGGAACCATCAAGAAGGGTGACTTTGACAGCCTGGACCTCATATCCTGCAAGACATCCGTTGGCCATAGCGGACTCGAAACCTTTCTGCACGGAAGGAACGAACTCCTTGGGAACGTTACCGCCCTTGACCTGGTTCTCGAACTGAAGGCCAGTCTTGCCTTCATCTGCGGGGCCGATCTCAACGATGATGTCTGCAAACTTACCACGACCACCGGTCTGCTTCTTGAAGACCTCACGGTGCTGTGTGGAAGAAGTGATAGCCTCTTTATAGTTGACCTGAGGTGCTCCCTGGTTGATTTCAAGACCGAACTCTCTCTTGAGACGATCGATGATGATATCCAGGTGAAGCTCACCCATACCGCTGATGACGGTCTGTCCTGTCTCATGATCGGACCTGACTGTGAAGGTAGGATCCTCCTCGGCGAGTTTCGCAAG
The DNA here is from genome assembly GCA_964616865.1 of uncultured Muribaculaceae bacterium. Classification (GTDB taxonomy): domain Bacteria; phylum Bacteroidota; class Bacteroidia; order Bacteroidales; family UBA932; genus Cryptobacteroides. Next base: position 18,310 of record CAZTUQ010000003.1, read on the forward strand.
TGCGATACCCAGTTTGTCAAGATCTCCCTGTGTCTTAGGCTCCACAGCGACACCGATAACAGGGTCGGGGAACTTCATAGACTCGAGAGTGATAGGATGTGCCTCGTCGCAAATCGTATCTCCGGTACGGAGATCCTTGAAACCGACAGCGGCGCAGATATCACCGGCCTCGACGAAATCGATAGGGTTCTGGTGATTGGAGTGCATCTGATACAGACGGGCTACCCTCTCCTTCTTGCCGGAGCGGACATTCATGACATAGGTACCGGCATCAAGATGTCCGGAATATGCACGGATGAAAGCGAGACGACCGACGAACGGATCTGTTGCAATCTTGAACACCAGACCGCAGAAAGGAGCCTTAGGCTCGGGATTGCGGACCTCTTCAGCCTCTGTTTCGGGATTGACACCCTTGACTGCACCCTTGTCAAGAGGAGAAGGAAGGTAACGCATCACAGCGTTGAGCAGGAACTGTACGCCCTTGTCCTTGAACGAAGAGCCACAGCAAGCCGGCACAATCTGCATCTCGATGGTTCCTTTGCGGAGAGCCGCGATAATTTCCTCTTTAGTGAGGCTGTCAGGATTCTCGAAATATTTGTCCATGAGGGTCTCGTCGCACTCGGCGGCTGCCTCAAGGAGTTTGTCTCTCCAAAGAGCCGCCTCACCGGCGAGTTCCTCGGGGATTTCTTTCTCTTCATAGTTGACGAGAGCCTCCTCGGTGTAGTAGTAGATCGCCTTCATGTCGATGAGGTCGATCAGACCCTTGAACTTATCCTCTGCTCCGATAGGAATACAGATAGGAACTGCACGGGCGCCGAGTTTTTTCTTGATTTCGTCAACGCAAGCGAGGAAGTCAGCTCCGATACGGTCCATCTTGTTGACATACGCAATCTTGGGGACTCCGTACTTGTCAGCCTGACGCCACACAGTCTCAGACTGAGGCTGTACGCGACCTACCGCACAGAATGTCGCGATAGTACCGTCAAGAACGCGCAGGGAACGCTCCACCTCAACGGTGAAATCAACGTGTCCGGGAGTATCGATCAGGTTGATCTGATAGGTATCGCCATTATAGTTCCAGAATGCGGTCGTCGCAGCGGAGGTAATGGTGATACCCCTCTCCTGCTCCTGAACCATCCAGTCCATGGTAGCGGCACCCTCATGCACTTCACCGAGCCTGTGAATCTTGCCGGTGTAGTACAGGATACGCTCAGACGTAGTCGTCTTGCCGGCATCGATGTGGGCCATGATGCCGATATTCCTCGTGAATTTAAGATCTCTTTTTGCCATCTATGCGGAATGTTAGAAACGGAAGTGGGCGAACGCCTTGTTAGCCTCGGCCATCCTGTGCATATCCTCTTTACGCTTGTATGCGCCACCCTCGTTGTTGTAGGCAGCGACAATCTCCGCACAGAGTTTTTCCGCCATCGAGCGGCCGGAACGCTTACGTGCAAACAAGATCATGTTCTTCATGGAGACGGAGATCTTTCTTTCCGGACGCAACTCGGTAGGGACCTGGAAGTTTGCACCACCGATACGACGGGACTTGACCTCAATCTGAGGAGTCACGTTCTCGAGGGCCTTCTTCCAAATATCGAGTGGAGCCAATTCAGAATCTTTCATCTTCTCGCCTACCATGTCAATGGCATCGTAAAAAATTGAATACGCGATACTCTTCTTACCGTCCAGCATAAGATTGTTCACGAAACGAGTCACGCTCGTGTCGTGGAACTTCGGATCAGGAAGTAGAATTCTCTTTTTAGGCTTCGATTTTCTCATTTTGAAAAATGTAAAAAACAGGTAAATGTGAGATTACTTCTTAGAGGCTTTGGGTCTCTTGGCACCATAGAGCGAACGGGACTGGGTCCTGCCCTCTACACCTGCCGTATCCAATGCACCCCTAAGGATGTGATAACGCACACCCGGGAGGTCCTTGACACGACCACCGCGAACGAGCACGATAGAGTGCTCCTGCAGGTTGTGTCCCTCGCCCGGGATGTAAGCATTGACCTCTTTTGCGTTGGAAAGACGTACACGAGCAACCTTACGCATAGCGGAGTTAGGTTTCTTAGGCGTCGTGGTATAGACCCTAAGGCATACGCCACGCTTCTGAGGGCATGCATCCAGAGCACGGGATTTCGACTTCACTTCGATCACCTCGCGCCCTTTGCGAACAAGCTGTTGAATTGTAGGCATAAATGATTGTTAATCTATAATTTATGATTTTCCCACGCTTGGGGAGTTGCAAATATACAAATATTTTTTCAAACCACAAGCAAATCTTCTGATAAACAGACAAAATAACGCCCGGGAGGCAATGAACCACCCGGGCGTCAGTAAGTATCGTATCGTCAACTACTCGAGTCCTGCGAACTCGATGTCAGTCAGCTGACGCTGGCGAAGTTCGTCATTGACAGATGCCCTCTTGAGCCACTCTTTGGCAGTGGCGTTCTTGTTCTGACGCGCAGCGATGATAGCACGGAGGTAGCTGACAGAAGCCTCTCTGCTCGTAGCGGCAGCCTCAGCCTGTGCAATCTGGCCATTGAGGATATATGCAAGCACCTTGTTGTGCTCAAATCCGGGAGCGTCGGCAAGTTCGGCGGCAGCCTGGGCGTAATTGCCGTTCAGAATATCGACAACACCGAGATTGGCCTTGCTGTCAGGAGTGCCGGCAGCCTTGAATGCAGCCTCTGCGGCGGCGATGTCACCCTTGCGGAGAGCGATAACACCCTGAGCGTTCTTGAGGTCGCCGTCCTGTGCTGTGACTTTTGCGAATGCTTTCTCGGCCTTGGCAAGGTCACCTTCCTCGAGATAGACTACACCAATATTGAAACGGGCGCGGTCGCTGTCGAATTTCTTGACGGCAGTGTTGTAGATATCAATCTTCTTGTCTGCACCCTTGACAAGTGTCGCGGCACGCAGAAGAGCCTCTTCGTCAAGTTCGTCGATATTGTCATCGACAAGTTTCTTGAGTTCGCTGGCTGTGTAGTTCTGGAACTCGACATTGGCGATGAAACGCGCACGGCGGAGTTCGGGAAGCACCTCACCCTTGAGGTCTGTGTAGATTTCGGACATGTTCTTGATTTCGCTCTCGCGGACAGCAGGATCGCTGTACATGGAGAGGACACGGAGAATAAGGTCCTTGTCCTGGATATCAGACTTGGCGACGAGCTCCTGGAAGCCTTCCCAGTCCTGACCGACGCTCTTGACCTCATGCTCTTCGGCATTGACATTCTTTGCAACCTTCTTCCATGCAGCCTCTGCAGAACGGGCACGCTTGTCGGAAAGTTTCTCATTGAGGCTCTCACCACCGTCGGGGGATGCGTAAGCCACGACCTCGGTGCTCACAAGAGACTTGCGCTGATTGCTCTTGATCTCCTCGAGAGCAGCCTGGAAGTTCTTGATGGAGTCACCCTTGAGCTGACTACCGCGGACATCTGCGTTATTGATGGCATAGAGAATCTGTCCCTCGGTCGTCTGGGAAATGAAATCCTGGTAGTTGTCAGCTTTGAGAGACACGCGGCCCTCTTTCTTGACGAGCATATATGTGGTATTGGCACCATCAGCAACTTTCTTGGAAGGAAGATTGACGGATTTGCTCTTGATCGAAGCAACACCCCTGAGTTCGAGATAGGACTTCTCCATTCCCTTTACAAAGGGGATGCTTATCTTCTCTGTGACGGTAGCTCCGTCGGAGGAGACGACCTTGTAGTTGTCCTTGACTTTCTCGCCCTGATAGACGATAACATCTCCAGCGGCCTCTCCGCCCTGATAGACAATGACGGGCGTCACTTTGAGAATGGCTTTGGAGTTGAAGTATCCCTTAGGATAAGTAACGGTAACAGTGGCATTAACCTTTCCTGCCACAACCTCGAGCACTTCGGGATTGCATTTGACAATGACATTCTCCGCCTGCTCGGCCATCTTGCTCGAAGAAGAGCAAGCGGCTGCCCCGAACAATGTCGCGGCTGCGGCAAGAATCATATAAAATGTTCTTTTCATAAATAGTTATTATTTATAATAATATGGTATTATCCATGTCAATATCGGGGCAAATATAATAGATAGAATCGAGAAACTAAAATATAGTTTATCAAGACTTCTGATTGTCAGTCCTGTGCAGCCTGCGATGGAATTTCGTCGCCAGGTGCGACAAAGTTTTTCGCACCGCGCGGTTTTTTCCAATATCATGCGGCATTCACTCCGCCAAACTAAGTACGATAAAAACAACGAGTATGAAAAAATCACTAACTTTGTAATTTGTATAAATAGAGTATCAATGGATACCCAGGAACTTCAGAGACTTAAGAACAAATACGACATCATAGGCAATGACGCATCGCTGAACCGTGCGTTGGAGACAGCCATGGCCGTCGCACCGACCGACCTCACCGTGTTGGTATGCGGAGAGAGCGGTGTCGGTAAGGAGACATTGCCACGCATCGTACACGACCACAGCAGGAGAAAGACAGGCAAGTATCTGGCTATCAACTGCGGAGGTCTGCCGGAGGGCACTATCAATTCCGAACTGTTCGGGCACGAGAAAGGCGCATTCACAGGAGCGACGGAGACGCGGCGGGGATATTTCGAAGAGGCGAACGGAGGCACTCTGTTCCTCGACGAGGTGGGTGAGTTGCCGGCATCGACGCAGGCCATGCTGCTGCGCGTCCTCCAGAACGGGGAGTTTATGAAAGTAGGCTCGTCCAAAGTGGAGAAGACGGATGTGCGCGTAGTGGCGGCTACCAATGTAAACCTGCTCTATGCAGTGTCGCAGGGCAAATTCAGGGAGGATCTGTATTATAGGCTCAATGCCATCCAGATCAACATGCCGGCATTGCGCGAGAGGACAGATGACATCTATCTGCTGTTCCGCAAATTCTGCGCGGATTTTTCCGAAAAGTACAATGTGACAAAGGTCAGCCTCAGCCACGACGCCATCGCGTTGTTGCAAAGTTACCGCTGGCCCGGAAACATACGCCAGCTCAAGAATGTGGCCGAAAGCGTGTCCGCAATGGAGTCCATGCCTATTTCCGCTATGAGCGGCAGGCAGGAAATCAACGCGGCTACACTCGCGAGATATATCCCCAAGGATGACCCCAAGCAGATTCCGGCACTCGTGCAGGGCAACCAAGGCAGCAGCCTCAGCGACTCGGACAAGCAGATGATAATAAAGGCTTTGCTGGATCTGAAGCAGGACATTGACAGGCTCAACGCGGCCGTATTCGGAGATGGAAACGGCCCTGCCAGAATCGCTGCGCCGGCCAAGGACGACATCAGAATACCGGAGCATACGCAGCCGGAGCCGGTGGAGGCAGAATGGCAGGAGTCGGAAATACATGAGCACCAGCCGGAAACACTTTCTCTCCAGGAGACCGAACGGCAGAATATACGCAAAGCGCTGGAGAAGTACAGGGGCAACCGCTCCCTTGCAGCCAAGGAACTCGGAATATCCGAGAGGACACTATACCGCCGACTCGCTAAAGAAGAAAAAGCATGAAAAAACTGCGTCTATCTATAATCGCCGTGGCGTTCACATGCCTGGCCGCTGCCGTGTCCGGCTGCGGAATATACTCATTTTCGGGCACCTCCATACAACCCGATGTCAAGACAGTGACCATAGATTATTTCGGATATAAGGCGTTGAGGGTCAATCCGGCCCTCTCCAATGACCTGACAGAGGCCATGCGTACCCAGTTCCGCAGGATGACCAGGCTGGAACAAGTGGAGATGGACGGAGACCTGGAGATATACGGAGAAGTGACCGGATACGAAGTGACGACATCTTCAGTGACTGCAGACGAAGTCGCTGCCAAGAACCGCCTCACCGTCACAATAAAAATACAGTTCACAAACAGGAAGTATCCGGAGGACGATTTCGAAAAGAGTTTTTCGCACTACTCGGATTTCGACGGTACGCAGACCCTGGATGCCGTGGAGTCGAGCCTGTGCGCGGAGATTGTCGAGAAACTGGTGGATGATGTATTCAACGCAACTGTAGCGAACTGGTAAAAAGACATGACAACAGATCTCAACAAGATGGGCTCTGACGAGCTGGCCACAATCGTCGAACAGTATCCGTGGTTTGCAGCCGCACGCGTGGAACTGTGCCGCAGGACTGCCGGCAACGACCCCACAAGATATGCAGAGGTAGCGGCATACATAGGAGACTTGAGCCTATTATACGAGCAAAGCCGCCGCAACAACATTCCCGACCTGTCCGACAAAGAGGTCCGCACTGCAATCAAGGAAACTCCCAGAAAGGTCGTCAGGGCTGCAGGAGGGGATTTTTTCTCACAGGATGAATATGACGGAGTCAAGAATGCGGACGACAATGTAATAGCCTCCATAGCGAGGGCGGCACGCGACAGCGCACCCGGGACCAAGACGGAGCCTGCCGGCTCGGCGGTATCGTTCTGCACCGAGGCTCTCGCGGAAATATATGCGGAACAAGGCTATTTCGACCAGGCAAAATACATTTATTCTCAACTTATTTTGCGATATCCGGAAAAAAGTGCTTATTTTGCAGTCCTTATTGACAAATTGAACAAAATAGAGAAAGATAATACATTATGAGCACAGTGTTCACAATTCTAATCATCCTTATCATCCTTGCCTCTCTCCTGCTCATAGGAGTCGTGTTGCTGCAGAATGGTAAAGGCAATGGCCTCGCAAGCAACTTCGTCACAGCAAACAATACTCTCGGCGTACGCCAGACAACAAATATCCTCGAGAAGTTCACATGGGGACTGGTAGCATTCATCCTTGTGCTCTCGATTATCGCCTCTTTCAACATGGGCGGCAATTCCAACGGAATCGATGTCACCAAGCAGATTGAGAGCGCTACCACTACAGAGCAGCCGGCTTTCCCCTCTGCACCTGTAGAGCAGGCAAATCCTGCGGCTGAGACACCTGAGAACCAGGGTAACTAAGCCTATCCTTAGGGAGACTGACAGATTGTCAGTAATATCCCGTTGGAATATATTTTGACAGCATAGAGGCCGGCATCTGATGATGCCGGCTTTTTTTGTTTGATCAAGTCTGGCCGCGCCTGTACGCAGACGCACAGACCATAAAACCGAACATTATATGGAAAACAAGACCGAATTTCTGAACAAATATGCCGTCAACCTCAACGAGATGGCATCAAAAGGCAAACTCGACCCTGTAATAGGCAGGGACGAGGAGATAAGGAGAGTGCTGCAGATACTCAGCCGCAGGACCAAGAACAATCCCATATTGGTAGGAGAACCGGGCGTCGGCAAGACCGCAATTTCCGAAGGCATAGCCCAAAAGATAGTGGACGGCGATGTGCCTGAGAACCTCAAGAGCAAGAAAATCTACTCTCTCGACATGGGCGCTCTGATAGCTGGTGCCAAGTACCAGGGCGAGTTTGAGGAAAGGCTCAAGGGGGTGGTGAAGGAGGTTGTGGACAGCGAAGGAGAGATCATCCTGTTTATAGACGAAATCCACACTCTCGTAGGTGCAGGCAGGTCATCCGGAGCAATGGACGCATCCAATATCCTGAAACCCGCTCTCGCAAGGGGCGAACTGCGCACAATCGGCTCTACCACTTTGGACGAATACCAGAAGTATTTTGAGACTGACAAGGCTCTGGAGAGGCGTTTCCAGAAGGTCATGGTGGACGAGCCCACACCGTCAGAGTCCATAGCCATACTGCGCGGGCTGAAGGAGAAATACGAAAACCATCACAGGGTACGCATCGAGGATGACGCCCTGATAGCGGCTGTCAATCTCTCGCACCGTTATATCAACAACAGATTCTTGCCGGACAAAGCCATAGACCTGGTGGACGAGGCGGCTTCGAAGTTGCGTCTGGAGATGAATTCCGTCCCAGAGCCGATAGCGGAACTTGATTCGCGTATCAGACAGCTCGAAATAGAGAAGGAGGCAATCAAGCGCGAAGGGGTCTCGCTCAAAATGGAGAAAATCGAAGGTGAACTCAAGGAACTGGGCGCACGCAGACAGGAACTCAAAACGCGCTGGGATGAGGAAAAGGGCATTCTGAATGAATTGCAGGCGACCAGGCGTCAGATTGAAGAGTACCAGAACGAAGCAAAGATTGCGGAGAGGTCCGGAGATTTCGGAAAGGTGGCGGAATTGCGCTATGGCAAGATTGCCCAGGCACAGAAGAAGATAGATGATCTCACCGAGAAGCAGGCTGCCGTCAAAGATCCTATCATAACGGAAGCCGTCACTCCGGAAGATATTGCGGAAGTGGTCGCACGCTGGACAGGCATTCCCGTAAACAGGATGCTCGAAAGCGAGAAAGACAAGCTCCTGCGCATGGAAGAGGCTCTGCACAAAAGGGTTGTGGGCCAGGACGAAGCCATCAAGGCGGTATCGGATGCGGTCAGACGCTCGCGTGCCGGACTGGCAAATGAAAAAAGGCCTATCGGCTCGTTCCTTTTCCTCGGCACGACGGGAGTAGGCAAAACCGAACTCGCAAAGGCTCTCGCGGAGTTTTTGTTCAACGATGAGAACATGATTACCCGAATAGACATGAGCGAGTACCAGGAGAGACACACTGTCAGCAGGCTGGTGGGAGCGCCTCCGGGATATGTGGGCTACGATGAGGGCGGCCAGCTGACTGAGGCGGTGCGACGCAAGCCGTATTCGGTGATATTGCTGGACGAAATCGAGAAAGCGCATCCGGATGTGTTCAACACCCTGCTGCAGGTGCTCGATGACGGGCGCCTGACCGACAACAAGGGACGCACCGTGGATTTCAAGAACACCATTCTGATAATGACCTCCAACCTCCGCAGGGAAGAGCTCGATGAGAGGATGAGGCCCGAATTCCTCAACCGTATAGATGAGATTATCTGCTTTGATCCGCTCACAGAGGACAATATAAAGGAGATTGTCCGCATACAGATGGGTATCTTGAGCAATAAGCTCGCAGAAGAGGGCGTAGAACTCACCTATACCAAAGACTTTACCGACCTCATGGCAAGGGAGGGCTACGATCCGGCATTCGGTGCCCGTCCTGTAAAGAGGCTCATACAGAGGGAACTGGTAAACAGGCTGGCGACCTCCATACTGAACGGCAGTGTCCACAAGGACAGCCTCATAGAGGTAGATGCCATCGATGGCAAGGTCGAAGTGCGCAACAGGAAATAATATTTTTATTCTAACTTTGTATCCGGAGTCTTTCTTAATAATGGCTCCGGATTTTCTATGCCCCACACGCGATTCGACATAATGTCCAAAGTATTGATTTCCGCACTGATATGTGCCCTCTGCCTGCCTGTTTCGGCAAAAAAATCCGCAGACGGCGGATGGACACTCTCGACGGACGACCCCTCTGCCAAATACTATGCAGTCCCCATTGCCAACGGCCAGTTGGGCATCACTTCCGGAACGGCGCCGTTCCAGGTCAGGGGCACAATGCTCAACAATGTCTATGACAGCCGCAAAGGCAGTGGCGTCAGTACGCATTTCAAGACTCTGAATCCATTCGTATTGTCCATGTCCATAGATGGCAGCGGTGTCACGGAGGAATCCGTTTCCAAATGGAGACAGACCCTCGACATGAAGAAAGCCTGCCTGGAAACGGCATTCAGGCACGAGGACAGGGCGGAGATACGGTACAGCATTCGCGCATTGCGCGGAATGCCGTATGCCGGGCTCGTCAGCGTGGATGTCAAGGCAATCAAGGACATTGAAATCAATGTACAGGATACAATTACAGCCGGCAAAAGGCCTGCGCTACGCGACTCCGGCATCGTGAGCAAATGGGTCGGAGAACCCAAATACGATTTCAGACGCCTGTCTGTGATCACTCCGCGCAAGGGTATAGTCATGGCTGCCGCCAACTGCCTGTTTACAGACGAGGGCCCCTGGAACGGACATGCCAATATCAAGGCAGGAGAAGTGTTCAGATTTCATCTCGTAGGAGCGGTGACGCCGGGGACGGATTTCGCCGACCCGGAGAATGAGGCGCTGAGGGAGGTGATATATGCGGTAGGCGAAGGCTCTGCAAGCCTCATCGGGAGACACGAAGAACTGTGGGACGAACTGTGGCAGGGAGATATAATAATAGAAGGAGACGACGACGCACAGAAACTCGTGCGGGCAGCCCTCTACAATCTGTATTCCTCATGCAGGGGCGGCACCTCCGCCAGCATTCCCCCGTTCGGGCTGTCCAGCAGCGAGTACTGCGGACATATATTCTGGGACTCGGAGTTGTGGATGTATCCTCCGATGTTGTTTCTTGCAGGAGACATAGCGGAATCCATGACCGATTACCGCATCGACAGGCTCGAGGGCGCAAAACGCAAGGCATACGCGCACGGCTACCGAGGGGCTATGTTCCCTTGGGAGAGCGACCGCAGCGGAGACGAAGCATGCGACCCGGGAGCACTCACCGGGGCATTCGAGCACCATATATCTTCTTGCGTGGCACTTGCTCTATGGAACAGATACAGGATGACCGGAGACCGTGAATGGCTGGAACACAAGGCATTGCCAGTGCTCATCGGGGTAGCGGACTTCTGGGTGAGCCGCGTGACGGCAAACAGCGACGGCAGCATGTCCATCAAGAATGTCATCTGCCCCGACGAATATGCGCACGGCAAGGACGACAATGCATTTACGAATGCAGCCGCAGCAGTCGTACTGAGGGCTGCGGCAAAGGCCTGCGACATCTGCGGCAAGGATGCCGACCCACAGTGGACAGAGACAGCAGAAAGGCTGCGCATTCCTGTAAAGGAAGGTATCACAATGGAATACGAGGGATACGACGGGGCGGTCATCAAGCAGACCGATGCCAATCTGCTCGCCTATCCACTGCAGACAGTGACCGATCCTGATGCTGTCAGACGGGATCTGGAGTATTATGAAAGCAAACTGGATCCCGCCGGGCCGGCAATGTCATTTGCAATTCCGGCTATAGAATGGGCAAGGCTCGGAGACAGGGACAAGACCGATGCATTATGGAGAAAGACGGTGGACGGACATACACATGGAGCGTTCCTCGCGTTCAGCGAGACTGCCGGCAAGGGAGACACCTGCTTCATGACCGGCTACGGAGGTGTCCTGCAGGCGGTAATCAACGGATTCTGCGGTCTGGAACTCACAGACGATGGTGTGCGCCAAATGCCGGCAGTGATGCCCAAGGGCTGGAAGTCCGTCACGGTAAAGGGCGTAGGACCCCAAAGACTTACATTCAAGAACACATCAAAAAAGTAAATATTTATGGCAACAGCACATAACGCGGCAAAGCAAGGCGAAATCGCCGAGACCGTCATCATGGCAGGAGACCCCCTCCGCGCAAAGTTCATGGCGGAGACATTCCTCGACAATCCCGTAATGTTCAACAGCGTACGTAACATGCTCGGCTACACAGGCACATACAAGGGCAAGCGTGTCAGTGTAATGGGCCATGGCATGGGCATACCGTCCATTGCCATCTACTCCTACGAACTGTTCAATTTCTATGATGTCAAGAAGATTATCCGTACTGGAACTGCCGGCAGCATCCAGAAAGGCATGAAGATCGGAGACATCGTCATCGCACAGGGAGCATGTACGGATTCGGCATACATGAATCAGTTCAACCTGCCCGGCACATACGCTCCTATAGCCGACTTTGAACTGCTTTCATCCGCAGTGGACAAATGCAAGGAACTCGGCTACAAGTACTATGTGGGCAATGTCCTGTCCTCGGACGTATTCTATGACGAGAACGAGAACTGGAAGAAATGGCAGAAAATGGGTGTACTCGGCATTGAGATGGAGACTACCGCCCTGTATGCCAACGCTGTCAAAGCAGGCAAGAAAGCCCTGACCATACTCACCGTCAGCGACAGTATAGTAGAAAATACCGTCAGCTCCCCGGAGGAGAGGCAGACGGCATTCACAAAGATGATGGAAGTGGCTTTCAGCCTGATCTAATCCATTATTATTTATAGAGGTAGCGTTTGATGGACATTTTCGGAGTCTTCTGGAAAGGCTCCGCCATCACCTCTACCTTGGACAGCTGGCTGTATCGGGGAAGTCTCTTGTTTACCTCTGCCAATATGTTTGAGGGCAGGTCAGAGCGATCTTCTCCGGTCAGTTCGGCATGTCCTATAGCATCTTCGTCAAGGGTGACGAGCGCGACGAGTTTGTCTCCGCGCATTACCACGAGAGATTCGGTGACGAAATCGTTGCTATTGATAGTGCATTCCATTTCTTCGGGATAGATATTCTGCCCGTTGGAGGTCAGCAACATGGTCTTGCAACGGCCTTTGAGGTAGATATTGCCCTCGGCGTCTATAGTGCCGAGGTCGCCGGTACGGAACCACCCGTCCTCAGTAAATGCCGCGCGGTTGGCATTCTCATTCTTGTAGTATCCGCTGAATATATTGACGCCCTTGGTGAGAATCTCTCCGGCGACATGCTCCGGATCGGCAGAGTCTATCTTGATCTGGACATAGCTCATGGCCTTGCCGCAGGAGCGCAGCACAAACTTGTTCCAGTCCTCGTAGCCGAGCAGCGGCGCCGCCTCTGTCATGCCATAGCCGATGGTAAAGTGGAATCCTATCTTGCGGAAGAAGTTCTCGACCTCCGGATTGACGGCGGCGCCGCCCATGATGTAAATCTTGACACGGCCGCCGAAAGCGGTATCGAGAGTCTCGCGTATCTTCTTGAAGATGATGTTCTTCACACCTGGGATGTGGGTCAGGAACTTGATGGACGGCTTGCTGACCATGGGCTTGATCTTGCCGTTGTACACCTTCTCGAATACCATAGGTACCGCTATGAACAGATAAGGGCGTACCTCTGACATGGCTTTCATCAGCACGGACGGCGAAGGGGTCTTGCCGAGATAGTAGATCGGAGTACCGCCACAGAGAGGATACAGCAGCTCGAACATCATTCCGAACATGTGCGCCATCGGCAATATGGAGAGCATGCTGTCATTGCAGTTGGACGGCACGCGATTCTGCCCGTAGTCGATATTGGCGCTGAAGCATTCGTAGCGCAGCATGACACCCTTGGGGTCACCGGTAGAGCCGGACGTATAATTGATTACGGCTATATCCTTGTCATTATCAACAGGATAATTTACATCTTCAATAGAGAATCCGCCCGGATATTTGTCGGCAAATGCCTTGTCGAGCCCGTCAAAAATCTCCTTGTCTCCCTCCTGCATATACAGCGGAGTGAAATCCGAGATGGACATCACGCGGGAGACATTGGGCATCTTGGATTTGTCGAGTTTCTTCCAGACCTCGTTGTCTGTAAACAGAATGACGCTGTCGGAGTGGTCCACCAGGGCATTGATGCTATCGGGATGAAAGTCTACGAGTATAGGCACCACTACTGCCTCGTAAGTGTTTATTGAGAGGAATGTTAGACTCCAACGGGCCTGATTGCGTCCGCAAAGGGCTATTTTATCTCCTTTCTTGACACCCAATTTCTCGAAGAGGAGGTGCATCCTGGCAATCTGCGTCGCCACCTCGCCGAAAGATAAACAGCCGCCGTGATAATCACAGAGGGCAGGCCTGTCCCAGTTGTCCGCCATCTGTTTTTGCAGGCGGGTAAAATAATGTATCATAACATCAAGATTTTAACAGTTTTGAAATGGTCTTAAGTACATGTCAAAGTTAGGCATAAGCATCCGTTGACAAAACGGGGGTTATTATACTTTTTGGCCGAAAAGAAATCATTTATTACCTTTGGAAAGGAATAGTATTATACTTTTATACCTTTCAGGAACAATGCAAACTCTATCTTTGGCAAGTATCCGGGAGTCTTTCCCCAAGGCACACACCATCTCGCAGGGGGATGATTTCATGATTATGGATGTCTATTACCCGGCCGGCAAGGATGTCGAGATGGAGTTCCCACGGAGGGTGGAGGGCATAGTGTGCATATACTGCGTGGCTGGTGATTTCAGCATGTCTATAGGCATGGAAGACTTCCGTGTCAGGCAGGACAATTTCATAATAGGCCTGTACGGGGACATCATCAAGTTTGCGCGAAAAGACATCGATTCGCCTGCCATGCTCAGGGTCATGGCCCTGTCGGATAATCTCTTGCGCGTGATGGAATTTGATATGAACAAGGCGCAAATGGTATTCGAGCACAGGATGATAAAGGCGACAATGCAGTACAAGGTCCTGATCCACCATTTCCGCAACCTCTTCCGCTCCATCATCCTCGCCAGCCACGATGACAGCGTCAAGAGCCTCGGGCACATGCTGCGCTCCATGAATATCGAGATCATGCATCTGTGGGCGGAGATGGTAGAGATACAGATCCCACAAAGTGCAAATGAATACGCACTGAGCGGACGCTTTGTCACGATGGTGTCCAAATACCATGTAGAGCACCGCGACCTGGAGTTTTATGCTTCGCAACTGATGCTCACTCCAAAGTATCTGTCAGCAGCCGTCAAACGCGAAAGCGGACGCACTGCCGTGGAATGGATCAGTTCATATGTGATACGGGACGCAAAGTATTATCTGCGCCATACCGGACTACCTGTCAAGAAGATAGCCTTTGAAATGAATTTCAAGAACCAGATGGATTTCTACCGGTATTTCCGCAGGCATGTCGGATGCTCACCCTTGGAATACCGGCAGAACGGAATATCAAATACGGGCGACCTTCTCAAGTCTGATGTCGGAGCTTGAGGCTCCTGCGAGGAAGCGGACGCGTCCTCTTTCCATCACCCATCCATGACGCTCCTCATCCCACCATGCGAGGTCTTCGGCCTCCACGCGGAATGATACCGTTATAGTCTCCCCTGCCGCCACATTCACTCGTCTAAATCCGCGGAGCTGACGCTCGGGACGCAGAACCTTGGAGTCCGGATACTGCACATAAAGCTGCACCACCTCATCTCCATCCATATCTCCCGTATTGGTCACATCCACACTGACATTCACAACGCCGTCCTCCATATCTGAAACGGAAAGACGGGAATATTTGAATGTGGTATATGACAATCCGTGTCCGAAAGGATACAGGGGGCGCGCCTTGGCATACATATAGGTACGGCCTTTTGTAATATCATAGTCGGGAATCGGAGGAAGGTCTGTGATGGACTCTGGCCATGTCTGGGTAAGGCGTCCTGCCGGATTGACCTTGCCGAAAAGGACATCCGCCACTCCGTGTCCGAGTTCTTCGCTGCCGTGCGTCACCTGCAATATGGCAGGCATATTGTCCTGCGACCATCTGATGGCATAAGGGAATGCGCATGTGAGCACCATCACGGTGTTGGGATTGGCCTTGAGTATCATCTTGCCGATGTCCTCCTGCGCAAGGGTCAGCGACTGTCTGTCCACAGCCTCCATGCCGTCGCTGATGACCTGGCTCGTTCCCCAGCCCACTTCGGGATTCTTGCCGTTGATGTCAAGACAGGGTGCAGGATTGTCGTTGAGGACAAGTATCACGAGATCAGACTCTTCCGCAAGGGTAATCCCCCGTCCGGAGAAGTCTACAGTCTCATACGCAACCTCGACATCCGGGCCGAGGGCCTCACGCACACCGTCAAGTATAGAGACACGGTGAGGAGGGTTGCCGCCGTACCAGTCCTGCATGACGGTATCCACTCTGGGGCCTATGACCGCCACCTTGCGGTAAGCCCGTGCATTCAGCGGCAGAATGCCGTTGTTCTTGAGCAGAACGGCAGATTTGGCAGTGGCTTCGCGGCAGAGCGCGACAGCGGCCGGGTCATAGCAAGGGACGGGGGATCCGTCACGGCCTATTCCGGCGTAGGGGTCTTCTCCGCCAAGCAGACCGAGTTTCTGCTCGACATTGAGATTGCGCTGTACAGCCTGGTCGAGGTCAGACTCGTCGATAAGCCCCTGCGCGTATGCATCGCGGATAGCCTGCTGGGAGTCTTCTTTCTCATCGGAGAGATACTGGGTAATGCCTGCCTTGATGCCTGCCGCCGCAGAACGGGCGAAATCAGGGTACGCCTTATGCACGGTCACCATACGCATCATCGCATCCTGATCGGAGCAGATGATGCCGTCATTGCCCCATTCGTCTATCATCAGATCACGGAGGAGGGGGCTGGCGGTCATAGGCTTGCCATTGACCGCATTATACGAGGTCATGATACCACGCGCACCGCCGTCGGTGATGACTTTGTAGAATGTATATCCGTAGTATTCGCGGAGGAGACGCTCCGACATGTCGGAAGAATCCGAATGACGCTCATTCTCATAACTGTTGGCCATGAAGTGCTTGAGCACGCTCGCAGAACGCCAGTGGTCCGGATCAGGGCCCTGCGCCCCACGGACAAAGCCTATCGCCAGCTGTGATATGAGCCAGGGGTCTTCGCCATAAGTCTCCGGCCCGCGTCCCCATCTCGGGTCACGATTGAGGTCCACATTCGGGCCCCACATGACGAGGCCGGCACGGTCATACACCGGATTCTGGAAATAATACCTCTGCTCTATGGAAATCTGTGTCGCCACTCTTTCCAGCAGTTCCGGGTCCCATGTCGCTCCGAGACCGTATGCCTGCGGAAAACTCGTCGTCGGGAGAGGTTTGTACTGTCCCCAGTTGGACGGTCCGCCGTAGGCTATTCCGTGCATGCCCTCGGAGTAAAATGAAATCGGCACTCCGAGCCGTTCTATACCCATATTGCAGGAGAGAAGGGATATTTTCTCATCCAAAGTGAGCATGTCGGGGGTGATACGGGTTTTTGTCTGCACCGCCTCCTTTTTGACGGCAGGGATAAAGATTTCCTCTTTAGGGGCGGAAGAGCATGCTAAAAGTGCGACACCGGCGCAGATAGCGGCAATGATTGCGGCCTGTCTTGTCATAATGTTCAATTGATGTGGTTTTCTATACTATATATATCAGTTCGGCAGGGCCGGTGAGCCAGACATCGCCGGCAACCGGCTCGTCAGGATCGTCAGGATCGTCAGAGGGCCTGAAATCAACGGAGAGCCTGCCGCCGAGCACTTTGACATCATAATGGGCGACTCCGTCCTGCAACGAAGTCGGGGCAATACCCTGTCTGTACGCCGCAATGGCACTTGCAACGACACCAGTGCCGCACGCAAGCGTCTCATCCTCAACGCCTTTTTCAAAGGTACGCACCTTGAGTCCACCCTCGAACGGGCAGACAAAATCGGCATTCACGCCGACAGGGGCAAATTCCTTGCAATGTCTGATGACAGAGCCTGCCTTTGTCACCGCTATATCATCGACCTCGTCATCGAAAACCACGAAATGGCGCGTGCCTGTATCAAGGAAATACCCGTCTACAGGGGCTTCGCTAAGTTCCTTGTGATAACGCATCTCGTGCACATCACACATCTTGAGACGCACGATGCGCGAATGCCCGTTCCTCTCCAGTATCTCTCCGACATGGACACCGTCCGGAGCCTCGAACACATAACTCTCCCCGTTCGCCGGCTTGATGCCCAAGGCATCCGCGAATGCGACTATGCACCGCCCGCCGTTGCCGCACATCATGCCGCCCGACCCGTCGGAGTTATAGAACTCCATTGCGAAATCGTATTGGTCGGAGTCTCTGAGCACCATGAATCCGTCAGTCGTAAACTCGGTACAGATCATATCGACCATACCTGCCATATCATGGATTTCGGGTTCTTCGTCCCTGCCGTCCACGATAGTGAACGTATTGCCTGCGCCGCTGTATTTGTAGTATGCCATAATGCTTGTTGTTGATTATCCTGTTACTTTGACGGTGTGCCTGCCGCCGATACTTTATCATTGACCGCCTCTGACCTGCGTATCTCCTCCATGCAGACCTCCGCAAGTATCTTGATGCCAGCTTCCATTCTATCCGCGGAGACGAATGAGAAATTGAGCCTCATCGTATTTCGGTGCGTTCCATCTATATAGAAGAATGCGCCTGCGACATACGCCACGCCTGCAGAAAGCGCATTGTCATACATTGATATGGTATCACAATGCTCCGGCAGGGTCAGAAAGAGGAACAGTCCGCCCTCCGGACGCGTCCATTCCACCCCGGAGGGCATATATCTGTCCAACAGCGAGAGCATCAGGTCC
Source organism: uncultured Muribaculaceae bacterium (assembly GCA_964616865.1). Lineage (GTDB taxonomy): Bacteria > Bacteroidota > Bacteroidia > Bacteroidales > UBA932 > Cryptobacteroides. Next base: position 36,319 of record CAZTUQ010000003.1, read on the forward strand.
CGTTTGCGCCTGTACAACGCTATCGTGGCCGGAAGGTTGGCTTCCAGACCGCCCTCAGCCAGATACTCTGCTGCGATATACTGGTCAAATACAGGCGGACAGAGATCGAGTGACTGCTTGCATACATATATCTGGTCCAGCAATTCTTCCGCCCCGAACATCCATCCGAGACGGAATCCCGGAGCGAATACCTTGGAAAACGAACCGAGGTGCAATGTCCTCTCCGGTGCCATGGACCATATAGTCGGCACATCCTCCCCCTCGTAACGGAGTTCCCTGTAAGGGCTGTCTTCTATAATCAGGAAATCATATTTGCGCGCCAGCGACACGAGGTCGCACCGCTCCTGCTCTGTCATGGTCACACCGCTCGGGTTGCAGAAATCAGGGATGACATATGCAAACTTGGCGCGTACCAGTTCCTCCTCTGTCGCTGCACCCATAGCGACTATATGCGCCCTATAGGATTTGAACGACTGTATCGCGCCGAGATAGGTCGGTGCGGAGGTCAGCACGACATCTCCGGGATTGACAAAGACCCTCGTGCATACATCTATCCCCTGTTGGGAAGATGTGGTTATCTGTATGTTGGCGACAGGGACACCATAGCGTGCAGACAGGGCAGACCTCAACTCCGGCACACCCTGGGTGGCACCATATTGCAGGGCACGCGCCCCATATTTGTCCAGGACTGACTGCGATAGACGGCCGACCTCCCCGAGAGGGAATGTCGCCGCATCCGGATAACCTCCGGCAAATGAATATATTGCATTCAGATCTACTTTCTTGAAAATCTCCCTCACCGGAGACCTCATGAACGAATGCACATCCTCCGAAAACAAATGGCTGTAGTCTGTCACTGTCTGATAATATGCGCCCCCAACGCGTTGAGACGGGCATCTATATCCTCATAGCCCCTGTCTATCTGTTCTATATTGTCTATCTCGGAAGTACCCTTGGCCGACATCGCAGCCAGGAGCATCGCTATACCTGCACGGATATCCGGAGAGGTCATCTTACCTGCACGCATGCAGACGCGGTGGTCGTGTCCTATGACCACTGCCCTGTGCGGATCGCAAAGGATAATCTGCGCTCCCATGTCAATGAGTTTGTCCACAAAGAACAGGCGGCTCTCAAACATCTTCTGATGAATGAGCACGCTGCCCTTGCATTGGGTCGCGACGACAAGCATTACGCTGAGCAGGTCAGGGGTCAGTCCCGGCCATGGCGCGTCTGCCAATGTCATTATGGACCCATCTATAAATGATTCTATCTCGTAGGATTCCTGCTCGGGCACATATATGTCGTCACCTCTCTGCTCAAGCCTGATGCCGAGCCTGCGGAAACTGTCCGGAATGATGCCAAGGTCAGCATAGGAGACATCACGTATCGTAATGGAACTGCGGCAGATAGCCGCCATTCCGATGAATGAGCCCACCTCTATCATGTCCGGCAATATGCGGTGAGCGGCCCTGCCGAGAGAGCCGACTCCATGGATAGTCAGGAGGTTGGAACCGATACCGTCTATGCGCGCTCCCATCGAGACGAGCATGCGGCAAAGTTGCTGCACATAAGGTTCACAGGCGGCATTGTATATGGTGGTGACTCCCTCCGCAAGGACCGACGCCATCACTATATTGGCAGTACCGGTGACTGAAGCCTCATCGAGAAGCATATATGTACCTCTCAACCCGTTGGGTGCCTCCAGGAGATACGCCCTGCGTTCATGGTCGTACTCAGCGGTCGCCCCTAATTTGCAGAATCCGTCAATATGCGTATCCACACGCCTGCGGCCTATCTTGTCTCCGCCCGGCTTGGGGAAATACGCCCTGCCGAAACGGGCAAGAAGAGGTCCCACTACCAGCACAGATCCGCGGAGCGCGGCGCATTTGCTCACGAAATCCTTTCCGCCGATGTACTCAGAATCGATATTCGCTGCCGTGAATGTGTAACTGCCCTTGCCGTGGCGCACTACTTCCACTCCCATATCCTCCAACAGAGATATGAGATTCTTGACATCCATTATTTCAGGGATATTCTCGATAGTCACGCTCTTGTCCGTGAGCAGCACGGCGCTGATGACTTCCAAAGCCTCATTTTTGGCTCCCTGTGGGACTATTTCTCCGGAGAGGCGATGACCTCCTTCTATAATAAACTTGCTCATTCCTGATCAGATATGTTCCACTTCCGGACTCAGCCGTATACCATATTTGGCGTAAACGCCGTCTATTATGCGCTCCTCGAGCGCAAGAATGTCCGACGGCTCCGCATCACCGCTACGATTGACGATGACCAGAGGCTGGCGCTCGTATACTGCGGCTCCGCCCTCTTCAACACCTCTGTACCCGCAATTGTCTATCAGCCATGCTGCCGGTATCTTTACGCAGCCGCCCGCGACGGCATAATGAGGCACATCCTCCACGCCATCTTCTCCTGCAATCGCGCAGACGCGGGCATATTCCGCTTCGGACACCACAGGGTTTTTGAAGAAACTGCCGGCGCTGCCCAACTCTGCCGGATCAGGTAGTTTGCCTGCCCGCACTGACAGCACAGCCTGTCTCACCTGTATAGGGGTCAACTCCGAGCCTGGCTCAAAGAGCCTGGCGAGATTGCCATACGCGAGATTGGGCCGATACAGGCGGCTCAATCGAAACATCACCGACAGCACGACATACCTCCCTTTGAGAGGAGAATGCTTGAATGCCGAATCCCTATACCCATAGGCGCAATCCGCAGCGCGCAGCATTTCAGTCTTCCTGCCTACGATGTCATAGCATTTGACACAAGACACGACATCCTTTATCTCCACACCGTAGGCTCCGACATTCTGCACGGCGGCAGCCCCGACCTCTCCGGGAATGCCGGACAGGTTTTCCATCCCCCACAATCCCTTGTCGCATGCCCATGAGCAAAAGTCATCAAGCACTATACCGGAACCGACCTCCACCTGCACAGTCTCCTCTCCGGAAGACTCCACTTGGAAGAATTTGACCGCAGAATGCAGGACCGTGCCGGGAAAGTCCTTCGTAAACAATAGATTGGAACCTGCTCCAACATGTAGCAGAGGACGTGGAAGACTGTCGAAATCAATCTCTTCCAGCTCCCATTGCGTATCGTATTCGATATAGCAGGCGCACTTGACTCTCATGCGGAAAGTATTGTGCCCTGACAGGTCGTAGTCGTCAAATCTCCTCACCATTGTATCCTGATATTTGTCCGCCAAGCGTTGCGAAAAACAAAAATAACAAAAAAACCGTTGTGCACACGCAAACGCTTTGCTACCTTTGAATTATTGTTTCCCTTATTACTATGTACAGGATATTTACAGCCACATTTATGTGCACCGCTCTCGCTCTGATGGCATGCGGCTGCAGCAATGACAAATCCCCACGCCCGGAGACGGGCACATTTTCACTCGCCCCGGGAGATACGGCAAGGCTCTCGCTGTGCTATGTCCGCGCAAACACCGAATTCAGCGCGGATGTCAAATGCCAGGACACATTCGAGGGGCTCACCATGCGCAGGGGCACTCTGTCCGAATTCATGGGGACGGAGATGCGGCTCACTCAAGACTCCCTCATCATCAAGAGATATGGGTGGTGTGATGACCTCGGAACGAATGCCATCACGACCACGGCGGCTGCCGCACATGGCCTGGACATAGGAAAGAAACTACATCTGAACATAACCACGCGTCAGAGATATGAGAACGCCACCGTATCCGTGCGCAGCGGAGGCCGCGAATTTCGTATAGAACTGCCATGGGACGGCGGAGGCTATCCTTCGCTTACAAATGACGGCAACGGACGCATGGATGCCGAGTTGTCTTTTATGCGCGGATCAGCCTGCGAGAAGATATGGTTCCTCGGGGACAGTTATTTCTCCGAAGTAGACCCCGAGCGCTGGCCATATTATATGGTCCAGGATGGCTACACGGACGGCTGGATGGCAGACCATCTGCCAGGTGGAGTCTGCGGTGCATTCATAGAATGTTTCCGAAACGATTTGAAATACGGCAAGCCGGAAATCGCGGTCTGGATGCTCGGTATGAATGACAGGGATTCGGGCAAGCGGCTCAACCGCGACTGGAAGAGGTGTTTCGATGAGTTTCGCAGCCTGTGTGACGAGCATGGCATCACTCCTGTGGTCTGCACCGTGCCTACAGTACCGCAACGCAACCACGGATTCAAGAATGCCGTCATCAGGGAAAGCGGAGTACGGTATATAGACTGGGCCGCAGCCGTGGGAGCCAAGCCCTGGGGCAGCGAAGATATGGACTGGCACGAAGGCATGCTCAGCCCTGACGGGATACATCCTGCCGCAGCCGGCGCAAAAGCCCTCTGGGCAGAAGTCCTGCGCTCACTTCCCGAGTTGGGGCATAATTGACATTTTTAGAATGACACCTATACGACAAGAGCACTCAAGTTTCGCTTGAGTGCTCTTGCTAATCATTGATTACGATTAAATCTGGAGCGGAAAACGGGATTCGGACCCGCGACCTCAACCTTGGCAAGGTTGCGCTCTACCAACTGAGCTATTTCCGCGTTTGTCCCTTTCGGGATTGCAAAGGTACGAATAAATTTGTTATCCGCAAATTTTTTCGATCAAATCAGCAATATTTTTTTACACCCTCCGATTATACCTCGGTAGCGGTGCTGAACTCGCGCAGGAAACGCATGTCATTCTCAAAGTAATGACGGAGGTCATTGACCTGCCATTTGAGCATGGCAATACGCTCGACACCCATACCGAAGGCGAATCCGCTGTACTTTTTGCTGTCTATGCCGGAAGACTCCAACACATTGGGGTCCACCATGCCGCAACCGAGAATTTCCAGCCATCCAGTACCCTTGCAGATATTGCAGCCCTTGCCGTGGCAGATATTGCAGCTGACATCGACCTCCGCAGAGGGCTCGGTAAAGGGGAAGAATGACGGACGCATACGTATCTGGGTGTCCGCACCGAACATTTCGCGGGCAAACAGCAATATAGCCTGCTTGAGGTCGGCGAATGTCACTCCCTCATCTATATACAGGCCCTCCACCTGATGGAAGATGCAATGCGCACGGGCACTGATAGCCTCATTGCGGAACACGCGCCCGGGGCAGATGACCCTGATCGGCAACGGCATCTTCTCCATGGTACGCACCTGCACGCTGGAGGTATGGGTACGCAGAAGTATAGGATTGAGATGTCCAGCAGAGACAAAGAAAGTATCCTGCATATCCCTCGCAGGATGATTGGGAGGGAAATTCAACGCCTCGAACACATGATAGTCGTCCTCCACTTCGGGCCCCTCCGCAACATTGTAGCCGAACCTGCGGAAAATATCCACAATCTCCTGACGGGCTATCGAGACAGGATGCCGGGAGCCAAGCACATAAGGGTCTCCAGGCATGGAGAGGTCATCATGCACGGCACCTGAAGCACCTGCCGTATCCGATGCGGCAGCCTTGAGTTCCTCGATACGCGCAATGGCAGCCTGCTTGAGTTCGTTGAGCGGCCGTCCCAATTCCTTTTTGAGTTCCTTTCCGACCTCGCGGAATTCGTCGAACAGAGCTGTAATCTCACCTTTCTTGCCGAGGTACTTGATTCTCGCTTCCTCTACTTCCGCAGCGGTCTTGCACTTGAGCGCATCGATTTCGGATTTGATCCGTTCTATGTCTTCCCTATTCATGTTTTCCCAATTTTTCTTTCAGTTTCTTTTCATTGTCAGCGACTTTGGCCGCTCTCTTGTCGCGGGCTTTCTTGGCACGGGCAGCTCCGCTCTTGAGATACTTAGCCCATTGTTCGGGGTTGAGGATCTGCTCGTAGGCACGATATGTCTGCTCCGCCCAGTGGTCCTGCACCTGCGTGTACATGGTATAATTGCCCACTTTGGAGGCAGCCAGCTTTTCGCACTCCGCAAACATCGCCTGATAATCATGTGTCAGAGTCGAATCCACCTTGAAAATCTGCCAGTCCTCGAGTTTGTAGGTCTTTGCATCCTTTTCCACCTGCGTATCGATAGACTCAAACAACTGCCTTGCCCTCTCGGCAGCAGCTTCGTCAGGATTCTGCCCCTGGGCAAATGCAGCATGGCAGGCCAAAACGCCCGCCACAGACAGCCAAAACATTCTCATCAGTCTCATATCATCTTCCGGTCGGGCCGTACTTGCAACAATACGGATTACCCGATTTCATCAGAAATGGTTAGATTTGCAGAAAGACGGTCCGCATTGCCACAAAAACGGCAATCCCGGCACACGCACCGACTACAATTGACAAAAGTAGCAATTTTTTACATTATACGATAAGACGCTCTTCTGAAATGAGACTGAAATCCATCCTATCGACAGCACTTTGCACCGCGCTGATGCTGTCCGCATCCGATGCCGATGCCTGTACCAATGTCATCATCAGCCGCGGGGCCAGCAAAGACGGCTCCTGCATGGTATCCTACGCCGCAGACTCGCACTGGCTCTACGGAGAACTGTACTTCCACCCTGCCGCAGATTGGAAGCCGGGCACACTGCTCGACATACGCGAATGGGACACGCAACGCCCTCTCGGACGCATTGCCCAGATTCCCCATACATTCCAGACCGTGGGCAATATGAACGAGCACCAGCTCATCATAGGAGAGACCACATTCGGCGGACGCCATGACCTGGTAGACACCACAGGCATAATGGATTACGGCAGCCTAATATATATCACCTTGCAGAGAGCGGAGACAGCACGGGAGGCCATAGAGACGATAGTGTCGCTCGCCAATGAATACGGTTATGCCTCCGAGGGCGAGACATTCTCAATCACAGACGGGGAAGAGGCCTGGGTCATGGACCTCATAGGCAAGGGCAACGGCAACAAAGGCATAGTATGGGTCGCACGCCGCATACCTGACGGATACATCTGCGCCCACGCCAACCAGTCACGCATCACTCGCTTTCCGCTGCACGACCCGGAGAACTGCCTCTATGCACCGGATGTCATCTCATTCGCACGCGAAAAAGGCTGGTTCAACGGCAAGGACGAGGAGTTTTCATTCAGAGATGCCTACAACCCTCTGGATTTCAGCGGCGCAAGGGCATGTGAGGCCAGGACATGGAGTGCATTCAACATCCTCGGAGACGGTACATTCACATACATCGGCGAGGACGGCAAGGAGCACAGCGAGCCTGCCGACAAATGGCTGGACTTCGCCATGGGATACAATCTCGACGGAGAGATGCCTCTGTTTATCAAGCCCTCACGCAAAATAGGCGTCAAGGATGTCGCAGATGTGATGCGCGACCACTACGAGGGCACGCCCATGGACATGACCCAGGACATAGGTGCAGGAGGCAACGCCCTACCGTACAGGTGGAGGCCTATGGGATTTGAGTACGACGGCAAGAACTACATCAACGAAAGGGCAATCGCCACACAGCAGACGGGATTCTGGTTCGTCGCGCAGTCGAGAAGTTATCTCCCCGACCAGATAGGCGGACTGCTGTGGTTTGGCTGTGACGATGCCGCCACCTCATATCTGACACCTATATATACAAGCACCTCAGATGTACCTGAGAGCATGCGCACCGGCAACGGAGACCTGCTGCACTATTCACCCACATCCGCATTCTGGATCTGCAACCGCGTAGCCAACGCCTGCTACAAGATGTATGACAGGATGGCGCCGTTCGTGAGAGCGCACGCCGATGCATTTGAGAACAGCCAGATAGAGACACTCGTCCCTGCCAATGACAAGGCCATGCTGGATGTCTATGCGCGCCTGCAGAAACACCCCCGCCGTATGGACAAGGAACTGCGCAAAATGGCGACCGCCTACACCATAGAGACCGCGCAGAAGCAGTTCCTGGCATGGAGCAAATTGGAAGAGACCCTGTTAGTCAAATATATAGACGGCAATGTCAAGGCACAGGACGAAAACGGTGCGTTCAAGCATTCACAGTATTCCGAGGGCATGCCCGAGGGGCTGACACAGCCTGGATATACGGAATTCTGGAAGGCGGCAGTGGCGACATCACCGCACGCTAAAGTCCTGCAAGAGCCGTAGAGGCTATCTGTCGTAGCGGCGCACGAGATCGCCTACCTTGGCGATGAATGCGCCCTCCAACGGCAGTCTCTTCATATCGAAATGAATGCGGAAACGCCAATGATGCTCCGGATTGGCAGGCTCGTTGATGCGTTCCGCACGGAAATCCTCCCTGCGCAGGCGGCCGTCCAGCGACAGCCAGTCCTGCAAGGGGAATATCGCCAGCATGGATGCGCTGCTCAAGTGGTCGCAGATGATACGCTCGCATTCCTCCGGAGTGCGGTCATCCGGCGACTGCATGCGCAGGGTGTCCATATCATGACTGGAAGTCGCACAGACGCTCAGATAAGGCCAGGGACGATGTTTGTCCATGCCGACCATCTCGAGAGAGAGTATCTTTTCGTGATCCATGACATCATAGACGCAGTCGGGGACCATGCCGAGGTCCTCACCGCAGGCAAGCATTCCAGTAGCAGATAGCAGTTCGGGGAGTTTTTTCTCCGCATTGCGCCACCAGAAGGCATTGTGCCTGTGATAGAAGAAATCATTATACAGAGCCTCATAGCGCTCGCGCTGCCACCATTCGAGCCCGTCCTTGCCGGTCGGCGTAATCATAGGCTGCCAGCATCCCTCGTGTCTGGGATCGGGCAGGAACAATCCGTCGGCAGGCAGCTGCATATTGCATAACTCCTCGGAGGTATAGGGTATCGAGGGATTGAAATGCCCATATAGGCCGCCTCTGCATTCTGCAGGAATCTCCCAGATACGGAAGAATCCGAGTATATGGTCTATGCGGAAAGCGGAGAAATACTGCGACATCTTGCGCAGACGCGCCTTCCACCATGCGTAATCATCCGCTGCCATGGCCTCCCAGTTATAGGTCGGGAATCCCCAGTTCTGACCGTCGCAAGAGAAGAAATCCGGCGGTGCTCCGGCATTGGAATCAAGATTGAACAGTTGCGGATGCCAATGGGCATCTGCGCTCTCCCGGCTCACGCCTATAGGCAGGTCTCCCTTGAAATAAACGCCCTTGCCGTGCGCATAAGCCACTTCTTCGGCAAACTGCCTGTCGAGGTGATACTGCACCCAACGGTAGTAATCCGCCTCCACACCATCGCGCAATGCGCAGAATTCCGAATACTCATCGAGCCAGAAAGCATTCTCCTTACAGAAACGCTTGCAGTCCCTCGACGCGAGGTCCTTGGTACCGCAACTCTCGAACGCCTTGCGCAACAAAGCCGTCTTTTCCTTGAAGACCCTCGGATAGTCCACCTCCTCCAACGCATTCAGTTCCTTTTGGAGGCGCCTGTACTCAGGAGTTTCCGGAACGCCCACTTCGGGCAAATGGATGTACAGAGGATGCAGGGCGAATGACGATGTCGGGCTATAAGGGTACGAATCGCACCATTCACCGCTGCGCGTGGTGTCATTTACCGGAAGCAACTGGATAATGCGCTGACCGGTAGCGGCAGCCCAGTCCACGAGCGGACGGAGGTCGCGGAACTCCCCTATGCCGAAATCATCGGCAGTGCGCAGGGAGAACACCGGTATCACTGTCCCTGCACCCTTGAATCCAGGCCTGTCAAATATCTCTGCGGAATGCTTTCTCGGGAAAGGGCAGCCGCTGACAGGACAGTCTATCCACGCGTCCTCGACCGTAATTTCGGCAGCGGCTCCAGACGGGGTGAAATGGTGGTGATCCCATTCGGTGCGCCATATAAGGCCGTCACGCATCACTATATAATGGTAATCAGCGAGATCCGCCTTGGCGCATCGGGGCAGAGTGACGCTCCAGACATTGCCCGCGCCCCAATTCATAGGATATTTGACGTCCCGGGCGACGAGACACAGGCTCTCACCCCATATTGTATTATACTGGATTCTGAATGTTGCTTTCATATAATCGCTGTCCTTTCATCTACCTCCGAGACAGAGGCTCAACCTTTTTTGCGTTCTACCCTATATTGCAGGCCGAGGGCGGACAATCCGTCCAGGAAGTCAGGGCAGATGCTGACACTATGCCTTCGCGCAGTCAGTTTGACACTATATCCGCCCTCTTCGTACAGGAATATATTGAGAGGAACAGTACCGGTATTGGAAGCCAGCGTCTCGGAAAGAGAGCGGCGGAAATCCGGATTGATGACATGCGTAGGGATATTGAGCGTGACGCTCTTGACAAAGCGGTCGCACAGATTGCCGAGCAGCGAGACCGATGCCACCTTGGCTGTATAGGGTGCACGTTTGCCCTGCGCCCTTTCTTCCGGCTTGAGGAAATATCTCGGGGCTATATCCATCTCGATATAGACCTGCGAATGCACATTGAGATAAGGGATGGCCGTTTCGAGAGCCTCGGCGTACATGACGAGTTCATACTCTCCGCTGTAGTCATCCAACTTGATCTTGGCGGCAGGCTTGTTGTTACGCGTGGTAAATCTGTCCACGGATGTCACGATGCCGGCCACACGCACACGCCGCGGCTTGTCGGCAGTCTCGCAATCGGCAATGATGCTGCCGATGGAGGTGAGTTCCGCATCGGTAAAATTGCGTATCTCGAAATCATACCTACTGAGAGGATGAGAGGACATATACATTCCGACCAATGCCTTTTCCTGTTGCAGCAGTTCGATAACATTCTCCTCCCCGTCGAATGGCGGTATCTCCGGACGGACCGGCTTCATCTCCTCGGACTCTCCGAACAGGGACGATGCCGCATCTATCTTGTCATTGCTGTACAGATAGGCATAGCGGACCAGTTCGTCAATAAGCAGGTCCCCGCTCTTGCATTGCATAAAGAACTGCGTGCGCTTGATGCCCATAGAGTCGAATGCGCCGGCATAGACCAGGGTCTCCATGGCCTTCCTGCCGATTTTGGAGCCCATTCGCTCGATAAAATCATATATGTCGGTAAACGGTCCTCCGGTATTCCTCTCCGCGAGTATTGATTCCATGTCATTGGCGCCGAATCCCTTGATGCCGTTGAATGCGAAACGGATATTGCCGTCCCTGTTGACGGTAAAGCGGTCCACGCTCTCGTTGATGTCCGGATTGAGCAGCTTGATCTTGTGCGCCTTGCAGTCGTCCATGATCTTTTTAATCTCATCCATGCCTCGCGCGCATGAGAGACATGCAGCAAGGAACTCGGAGGTGTAATGGCACTTGAGCCATCCGGTCTGATAACTGACCCACGCATAGCATGTAGCATGCGACTTGTTGAAGGCGTACTGGGCGAATTTCTCCCAGTCCTTCCATATCTTGTCCAAGGTTTCGGCAGGATGCCCGTTCGCCGCACCGCCTGCCATAAACTTGTCCTTGAGGGAGTTCAGAATATCAATCTGCTTCTTGCCCATCGCCTTGCGGAGCTTGTCAGCCTCACCCTTGGTGAATCCTGCAAGTTTCTGGGACAGAAGCATGACCTGCTCCTGATAGACAGTCACGCCATAGGTGTCCTTGAGGAACTCCTCCATCTCCGGCAAATCGTATTCGATATTCTGGATTCCGAGTTTTCGGTCCACGAAATCGGGAATATAGTCCATAGGACCGGGACGATAGAGGGCATTCATAGCGATGAGGTCCTCAAAGCGCTCCGGATGCAGTTTCTGTAGCCAGTTCTTCATGCCGGGGGATTCGAACTGGAACACATTGGTCGTATCTCCGCGTCCGTATAATTCGTATGTAGGCTTGTCGTCTATGGGTATCGCCTCTATATCTATGTCTATACCATGGCGCTGCTTGATGATATCCAGACAGTTATGTATGATGGACAGGGTAATCAGCCCAAGGAAGTCCATCTTGAGCATACCGACCTCCTCGATATAATGTCCGTCGTATTGTGAGGTCTGTACATCTTCGCCCGTATCTTTGTCTTTGGAGAGGCAGAGCGGCAGGTATTCCATCAGATTGCCAGGCCCGATAATGGTGGCGCAGGCATGCATACCCACCTGACGGACACAACCCTCCAGGGCGAGGGCGTATTTGAGCACATCCTTGGTCAGTTCCGAACCGTTTTCCAATTCGTCCTTGAACTCGGGTACCAGGCGGTAGCAGTTTTTAAGATTGATTTTAACATCTTTTTCCTGCCCGTCAGGCCCTTTTTCGCTCAGATGGTCCGGTATCAGTTTGGTGAGGCGGTTAGACTCATCGATAGACATGTGGCTGATACGGGCGACATCCTTGAGGGCACTCTTCGCCGCCATCGTACCGAATGTGATGACACGCGACACATGGTCAATCCCGTATTTCTCCTCGACATAGCGGTGCGCCTTGGGCAAATCCTCAAAGTCCACATCTATATCAGGCATGCTGATACGGTCAGGATTGAGGAAACGCTCAAACAGGAGCTGGTACTTGATAGGGTCGAGATTGGTAATCTTGAGGCAGTAAGCCACTACAGAACCTGCCGCAGAACCACGCCCGGGGCCCACCATGGAGCCCATGGCGCGGGACGCCGCGATATAGTCCTGCACTATCAGGAAGTAATCGGGGAATCCCATCTTGCAGATGGTCTTGAGCTCGAAATCTATGCGTTCCGCCTGCTCTTCGTTGAGGGTGTCCCCATAGCGAGCCCTCGCACCCTCATAGGTCAGATAACAGAGATAAGCCACCGACCGGCAGAAATCATCTCCGCGGTATTTGCCCGATTTGTCGTTCTTGCTGCATTCGATGACATCGGCATATCTGTCCATATAAGTACCGATATTCGCCATGAAGTCCTCCGGAAGTTCAAATTTGGGCAGAACATAATCCCTGTCTATGCTATACCTCTCTACCTTGTCCGCAACCTCAAGCGTATTGCTGATGACTTCGGGATGTCCGGGAAACATGGACTCCATCTCCTCGGCGCTCTTGATGTATTCCTGCTGGGTATAATGCAGGCGGTCCGGATCATCTATATAAGCGTTGGTCGTCAGGCAGATGAGCCTGTCATGCGCAGGTCCGTCCTCCTTGAGCACAAAATGCGCGTCATTGGTAGCAACAACCTTTACACCCTCTTCCTCAGCAAGTCTGAACAGCCCTTCATTATAGACCTGCTGATGTTCGTAGACCTCTTGGGAAAGCCCCGGCACCTCTGTCTTGTGCAACTGCACCTCGAGATAATAGTCGTCTCCAAAGACCCCCTTGTGCCACCTCACCGCCTCCCTCGCCGCCTCGTATTCGCCGGAAAGGATATTCTGGGGAATCTCTCCTGCCATACACGCAGAACAGCAGATAAGCCCCTCGTGGTATTGCTCCAATATCTCGTGCGAAATCCTCGGCTTGTAGTAGAACCCCTCAACATGACCGTAAGAACAGATTTTGACGAGGTTTTTGTATCCCTCGATATTCTTGGCGAGCAATATGAGGTGATAGTACTGCCTGTGGTCCTTGTCCTTGAGCGTGGGGTCATAATGCCTGGTCACATAGACTTCACATCCGATAATCGGCTTGACAGAAGGGTGTTTGGCGGCGTGTTTGAGGAACTCCTTGACACCGTACATATTACCATGGTCGGTAATCGCCACGGCTGGCATGCCGAGTTCTTCGACCCGGTCAAACAACTTGGGCATGGAGGAGAATCCATCGAGGATGGAATACTGGGTGTGTACGTGTAGATGGACAAACGACATAATACACAAAAATAACAAAAAAACGGCTGCCCTAAAAGCCGCCTCATATATAAAAAAACCGACCGGGAAACCTCTACGACATCTGGAACAAGTCCGGATGTGTTAACCCCCTGAAGAGGCTTCCCGGTCAGTAAATATGTGTGCGTTCAGGAACTACTTCCTGCTTCCCTTTGCGGTAAGTTTGTCTGCGGATTTGCCTGTCACCTTGCGTGTCACGTCATACATGATAGGAGTACCGATCATGATGGAAGCGTAAGTACCGAGGACAATACCGATAATCAGCGCCACGGACAGACCCCTGATGGAGTCACCGCCCCAGATAGCAATAGCCACCATAGGAAGGAGCGTGGAAGCCGAGGTATTGATGGTACGGGTCAGCGTGGCATTGAGCGAAGCATTGACAGTAGCCTTGAAGTCGGCATTGGGATGCAGTCCGAGATTCTCACGGATACGGTCAAAGATAACCACGTTGTCGTTGATAGCATAACCGATAATGGTCAGGATAGCAGCGATGAATGTCTGGTCAACATCCAGGTTGAACGGCAGGATGCCGGAGAACAAGGAGAAGAATCCGATGACGAGGATGGTCGTATGAGCAAGCGAGACCACACCACCGAGACCCCATGTCCACTTCTTGAAACGCACTGCGATATAAGCGAATATTATGAAGAGGGCGAGAACGACGGATATGACAGCGGAACGCTTGATGTCATTGGCGATTGACGCACCGACCTTGTCGCTGGAGATGATACCGTTGGGATTCTCAAGTGTGGAAGTAAACTCGGAGAATGTGAGATCATCCTTAAAGAAGCCCTTGAGGGCACTGTACAGCATCTCCTCAATCTCGGAATCCACTGCCGTAGACTCATTCTGATACTTGTAGGAGGTGGTAATCTTCATCTGGCTACCGCCGCCGAACTGCTTGACCTCAACGGAGGAGTTGGCCACATCAGGATCTGCTGCCGCAGCCGTATTGAAAGTCTCCAGAGTAGCCTCGCGCACATCTTCGACGGACACAGGCTGGTCAAATCTGACGACATAGGTACGACCACCGGTGAAATCTACACCATAGGTAAAGCCCTTGGCGAAGATGCTCACGAGAGCCACGAGGATAAGGGCACCGGAGATGGTGTAGGACCATTTGCGGGCACCGAGGAAATCCACATGTGTATGCTTGAGGAACTCGCGGGTGAGTTTGTTGTCGAATGTGATGTTCTTGCCCTTATTCACACGGTCATCGAAGATGAGACGAGTGATGAAGATGGATGTAAGTATCGAAGTGATGATACCGATAATGAGCGTGGTAGCGAAGCCTTTGACAGGGCCAGAACCGAAGAAGAACAGCACAAGACCGGTGAGAAGGGTCGTGACCTGGCCATCGATGATAGCGGAGTACGCGTTGTTGTATCCGTCATGTATAGCCTTGCCAAGTCCCTTGCCGGAGGCGAGCTCTTCCTTGATACGCTCATAGATGATAACGTTGGCATCCACAGCCATACCGAGGGTCAGAACAAGACCTGCAATACCGGGCAACGTAAGCACGGCTCCGAAAGCGGCGAGCGTACCGAAGAGGAGGAGGACGTTGACAAGCAGGGCGACGTCAGCAGCGACACCGGCTCCCTGATAGAAGAATATCATGTAGAGGAGCACGAGTACGAATGCGATGATGAACGACACGATACCGGCATGAATAGACTCGGCACCGAGGCTCGGGCCGACAACCTGCTCCTGGACGATAGTCGCAGGTGCGGGCAGTTTACCGGACTTGAGGACATTGACGAGGTCAGTAGCCTCCTCGACATCGAAGTTGCCGGAAATCTCGGAGTTACCTCCTGTAATCTCCGTATTGACTGTAGGATATGAATACACGGTACCGTCAAGCACGATGGCAATCTGACGGCCGATGTTCTCTTTGGTAAGACGGGCCCAGACATTGGAGCCCTCTGCGTTCATGGACATGGAGACCGTAGGCTGTCCGCCCTGGCCCTGCCCGTTGTAGGAAACGCGCGCGTCGGTAACTGCACCGCCATCCAGAGGAGCCTTGCCGTCACGGCTCGATGCCTTGATCGCCACGAGCTCATAGACATTGCCGCCCTTGACAAAGGTACTGGGCTTGACAGACCACATGGGACGGAACTCAGAAGGGAAGATGCTTGCAATCTCGGGCATTGACAGATACTGGTCCACTTTGGACATGTCAATCGAGTTGGCGAGACCGATGCAGGCATTGCCGTTCATCTGGCTGGGCTGCAAGAGTGCAAACAGAGGATTGGCCTTGCGATAGACATCAGCGTCAGCGCCGGCATTCTGCTGGTTGGCAAGCTCTTGGCTCACGACATCACTCTCCGCCACGACGGCAGGCTTTGCGTCATCAGACTCGGCATTATTGTCAAGAATCTCTGCAAGACGGCTGTTGGCCTCTGCCAGATAAGGATAAATCTCATCGAATGTGTAAGTGGTCCAGAACTCCAGTGAGGCTGTTCCCTGCAGGAGGTTGCGGACACGCTCGGGCTCTTTGACGCCAGGAAGTTCGATAAGGATACGGCCGGTGTTGCCAATCCTCTGGATAGAAGGCTGGGTCACACCGAAACGGTCGATACGGCTACGGAGAACATTGTAAGAGTTGGCAACTGCGCTCTCTGCCTCTCCCTTGATAACGGTGAGCACCTCATCATCGGAAGACTCGGGCTTGATACGCTCACGCATCTCATAGGTACCGAACACCTGTGCGAGCCTGGTGCCGCCGCCAACCTCTTTCCATGCCTCACCGAAGAGAGTGATGAAATCGGACTGGGAGTTGATACTGCGCTCTTTTGCGAGTTCGAGTGCACGGGCGAATTCGGGAGACTGGTTGTTGTCGGCAAGAGCCTTGACCAGATCCTCGAGCTGCACCTGGAGCATGACATTCATACCACCCTTGAGGTCCAGACCGAGATTGATCTCTTTCTCCTTTACGCTCTTGTAGGTGTAACCGAAATAAACTTTCTCGTTGGAGATGGAATCGGTGTACCATTTGGTTTTCTCTTTGCGGAGCGAATCGAGGAAATAAGCCTGATCCACCTCAGGGACAGCGGCAAACTCCGCTGATGCCTGCACCTGCTCCACTGCGGCCTGGGCATACTTCTCTGCCTTCTTGTCCTGCACGCTCGTCACGAGTGTGAACGAGAGCTGCCAGAGACAAGCGATCACGAGCAAAAATGCCACGAGCTTGATAGCGCCTTTACTTTGCATAGTCGTTATAGTTTTTATTAATTATTCCAATCCTTTACAATACGCCAAAATAGACCGCAAAATTACTATTTTTTTGCTTATAAAGAAACTTTGTGAGAGTTATTTATTAATTTCGCATGCTTGAAATGCCATTGATATGAAGCATTGTCCGACATACAGAGTTTTGTCCGCATGCATCGCCATGCTGACAGCAGCCGCGACCGCGACTGCGCAGGACTCCGCATCTTCGCTCATCAGGGCATACCGGTTCCAGGACGCGACGGAAATGTTGATGACAGCTCTGGAGACTGCGGACAGCACCAACCGTACCGAGTTGGAAGACAGTCTCATTCTGGCGCAGAACGGCGTCAATATGATGAAGTATTGCAGCCGTCCGACAGTGATTGCAAACCACAGGTTTTCGGTAGAAGAGTTCTTTCTGTATTATCCGATGCCCGAAGGATGGCGTCCTCTCCCCAATCCGCTCGACTCTCTGAATGCCGACGGCCCCGTCAGAGCCACTTATATTCCGGAAAATGCCGAGGAAATATACTATTCGGCCACAGATGAGGCCGGCATCCGCAATATATACAGGACGCGGCTGCAGGACTCTACATGGAGCGTACCCAAGCTCATAAACGAGCACCTGACATCATCGTCGAACGAGATATACCCTACCCTGAGCGCAGACGGCAAGACATTGTATTTCGCATCCAAAGGGCTCTATGGCGTAGGCGGTTATGACCTGTATTCGTCCTCATGGAACGAGTCGCTGCAGGACTGGGACATACCGGTCAATATGGGATTCCCGTATTCATCCCCATACGATGACTTCCTATATGTGGACAGCCCGGACGGAAAGTATTCGGTATTCGCCTCCAACAGAGATTGCCACCCGGACAGCGTCATCGTGTATGTATTGGAATATGAGAGCCTCCCCGTGCATGTACAGGTGACAGAGGTGGAGGATCTGAGGCAACTGGCGGCGTTGACTCCTCCGGAGGACCTATCCCGTGCAAGCAACAATATCGGCAGCGTCAGCCGTGCCATGCAAGAGGATGCCAACACTATATTATATATAGAGAAGATGAACACTCTGCGCGCATTGAGGGATACCCTGAATGCCGTGAATGCCAGGCTGGACGGACTGAGAACAAAATACGCATCCTCGGACGAGACGGCAAAAGCTGAACTCGCGCAAGAGATTTTCACTCAGGAAGTGTCCCTGCCTGCCATACAGCAACAGATAAATGCCGCATCTGCCGAATTGCAGAAAGTGGAACTGGAATTCCTCATGAAGGGCATCATCATAGACCCGGACATGCTCCGCGGCGATGCGGACAAGGAAGCCGTCAGCAGCGCGAGCAGTTATATATTCGTCAAGAACAGGATGCTGCCAGTTCCGGAAATGGTGGTAGAAGCCCCGAAACCGAGTTTTGACTACACATTCAAAATACTCGAGACAGGGCAGTTTGCCGATGACAACACCCTGCCTGGCGGCCTCGTATATCAGATACAGCTGTTTTCAATACAGAGGCAGGCTACGGTTGAGGACCTCAAAGGATTAAGTCCCGTGTTTGAGCGCAATGACAACGGACGGTACATATACAGCGCCGGAGTATTCCCGTCATACAGCGAGGCTCTCAAGCACCTCAACAGTGTAAAACGCGCAGGATTCCGCAGGGCTCTCATCAAAGCCTATAGGGACGGCGAGCCTGTCAGCATACAGGAGGCGAGATCCTTGGAGTCCAAGATGAAGACATTGTACAAGATACGCATCTTCCCTCCGGACGGAGAGACGCTGCCGGAACTCGCGATAAGCGCCATCAAACAGCAGACGGACAAGGACATAGTGCGCAGTTACGAGGGTGCGGTATTGGTCTATGAGATAGGCCCTTTCGATGACAGGACGGCTGCGGAGGCACTGCTCGCCACATTGTCCGCGACAGAAGCCGGAGATGTGACTATAGAAGAGGCAGGACACATTCTGACAGAATAATTGCTATATTCGCATATTATGGTCATTATCATTTCTCTCATTCTGCTCGGCATATTGATGATGCTGGTGGAATTTCTGCTCACTCCCGGAGTGGGCGTTGCAGGGGTGCTCGGGCTCTGCGCATTCGGAGGCTCATGTTACTATGCATGGACAGAAATGGGGCAGGACAGCGGCCTCACCGTACTTGCCGTCATCATTGTGATTGTAATACTCGAGGTGGTATGGATGCTCCGCGCCAAGACATGGAAAAGGCTTGAACTCGGCACGGTCATAGACGCCAAGGTCAACCAGGAGGGTGACCAGCTGCAGACCGGAGTCACCGGCAAGACGGTCACAAGGCTCGCACCGATGGGCACTGCGAGATTCGGCAAGACCAGCTGCGAAGTGAATTCAGAGGGCAATATAATGCTCGACCCGGACACCGATGTGGTAATATCCCGTATAGACGGGCACAGAATATTCGTCAAACCTATTAACAACTGATATATGGACAGCATCATGCTCGCGGCGATTGTAGTTGTCGCCCTTATCATCATCTTGTGGTTCTTCCCTGTAGCACTGTGGTTTCAGGCATTGCTGTCGGGAGTGCATATCTCTCTCATTCAGCTGCTGCTCATGCGCTGGAGAGGTGTAAACCCGCGCACCATTGTATTCGCAATGATTACAGGAACAAAAGCCGGACTCAAACTCAAGGCTAACGAACTGGAGGCGCATTATCTCGCCAAGGGACATGTACCGAATGTAGTCAATGCGCTGATTTCCGCCGACAAGGCAAACATTCCACTGGATTTCAAGACGGCAGCAGGTATCGATCTCGCCGGTCGTAATGTGTTTGAGGCCGTGCAGATGTCGGTCAATCCCAAAGTGATAGACACCCCTCCCGTGACCGCTGTAGCCAAGAATGGTATCCAGCTCATCTGCAAGGCAAGGGTCACGGTGCGCGCCAATATCAACCAGCTCGTCGGCGGTGCCGGCGAAGAGACGGTGCTCGCGCGTGTCGGAGAGGGTATCGTATCCAGCATCGGCAGCGCGGACAACCACGCACAGGTCCTGGAAATGCCCGAATCCATCTCCAAAGTTGTCCTGAAAAAGGGTCTCGATGCAGGAACGGCATTTGAAATCCTGTCCATCGACATCGCAGACATTGACATCGGCAAGAATATCGGTGCCGAACTCCAGATGGACCAGGCAAATGCAGACAAGAACATCGCCCAGGCCAAAGCCGAGGAGCGTCGCGCTATGGCTGTCGCTCTCGAGCAGGAGATGAAGGCCAAGGCACAGGAAGCCCGCGCACAGGTCATCGAAGCCGAGGCACAGGTGCCTCTCGCCATGGCTGACGCATTCCGCAACGGCAACCTCGGCATCATGGACTACTACCGCATGAAAAACATGCAGGCGGATACGGAGATGCGCGACTCGATAGCGAAACAATAATGACACCAGAGAAGTATTCCATAGATTTCAGCGTCCCGTCCTATATGGTGGACCGCAAGCGCGCATTGAGGGCGTCGGCATTCATGCAGTACGCCGAACAGATGGCGATGATAGGAGCGCAAGGTCTCGGATTCGATGACAAGTCACTCGCACCATACGGAGTGGTGTGGATACTTGCGAGAATGCATTTCCACTATGAGCGCACTCCAATGCGTGAAGATGATGTGACCATGTACACATGGCACAAGGGTATGAACGGATTGTTCTTTGTGAGGGATTACCAGATGTGCGATGCCGCCACCGGTGAGGCTCTCGTAAATGCGACCAGTTCGTGGATTATCATGAATGTGGAGTCCAGGCACATGGCACGCGTAGACGAACTCAACGGCCTCGTGCCTGCAGCGGCCCAGTCCGCCGACAATGCCATAAGCAGTCTCGCTCCCAAGATAATAATCCCCAAGGGCTCGGAAGTGACTCATATCGGAGAGCACAAGGTCGTCTACTCCGACATAGATGTCAACCAGCATGCAAACAATACACGGTATATCTCTTGGGCAATGGACGCGCTCAATCTCGAACTCACCAGCACACGGGAACTGAGCGATGTCTATATCAATTTCAACCGCGAGGCCAAGCCTGGGGAGACTGTGTCGCTATACAGCGTCCCCGTTGACAGCGGATACATCGTGGAAGGCAAGACCGACGACGCACAGATATTTATCTGCAAGATTTTGTTCAAAAACTGAACAATCTGATACTGCACTTTGCAGAATATTTTTCGAATCATCGAAAAATATCTTATATTTGCATTCCGTTTGGTACGACCGAACACCCAAGGAGAGGTGGGTGAGTGGCTGAAACCACAGGTTTGCTAAACCTGCAGACGGGTAACCGTCTCACGAGTTCGAATCTCGTCCTCTCCGCAAAAACGGACCGGCTTGTTCAGCCGGTCCGTTTTTGCACATACAGGTCCCAATCTGTAAGAATCCGACAACAAACAGCAATAGAATGCCTTAAAAGTGGTATCTTTGCGGTCTTATGTCAGTAGGAAGAGTTAAAAGAAGGGGGTTGGCACTCATACCGATTGTGGTCCTGGTGGGTCTGCTCGCATTGAACATTTCGATTTTCGGCGCGGATTCGATACTCGGAGCATCGCAGGTTGCACTCCTATGCGCTGCCGGAGTATGTGTATTTCTGTCCATGTGGATATACAGGATTCCCTGGAAGACATTCGAACAGTCAATCATCGAACATGTAGGTGAGGTCGCCACAGCAATACTCATACTCCTGCTGATAGGTGCAATCTCCGGCACATGGACCATGAGCGGAGTCGTACCGGCATTTATATGCTACGGACTCAAAATTATCAGCCCTCAGGTATTTCTGCCTGCCACCTGCCTGCTTTGCGCTGTAATCTCGCTGCTGATAGGCTCGTCATGGACAACTATCGCGACTGTGGGTGTGGCCCTCATCGGTATCGGCAACGCAGAGGGCTTCAACGAAGCAATCACAGCAGGTGCAATCATATCCGGGGCATATTTCGGAGACAAGATCTCTCCTCTGTCCGACACGACGGTAATGGCTTCGAGCATCAACAGGGTCAATCTGTTCGCCCACATAAAGTACATGCTGCTGACCACCGGACCGGCAATGATTCTGAGCCTTGTCGCATTTACTGTCATAGGATTATCCCACAGCGGAGCCAGTCAGGTACAGGTGAGCGAATACACAGACATCCTGACCACCCGCTTCAATATCACCCCATGGCTGATGATAGTCCCAGCAGTGGCAGGCTTCCTCATCTGGAAAAGACTTCCTGCAATAATAGTCCTCGCACTATCCACTCTCACGGCAGCCATCGCCGCACTGATATTCCAACCGAATGTAATCACCGAGATAGGCTCCAATGTAACAGAAGGTCCGCAGGCTAAAATAATGTTTACGGGCATAGTGGAGACAATTTACAACACCGTAGGCCTGGAGACCGGCAACGCCGAGGTAAACCAGCTCGTCTCGTCCCGTGGCATGCTCGGAATGCTGAACACGGTATATCTCATTATCTGCGCCATGTGTTTCGGCGGATGTATGAAGGCTTCCGGAATGATTGCTGACCTCGCAGATGCGCTTATACCCTGCACACGCACGCGCACAGGGCTTGTGACGACCACCGTGCTCTCCGGTACAGCCCTCAACGGCATAGTATCGGACCAATATCTCGCCATCATACTGACTTCCAACATATACCGCGACTCTTTCGACAGAGCCGGATATGACCCGAGACTCTGCAGCCGCAGCGTGGAGGACTCCGCCACTGTGACTTCTCCATTGTTCCCATGGTCGAGTTGCGGCATGACGCAGGCAACAATCTTGTCCGTACCGACATTGGCATACGCGCCATATTGCCTGTTCAACATACTCTCGCCGATAATGTCCATATTGGTCGCTGCAATAGGATTCAAAATCCTCAAGAAACAGTCGGCAGAGGGAAATACGCAATTGCAGACACAAACGACAGACAGCAACTGAAGGGCATAGAAGCCCAAATGTATGTAACTGATTATTTCACCCTGCGGCCGGGCAGCAGGCCATATCCGTCGATCATGTGTGCCCGACGGTCCCTTATGGCAACGAGTTCCTCATCTGTCCCCTTGACAGGCAGGTCGTGCCGCAGAGAATCATAGAACATCTCCCAAGATACACGCGATGCCGTGGCGGAATCCGCAAATGTCGGCAACGCCGGATCGGCATGTCCTCTCTCTATACTGTGTGCCACGCGTTCGATGAGTGTGCCGATATTCTTCTCCCCGTAGGGCCTGTCGATAATCTGCGTCTCGTCTACGCCACGCAATTCGACATGAGCAATCTTGAAATCATGGGTCATGCGGCACAGACCCTTGCTGCCGATGACATCCACATAGGAACTATGTGTCTGGTCCTTGGACAGTTGCCCATAGACAAAGCCCTGGGTAATGTCATATACGACACCATTGTCGAAAGTACCATGGCACTGCACCCACCATGGGTCCTCCCATCCCCACATGCGAATGCCCTGCGAATGCATGGTCTTGTATTCACTGCCGGCATACCAACGCGCCAGGTCAACATAGTGCATGCCGCAATCATGGAAACAAGGTCCCTCGGACTGATGCCCTTCTCCCGGTGCAAGCCCTGGCGTGAGATGACAGATACGCAGGATTGCGAGTTCGCCTATCTGACCGGACGCCACGAAGTCGCGCATCGTATTGTGATACCACGAACTCCGCAGATACAGGTTGACTGTGCAGATGCGGTCGTAGTCTTTGGTGATATTCAGGACCTCGCTCTCATGCTCCACCGTATCCGCGATGGGCTTTTCGGCTATGATATGTTTGTGGGAGCGCACCGCCATGGATATCTGTTCCAGACGCTCTGAGGCAAATGCACTCAATACGACAAGCTCCACTGACGGATCAGCATAGATATCAGTGGCATCGCAGGTAACCATAGCCTCCGGAGCGCACTTGCGGGCCAGTTCCCGGCATTCTTCCGACACATCACAAATCCATTTCACCCGGAAATGGGGATTATTGTGGAATTCTTCCAGATAGAACCGGCCCATACGCCCGAACCCTACAATCGCAACATTGATAATCATTTCACTATATCCTTTTACTCATTCTACACTGTCCGTCGGAGCAGCCGTCAAAGTTATTAAAAAGGATATAATAATTATGCGTATTTTACGATTATTTATGCATAAAATGCGTAGAATTTACAATATCGGCAAGAAACATTATTTCCTGACATACTCCACAAAACGGAATGTCAGCCCGGAAGCCTCATCGGTCATCTCCGGGCTTGACGAGGCTTCTCTCCATTTGTCTCCATTCACTTCGGGGAAGAATGTATCCGCGTCGGGGTATCCGGCCTGCACTTCCGTCACAAACAGTCTGTCCACCAATGGCATAGCATCCCGATAGACCCGTCCGCCTCCGATGACAAAGCAGCGCTGCGCATCAGCACAAAGTCCGAATGCCTCTTCGAGACTATGTACCACCTCAACTCCGTCCGGGGCATTGAATCCGCTGGAAATGACGATATTGAGTCTGCCCGGCAAAGCGCGTCCTATGGAAAGGAAAGTCTTGCGCCCCATAATGACGGGACAGCCCATCGTCAGACTCTTGAACATCTTGAGGTCGGCAGATATATGCCATAACAAGGCGTTGCCACGCCCTATCGCCCCATCGGCAGCTCGTGCCACTATTATACATTTTTCCATGCCTATACCGCTACAGGAGCCTTGATTGCCGGCCATGGATCATACCCGACCAACTCGAAATCTTCATACTTAAAGTCGAATATGTCCTTGACATCAGGGTTGATGCGCATCGTGGGCAGAGCACGGGGCTCTCTCGACAGTTGGAGGTCCGCCTGTTCGAGATGATTGAGATACAGATGAGTGTCCCCGGTCGTATGTATAAACTCTCCAGGCTCCAGTCCGCACACCTGCGCCATCATCATGGTGAGCAGGGAGTACGAGGCTATATTGAACGGCACCCCGAGGAACAGATCGGCACTGCGCTGATACAGCTGGCACGAAAGACGCCCGTCAGCAACATAGAACTGGAACATGCAATGGCACGGAGGCAGAGCCATTTTATCTATTTCTCCGGGATTCCATGCGCACACCAGCATTCTGCGCGAATCGGGATTGTGCCGGATAGTGTCTATCACTTCCGACAGCTGGTCCACGCAGCGGCCGCCAGCCGTACGCCAACTGCGCCACTGTTCGCCATAGACCGGACCGAGATTGCCGTCCGCGTCAGCCCATTCGTCCCAGATAGAGACACCATGTTCCTTGAGATAGGAGATGTTGGTATCCCCGGCTATAAACCACAGGAGTTCGTATATAATGGATTTCAGATGCACCTTTTTGGTCGTGAGCAGAGGAAATCCCTTGCTCAGGTCATAACGGCACTGATGCCCGAAAATGCTGAGAGTGCCGACTCCTGTGCGGTCTCTCTTCTCCACACCGGTCTCCCTGACCAGTCTCAATGTATCCAGATACTGTTTCATGTCTCAAAAATCATCCTTGAGCAGGGAATATGATAGAAAGCACTTCCTCCGGAGGTGTATCCTTGCATATTACGGTATGCTCCGAGTCCAGCAGATACACCGACGGTATCGCTCTCACATTATATATAAGTTCCTGCCGTATCAGCCCGTCACGGTCAAATCCGTTGACCCATGATGCAGGCATATCCGCCACCTGGCGTTTCCATTCGTCTATCTCCGGATCGATATAGACGCTGATGACTGTCAGCTGCCTGTCCCGTATAGCAGCGCGTACCATCTCGTTGTCGAATGCCTGGACTACATCTCCACAGGCATGGCAACCGGGATTGACAAAGAGCAGTACTACATAAGGAGTATTGTCGTAATCGTACAGGCGGTGCACGCGCCCGGAAGCATCGGCAAAGGCAAAATCTGCAGCAGGGCTCCCCTCCTGGTTGAGCAGGCACATCCGGGACTGGTGACTGTATGACGGCCTGAGATTGTCAGGCGTCATGGATGATTCGGCAAGAGCCTGTGCCAGAGGCTGGTACAGATCCTCATCACGGACAGGAGAGTTGGGACCGTAAAGGCATTCTTCCAGTATGTCAGCCAATTCGGGGAACACATTGGAGGCTGTATCTGCAGCCATACATTTCTCCATCTTGCCGACAAGTCCACGCAAAGCCTTGGCAGAAGACTCTCTCGAGGGATTGTTGACGAGCCAGCCCACATACTCCATAGCATTGAGCATCATGGCCTTGTTGTCCACACCTGCCACATGGGCAGAATCGCACAGATAGAGAGTCCCGTCATCCGGCACTGCGAGCAACTTGTCCCAAAAATGTACGCACATATAGTCAGCGACCTCTGCCGCATCACTATACATTCCCGGGACAGACGGTACGACAAAAGCACGCGTCACCCTCTCCGGTGCAGACGAACAGGACGCTGATACAATACCGGCGACAAGCACCGAAACGATAGCATGCATGTTTCTCATAATGTCGCTAAATTACACAAAATCCACATAAGAACAAGCACGGTCGGACGCCCCGTCCAAGGGGCGCGAAATGGATTTGCATCGGACGATAAAAGCACTTAATTTAGCGGCCGTTTCGGAGATTACCCACGAGAGGTTTACAATGACTCTAAACAGATACATCATGAAGAAACGCCACTGCGCAATGCTGATTGCCGGCATTCTGAGTTGCACCGGCGCAGCAGCGCAATTCTACTCGGCAGGCAATGACCCGTCAGACGCCAATTGGATGACCCGCCGCGGAAATGCTTTCCGCATCATATACCCGCAACAGACGGACTCGCTCGCTGTCCGTTATTTAGACGCTCTCGAGAGACACGCTCCACGAGTCGGTGCGAGTATAGGGTATATTCCGAATGCAGAGTACCGCCGCCCGATGCCTGTGGTGCTGCATCCATTCTACCCGCTGGCAAACGGCTCCGTCTCATGGGCTCCACGCATCATGAACCTCTATACGGTGCAGGAAGCGTACGCTCCGGACCCGTATCCATGGATAGACCAGCTCGCCATACACGAATCCAGACATGTATCGCAGATGCAGTTCGGCAGAGACAGGATTTTCAATCCTCTGTTCTGGCTCTCGGGGCAGTTGGCAACCGGAGGATTGTGCGCAATATACGGAGGCCCGACATTCTTTGAGGGGGATGCGGTAACGGCGGAGACGGCACTGACCCGCTCCGGACGTGGAAGGACAGCGGATTTTCTCGAATATTATATGGCCGCATTCGACAGCGGTGACTGGAGAAACTGGTACCGCTGGAACTACGGCTCGCTCAAATATTATACCCCGGACCATTACAAGGTAGGATATATGACCGTCGCAGGCATGCGTACGCTGTATGACGATCCGTTGTTCAGCCAGCGGTTCTACCACAATGTCTTCAGCAAACGGACCAATGTCCTGCACAAGACCATGCGCGAGGCGAGCGGAAAGAAGTTCCGCAAGACATTCAGGGAGATAGAGCAGCATTTCCAGAATGACTGGGCGGACGGGTACGCAAAGAGGGCTCCGTTTATGCAGAGTGAGGATTTTACGCCCATTCCGAAGAGGTTCGAGAGTTTTACAGGCCTTACGATGACGGACAAAGGGCTTTACGCGGTCCACAGCGGCATTGCATTGACAAACGAATTGGTGCTTATCAGCAGCGACGGGGCGTATGAACGGGTGGCATACCGTTCTGCAGCGGCAGGAAATCCGGTATGGTCCGAAGCGTCCGGGAGGCTGTATTGGAGCGAGGCGGTCGCGGATGTCCGCTGGGACCTCGGAGGGACTTCAAGGATACGGTATTACGACCTCAAGAGCGGTACGCAGGGAGACCTGACCAGAGAGGGAAAACTGTTCAACCCTTTCCCTGACGGGAACAGGCTTCTTGCAGTGGAGTATCCGGCAGAGGGTGGCTCCGCCGTGGTCACGGTCAGCGAAACGAACGGGGAAATACTGCAAAGGTGGCAGGCACCGGACGGGGTGCAGGTGGTGGAAATAGCCCGCAGCGGATATATGATTGTGGCATCCGGCATCAGCGCGAATGGATTCGGCCTGTACGACATAGAGGGTGGATTTGCCTGCGTCCTCGCACCGCAGCCGGTCAAGATCAAGCAGTTGCGCACCCACGGAGGAGTATTGCATTTCGTATGCGACCGCACGGGGGTCAATGAAGTATATTCTTTCGGTAACGGGGAACTGAAACAATTGACCAGTACCAAGTTCGGAGCAGCCGATTATGCATTCGGCGCAGACGGCGAGACAATGTATTTCTCTTCGCTGTCCCGAGATGCGAGGAGCATACGCAAGGTCAGCACGGACGCATTGGCGGGAAAGACGGTCGATTTTACCGATATTCACCGCTATGCCATTGCGGATAAGCTGTCCGAGCAGGAAGCCGCACTGCCGGCAGCGGAAAAGCCGCGCAAGGGCAAGGCCTCAAATGATATTTCAGAGGCGAGGAATTATTCCAAGGCTGCAAATCTGATACGCCTCCATTCATGGATACCGTTATTTGTCTCATACGACAATATCTTAAGCATGAGCAATGAAGACCTGTACAGCAGCGTGACACTCGGAGCAACGGCATTCTTCCAGAATGACCTCGGGACAATGTCCGGATATATGGCATATTCGTACTGGCCGTTTGCGGCACAGAGAAACGGATTTGAGGTGCAGGCCACTTACTCCGGATGGTTCCCGGTAATAGAGGCCAATATAGAATACGGCACGCGAAAAGCATACACATACCGTCCGCGTACCATGACCGCGGGAGAATACTCCAATACATTGTTATGGAGCAACATACGCAACGAGGCCTACTGGAACGGTACGCTCAAAGCCTATATCCCGCTCAATTTCTCTTCCGGAGGCTGGTCGCGCGGCATCATTCCGCAGGCATATCTCTCCGTCGGCAATGACATTTACGACAAAAGCGTCATCAGGCTGCAACGGATGGACTGGTGGGGCTCGGACGAGATGATACCTGCCGCATACGCATTGCAGGGGACGGATGACGCCAGGAAAGTCCTGTTCAGCGAATACAGAGTCTCCGTGAGGGGATACTCAATGTTGACAACTCCGTCATCCAATGTATATCCGCGCCTCGGAATCGGTGCGGAAATAGGTGTGAACGGCAATCTATGGCTCGACAGGTTTTATTCCCCCGGAATATATGCACATGCTTATGCCTATCTGCCGGGATTGGGCCACGGGCAGGGCTGGAGACTGACAGCGACCGCACAGAATATGATACGCAGCGACGCAGTATTTCCCATGAACCGGCTCAACATGACACCGCGCGGAATGGGCGAGAGCTATTATGTCGGGCAGGCTCTCAATCAGTGCGGCAGCCAGTTAAAGGCGACTGTGGACTATGCGATACCTTTTGCTCCGCTGGATTTCGCGATAGGACAGTTGACATATATACGTAATCTGGAACTCATCCCTCATGCGGACATGCTCGTCGGATGGGGCCGCACCGGGCGTGGCAGGACGGCTTACAGCGTGGGAGCAAGCCTGAGCGCGAGGCTCGGCAATCTGGCATTTATCCCATATAACAGCCGAATAGGAATAGATTTCAACTACAACGGAGGCAGCATCCCGTCCGATATTATCTCATGGGGAGGCGATTGCGAGCGCACATATATCGGAATAGTATTCGACATAGACATGTAAAAGAAAGGGCGACCGCTTGACGGCCGCCCTTTCCATTCTATCTTATTTATCTTCAGACTATTCGTCCGCATCCTGAGCCGCGTAATCGGCAATCAGTTTGGCCTGGACATCTCCCGGTACGGGCTGATAGTCGGCAAATTCGAGCGTGAATGTCGCGCTGCCCGATGTAAGCGAGCTGAGCGTAGTCGAATATCTGTAGAGTTCCGCAAGAGGGACTCTCGCCTTGAGCACGGAGAAGCCCTTTTCAGAGCCGAGTTCTCCGAGTATGCCTCGCCTGTTCTGAATATCGGACATGACTGCTCCCTGATACTCTGCAGGGGTCAGTACCTCGACATTGTAGATAGGCTCGAGAATCTTCGGTCCTGCATTGCGGAACGCCTCTTTGAATGCGTTGCGTCCGGCGATGATGAATGCGATTTCCTTGGAATCCACCGGGTGCATCTTGCCGTCATAGACAAAGACGCGGATATCACGCGCATACGAGCCTGTGAGAGGGCCCTCAACCATACGCTCCTTGATACCCTTGAGGATAGCCGGCATGAATCCGAGATCGATAGCACCGCCGACGACGCAGTTGTAGAATTCCAGTTTACCGCCCCACTCCAGGTCAATGACCTCCTGGCTCTTGACATTGAGCTGTGTCTCCTTGCCGTCTATGACAAAACGGGTGTTGAGAGGCCCTTCGGCAGGACATACGAGGAGGTGCACCTCTCCGAACTGGCCTGCACCGCCGGACTGTTTCTTGTGGCGGTACTGTGCCGTCGCGACCTTGGTAATGGTCTCACGGTAAGGCACCTTGGGGGCAAAGAGTTCGACATCAAGACGGAACTCATTGTTGAGACGCCACTTGACGACATTGACATGCTGTTCACCATTGCAGTTGAGGATTGTCTGACGGAGTTCCTTGGAATACTCTACCACAACGGTAGGATCCTGTGCGGAAATCTTCTTGAGAGCATCTCCGAGTTTCTGCTCGTCCTGCTGTACCTTGGCCTTGATAGCGCAGCGGTACTTGCTCGGCGGATAGACTATCTTTTCGGTCTCAATACCCGATCCTACAGCGGAGAGTGTGGTATTGGAACGGCTGTTCTTGAGTTTGACCACGCAACCGAGATCTCCGGCATGCATGGCTGTGACCGCCTCTTTCTTGGTGCCGGCGGCAGCATATACGGTAGAGAAACGCTCCTTGTTGCCAGTGCTGGGGTCCTCGTAGTCCACGCCGGCAGTAACGACTCCGGACATGACCTTGAAGAACGAGACCTCTCCGAGGTGCTGCTCCATATCATTCTGATAGATAAAGATGGAAGCAGGGGCTGTCTCGTCGCATTTGGGGGCAACGGAAACATTCTTGGTAAATTCGAGGAGTCTCTTGACTCCGATATCTTTCTTGCCGGAAGCGCAGAATATAGGGAAAACTTCGCGGTTGGCGATGCCGATGGAGAGTCCTTTGCGGATCTCGTCCTCTGTGAGGGTACCGGCATCAAAGAATTTCTCCATGAGGGTGTCGTCGTACTCGGCGGCCTTCTCAATCAGTTCCTGACGGTACATCTCCGCCTCTTCTTTGAGGCTGTCAGGAATCTCAAGATCCTCGCGAGTTCCGTTGGCGTCTGTAAAATGATAGTATTTCATCATCAGTACATCCACAAAGCCGTCGAACGAAGGGCCTGCATTGACAGGAAACTGTACAGTGACGATCTTGTTGCCGAGTTCGGTCTTGATGCTGCTCATGACATTGTCCCAGTCAGCCTTTTCAGCGTCGAGCTGGGTGACGGCAATGACGAGGGGGAGATTGTATTTCTCGGCATTGCGCAATGCTGTGGTAGTGCCGATTTCCACGCCCTGCTGGCCGTTGATAACCAGGATGCCGTTTTCGCAGACTTTGAATGCCGCGACTGCCCCTCCGATGAAATCATCCGCTCCGGGAGCATCGATGATGTTGACCTTCTTGCCCATGAACTCCGCATACAGCGATGTGGCATAGATGGATCTTTGGTTGAGTTTCTCCAGTTCGTCATTGTCGGAGACTGTGTTCTTGTCCTCTACGGAGCCTCTGCGGTCAATAACCTTGCCCTCGTAGAGCATTGCTTCAGCCAACGTGGTCTTGCCAGACTTGGTAGCGCCGACAAGGACCACGTTGCGGATGTCTTGTGTCGAGTATTCTTTCATTTCGTTCTAGTGTTAGTGGTAGTTGTGTGTACTTACAAATCTAATAAAATATCACAACCATGCAAACGAAACGGCATACAAACTTGAACATTTATTCACGCCAGTACCACAGCAGCCCATCTCCGTCAGTACCGAGTTCGCGCATGAGCATATCGTCCATGGCAGCCCTGTCCAGGCCGAGTATTCCGCATACACCTGAGAATGTCACACGGGCTATGCGCCCGTCGTTGCAGACGGCATCACAGAGCCGTTTCATTTCCATACCTGTCTCCATATAGTCCAATATTAAGCATCTCCGCACAGAGTCCGGCAGCATTCCGGCATCCGGAATAGAACAGAATGTGCGCATGTATCCAAGGGCAAATGTAGCATCATCCTCCAGATTTGGAACGGGTTAAAAAAAGTTTTACGCTTTTCTTATAGAAATTGAAGTTTTTGCATCCGCTTGGCACTCTTTGTTCGATATACGAATATTTATTGCGCGTTTTCATTTAAGGTCATATTGTATTTTTATCCTCCGAAAAATGACCGCTATGGACAACGAGGCTTTGAGAGAGAGGATACGCCAACTGCGTACGGAAAGGCATCTGACGCAGCAGGAAGTCGCCGACAGGATAGGCGTCTCCTTGCGCACATACTCGTATATGGCAGGCGGCAAGCGCAAACTCTCATATTCACGCCTCGTCCTGATAGCGCAGGCTCTGGGCGTGACGGTGGAGGAACTCATCGGAGGCGGTTCGCAGGCTGACGAGACCGAGAAACTACGCAGGATGCTCGCCGAGAGTGAAGCGCGCATTCGGGTACTGGAAGAGAAACTCGAAGACCGCGAGTCCCTTATCGCTGCGCAGAAGAGCGACCTCGCATCCAAGGACAAAATCATCCGCATGCAGGAAAAACAGCTCGGCGACATTTAGAACCTGTTTAAAAATAGCCGGCTTCTTACTAACTTTGTCCTGTCATGAAACAGGATATACATCTGCTTGAATACATGCAGGAGGGAGTGATAGAGGCAGGGTGCGACGAGGCCGGAAGAGGTCCGCTCGCCGGTCCTGTATTTGCCGCAGCGGTCATATTGCCGCCGGGATTCCGCCATCCCCTGCTGAATGACTCAAAGAAGATGTCCGTCTCTGCGAGAAACGAGTTGAGGGCGGTCATCGAGAAAGAGGCTGTGGCATGGGCGGTCGAAGAGGTGAGCGTAGAGGATATAGACAATCTCAATATCCTATGGGCATCGGTAACAGGCATGCAGAGGGCCATAGCCAGACTGCCGGTAAAGCCGCAGCACCTACTCATCGACGGCAACAGATGGCGTCCGTACGACAATATACCATATAATACTATAGTGCACGGTGATGCCACATACGCATCCATAGCAGCCGCATCGGTACTCGCAAAGACACATAGGGACGAATTCATGACAAGGCTCGCCGGGGAGTTTCCGCAATACGGCTGGGAACGCAACATGGGATACCCCACAGCCGAACACATTGCCGCAATCAAGAAATACGGATACACTCCATGGCACAGGCGCAGTTTCCACCCCAAGGAGTTGGAACCGTCCCTGTTCTGACTGCGCGCCCGGGCAATACACAGGCCAGAAACGATAAAACCACAACAATGTCTATGACAAGAGAAGAAATATTGGAAGTATTGGGAGGAGTGACCCACCCTGCCATGAACGACCGCTCAATCGTCGAGCTCGGCATGGTCAAGGATGTCACTGCAGAGGGAAACAGTATCAAAGTGACCCTGCGCTTTCCCAAAAGGCGTGACCCGCTTGCCGAATACCTCATCGGCAGCACAAGGGCTTCCCTCATCAGGGCGGCAGGGACAGATGCCGAAGTAGATGTCAACAGCGTAGTCGAGGACCCGACACCTGCCAAGAAGCGCAGCGTACAGGAACTTGACAACAGCATGCTCGCCAATGTCAAACATATAGTAGGCATCGCATCCGGCAAGGGAGGCGTCGGCAAATCCACAGTTGCCGTCAATCTCGCAGTCGCGCTCGCAAGGCTCGGCTACAAGGTTGGACTTGCGGACGCCGATGTATACGGCCCGTCCGTCCCGACAATGACAGCCACAGAAGGTCTGACGCCCGACCTGCGCCAGGAGGACGGCAAAGACTGGATACAGCCCGTAGAAAAATACGGTGTCAAATGGATGAGCATCGGATATTTCGCAGAAAAGGGACAGGCTCTGATATGGAGAGGGCCCATGGCTTGCAACGCCCTCAAGCAGATGGTATTGCAGGTAGAATGGGGAGAACTCGACATGCTGCTTATAGACATGCCGCCAGGAACAGGTGATATACACATCAGCCTCGTTCACGACATCCCCATGGAAGGCGCGGTCATAGTCACGACTCCGCAGGCTGTCGCTCTCGCCGATGTCGCCAAGGGAGTGGACATGTTCCGCAACGAGAGCATTCGCAAGCCGATATTCGGCCTCATCGAGAATATGGCATGGTTTACACCAGAAGAACTGCCCGATAACCGTTATTATATATTCGGAAAGGACGGCGGTACCCGGATGGCCGAAGAACTCGGCATCGAACTGCTTGGGCAGATTCCTCTCGTGCAGGGGATACGCGAGAGCGGAGATGATGGAGAGCCGGCAGCGCTCGGAACGGGCCCCGACAGTTCCGCATTCCTCGATATTGCCCGCAATCTCGGCGCACAACTGCTGCAGGGCAGCGAGCCCGACCGAGTGCAGAATGCCTGACAACAGGACGGAATACCTGTGTCATGTAGGAAAGTCAATGAATAACCTATGCTATTTTTAACTAAATTTGCCTGACTAAAGCGAATATTCTATGTATAGAACCAATACTTGCGGAGAGCTGCGCATCTCCGATGTAGGAAAGAGAGTGACCCTCGCCGGATGGGTACAGAAGGTACGCAACCTCGGCAGCATGACATTCGTAGACCTGCGTGACCGCTACGGCATCACACAACTCGTACTGGAAGATGACCAGCCCCTGGGCCGTGAATATGTCATCCAGGCAGAGGGAACAGTCATCGAGAGGGAGAGCAAGAATGCCAAGATCCCCACGGGAGATATAGAGATAAAGGTAGACCGCATCAATATCCTCAACAAGTCGGAAGTCCCTCCGTTCACGATAGAGGAAAACAGCGACGGCGGCGATGACATACGCGCCAAGTACCGCTATCTGGACCTTAGGCGTCCGCCGCTCCAGAGAGCCTTGGCACTGCGCCACAGGTTGGCGCACGAGGTACGCAACTACCTTGATGCACAGGGGTTCATGGAGATAGAGACTCCTTATCTGATCAAATCCACACCCGAAGGAGCAAGGGATTTTGTAGTACCCTCGCGAATGAATCCGGGAGAGTTCTATGCCCTGCCCCAGTCACCTCAGACATTCAAGCAGTTGCTGATGGTGTCCGGATACGACCGGTATTTTCAGATTGTGCGTTGCTTCAGGGACGAGGATCTGAGAGCGGACCGCCAGCCGGAGTTTACGCAGATTGACTGCGAGATGAGTTTTGTCGAGCAGGAAGATGTACTGCAGACATTTGAGGGCATGATGCGCCAGATGTTCAAGAACGCTCTCGGAGTGGATATTCCCAATCCTATCCCGAGGATGAACTGGTTTGATGCCATGGACAAATACGGCTCGGACAAACCGGATATCCGCTTCGGCATGACCATACATGAGGTCACGGATCTTGTCAAAGGACATGGATTCGGAGTATTCGACGGCTCGGAGTACATCGGAGCAATCGCGGTAAGCGGTGCAGCGGAGTACACACGCAAGCAGATTGACGAACTCACCGAGTGGGTCAAGCGTCCCCAGGTAGGAGCAAAGGGCCTGGTGTATATCAAGATGAATGCCGATGGCAGCATAAAGTCAAGCATCGACAAGTTCTACACCCAGGAGCAGTTGCAGGAGGTCGCCGATGCAGTCGAGGCCCAGACAGGAGACCTCATCCTCATGCTCTGCGGTCCCAAGCGCAAGACTCAGAACCAGCTCGGAGTACTGCGTGTAGAGATGGGTGAAAGGCTCGGGCTCAGAAATCCCAAGGTCTTCGCACCGCTGTGGATTGTGGACTTCCCTCTGTTTGAGTGGAGCGATGAGGACCAAAGGTTCTACGCCATGCACCACCCGTTCACCGCACCCAAGCCGGAGCACAAGGACTGGTACTACAGCGACAAGAAAGAGGATATAGAGAAGGTCTGCGCCAACGCCTATGACTTTGTCCTCAACGGCACTGAACTCGGTGGAGGATCTATCCGTATCCACGAAGCGGCCATGCAGGAGCGCATGTTCGAGATTCTCGGCATCAGCAAGGAAGATGCGGAGTACAAGTTCGGATTCATCATCAACGCATTCAAGTATGGCGCACCGCCCCACGGAGGTCTGGCATTCGGATTCGACAGAGTCTGTGCACTCTTCGGCGGACAGGAGACCATACGCGACTATATCGCATTCCCCAAGAACAATCAGGGTCGTGATGTGATGATCGACTCCCCCAGCAGGATAGACCAGACACAGCTCGACGAATTGATGTTGGATATAAGGAAACAGGACTGATATTCCTGCCGACATAATAAAACAAGACCCGGATGATTGATTCTCCGGGTCTTGTTTTTGTCTGCAAGTGGGGGGGGGCATTGTCAGAGACCGAGTTCGGAGCGCATTTTACGCAGCAGGTCAAAGGCTTGCAGAGGGGTCATGTTGTCGAGGTCTGCGCCTTTGAGCTCGTCTCTAAGGGATGACAGGGTCGGGTCATCAAGTTGGAACATTGACAGTTGTATGCTGCCGTCGTCCTCGACTGTGCCGCTGCGTGTAGCCTCGCGGGCGTTCTTCTCCCGAGTCTCCAGTTCGCGGAGGGTACTGTCCGCCATCTCTATCACCTCCCGGGGCATTCCTGCCAGACGGGCGACATGTATACCGAAACTATGGGCAACGCCTCCTTGCTCGAGTTTGCGCAGGAATATGACTTCCCTGCCGACCTCCTTGACCGCGATATGCCAGTTGTGGACGCGTTTGAGACGCCTTTCGAGGTCATTCAGCTCGTGATAATGCGTAGCGAAGAGGGTCTTGGCTCCAGAGCCGTATTCGTGTATGTAACGGACTATCGCTCCGGCGATGGACATGCCGTCGTAGGTGGATGTACCTCTACCTATTTCGTCCAGCAACACGAGCGAACGGGCCGAGAGATTGTGCATAATCATGGATGTCTCCAGCATCTCCACCATGAATGTGGACTCACCACGCGAAATGTTGTCCGTAGCACCGACACGAGTGAATATCTTGTCCGTGTAGCCCATATGTGCGCGCTTGGCCGGCACGAACGAGCCTATCTGGGCGAGCAGCACAATCAGTGCTGTCTGACGCAGAAGCGCGGACTTACCTGCCATATTGGGGCCTGTCAGGATCATTATCTGATTGTCGGAGCTGTCGAGATGAATGTCGTTGGGGACATATTCTTCTCCGGGAGCCATGAGTGTCTCGATAACCGGGTGCCTGCCGTCCTCTATATCCAAGGTGTTGCTCTTGTCCACGACCGGGCGGCAATATCCCCTGTCTATCGCCTGACGGGCAAATCCCTGCAGGACATCGAGACGGGATACGATACGGCAGTTAGTCTGTATATCCCTGATAGACTGCTGTATAGCCGCTACGAGTTCGGCAAAAAGACGCGCTTCTATCTCGTATATACGCTCTTCTGCTCCGAGTATCTTTTCTTCGTAGGACTTGAGTTCTTCTGTGATATAGCGTTCCGCATTTACAAGAGTCTGCTTGCGGTGCCATTCGGCAGGCACCTTATCACGGGAACTGTTGCGGACCTCTATATAGTAGCCGAAGACATTGTTGTACCCTATCTTGAGTGCCGGAATGCCGGTACGCTCGCTCTCCCGTTTCTGCATCTGGAGGATATAGTCCTTGCCGCCGCGTGAAATGGAGCGCAGTTCGTCCAGTTCCTTGTCCACGCCTTCGGCTATGATGTCTCCCTTGCCGAGGGCTGCCGCAGGAGCTTCTGACATAGTCGTAGAGATGAGCTTGCCGAGTTTGTCGGTATTGCGCATGCCTTTGGCGAGTTTCTGCATGGCGGTACAGCCGCTGCTCTCGCATAATTCCCGTATAGGGGACATTTCAGAGAGGCTGCGTTTGAGTTGCATGACCTCTCGGGGTTGTATCTTGCCTGTCGCGGCACGGGCGATAATACGCTCAAGATCACCAACATTGGCTATCCTGTCGGAGATTTCCTGCTGCATCTCCTCATTGTCGAAGAGCATCTGCACGGTATCATAACGCTCTTCCAGTTCCTTGATGTCCATAACCGGGAGAGCCAGCCACTGACGGAGCAGACGCGCGCCCATAGGAGAACAGCAACGGTCGATGATATCGACGAGCGCAACCCCGTCTTTACCGGCATTGGAGGCGAATATTTCGAGATTGCGGAAGGTAAATTTGTCCATCCAGACGAATTTGCCCTCGTCTATACGGGAAATACTGCAGATATTCTTGAGGCCGACATGTTGCGTCTGCTCCAGATAGAATATCAGAGCCCCTGCAGAACGGACGGCCGTAGGGAACACATCTATGGCGAAGCCCTTGAGTGAAGATACTCCAAGTTGCTTGCAGAGTTTCTCCAATGCCGCGTCATAGACAAACGCCCATTCGTCTATCGGAGAGATGTAGAAGTCGGGGAAGCGTTCTCTTACGCTGCGTATGACATCGCGCTGGACAACGAGTTCTTTGGGCTGCAACGATGCCAGCAGCGTCCCTATATAGTCTATACTGCCCTGCGCAACCTGGAATGTGCCTGTGGATACATCCAGGAATGCGACACCGCAAACATCGTTGTCAAAGGTCAGTCCGGCGAGGTAATTGTGTTCTTTCTGGTCCAGCATGCCTTCTCCGAATGCCACACCGGGGGTCAGAATCTCAGTAACGCCTCGTTTTACGAGTTTCCCGTGTACGAGACGAGGATCTTCCAACTGGTCACAAATAGCCACCTTGAATCCGCTGCGTATAAGTTTCTGCAGATAGGTCTCGATGGCATGATGCGGGAACCCCGCCATCGCCACAGGCTCTTTGTCTCCATTGGAACGCTTGGTGAGCACCAGTCCGAGCACTTTGCTGGCCGTGACTGCATCATCGGAGTATGTCTCATAGAAGTCCCCTACACGGTACAGCAGCAACGCTTCCGGATGCTGTGCCTTGACGGCGAAAAACTGTTTGAGTAGCGGGGTGTCTTCTGCTGGTTTTGCCATAAAATAGGTTTTTATCATACAAAATTAATTATTTTTGCCGAACGCCTGCACCGACAGAGATTCGAAACATGGCAGAGACAGGCAAATCTATTTGGATATAGTATGGAGGTAAGAGCAAAAAAGGCACTCGGGCAGCATTTCCTGACAGACAAGAATATCGCAATGTCTATCGTCAAGGCTCTCGGGGCGGACAATCCCGTCAGAGATGTATTGGAGATAGGCCCCGGAATGGGAGTGCTGACGCAATACTTGCTCAAAAGGGAAGACATTGACCTGCGGGCCGTGGAGATTGACGATGAATCCGTCAGGTATCTGTCAAAGAATTTCCCCGATATAGAGGGAAAGCTTTTCGAAGCGGATTTTCTCAAGATTGACATGGACAGCCTCTTCGAGGGGGATTTCAGAGTCATAGGCAATTTCCCGTACAATATATCCTCACAGATATTCTTCAAGATTCTTGACAACAAGGATAGGGTTCCGGAGGTGGTCTGCATGATACAGAAAGAGGTCGCCGACCGCATCGCCGAAACTCCCGGTTCCAAGGTCTACGGCATTTTGTCCGTACTGCTGCAAACATGGTATGACATCGAATATGTCCTGACGGTGGGCCCGGGCGCATTCGCACCGCCTCCGAAAGTCAAATCCGCAGTCATTCGTCTAAAACGCAATGGCAGACAGGGACTCGAATGCGATGAGAAATTGTTCCGGACGGTGGTCAAGACCGCGTTCAACCAGCGGCGCAAGACGCTGCGCAATGCCCTCAAACCGCTTTTCAGGCAAGATACTGACACTTCTGACCCTATATTCGACCTGCGGGCGGAAAGGCTGTCGGTGGAAGATTTCATACGGCTGACTCTGATGCTCGAGGCCTGAGCCCCAAGATTTTGCAATACCCTTGCAGCACCGGCTGATGATATTTGCATCTGCCAGATGTTGCTATGCGGTCTTCAGACAATAGATATTACAGCATGACAGCGTCCGCAGGCAAAGGATAAAGTCATGGAAAAGGAAAACAAGGCCACACTCGGGCGAATACTCGCGGCAGCATTTCTGCTTGCAGCCGCAGCAATCATAGAGCATACGATACAATTGGAGACCTGGCAACTGCTGCTAATCTACATGGTGCCGTATCTGACAGCAGGGAATGAGACTCTCATAGAAGCCGCTGAAAAACTCCTGCACGGAGAGATGCTGGACGAGGATTTTCTTATGAGCATCGCCACTATAGGTGCCCTGTGCATAGGGTTTTTGCCGGGCGCGGAGCACCAGTTCCCGGAAGCGGTATTCGTCATGTTGTTCTTTCAGCTCGGCGAATTGTTTGAGAATATAGCGGAGGGAAAAAGCCGCAGATCAATTTCCGGGCTGATGTCTATCAGACCGGACACCGCCAATGTCGAGCGCGACGGCATCATCGAGACAGTCTCTCCCGAAGATGTCCGTATAGGCGAAATTATCGTCATCAGATCGGGAGAGAGAGTCCCTTTGGACGGTGTCGTAACGGAGGGGTGTTCCAGTCTCGATACGGCTGCGCTGACCGGAGAGAGTATTCCGCGCGATATAAGTGTCGGAGACGATATCATTTCAGGGTGCATCAACCTGGGAGGAGTCCTCAGAGTCAAGGTGAGCAAGGCGTTCGGAGAATCGACGGCCGCAAGGATTCTGGATCTCGTGGAGAACGCTGCCTCGAACAAATCCAGCAGCGAGCATTTTATCAGCCGCTT
This sequence comes from uncultured Muribaculaceae bacterium, assembly GCA_964616865.1. Taxonomy (GTDB): domain Bacteria; phylum Bacteroidota; class Bacteroidia; order Bacteroidales; family UBA932; genus Cryptobacteroides. The sequence goes on from CAZTUQ010000003.1 coordinate 76,941, forward strand.
TGCCAGGATATACACTCCGGCAGTAGTTGCAGCCGCTGTCCTGATAGCATTTGCAGTGCCGGCATTGAGCGGAGATTTCTCCGGCTGCTTTGCAGAATGGCTGTATAGAGGGCTCATGTTCCTAATAGTATCATGCCCCTGCGCCCTTGTCATTTCCGTGCCGCTGGCTTTTTTCGGAGGAATCGGAGGGGCTTCCCGCAAAGGCATTCTTGTCAAAGGCTCCAATTATCTGGAAGCCCTCGCAAAAATCGATATTGCGGTATTCGACAAGACAGGCACATTGACACAAGGTACATTCCGGGTAACAGCTGTCCACCCGGAGATGATGGACGAGAACAGCCTGCTGCATATAGCCGCCCATGTAGAGCGGTATTCGACCCACCCGATTGCCATTTCGCTCAAGAATTCCTACCAGTACGAGGATGACGGGTGTTTGGTAGAGAGTGTCGAGGAGATTGCCGGACAAGGTGCAAAAGCCATCGTGAACGGACAGGCAGTTTATGTCGGCAACAGCAAACTGATGGATAGTGTAGGGGCACAGTGGAAAGAATGCGGACAGCCGGGGACTATCGTGCATGTGGCTGTCGGGAACGAGTATGCCGGGCACATTGTGATTTCGGACAAGGTCAAGGCAGATGCTGCGCAGGCCATTCGCGAACTGCGGGCCTCCGGGGTCTCCAGGGCAGTCATGCTGACAGGAGACAGGACCGACACGGCTAAAATGGTCGCCAAAGAAGCAGGCATTGACGAGTTCCGCGCCGAATTGCTGCCCGGTGACAAGGTGTCAGAAGTGGAAAGGCTGCTCGGTACCAAAGCCAAAGGCCGCTGCCTCGCATTTATAGGTGACGGCATCAATGACGCGCCGGTGCTCGCGCGTGCGGATGTGGGCATTGCAATGGGAGCGCTCGGATCTGATGCGGCAATCGAAGCAGCTGATGTAGTAGTAATGAATGACAGCCTGCCGAGTATAGCCATGGGCATCAGGATAGCAAAGAAGACCATACGCATTGCCATGCAGAATACTGTGGGTGCAATAGCCGTCAAATTGCTGGTTTTGGCACTTGCCTCTGCCGGAATGGCGGATATGTGGATGGCGGTATTCGCAGATGTAGGTATCACTATGCTTGCCATCCTCAACTCCATGCGCTGTCTGCGAGGCTGAGCCTATAGTAGTTCGCGCAGTTTTTCTACAGACAGCCCGGTATATCGGGACACTGTCTCGATGGGCACGCCATCAGACAGCATGTTCTTGGCATATCCACACAACGCTGCTCCAGCCTCTTCTCGGGCTTTCTTATA
>CAZTUQ010000003.1:78339-95507 GCA_964616865.1 uncultured Muribaculaceae bacterium
AAGTATCGCTCTCGTTCGACCCCAGCCTCTTCTCGGGCTTTCTTATAACCCTGCTCAAAGTATTGCTTTCGTTCGACTCCAGCCTCTTCTCGGGCTTTCTTATAACCCTGCTGGAAAGAGTATTCGTTTTCGGCTATAATATCCCTTTGCGCCTTTTTGTAGCCCTGTTGGAAAGAATACTCATTCTCTGCTATTCTATCTCGTTCTGATATCATAGTACTGAAATAGTTTTTAAGTTCCTGCTCCGTCAGTCCACCGACACGTGCCGTTGCCACTGCCGTAGCAAAACGCCCCAAATCCCTATCATGAGCGAATTTAGCAATATTTTTGATAAGGGCAAACCACTGTGCCACAGGACTCCTGGCATCTCCTGTAAACCGCTGCAGCCTGGGCAGTTCCAGCATATAAAACCCGACCTTGTCACTAAACAACTCCTGTGTAGTCCTTTCCGACAGGTTGTATTCGAATACCAGCTGGTCAGCCCCAGCCTCCACGGAATGTTCCATCTCATAATCCATGATACAGATGACATATGACGGGCTCAAAACATACGGCGCATTTCCGGCCTGCATCTGCCCGACAACGAGTTCTGCCAGATAGTACAGTATCCTGTCCCTCATATCGGAACGCCCCCGCTTCTGCATCTCCACTATCAGTCTGCGCCCGTCCTCCGACACTGCATAGACATCAAAGATCACCTGTTTGTCACGCAAAGCACGCTTCACCGTCGATTGCGGACTATAACTCAGATCCACTATCTTCTCCGGCAATATGTCATTCAGGAGCATCATGAGAATGTCCTTGTGATTGCCGAAAAAGTATTTGAAACCCCAATCCGTAGTGATGTCAATATACTCTTCCTCTGCGAGTCGCGCGGCAAAAGCCTCCAACTCCTCATCACTCCCGGCATCAAACAATACCGACTTGCGCAACTCCGCCATACAGAATTCGAGTTTCTGCTCGAATGTCATTTCATTTTTCCGTAATCCCTCCATAATCTTTCTGTTACAGAGAATGCTCCTGCATCCCCCCTCTTTTCACCACGCAATATCGGAAACTTTCACAATCATTACAATATCTAAATATTTGATAAATAATTAAATGCATACCAACACACACTTACGCGGCTTGCTTAGCACCATTGGATTTGCTATCTTTACGGCTATACACAGATTCTCCCTTGAAGCAAGACAAGGGAGAATGTCATGCGATACGCTGAAATATTTTTGAAAGAATGAGCACTGCCGTCAGCAAGAAAAGAATACCGTTATACATTCAGATAATCATAGCCCTCATTCTCGGAGGCATCGCAGGAGCATTCTGGGATGGGGTCGAGAACTGGGTCGGATGGATAGGCACCATGTTTATGAACGCCCTGTGCATGCTGATAGTGCCCATAATATTCTTCTCGATAAGTATCAGCATACATGACATTTGCGCCAAAGATCCCCAAGATCTGAAATACCTCGGCGGCAAGACAATAGGCCTCTATATCCTCACAATGATCATAGCCATCATTACGGGCATCATTCTCGTAGAACTTATCCAGCCCGGATCAAGGGTGGACATAGGTCTGGCAGCTGACGAAATCCCTGCAATACAACAATATACCATTATGGATATAATTGTAGGATTTGTGCCGTCAAACATAGTGGCAGCGCTTGCCGGCAACAGCACGATACCGGTGATATTCATCGCATTCCTCATAGGCATTGCTCTCACAAAGATTTCTCCGAAACAGGAAGACTCATGGATGAACCTGCTCCACGGAGGATACGAACTCACAATGACCATTATGAATTGGGTGCTGAAAGTCGCTCCGCTCGGAGTTTTCGCCATCGTGGCAGTTCAATTCAGCCGTGTAGAGGATTTCGGAGCACTCATCGGAAATATGCTCCTGTATGTGGTCACTGTCACCAGCGGATTGTTGTTCCACATATTCGTATCACTCCCCCTGGTAATGCGGATTATCGGCAAGGTCAATCCCTGGAAGCACCTCAAAAACATGGCAGAGCCCCTCGGAATGGCATTCTCCACAGCGTCCTCCGGAGCGACTATCCCCCTCACCCTCGATGCCGTCAAACACAAGGACGGAGTCTCTGACAAGATCGCCAACTTCGTGATTCCGCTCGGTGCGACTATCAACATGAACGGAGCAGCCCTGCTCGAATGCGTTGCTGTCGTATTCATTGCACAGGCTTATGGTATAGAACTGTCCATTGCCCAGACCTTGCTCGTCTGCATAACATCCCTGCTCTGCGCCATCGGCTCGGCAGGAGTGCCCATGTCTGCGATGGTCATGCTCACCCTGATACTCAATGTCGTCGGTCTGCCCCCGGAGGGAATAGCCCTCGTAATCGGTGTAGACAGGATACTCGACATGCTGCGCACAGCAGTCAATGTCTACGGAGACACCTGCGTCGCCGCCATTGTCGCCAAGAGCGAAGGCGAGGAACTGAAAGTATAAAAAAACGAGGCGGCCGGTGGATTCCGGTCACCTCGTGAGTTATACAGCCTGCTCTGAAAGCAGTGCCGCTTCAGCCGATGGTTATCTGCCTGGTGGCAGGGACTTCGTTCTTGGGCTCTTTCTTGGGCAGGTCAATGCTGAGCACGCCATTCTCCATCTTTGCGGAAATCTTGTCCAATTCCACATCCTCAGGAATGACAAAACTCTGGCTATAAGAAGCATAGGCAAACTCGCGCTTAATCCAAGTACCTTGAGGCTCTTTCTTGTCCCCCTCGTGCTTCTCATCTTTCTTCTCCAAAGAGATTACCAACTCATTATCCTCATTGATGCTCAATTTGAAATCATCCTTGGTCATGCCTGGAGCCGCTACCTGGATATCGTAGTTCTTCTCGGTCTCGCGGATGTTTACGGCCGGAGTCGCAAACTGCCTGCTCACAGGCACACCCATAAAGTCCTCACTAAAGAAATCGTCCAACAGTGACGGAAGCCATCCATTCTGGTTTCTCCTTGTGCTTTTAACTACTGGTAACATAATAAAATCCTCCATATCAATTAAACATTTTTTCTGTTTTCCGGGCTTTAGCCCCACCGCCCTTTTGGCGGTTCGAATGGAGTACAGGCAACGGGCATGCCGTGGCGAAAAACAAAGCCAACACACTGACATATAGTCAGTTACCCATGACAAAATGTCCACCGCACCAATAAATCATAGACAAAATGTCATGCGCCCGTTAGGCAATAAGCGTAAGCGCCTACAGCATCTTAACACGCCCGGCAGAAACCCATTTCCGGAAATCATTCTCCGATTTCTGTCCTGGCCAGGCACAGAAGAAGTGCGTGTCTCTGTTGTCACTACTATTGGAATTGCGCCATGTAAGGAGATAAGATATGGGGACCCCTTCTATCGCCGGAGCCAGCACTTCTGTCCACCACTCAGAATCCGGAATTCCCTCAAATCCAGTCTCGCATAATGCGAGTATTTTGCCGTGGTCTGTACAAAATCTGCCGAGCAGATCAAAACAACAGCTAAGTTCATCCCGGAACCTAACCGCAGCCTCCTCTACAGGTACACCCGTAGGACTATAACAGTCAAGACCGACAACATCGACATATCTGTCTCCGGGATAGCGTACAATAAATTCATTTATTGACGAAGAAGTCGGAGAAATCACCCAGACAAGGTTTTTCATGCCCTTGGTCCCGACCATATAATCATGCATCATTCGCCATAAATCATTGTACTCCTCCGGCAGGCACTCGCTGGCGCACCACCAGAACCAATTGCCCGTATGCTCATGAAAAGGCCTCCACAGAACCGGAATTTCTCTACCATCCTCATCACGCAAGCAGGACAGAAAGTCACATACGCGGTCCATCCACAGGACAAACATCTCATGACGGCTGCCCCCAGGCAACACAGAACGGACTGCATTGCCTTTGCCGACATCCCATGAGTCTCCTCCGGTAAGAGGGTTGCGGAGATGCCAGCTGAATGTCAGCATCCCGCCCCTCTCATGATGTATGATGGCAGCCTCTCTCATACGGTCAAAATCATTACCATCCAGATTGCACTCGTCCTCGAACTCAATCCCTCCAAGATCCAGACCTAATATATACGGATAGTGTCCCGTCATGTCAAAGACATCCGAACGCATAAAAGAATTGTCTCCACTACACGCGGAACTCCAGTCATGTCCATACATCAGATCATCTTGATGGCCAAACAGGTATTTTCCTTCTGACACGGTAGAAGCGAGACTGCCAATAAGTTTACTACGCGGAGAGCAAGATATAAACATACTCATAGCAACCATAAATAAGACAAGCGGATTCCTCATCGTAAACTGTCATTTTTATCTATCAGGCGGCATACCGCACCGACAGAAGCATGCGTTGTCAGACCATCCGGTGCTGTATGGAGACAATAATCGACAAGCCTGTCTATTGATGTGACAGCAACATGCAAACGGGTGTCGCTCGAAGCATAGTAAATAAACACAGTGCCATCATCATCTCCAATCCACCCGTTGCTGAACAGGACATTGGAAACATCACCGACTCGCTCTTCGCCATAAGGGGCTAGCAGATATCCTGCCGGCGCGGCTATAACTCTTGTCGGATCCTCAAGTGCCGTCATATATACATACAAGACATAACGATAACCAGCAGCACAACTCCTGACACCATGAGCAAGATGCAGCCAGCCTTTAGATGTCTTGATAGGAGAAGGCCCCTCGCCATTTTTCTCTTCCTTGATAGTATGATAATTCCTCCTGTCTATGACAATCTCGTCAGCAACTACAGGATCTGTCATATTATCTATAAGAGTCCAACATATCCCCATACCGGAGCCGGCAGTGATAAAATCATCTTGCGGCCTGGTATACAGCGCATATTTACCATCCACAAACTCCGGATGAAGGACAACATTCCGCTGCTGGCTGGAAGACTTCAGATTGGGAAGACGCTCCCAATTGACAAGGTCCTTTGTCCTGATGATACCGGCAGAGGCCATCGCTGCTCCTGTCGAAGATCCACTTATATGCAAATCCTGCTTTTCAGAACAGAATATCCCATACAGCCAGCCATCCTCATGCCGCGTCAGGCGAATATCATAGACATTTGTCTCGTGCTCATCCAAGACCGGCAGATCTATCGGCTTGCCTGCAAATCGGAATCCATCCACAGGACTGTCACTCTCCGCGATAGCGAAAAAGGACTTTCTGTCCGCCCCCTCGACTCTGACCATCAGGACATAGCGTCCGTTCCATTTGACCGCCCCCGAATTGAATGTCGCATTAAATCCTAAACGCTCCTGCACAAATGGATTGTCCGCATTGTTGAAATCATATCTCCAACGCGGAGGGATATGCCCTCTCGTCACCACTGGATACTTATATCTGGTACAGATACCATTTGATGACAAAGGCTCATTCCTCCTGGAAACAAGTTCCTCATACTCTCTCTCAATATCTACTAAAGATCTCTGCCAGAAATATTTGTCCATAATCATCACCATCCGAAATTATTCCCTCCAAACAAATGATTCTCATTAACTTCCGCTGTAGGGACCGCATAAAGCAGACACCGACGCTCCCGGACTTTGGAAATCTCAAAATTGTTGTGCCTGACAAGTAGCGTATTGTTCATCACATCTAAATACAGCCCCCACCTCAAGAGATCGAACTTCCTATTGAACTCCTGAAGGAGTTCCAGGCCTCGTTCTTTAAACACAAGACTCCTCGCCTCCAACCTTGTAAGTCCATTGCCATAAACGGAAGTATTGTTCCTCTCTCTGATGACATTTAGGCTCTCCACCGCCTCTTCCGTCCGGCCAAGTTCTACAAGTGCCTCCGCACGGAGCAGATATACTTCGGCAAAGCGCAACAGCGGTATGTCTTGATTATTGGCGGCGTCCGCCTCAACAGCCCCGGCTGCATTCTTCTTGCGCGGTTCGAGATTCGTCAGGTCTCCATTATACCATTTAGTGATATATGCGCCTTTGTTAGCACTGTCTCCATACCATCCAGTATAACTTTTGAGATTGTCCGGCAATGCCTCGGCCGGGAATTCCGCAGAACTCGGAAAAGGCACCCAGCCCTGCGCAACCTGGCTTCCATACAGACAAAACCAATGGAAGAACCCATAGACCTGTCTATCATCCATGGTTTCGTACTGGCTGTACAGATGAGGAGCCACTCCCGCGTATCTTGCCCGTCCTCCAAAAGGGACAGGAGTATAGTAATAATGGAGGTGTTGAGGCTGATAATCCGTATTGGTACACGAAGATACGCCCCAGATCAGTTCCTTGTTACGGGCATTGTTACTTCCCCACACATCGGTAAATCTCGGCATCAGATCAAAGTCTACCCCTTTCCGGCCCAAAATAGTATCACATAGGACAAGCGCCTTAGAATAACAGTCCACGGCATCTATCGATGCCCACCCGGCGGTTGCCTCTTTATCAGAATTGAATGTCATTCTTTCCGTCTTCAGCCCTTCGGGATTGTCATCCTGCTTCTTGACATCAACCGACATGCTGACACCATTCGCAGCCAGGGAATAAGACCCCATAGTACAATATACTTTAGCGAGCAATAATTGGGCGGCTGTCTTGTCCGGATGTCCCCATGCACCTACGCCTCCTTCAGACGGATAACTCATATAGTTGATTGCTTCGTTGAGGTCAGTCACAATCTGCTCCGCGACATCCGCCACCGGAGATCTCTTCATGTCGTTTTGCTGCAGATATGTCAGCCTCAATGGAGCTGCCCCGTACATTCTCACTATATGAAAATATGCCCATGCCCTCATAAAAAGACACTCCCCATAAAATTGCCCGACAGTGCGGTCAGAATCTATTTTGCCACCGCTACGGAATGTCTCAATAGCTTTATTGCTGCGACTTATCATCATATAAAAGGCATTCCACAGGTCACTGCTGCCATTATATCCCCAATGGGTGGTCACATTGCCCTCCCCCGCACCTGTCACGACCCAGCTCTCCGCAGCCGAATGATCATGGTCCATATCAATCCACTCCATATAGGTCTTCTTCATCATATACGAGGACCAGAAGCTGCTGTATATTCCCGTAACGAGTTGCTCCGCACCGGCTTCACTGCCAGCAAGCAACTCTGCGGAGACCGCATACGGACTCTCATCCAACGAACAGGCGCTGACCGCAAAAGCCACGACAGTCGCAACACACAAATAATATCTCTTTTTCATTGCATTTACTGTTAGAATGTCAGATTAACACCCATCATCACTGTTTTCGCCTGCGGGTATCCACCGGAATCAATACCTCTCAGCGAAGGGTCTGATCCGAACGAATTTACCTCAGGGTCATATCCTGAATACTTTGTAAATGTCAACAGGTTGTTGCCGCTGACAAAAAACCGTACACTGTTTATGCCCTTAATCTTATCACAGGTATAGCCCAGCGAGACATTGCGCAGTTTGAGGTAACTGCCGTCTTCGACATAGCGTCTCGAAAAACGGATCGTTCTGCCTGCATCGTAAAAATTTTTGGGCGCAGTACCTCCGGATACTGGCGTCCACGCACGATTGTATATATCCTGAGGAATGTTCTTGGAGTTGCCTATATCATAGAACCTCAACAGATTCATATTGAATATGTCATTGCCATACACACCCTGCAACAGAATACTGATGTCAAAATTAGAGATTCTCAAGTCTGTATGAATGCCATAGAAGAAGTCAGGATTGGTATTGCCTATGAATGTCTGATCCTTGTCTGTGATATTAGGATCGTCATCAAGGTTCTTGTACCGGATCTCTCCGAGCCATTTTTTCTTGATGATGATTTCAGTCGCCGTTTCGTTAGAGTCCACCGTATATCCGGGATACTGTGCCTGGAATTGGTCAGACTGTATGATTTCCGCTCTTGAACTCCATATTCCGTCTTCTATAAATCCGTAAAGCGATCCTATAGGATGACCATCCATCAAGGCAAACGGCCTGAGACTGTTCCAGAGAGAATTGGGGAATACCGGAGTAGGGCTGAAGTCACGCATCTCATTGCGGTTGAATGATATATTGCCTCCTACAGACCAATGGAAACGAGGACGCTCAAACAAGACGGCATCCACCATCACTTCCATACCAGTATTTATTACCGTACCTGCGTTAGACAATATCCTCTCCAAGCCTGTACTGGTAGCAACCTCCTTATACTGAAGCAAATCACAAGTCCTTTTGTGATACCAGTCCACAGAAAGATCCACTCTGTTAAACAGACTTGCCTCAATGCCCAAATCGTGCTGATATGTGGTCTCCCATTTGAGGTCCGCGTTGCCTGGATTGCCGGGATCAGGAGCATAACCATTCACGAGAGACCCTCCAAAAGGATAATTGGCCGAAGTCATCATTACAAATGTCTGGTATGAACTGATTGCCTGGTTTCCTGACATACCATAGCTGTAATGGATTTTCATTTCATTGACAGCCTGCCTCAACTCGGACATAAAGTTTTCTTCAGACAATCTCCACGACACGCCTGCCGAAGGGAAGAACGAGCTTCTGTGCTGCTTTGTAAACTTACCTGACATATCCTCTCGGGCAGTTAGAGTAAGGTAATACTTACTATTGTAGTTGTACGCCGCCCTCATGATGACCGAAAACAACTTTGAATCCCCTTTGGATGAATATGGTGTATTGACGGCGGCGGCATCCTGTAACAGCCAGCCATTTGTCAGATCCGTACCGAATGTCTGCACCGAAATCCTCTTGTTATACCAATGGGACTCTTCCCAAGATGTTCCCAATGTAGCATTGAAATTATGCTTGCCGAAGCTCTTGTTCATCATCAAAAGATTGTCCCATACCACAGAGTACCAGCTGTTGTCTCCGGCATAGGACTTACCCTCGACAGAACGGCCCTCGTACAAATATCTTGGCCAGTATTGATTGGCCGTATTCATCGAATGATTGAATCCGAGAGCAGAACGGAACATAAGCCAAGGTGTGAATGTCACCTCGGCATAGTTGGATGTATAGATATTTGAATTAGTCTGGCGGTTCAATGCCTGTGTATAGAGGTTTGGAGTGGTAACGGTACTGAATTCATTCTCAATTGCTACCTTATCATCAGACTTATATACAGGTGGATACATAAGCGCAGAGCGTATAACTCCCTCTGTTCCGTTAGACTGGCTGTTTATAGTTGTCTTAAGCATATCGGACACGGCTCTCGAGAGGTTTGTAGAAGTGCCAACCTTGAGCCATGGTTTGACCTGCTTGTTGAAATCAATCTTGAGACTATATCTCTTGTAACTGGAATTGATTACCGTTCCGTCCTGATCGGCAAGGCTCCCGCTGATGGAGTAATCGCTGCCCTTGCTGCTACCGGCTACATTGACATTGAGATTGTGTGTGCCGGCGAGACGGAATATCTGATCCTGCCAATAATACGGATCATTGTCATAATCCTGAGGGCCACGGCTGTATTTGCCGTCTTCCATAATCATTCCCGGGAAAGGCCACTGCTCTCTCGTTATAGTCGCACCCGTATACACTGCCGTATTGATAGCGGACTCATTACGATACTGGGCATAATCAGAAGCCCCGAGCATCTTTATACGGCGGGCAGCATCACTCAATGAAAATGTGTAATTGAGCGTCACCACATCGCGGCTGCCAGCACCGGTACCGCTCCTTGTAGTGATAAGAATGACACCATTGGCTCCTCGCGAGCCGTATATCGCTGTCGAAGAGGCATCCTTTAGGACTTCTATCGATGCAATATCATTCGGATCGAGGAAACTGATTGCATTCCTATATGCATAGGTATTGCTCTCAAAATTGATGGACTCCTGATCATTGGAAGTAGTAATAGGAATTCCATCAACCACATACAGAGGTTCTGTACCTCCAAGGAAGGAATTGGTGCCGCGAATCTGGACACTGATGCCAGATCCTGGCGCGCCATCATTCTGTACGACATTGACACCGGCAAGCCTGCCCTGCATACCTTTCTCCACACTCATAGGATTGTTCTTGGTAATATCATCCGACCTCAACGAACCGACAGACCCTGTAAGGTCGCTCTTTTTCACCGTGCCATATCCGATTACTATAAGTTCATCAAGATATGAAGTCGATTCCCGCATGGAGACATTGTAGGTATCCGTAGCCTGACGAAGCGTCACTACAGACTCTTCATAGCCCAGGGAGGTAAATGTAAGTGTCTTTGCAGCAGATTGGATACGCAGAGAATATCGTCCGTCCTGGTCTGTTGCCGTGCCGTTATCTGTACCGGGTACCAATACGGTAATACCCGCCAAAGGCTCACCGCTACCGGCATCCGTCACAATGCCGCTCACAGTCCTGACCTGCGCAAAACAGCCCAGCGATGCAAGCAGACATAAAAGGCTTATAAAATAATGTTTCATCCCGATAGTTTTTGCGGCTTCGGGAGGAAGGAACGACACAATGCAAAGGTATGTATCTCATACACTGTTTTATAATCTTATATTGTTGAAATATGATACTATTTTGAAAGAATCATGAGATTCCGGCATAGCGTCAAAAGCAACAATCGTCTGATTACAACCGCATTAGTAATCAAGGTGCGAATAAAACTCATCCAGTACATGAGATTTTGGTTGTATTATTTTTCCACTATATTTGTTGTCGGACAATAGTACAAATCAGGACTAAGGAGGAGGGAATGACACAATACTAATAACCACTTCTTATTTGAATTTGTATGAAAAGAGTATTCTTGTTTATTGCTGCCTGCCTATGCATAGCAGCCGTATCTTGCACCAAGGAGAAAGAGGAGAAAAGCCCGGTCATTACCAGAATCGTTGATGTCTTAGGAACCGACATCAGCAGAGCGACTCTCGGCTCTACCATCACTGTCGTGGGTGACAATCTTACCGACATCATATCGGTCAATGCCGATGGACTTGATGTAACGGAATCCGCGGTAATATCGAGGAACGGCATTAACATCACATTGCCGGACATACTGCCGGAGACACCCACAGGAAAGCTCGCTGTCACTGCCAAAGGAGGAACTGCCGAAGCCCCGTTCTCAATTTATGCAATGATTGAACTATATGGCATGAAATGCGAGTATGTCCTCCCCGGATCAGACCTCAAGATAAAGGGCCGCTACTTTGCAGCCAACGGATTCTCCCCTACAAGCGGAAAATGCACCATTGGAGGTAAAGAAGCCGCTATAAAGTCAGTAGCAGCAGAAGAAATGACCGTCACTGTCCCCCATGATGCTCCTGACAACTCCGAAGTCCTCCTGTTCGGACCTACCGTTTCAGACAAAGGCATCAAGGTTCCGGGGACTTATAGAGATACCGAATGTATGATCAATGACCTGGAACTCGGGAAAGGTGCCGGCTACTATCTCGTAGACAAGGCCGAATACCCCGGTGATCCTGCCGTGGCATCCGACATCACTCCCATTCAAGGAAATGCATACATCCACTACCACCACTGGACAGGCCCCAAATATGGTGAGAGAAAAGCCGAGTATCATGGAAACTATGATTGGGACAAACTCACGACCAACGGTTGGCAGAACACCAAGATTATACCCACAGATGTACTGACCAATCCACAGAACTACGCTTTCAAGTTTGAAGTCAAGACAAATGTCCCCAACAAACTCAGATTCTATCTATATTGGAAAGACGCGTCTGCCGGATCTTTCGGAGTATATTGGCCTGATTATGACATCCCTGCAGACTCCAGAAGGAGCTACAAGGACGATGGACTATCCGAGGAGCAGAAGAAAGAAATCATAATGGCCGATTACGCTGCCACATTCGACACTAAAGGCGAATGGGTCACCGTGTCTATTCCTTTCACCTTGTTTATGAAGCATAAAGACGCTGAAGGCAATGACATCACCGGATTCTCAACAGAAGACATCGGCAAAGAAGTCCTCCACGAGATGCCAGTGCATACCGAATATATCCAATTGGTCAACGACATCTACTTCGACTGCTTCCGCATCTCCAGAATCAACTAAAGATGAAAAGGGCTCTCCTCTTTATCTGCACCCTGCTGTGCAGCATATTTCCTTTATTGGCACAAATTCGTTACGGCTCCCCCGATGACAGGCATGTCCCTTGGACAGGAACACTGCCTGATGCTCTCGGCAAAGATTATCGCTTCGCTGTCATTGCCGACAACTCCGGAGGAGAAAGAAATGGTGTCCTGGATAGCGCCATAGTCGAGATAAACGCACTTGCGCCTGATTTTGTCATCTGCATCGGAGACCTTATCGATGGATATGTCAATGACCGCTCGCGTTCCGCATGGCAATGGGACAATATATTGAAACGCCTCGGCAAACTTCAGGCACCGATGTTCCTGGTCGGAGGCAATCATGATCTGTCCAACAGGATGCTGCGCGAAGACTGGGAGAGCCGCTTTGGCAGGACATATTACCACTTTTATGCAGGTGATGACTTGTTCATAGTCCTCGATACGGAGGAGGGAGGATGCGGAATCTCAACAGAGCAGGCATCGTATTTCCAAAATGTAATCGATTCGTTTGACGGCAGATGGATATATATGTTCATGCACCGCTCCCTGTGGATCGACAAGGACTGCGGTGTCGGAAATATCCTCAAGAGCCTTGACAAACACAGACATACCGTATTTTCGGGGCACGAGCATGCCTACTACATGGAAGAGCGCAAAGGCATGAAGTATATTCAGGTTGCAACTACCGGAGGCTCATCGGACTTACGGGGAGCGCATGTTGGGGAATTCGACCATTTCATGTTTGTCACAGCACGGGACAATGGCCCGGTCATCGCCAATATACGGACTGGCAGCCAGTTGCCTATAGATATTGTAAATCAAGGAAATTATCCGTATGTCAAGGCTCTGTTAGGAAAGTCTTATGCCGAGATACCTGAAATCTTGCTTCCGGCCGCAAAGGTAGCACAGTTTACATTTGACATCGAAGCCCACAATCCGTTGGATTCACCGATGTATTTTACTGCATCAATACCAGAAACAGAGGGATTCGCTTTCTCCGAGACTGATATACATAGAACAGTTGCACCACACAGCAGAGTATCCATACCCATCAATGTCAGCAACCTCCATACTGCCCCGGCATGCGAATATCCCTGGTTCAAAATACGCACAGAATGTGCTTATGACATGAGTGGAGAGATTGTCAGCATACCTATGTGGCGTCATTTGCGGATCAGCTGGCCGTTCCGCCTACCGATGCACATTGTCTGCAAGGCTCCTGACACTATCAGAGAAGACTGGGACTGGCATGGGTTTAATGATGGCTATTTTGATTTCAGCATTGATATAAAGGACAAAAAGCTCGTCATATCCGCAAGGATGCATGATGATATATATGTTCCACAGGACAATGAGGACCCGTCAAAGCCTTGCGACAAGATTGACATCTTCCTGTCAAGCGGAGGAACGGATTATTCATGGACTCTGTTCTCCGACGGAGAAGTATCAGTCGATTTGAACCTGATAAAGGATTCGCAGTTTATGTTCAACATCAGTTTTACGGACTGCGATGACGCGCACAACATCAAGCCATCTGTGATATGGTGGAAAACAAAAGCTGTATTATGCACTCTGTAGAATACTTATGTAGCGACCTGCACCGCGAACTCACCGAGGACATTCTCCCTTTCTGGACGGGGAGAATGTCCGATGGCGAGGGAGGATTCTATGGCAGAATGGACGGACATGGCGTACTGCACAAAGACGCCCCTCGCGGAGCCGTATTGTACGCAAGGATAATATGGACTCTGTCAAGGGCTGCGAATATACTGCAGGACCAGGCTCTGACCGCACACGCAGAGAGTGCCGCCACATGTTTCCGCCAGCATTTTCTCGACAAAGAGTACGGAGGCATCTTCTGGAGCGTGGATGCCGATGGCAATGCATTGGAAACAAAGAAGCAATACTATGCATTGGCATTCGGAATATATGCTTTCGCAGAACTTTACAGAATTAGCGGCAAAAGCGCAGACCTCGAACTGGCAATCAGCCTGTTTCACTGCATAGAAGAGCACAGCAGAGATTTTTCCGGCGGGGGATACATAGAGGCCAGCCAAAGAGACTGGAGTCCTGTCGGAGATATGCGCCTCAGCGGAAAAGACCTCAACTGCGCCAAGACAATGAACACTCATCTCCATATTCTGGAAGGATATACCGGTCTGTACCGCGTATGGAAAGACCGGCAACTCGCCCTCGCCATAGAGGACCTCATACATAATTTCACGGAACATATAATAATGCCTGACGGACACCTCGGGCTGTTTTTCGACAGACAATGGAGACTTTGCTCGTCAGAAATCTCATTCGGACATGACATAGAGGCTTCTTGGCTGCTGGATGAGGCGGTAAGAGTACTGGGTAATCAGGATTTATACACCAATACAAAGAGTCTTTGCAAAAGACTCGCAACGGCTGCCATGGCCGGATGGCAAACAGAAAAAGGTATGGCTTATTGTCATAATGGCACCTCCGGAGTCATAGACGAAGAACGCCACTGGTGGGTGCAGGCAGAAACTGTTGTCGGCTGTTTTGTCATGTACCGGACCGCCTTGAGAGAGCAGCATTATGAAGAAGCCATGCATTGGCTGCAATGCTCCGGCAATACATGGCAATTTATCAAGGAAAACCTGATATGTCCGGATGGAGAATGGTATTGGAGCGTCACTCCGCATAATGGGGAGGCGACTCCTAACCTTGAAGAAGACAGAGCTGGGCTATGGAAATGTCCATACCACAATGGGCGTATGTGCCTCGAAATAATAGAAAAAACCAGGATTCGCAATGACTGATATTCTGTCAGAAATAACACCTCTGTCACCAAGCGACTGCTTCTATATAGTCAGTCGCAGAAAGAATTGTTTCAACTACCCTATCCACAACCACAAAGAGTTGGAAATAAACTTCATTCAAGGTGCTGCAGGTGCACAACGCATTGTCGGGGACAGCATAGAGACCATCTCTGACATGGAACTTGTACTGGTTGGTTCTCAGCACCTTGAGCACACATGGAGTCAAGGGACATGCCACAATACAGACATCTGGGAAATAACCATCCAGTTCCTCAGAGAACTATTCTCTCCCGAACTCCTGTCCAAAAACCAGTTTGCCAGCATCAAGACCATGCTGGACAAAAGTGCTTTAGGCATAGCATTTCCACAGAATGTCATATCCAAAGTGAACCGACAGATCAACCAACTGACATGCGTACAAGATGGATTTGAACAATTTCTGATATTTCTTGACATTCTGTATACTCTGTCTCGCAATCCATACAGAGTACTCGCCAGCACTTCATTCGCACATGCAGAACAAACCAGCACAAGCCGCAGGATACAGCGTATCAAGGACTTCATTGACAATCATTACACCGAAGAAATACGGTTGGACGACATAGCGTCCATGGTAGATATGAGCCCCAGTGCCCTGAGTCATTTTTTCAAGATGAGAACGGGAAAGGCTCTTATAGACCACCTGCTTGATATCCGCCTCGGAGCCGCATCCCGTGCATTGGTAGATTCTACCGCAACCGTATCCGAGATATGCTACGGTTGCGGATTCAACAACATCTCCAACTTCAACAGGGCTTTCAAAAAGAGCAAGGGAATGACTCCAAGCGAATTTCGGTACATCTACAAAAAGCACAAGATAATAGTATGATCGCAGACAAGACATCGGCAATAAAACTGACAGAGAAAATAGGATATGGTTTTGGAGACATGGCGAGCAGCATGTTCTGGAAAGTATTCTCCTACTATCTTCCTTTCTTTTTCAGCAATATATACGGGCTCTCGCTCGACCAGATAGCCCTCCTGCTGATGGTCACCAGGATATGGGACGCCGTCAGTGACCCCATGATGGGGATCATTGCAGACCGCACACATACAAAATGGGGCAAATATCGCCCATATCTGTTGGCAATGGCACTGCCATTCTCAATCTGCGGCATTGCCTTGTTCACGACTCCAACCTTGGGTCCTACAGCAAAACTAATATATGCCTACACCTCCTATATATTGATGATGACAGTATATACAGGCATCAATGTTCCCTATGGGGCAATGTTGGGTGTAATAAGTAATGACAGCAAGACAAGGACCGTGTTCAGTTCGTTTCGTATGATGTTTGCCTATGCAGGCAGTTTTGTTGTACTTTTGCTATGGGAGCCTCTATGTCAGGCACTTGGCGGATATGATTCTCCTCAAGGATGGCAACGCGCCATGGCGACCATAGCTGCATTAAGTCTCATTTTGTTTCTGCTGTGCTTCCGTTTCACCCGTGAGAGAGTATCAAATGAAGGTAATCAGTCTGTCGGACATGACATGCGCTCACTCCTGCGCAATGCCCCATGGTGGATACTTGTGGCTGCCGTGCTATGCTCCA
This sequence comes from uncultured Muribaculaceae bacterium, assembly GCA_964616865.1. Lineage (GTDB taxonomy): Bacteria > Bacteroidota > Bacteroidia > Bacteroidales > UBA932 > Cryptobacteroides. The sequence goes on from CAZTUQ010000003.1 coordinate 94,724, forward strand.
ACTTGTTCAATACCATACGAGGATGCACGACTGCCTATTTCTTCAAGGATGTAATAGGCCCGGATGTGCATATGCAGATAGGAAGCTTGGAATTTCTCTTTTATGCCGGACTCTTCCTGAGCATCGGAGAGGTCTCTAACATGATTGGAGTAGCCATAGCCCCGGCACTCTCCGAAGCCATTGGTAAAAAAAGCACCTTCATAGTATCTTTCCTGATGGCTGCCGCAATGAGCATACTGTTTTTCTATATTCCGGACAGCAATGCCGGCTATTGGATGATAATGGCTCTGCAGATAGGCATCTGCATATTTACCGGCATCATTTCGCCACTGGTATGGAGTCTATATGCAGATGTGTCGGATTATGCCCGGCTGCGTGACGGAACGGCATCTACGGGACTTATATTCTCATCCTCGTCCATGGCACAGAAGTTCGGCAGTGCATTCGGAGGTGCATTCGTAATGTGGATGCTTGCCATGTTTGGATACAACACGCAGGCTGACGCGGCACAGAGCGTCCAGTCAATCCACGGACTGAAGATGATGATGAGCTGGATACCCGGCATCACTGCAATGCTGACTGCAATAATAATGGCGTTCTACCCTCTGACGACCGAACGCATGGACAGAATACGCCAATCATTGACAAAACTTTAAATGAGATTCCGGCAGGCAGAGCCGTGCCGGCAAAAACAGAGCCGGCTGGAATAGCCGGCTCCACAGTGTACTTATTCCAGTCTCAGGCAATGACCTTGGCGGTGTAGCCGAGACGCTCGATGGCTTTC
>CAZTUQ010000004.1:0-53312 GCA_964616865.1 uncultured Muribaculaceae bacterium
AAGGGTTTTTCACATTTTCCGCGCTATTTTAGGGTATAATTTTCACATTTTCCGGCAGGTTCGGCACTCTATTTTTCACATTTCCCTTTTTTAAGCGGCATTATTTATTCTGCCTCACCCTGACAACCTGGTATTCTGGCCCAGCATATAATTCTATATATAGGGTACGCCTGTGACCTGTGGTATTAGGAGTTGCATATATTTTAAGTTCATTATCCCACAAGTCATGATACTCAACCCCCAACCAATCATATACATTATAATTTTCACCCTCATCACCACTTTCTATATAACCGTGGTTACCCTTGAAATCTTGAATTACCGCATTTTAAAAAAAATGTTCACCGCCAGTGATTGTCTTTTCCCCACCCTCTTTTGTAAAAAAGACATCAGAGGGATATCCCAAATCGGCCTCTGCTATACAAGATATGCAAGTCAGAGATAGACAGCACAATAGAGTTTTAATTATAGCGGTCCTCATGGCTACCTCAAGTTTTAGTATATGACACACATTAAAGTCCGCTGTAAAAATAGAGATTCTTTCTCGATGTGAGAGGACATTCTGGAAAAAATATGAACCTGGCTATGATAAAGGCAATGACGAGTATACTGTGCCGGACGAGAAAGGCAGGAGTGTGGCTGGCGGATTGCCGTAAGATGCGGTATTTCAAAAACGCTGACATTTTGTTAAATTAGCAGTTTGTACATAATACACGCCAGACATCGCAAGACACAGACACATAGCGGCTCTCGTAATCACCGGCATAGGTGCCCTGGTGCTGTTGGCGGTATTGCTCCTGCAAGTGCCGCCGGTGCAGACGCATATCGTGCGCGAAGCCTTGAAAACCCTCAATGACAGGATTGACGGCAGGATCAGCGTAGGCAGTGCGTACATACTCCCGTTCAACACCGTCATTGTCAAGGACGCTCTCGTCATGGACGACAATCCGGCCCGGTGCAGCACATTCACCCCGCAGGACACTCTGATACAGGCCTCTACCCTGATAGTGACATTCGGCAAGGACATTCTGGAGGGGACTCCCATCCAATTGCACCGCGTGAGCGCGGAAGGCATCAGATTCAACCTCGTGCTCGAAGAGAACGGCCTCCCCAATGTCACCAGAGTATTCCGCGCGACAGGAGACAGCACCGCCGAGAAGAGCATCCCTGACCTGTTCCGCATCAAGAGGCTCAATGCAAGAGATCTGACATACAGCCACCGGAATGTCCACACAGACAGTACGGTGCGAGGACATATCAACTTCACCGACCTCGAAGCCCGGCTCACCTCCGTCAAGGCCCGGGACTTCAATTTCACAAAAGAAGGGGTCACTGCAGAGGTCATACACGCATCAATCAGCGAGAAAAGCGGTTACAACCTGCATTCGCTCAGCGGCAAGGTACAGGTAAACATCGGCAGGACCCTCGTCACCGACGCGCACATTGTAGACAACTGGTCAGACCTGCAGGTCGACGAATTCTCCATGTCATACCGCGACGGACGCTCATTCGGTGATTTTACGCACAATGTCCGGTTGCACGGCAGGATACGCAATTCGAGAGTAGACGGACGCTCGATCAGCACATTCACGCGCAGAGCGAAGATTCCGCAGGCGATAGATATAGAGACATTCGCATTCGACGGGCCCGTCGCGGACCTCAAGTCCGACAGACTTATATTCTCCAACGGCAGCGGCATACACGGTGACCTGTCCTGCCACCTCAATGAAATCGACACACCCGCCAACGCCAGAATCAACGCACAGTTCAGACAGTTGACTTTCAGCATGCCCGAACTGGAGCGGATATTGTCATCGCTCGGCATTGACGCCAATCTGAAGAAATACGCCCGCAACGAACACATCACATTGGCACTCAACGGAAACGGACCGCTAAACAGGCTCAGCCTCCACGGTTCGATGCACTCCCATGGGCTCGGTGACCTCGAATGCCGCCTCAATGTCCAAGGACTGCTGGACGGGACACCCGAAATCAGCGGCTCCGTCACCACGCGGGATCTGGACATAGCCACAGCAATAGGTACCGGTCCTGTCCGCGAATGCAGCATGCACGCTGCACTGAGGGCGTCCATAGGCAAGAGCGGAGCCACAATGACCGTGGATACCCTGCAGGTCAGCCGGCTCAACATGCTCGACTACGACTACAGCAACATTGTCGCAGCCGGCACATTCAGCGGTAACGCATTCGACGGCAGGGTGATATGCAGCGACCCCAATCTCAACTTCCTCTTCCAGGGAATATTCAATTTGTCGCAGAAGACGAGCAATGCCCTGTACAAATTCTATTTCAATCTCGGCTACGCGGACCTGCACGCCCTGAACATAGACAAACGCCCTGTCTCAAGGGCATCCGGATACATCAATGCCAATTATATGCGCTTCGCAGACAGCAATCTGATCGGCGATGTGGATATGGGGCGTATAGTATTGGAGAGCCAGGACGGCAAGCACAATATCGGAGACATTTCGCTGTCCTCGCATTCCTCCGAGGAGGGGCACAAAATCATATTCGATTCCGATTTTGCCGAAGGCACATTTATCACGGACGCCAATCCGCTACAGGCGGTGGACATATTGAAGGATGCAGCCCTGAGGGATGCATTGCCGGTATTCTGCAATACGGAACGCACCCCGGTGAGAGGCACCATGGACCTTGATTTCCGCTTCACGGACACCAGAGAGATTCTCGCATTCTTCCGGCCAGGCATTTACATAGCGGACGACTCGACCGTAAACCTGCACATAGACAACGAGGGCGGAATGGAAGCGGACATACAGTCGCAGAGAATCGCCTCAATGGACAAATATGCCAAAAATCTCGACATCCGAGCCAACAACGAAGGCGGCCGTCTGAATCTGTTTGCAGGATGCAGCGAACTCAACACCGGGCTGTTCAAGATGCAGAAGCCGCGACTGAGCGCAGAAGCGGCCGGTGACAGGATAGACGCCAACTACATATTCGACGGATACGATGACCGTGACAGCGGTGACTATGAGGAAGGCGGCAACATCAACCTCTTCGCATCACTTTCGGACGACGGCCTCGGAGGAATCGTAATCGACGGAGGCACAGCACCTTCCACCCTTTCAATAGACGGCAACGAATGGGAAATCAGCGACTCCGGAATAGGCGTGGAACGCGGAGAAGTCTACATCCACGGACTGGAGTTGAAATGCGGCAGGCAGAGCATCTCCGCCGAAGGCGTATTGTCCGGCAACAAGGAAGATTCTCTGAATGTGAATATTTCAGGTCTCGACATATCGCTGCTGTCACCTGCCATAGGGATAGACCTGACCGGATCCCTCTCCGGCTCGGCAAGCCTGCTATCCCCTCTCGGAGGCATTCCCAAAATAGTCGCTCGGCTCGAGACGGATGACGCCGCCATAGGCGGACGCACCGCCGGCAAACTGACCATATCCAGCGACTGGCGCAATGACAGGCTCTCGGCATCTCTAATCAACGAAATCGGCGGCGCGTCCACCATAAATGCCACTGCCAGCCTCACCTCAGACCGCACGCTCGGGGCAAAGGTCTCGCTCAACGGATTCGACCTGGGGTATTTTGCCGGACTGCAGACTGGAGTATATAAAGACCTCCAGGGCAGCCTCAGCGGCGAAATCACCGCCGACGGCCCTATAGACAGGCTCTCCATAGGCAGTTCAGACATGGACCTGGACGGCATGATACAGATTGACTTCACAGAGGTCAAGTATTACCTCCGCGGTCCTCTGTCCATAGACAACAACGGCATCATCCTCAACAATATTTCCATAAACGACGGTGGCAGCGGACGCGGAGTGCTGTCCGGCGGACTGCGTTACGACAGGCTCAAAGACATGCGCACAGACCTGACAGCCAGATTCAGCGGACTGAGGCTGATAGACATCAAGGCGGAGCACAACGACAATTTCTACGGCAGAGCCGGAGGTGACGGTGTCATGCGTCTGGAGGGCCCGTTCAACAATCTCAAGATGACCGTAGACGCAAGGACCACAGGCAACGGCAACATCTACATTCCCCTGAAATCGGGCCCGGCATCGTCCGCCAACCTCCTGACATTCAGAGAGCCGGAGAAATGGATAGACCCCTACGAACGCATGATGGAGGAGATGAACGCCAGGACATCGTCTCCAGGCAATTTCGACATCAGCCTGCATGTGACCCCCAATCCCGAAGTCTCCTGCCATCTCGAAATAGATGACTCGGGCGGCAACGCCATAGTCGCCAAGGGCAACGGCAATATAGACATCGATATCAACAGCCGCGAGAATACATTGAATTTCAACGGTGACTACAATATCACAGAGGGCAATTTCCACTACTCCGTCATTGGCATCACGAGCCGCGACTTCACCATAAAGAGCGGCAGCAGCATCAAGTTTGAGGGCGACATCATGAACAGCAACCTCGACATCGACGCCTCCTACAACACCAAGACATCCCTGTCCTCGCTCATTGCCGACACCACCTCCGTCGGCACACGCCGCAATGTCATCTGCGGCATCAAAGTCTCCGACAGGATACGCAACCCCCAACTCAAGTTCACCATCGACATTCCCGACCTCGACCCTACCACAGAGTCATTGGTCAAAGGCGCGCTCAACACCGAGGACAAGATGCAGCGCCAGTTCCTGTCCCTGCTGGTGGCCAACAGTTTCCTCCCGGAAGACCGTTCCGGCATCTCCAACAACTCCGACATGCTGTTCTCCAATGTGACCGAAATAATGGCCGGCCAGCTCAACAACATATTGCAGCGGCTCAACATCCCTCTCGACCTCGGCCTCAAATACCAGCCGACCGATGAGGGCGAAGACATGTTTGATGTCGCGGTCTCTACCAGGCTCTTCGACAACAGAGTGACGGTAAACGGCAACATCAGCAACAACCAGAACAGCGTCAACCGCGAGAGCGGAGATGTGGCAGGAGACCTCGACATAGGCATCAAACTGGACAAGGCAGGAGCGGTGCAGCTGTCCCTGTTCTCGCATTCCGCCGACCTGTACAGCAATTATTTGGACAACCTCCAGAGGAACGGAGTAGGAATAGGCTACCGCAAGGAATTCCGCACATTCAGGGAATTCTGGAGAGACCTGTTCAGCAGCCGCAAGAAGAGACGCGAACGCGCCCTGCGCGAGACCCTGCTCTCGGGCCAGTCGGAGAAGGTGACCATTACCATAGAATCAGAATGACAGACAACAAAGGCAGACTATATCTCATTCCGTCCCCCATCGGTGACGGAGACCCTGCAGAGGTAATCCCGGCACCCGTGCTGGCATTGTTGCAGGACATCGACACTTATGTCGTGGAAGAAGTTCGGACAGCACGCCGCTACCTCTCCCGCGCCGGGCTCAAAGGGCATATCGAAGAACTCCAGTTCTACACGCTCAACGAGCACACGCGCGATGAGGAGGTGGAGAGAATGGCGTCCCTCTTTGACAATGGCCGCAATGTAGGCCTTATCAGCGAAGCCGGGCTGCCGGCTGTTGCGGACCCTGGCGCAAGACTGGTGGCGCTCTGCCACCGCATCGGGGTCAAGGTCGTACCGCAGGTAGGCCCGTCGTCCCTGATGATGGCTCTCATGTCATCGGGTCTCAACGGACAGTCATTCGCATTCTGCGGCTACCTGCCTGCCAAGACTGACGAACGCGGACAGGCCATACGCGCTGTGGAAAGACGCTCCGCCGAACTCCGCCAGAGCCAGATTATAATAGAAACCCCCTACCGCAACGACGCCCTCTTTGCCGACATGCTCCGCCACTGCTCCCCCTCTACGAGAATATGTATCGCCGCGGACATCAGCTGCGACGACGCGTTCATCAAGACCAGGACCGCAGGCGAATGGAAACGCGACATCCCCGTGATAGGCAAGCGTCCCTGCGTATTCGTAATGCTCGCACACAAATGATTACAGGCAAGATAAGACTCGACGGTATGCGCTTTGCCTGCCGCCACGGCGTATTGGAAAGCGAGATGCTGGCGCCGAACATCTTCATGGTGGACTTCGAGGCGGACTATGATGTCAGCCGCGCTGCCGCCAGCGACAATATAGAAGACACTCTCAACTACGGGGAGATATACGACATCGTTGCAGAGCAGATGCAGCGTCCGTCGGCTCTGCTCGAGCACCTCTGCGGCCGCATAGTATCCGCCATCTCCGCAGCCCACCCCGAACTGGAATCATTCCGAGTGCAGGTCTCCAAACAGAATCCCCCCGTAAACGGCGCGGCCAGATGGTCACGCGTAGAACTCACCTATACAAGATGAGCAAGAAGATAGCGTTCATCACCCTCGGGTGCAAACTCAATTACGCCGAGACCGCCACCTACGAGCGGGCTTTCATGGAGCACGGCTACAATGTCGTCCCCTGGCAGGAAAAAGCAGATGTCTATGTAATAAACACCTGCGCCGTCACAGAAAGGGCGGAAAAGAAGTCCAGAGGAGAAATACGCAAAGTGCACCGCATCAACCCCGATGCGGTCATTGCCGTCACAGGCTGCGCCGCACAGCTGCGCCGCGAGCAACTTGCCGCAATAGAGGGTGTCAGTTTTGTATTCGGTGCAGAAGCCAAATCCGAGCTCGTACCTGCCGTTCTCGGGACGGAAATGCCGGACCATAAGCAGTTCTTTACGGCATATAGCAGCGGAGAGGACCGCACGAGGGCATTCCTCAAAGTGCAGGACGGCTGCGACAATTTCTGCGCGTACTGCACGGTACCGTTCGCCAGGGGCAGGAGCCGCAACGCGAGTATATGCGAGGTAACACGCCAGGCCCGCGAGATAGCTGCGGCAGGGGTCAAGGAAATAGTCATCACGGGAGTCAATACCGGTGATTTCGGCAGGACCACAGGAGAGAGTTTTCTCGACCTGCTCAAGGCTTTGAATGATGTGGAAGGCATTGATAGATACCGCATTTCCTCGATAGAGCCCAATCTCATCACAGAGGAGACCATAGACTGGATAGCCTCCGGCACCAAGATACTCCCCCATTTCCACATTCCGCTCCAGAGCGGCTCGGACGAGATACTTCACAGAATGGGACGGCGGTACACGACAGAAATGTTCCGGCACAAGGTCGAATACATCCGCTCCAGAATGGAGACACCGGGAGGCGCAAAAGTGTTTTTCGGCATAGACCTCATGGTAGGACTTCCCGGTGAGACGGAGGAACGCTTCCGCGAGGGCAAGGCATTCATCGAATCCCTGCGCCCGGCATTCCTGCATGTATTCCCCTATTCGCGCAGGCCGGGAACGAGAGCCGCCCAGATGCCGGACCAGGTGCCCGACCACATCAAGACAGAACGCGTCGCGGAGATGGAGACGCTCTGCCGCGAACTGCACGAGAGTTTCACCGCAGGGCACAAGGGGATGAAAGAGTATGTGCTCTTCGAATCCTCGGAGCGCGACGGCATGATGTCCGGCTACACTCGCAACTACATCAAGGTCACCAGGCCGTATGACGCCTCGCTTGTCGGCAAGACCGTCGAAGTCATACTGTAGGAGGGCTTTCATGATATTTTTTTGCATATTTGCATCGGGAAAAGGCGTTTTGTAACGCTGTTCGGAATAGATGGCAACGACTGTATTTGACCCGCTCCGCAGACGCGAAGTCGCGCTGACTCCGGAAGAAAGAGTACGCCAATGGTTCATCGGTGTATTGAAAGATTGCCTGGGCGTACCTCTGCACCTGATGGGCAGCGAAGTGGAGATGAGATTCGGCTCCGCGGACAAGGTCTGGCGCGCCGACATATTGATCTACGACCGCTCTGCCAGACCGCTCGCCATAGTGGAATGCAAGAGGCCGGAGACAGCCCTCTCCGAAGATGTCCTCAGGCAGGCCTTGAGATACGACATGGCATTGAATGTCAAATACATATTCATAACCAACGGCAAAGAGACGCGCATCGCCAGACGGCAGCCCGACGGGAGAGTGGAGTTCCTGACGACAGCTCCGCATTACGAAGAAATGACAAGAGAATGACTATAGACGCAAAAGAGTTTCTGGGGAACCCCATTTTCGAGATAGTTTCCACCTGCGCTGCAGAGGCAGGTGTCAGGGCTTTCGTCATAGGAGGCTATGTGAGGGACTGTTTTCTCGGACGCCCGTGCAATGACATAGACATAGTGGTGGAGGGCAGCGGCATGGACCTCGCCAAGGCCGTAGGCAAGAAAGTGCACAGCAAGGTGACTTTGTTCAAGAACTTCGGCACGGCCATGCTGCACAGCCACGGAGACGAAATCGAATTCGTCGGAGCACGCAAGGAGTCCTACCGCCGCGAATCACGCAACCCGATAGTGGAGGACGGCACGCTCGAGGACGACCAGAAGAGACGCGACTTCACAATCAACGCAATGGCATTCAGCCTCCAGAAAGATTCCTACGGAGAACTCGTGGATCCGTTCGGAGGGATAAGGGATCTGGACAGGGGTATCATACGCACGCCGCTCGATCCCGACACGACCTACTCTGACGACCCGCTGCGCATGCTCCGCGCAATACGCTTTGCCGCGCAGTTGAGCACTCCCGAGAGGGCATTCACCATAGTGCCCGAGTCAATAGAGTCCATGCGCCGCATGAAAGAGCGGCTCTCCATCCTGTCCAAGGAGCGCATCGTAGAGGAACTCAACAAGATGCTGCTCACCGCCAAGCCGTCAATGGCATTCAGGCTCATGGATGAGACGGGGCTGCTTGAGCGCATACTTCCCGACCTCGTAAAACTCAAAGGCGTGGAGAGCGTGGACGGACGCGGGCACAAGGACAACTTTTCCCACACGCTCGCCGTCCTCGACAATGTCGCGGCTGCCGACACTGAAGAGCCCAATGTCTGGCTCAGATGGGCCGCACTGCTGCACGACATAGGCAAGCCGGTGTCCAAGCGTTACGACCCTGCCACAGGCTGGACTTTCCACGGACATGATGTGATAGGCTCGCGCATGGTCCCCAAGATATTCCAGAAGTTGAAGATGCCTCTCAACGAGAAGATGAAATATGTCCAGAAACTCGTGTGGCTGCACATGCGTCCTATCGCCCTCGTGGACGATGAGGTGACGGACTCTGCTGTCAGGAGGCTATTGTTCGACGCCGGTGACGACATCGAGGGACTGATGACACTCTGCAATGCAGACATCACTTCCAAGAACCCCGAGAAAGTCAAGCGCATCAGACGCAATTTCGAGATTGTGCGCCGCAAACTCGAGGAAGTCGAGGCCAAAGACGCAATCCGCAATTTCAAAAACCCTATCACCGGAGAATATGTCATGCAAGTGTACGGCCTGCCACCGTGCCGCGAGATCGGCGTACTCAAGGAGAATGTCAAGAATGCCATCCTGGACGGCGTGATAGGCAACAATTTTGAGGAAGCGGACGCATTCATGCGCCGTCAGGCGGAGGAAATGGGGCTCCATGCTGTCCGATGAATACATAGTCTATATCACAGCGGTACGCAGATACTCGGTACGGACGCAGGAGATATACCGGTCCGTGCTGGACGCATTCATATCCTACAATTGCGAAGACGGCAACGGCGACGAAGAGGTCATCAAGGCTCTCAATCCCACCGCGATACGCAACTACGAAGTACATCTGCTGGACACTCTGAAAGATAGTGCCGTCACCGTCAATCTGCACCTGTCCGTCCTCAGCGGCTTCTGCAAGTTCCTCATGAAACAGGACCGCCTGCATTCCAATCCGGTCAGACTCGTCCCGCGCCCGAAAATGGCAAAGAAACTGCCCGAGGTGTATCGCGAAGACGCCTTGGAGAGATACTTCGAGTCGAGTGCATGGCTCGCGGAAATACCTGTCACCTCGGACAGACAGAGTTACAGGCAGAGACTGGCAAGGCTGATATTGTCTCTGTTGTACAATACCGGCATGAGGCGCGCCGAACTCATCGGCCTGACATGGAATTCCGTAGACATGAAGAGGTCTGTCATACGCGTGCTCGGCAAGGGGGACAAGACCCGGGAAATACCCATGCTGCCTGCCCTGCGCGATGAGGTCGCTGCATATATGGATGCCGCAAGACTCGTCACAGGCTGCGACTGTTCCCCGTATGCCCCTCTGCTCGTCACAGACAAGGGGCGTGCACTCTACCCCGTCTATGTGGACAGAGCTGTCAAATCAGAACTCGGCACTATTGCGGAGATTACAGGGCGCAAGTCTCCGCATGTATTCAGACATTCAATAGCCACGGAGCTGCTGGACAACGGAGCGGACCTCAACTCCATCAAGGAAATGCTCGGGCACTCGTCCCTCTCCGCCACTCAGGTCTACACCCACAACAGCATCGAAAAACTGCGCAAGACCTACTCTTCCTCTCATCCGAGGGCAAAAAAAAAGGACTCTTAAGCGAGTCCTTTTCCATGACAGTTCTTGTATTTCTTGCCGCTTCCGCAGGGACAGGGATCATTGCGGCCCACCCTGTTGTGGTCCACTTTAATAGGAGTGCGGGCTTTCTGCTCGGCATTGGTGCTCAAGTCGGAACGGCCGGCCTGCATCTCGCTCATATCGGTCCTCGCAGGCTGCACAGGACGCTGGGGCACATTGTCTTCCCTCAACGGGATGAACGCCCTGAGCAGGAACGACAGCACATCGCGGTACAGTTCTTCCATCATTGTCTGGAAGAGGTTGAAACTCTCCATCTTGTACACGACGATAGGGTCCTTCTGCTCGTATGAGGCATTCTGGACACTCTGCTTGAGATCGTCCATCTCGCGCAGATGCTCTTTCCAGTGCTCGTCTATCTGGTGCAGTGTAATCATCTTGCTGACAGTCTTGGCGACTTCCTTGCCCTCGTTCTCATAAGCCTTGGCCAGATTGACGGACAGGGTCATCTGCTTGCGCCCGTCCGAGATGGGAATCGCGATATTCTGATAGATGCTTCCCTGCTTCTCGTAGACAGCCTTGATGACAGGCCAGAGTTTGGTGGCGAGATTGTCCATACGCCTCTTGTACACCTCATTGATGTGTGAGCAGAGAGCGTCTGCAATCTCGGCATCCTTGGCATGTACATAGAAGTCCTCGTCAAAGCCGAGGTCGGTCGAGAGCTGTGCCATGACATACTCCTCAAATTCAGCGAAAGGCATGCCTTTGCATTTGGAGACTATGATATTGGCCTCGTCAACCATCATGTTCGCGAGGTCCACCTCGATCTTGTCACCGCTGATGGCATCGCGACGGAGAGCATACACGCTCTCACGCTGGTTGTTCATGACATCATCATATTCGAGCAGTCTCTTTCGCACACCGAAATGATTCTCCTCGACTTTCTTCTGGGCATTCTCTATGGCACTGGAGAGCATGCGGTTGGTAAGCACTTCGTCCTCCTCCATGCCGAGTTTGTCCACAACGCTCGCGATACGCTCCGAGCCGAACAGACGCATCAGTTTATCTTCCAGAGAGATATAGAACACAGAACTGCCCGGGTCTCCCTGACGTCCGGCACGGCCTCTGAGCTGACGGTCCACACGACGGGAGTCATGCCTCTCCGTACCGATGATAGCCAGACCTCCGGCGGCCTTGACCTCAGGACTGAGTTTGATATCGGTACCACGGCCGGCCATATTGGTGGCGATGGTCACGGTGGATGACATACCGGCCTGGGCGACAATCTCCGCCTCACGGGCATGCTCCTTGGCGTTGAGCACATTATGTTTGATGCCGCGGAGTTTGAGCATACGGCTCAAGAGTTCGGAAGTATCGACATCCGTCGTACCGACGAGCACAGGACGTCCCTCCTTGATAATCTCCTCGACATGGGCGATGACAGCCTTGAACTTGGCAGCCTTGGTCTTGTATATGAGGTCATCCTGGTCATCACGCTGCACGGGGCGGTTGGTAGGTATGACCACTACATCCAGTTTGTATATGCTCCAGAACTCTCCGGCCTCCGTCTCGGCAGTACCGGTCATACCGGCGAGTTTGTGATACATGCGGAAATAGTTCTGCAGGGTAATCGTGGCGAATGTCTGTGTCGCGGCCTCCACCTTGACATTTTCCTTGGCTTCCACGGCCTGGTGCAGTCCGTCGCTCCAGCGGCGTCCCTCCATGATACGGCCGGTCTGCTCATCCACAATCTTGATCTTGTTGTCATCTATGATATAGTCCACGTCCTTCTGGAACATGGCGTATGCCTTGAGCAGCTGTATGACGGTGTGGACACGTTCGCTTTTAATGGAGAAGTCCTCCATGAGGGCGTCTTTGCGCTCCTGCTTCTCCGCGAGGGTGAGTTCCTGTTTCTCAAGTTCGGCGATACGGCTGCCGACATCGGGCAGGATAAAGAAAGAGTCGTCGTTGATACTCTTTGCCAGTACCTCATGACCCTTATCGGTCATATCCACGCTGTTCTGCACTTCGTTGATTACGAAATAGAGGTCGTCAGTCACGATGTGCATCTCCCTCTCGTTGTCCTGCATGTAGTAGTTCTCGCTCTTCTGGAGAATGACCTTGATGCCAGGCTCGCTGAGGTATTTGATGAGCGGCTGATATTTGGGGAGGCCCTTGTACGCACGGAGCAGCAGTTTGCCGCCCTCTGCCTCGTCACCGGAGGCGATGAGTTTCCTGGCCTCGTTCAATGTCTGTGTGACCAATGTGCGCTGCGCCTGGTAGAGTCTCTCCACATGGGGACGGAACTCCATGAACTGGGCGTCATCCGCGCTCTTCGCCATAGGTCCGGAAATGATGAGCGGAGTACGGGCGTCATCGATAAGCACGGAGTCCACCTCGTCGACGATGGCGAAATGATGCTTGCGCTGCACGAGTTCAGACGAATCGATGACCATATTGTCCCTAAGGTAGTCAAAGCCGAATTCGTTGTTGGTGCCGAAAACGATGTCGCACTCGTATGCCTTGCGGCGGGAGTCGCTGTTGGGCTGGTGCTTGTCTATGCAGTCTACCGACAGGCCGTGGAACATATACAGAGGCCCCATCCATTCGGAGTCTCGTTTGGCGAGGTAATCATTGACAGTGACCATGTGCACTCCCTTGCCTGCCAACGCGTTCAGGAACACAGGCAGCGTAGCGACGAGGGTCTTGCCCTCTCCGGTAGCCATCTCGGCTATCTTGCCCTGGTGCAGGACGATACCGCCGATGAGCTGCACATCATAGTGGACCATGTCCCAGGTGACCTCATTGCCGCCGGCAATCCAATGATTGACATATACGGCCTTGTCGCCCTCTATAGTGACGAAATCGTGCCTTACACTCAGGTCTCGGTCAAAATCCGTGGCCGTCACCTCTATCCTGCCGCCCTCGGCGAACCTACGGGCTGTGGACTTGACGATGGAGAATGCCTCGGGAAGTATCTCCTCCAGTTTCTTCTCTATCGCCTCATCCTCTTCCTTGACCAGACGCTCAGACTCTCCGGCGAGCCTTTCTTTCTCCTCGATTGCAATGTCCTGCTCGATTTCCGCCTTTATCTCGGCAATACGCTTCTCAAAGGGAGCCTCGCATTCACGCAGGACGGCCTTGAGTTCCGCAGACTTTGCACGAAGTTCGTCATTGGACAGTTTGTCTATCACCGCATAGGCGGCGAGCACTTTTTCGAGTACGGGCTTCACCTGCTTCATGTCACGGTCGGACTTGGAGCCGAAGACCTTTTTCAATATTCCGGATACAGACATTGGTTTCAATATTTCGATTAACTTACAAATATACAAATAAGCCGTTGTTTTTGAAAAGGTTTTCCGCCCTTCGGGCAAACGCAGAGTCAAGTTTTGGCACATCAGCGCGCTGTCAGGCCCGGCAGTTCGCGAAAAATCCGTATCTTGGCGCAATGTTTTTCCACACGACATGATCATTGCACAATGAAATCAAGAATATTCTCCGCGGCACTGGCATTGATGATGCCTGTTTCCGTCATGGCCCAGCAGACGGACATAGTTTCACTTTTTCCCAAAGAGGAGGTCGTGCCAATGCTCCTGAGCGCACGGGCAAGCACTCCGCGCTATGGGCAGACGACTGTAGACAAGCCTCTTACGATCCTGCACTGCACCGATGTGCATGGCTCCAAGGACAATCTTGCGAGGATTGTGGAGTTTGCCGATGCGTACGGTGACTATGTAGATGAAGTAGTCCATAGCGGTGATGCGGTATTCTGCTATTGGGATGACGAAAACATATTCGAGACCGTGCCCGGAGCACATAAAATCCTCAATACCATAGGTAATCATGACTGCTGGAAGGGACATCTCGTGTGGGCGCAGACTGACAAGCCATACGATGCCACAGAGCAGGATGCCTTTGAGAAATTTTTTGTCGGCAGCGCGAAGGGCAAACGCATAGTGGACGAATGGGGCGTGGAACTCTCGGACAATCCCCACGGCTGCTATTATCACAAGGATTATCCCGAATCCAAGATCAGGCTCGTGGTGCTGGACTGCATGCATTATACTGCCGCACAGAGCAAATGGTTTATCAAGACTCTCACCCAGGCCCGGGAGAAGGGCTATGCCGTAGTCGGCGTGACACATTATCCTTCTTCAAGCGGTCTCTCGCCCATCGAATCCGGATTTACAAGTTTCAACCGCGAGATACCGGCATGCGATACGGCAAGGGTCCAGTATGAGCGCATGAGCGAGGCGGCATTCAGTTCGGTGGACCAGTTCATCGCAACAGGAGGACAATTTGTCTGCTGGCTCAGCGGCCACACGCATTCAGACTATATGGGACGCGTCAAGGGACACGAAAGCCAGTTGCAGGTCATCTTGGACAAGTCCGGAGATATGGACACATATATGAGGGAGGATAGGACCAAGGGCACGCGCAACCAGGACGCTTTCAACCTCACTACCGTCAATCCCTCACGCGGGCTTCTTACGATTTACCGCATAGGCTGCAGACGCGGTGCCGACATGCGTTCCAAGGAGTTGTTCGTCTATGACTATATCCACGGCAGAGTGGTGTTGAGCGAATAATCGCTCATTATAATCAGTCATGACAGTCAAAGGAAGCAGCATGTAGTGGATTTTCGCTATTCTGTCCGCGGTATTCCTCGGAGAGACGCTCACATGGAAATCCGTCACCGGCTCGCTGCTCCTCCTCGCCGGCACGCTCATGATGGTACTCTGACGCCCACAGACATCCGATTCCGGACCGGCAAGTTCATACATGTCAAGTTTCCTCATCGGGAGGAGAAAAAATTCATCTTCCCCAACGCCTTCATCGTCGGCCACCTGGAGCTCGAATAGAGCCGAGGGGAAGCTATTCGAATGAGAAAAGTCTCTCGGCGTTCCGGTATGCGATAAGTTCCTTTTCGGTGTCGCTTAGCGAAGCGTTTTCGATAAACGGCCGCGCGCCCTCATTGCTTATGAACGGACAATCCACAGAATGGATAATCCTATCTGCTCCAAGCACTTCTACACAAAATTTCAGTTGCGGGTAATCAAATATGCCGCTTGGTGTCACATACACATTCTGTCTGAACGTCTCAGTAATTGTGCGCTTAAGCTTTGTAACCGCCTGGGGCATTGACTGGTCCAGGCGCGAAAGGAAGAACGGAACCATTTCACCCCAATGTCCTGCGATGAGCTGAAGTTTGGGGAATTGGTCAAAACGCCCTGCAAGGATGGTTCTCAAAATTTGAATTCCGGCCTCATTATGCCAACCCCATCCATGCAGAGAGAGGCGCGCACTCACTTCCCCGCCAAGCCCTCCGTAATACGGTGCCTGCACTGATTTCAAAGGCGCTCCGGGGTGGATATATATTGGCAGCGCCAAAGCCTCGCACGCCTCCAATACAGGTACGAAACTACTATCGTCAAGGAACTCGGTTTTGCCGGAAGCCCTTCCTGCAAGCAGAATCCCCTGAAACCCCATTTTCTTGACGCGTTCGGCCTCCTTGACGGCATCACGCGGCACGGACCACGGAAGAAGCGCGAATGCCCCGTAACGGTCAGGATGCCGTCTCACCACATCGGCAATATAATCATTGGTTTCAGTGACGATGGAAGCCGCCACCCTTGAGGGAAGCAGTTGAGATTTCGAGGGACAGGAAAGTATCTGCTTGGTAATGCCACACTTATCCATATCCTCAATCCTTCGCTTGTCCATATCACCGAAGAGCTCGGGGTCGGCTTCATAGGGTCTGCCTTTACAATGCGCAAGGGCGGCATAAGGCGCATCTTTGAAAGAATATTTCGCCAGATGTGCATTAATCGGAGTTCCTGCAAGATGCTCTTCTATGGTGATTATCTTCATTTCAGTCATAAAATCGGCTGTCCGTCAATCCATATCTGCTTGATTTTACTCGCGTCGGAAATATTCTTGTCCGGCCTGCCTTCGACGAGCATAATTGCAGCCTTTTTCCCCTTGTCAATAGTGCCTTGGCCTTCGATACTGAATGTCTTGGAGACATTGCCTGTCGCACTTGCGAGGACTTCGATGGGAGTCAGGCCACATTCATTCAAGAACTGCATCTCCCTGTGCATAGACGAACCGTACTCAACAGCAGGGGCATACGAGCCGATGTTCGCATCCGTACCGGCAAGGATACGGACGCCATGACCATGAAGCAGGCGGACGGCATTTTTGGCGTTTGAGAAATGCTCAGGCTTGTAGCCATTTTTGCCGCTATATGCAAATGTCTCCATCATTACCAGTGTTGGAATCACGGCAATCCCCTTTTCCGCTATCGTTTCGGCGAGGTCATCCGGAAATGCCTCTTTCATAGGGATATGGATCAGAATATCGGCACCGCAGGCTACGGCGAGTCTCACTGATTTCACAGATACCGCATGTACCGCGACTTTTAGTCCCGCCTCATGGGCGGTCTGGCAAATGTCCTTCAACACGCCATGAGGCATCAAATTGGGGTCCATCAGGAGCACTTTTATGTATGAAGCACCATTCGCCTTGGCTTTTTTCACATAGGAATTGCCATTAAGTGTCCCCATGGTCATGCCAGCAGATGATACGATCTTAAAGAGCCGGGAACCTTCCACGAGCGATGGAGACGCCGCAACATCGCAAGTCGCAGTCACGCCATTCCCAAGCATCGTGTCAATTTGGGTATCGGTGAGCATATGCGTATGGGCATCAATCAGCCCCGGCATAAGAAAACAGTCGGAATCAACGCCCTCCGCCTCTCCTATGGAAGCGACAACACCATTTTCCAACACAAGCGATGCGTTTTTAATTACATTTTCGCCATCGAAAATGGGATAATTCAGTATAATACGATTCATCGCACTTCCTTTTTCCACGCATCCAGTTGGGCCGGATGCAAGAGCCATGCAAGCAAGAGCCATCGAGAGCAGTTTGGGCATCATCATTTCTTTACGCTAACTAATTCGCTGAATTTCATGACAGTGCCGAAAAGGTTACTCATCACGAGATAGTTGGCCCGGACAACCACAGTATCTCCCACTTCAACCTTATTGTAGTGGTCATCTGTAGGGAAAATGAGCAAGGCATAAGTCCTGCCGTCCACACTATCAGAAATCTCTATTGAAGGCTTATTGTGGACATCGGGGCCTATCTTCTTGGCAATCCCAGTGATTTCAAAGCGTTTATCCACATATTTAGAGAAGAATGCATCCGCGTTGGATTCGAATTCATCGAAAAGAGTTTTCGCATCGAAGGGCGTGGCCTGCTCCATAATCGGCATTGCCTTGGTCTCAATGCGATGCGTTTTTAAACTCGAGGGGTGTTTGGGATAAAACTTAAGCTCCATATCATTCATTTGGTCTTTTTCCATAACAAACATATCAAAAATTGGGCATTCCCTTGCACCTGCACCCACAGAACAAAGAAGCAGGACGAGCAATGAAAGTGTAAAACATCTCATACCTTAATTATTTAACAGATTAGTCCGAAAGAAGTTGTATTGCCCCACCGAATCCGCTCCAAAACCAGTATCACCGATTTCGAAACAAATTCTGACGCAAATATATCAAAAACACATCACATTGTCATTGTCGCCGGCGGGAAATGCATAATTTATCAGCAGCCTAACCCGCTGATAATAAAAGTTGTCTTCACCAATATTAGGCAAGATGTCCCAAATACCCCCATAATGGTTAACCTTCACGAACTGGGAACAATGACAACAAATACATGAGCACCATAACGGTGCCGGGACATCGTCCGCAAGATGCTCTACGCAATGTTACAAAAAATGTATTCACACTTTCTGTAATAACGGATTACATAATCATGTTTTTTGTACCACCTTTGCGAAAGCGCTGGATTATGGAGCCACCTTTTATCTTTGGGAAGATTGCGACAGAGAAGAATTTTACTCTAATCAACACAATAATCATTTCTCCACGCTGCTGGGGAAAAAGTTCGCTTGCCAACAAGGCGGCAAAGCTTGCCACAGAGCCGGATAATAAATTGAAAATCTGCCATATAGACTTGTTCAATGCGCGCAACGAGGAGCACTTCTATTCACTGCTCGTCCAAACCATTTTACAAGTTCGGAGACCTGATGTTCCTTAACAAGATCAGTACGCCTTATCTTGTAAAATTTTTCAACTCCAGATTTGCAGATACTTGGCATCGTACTTGTGCACTTTGTCCACGGCAGGCTCTCCTGGAAACATCACCTGTGCCAAAGAACGCGGGATTATGACGGAGGTGGGCAATTCCAGCGAGTGTCTGCCACCGGCTGGCATCGCACCAGAGTTTTCAGCCGCTTCGCCGTAGAAATCATAAACGGATTCGGATTATAATTCGTTCTTGACGTCGGAAACAATCTGCCCATCGAAGAGGTCAATCGTACGCTGCGCGCAGGCGGCGTCCTTTTGGGAATGGGTCACCATTACGATAGTGGTACCCTCGGAATTGAGTTCCTTGAGCAGATCCATTACCTCCTTGCCGTTCTTGGAGTCAAGGTTGCCGGTAGGCTCGTCAGCGAGAATCAGTTTCGGACCTGCAACCACGGCACGGGCGATAGCCACACGCTGCTGCTGTCCGCCGGAGAGCTGCTGTGGGAAATGCTTGGCGCGATGGCTGATATTCATCCTTTTCATTATGTCCGTCACCCTCCGGCGGCGCTCGGTGGCTGAAATGCTGAGATAGCGCAAAGGCAGTTCTATGTTCTCATAGACATTGAGGTCATCGATAAGATTGAAGCTCTGGAACACAAAGCCGATGTTGCCTTTGCGGAACTTGGTACGCTCTTTCTCCTTGAGCCGCGCGACCTCGGTACCGAGCAATTTGTAGGAGCCTCCGGTAGGATTGTCCAGCAGACCAAGGATATTTAGCAGAGTGGATTTGCCGCAACCAGATGGGCCCATGACAGCGACAAATTCGCCGTCCTTGATTTCAAAGCAGACACCGTTCAGCGCGGTAGTTTCGATTTCTTCCGTGCGGAAGACTTTGGAAAGGTTCGTAACTTGTATCATAATATTGTATCTATTAGCTATTTGGATCTGTTTCTTTAATCGGTATTTATCTCGCCCGACTCAGCGGCTATTCATTTTTGAGTGAATCCACAGGATTGGCATTGGCGGCCCTCCAGCTCTGGAGTATCATTGTGAGCAATGTGAATGCCGTGACCAGTACCAGCGCCACCAGGAATATCCACAGCGGAATAGGAGCCTGGCTGGCGAATCCGCTGCGCCACATCGACATGACCCACCACGCAACAGGAGATGCCACCGCGAAACTGGCAATCACCAGCAGCATGTATTTCCGGCCAATCATCGAGAGAATGTCGCGGACAGTGGCGCCATTCACCCTCCTTATGGCTATCTCCTTGCGGATAAAGCGCGTCTCGAAGAATATCAGACCGATAATTCCGATCAGGGCGATGAGCAGAGCTACCGCGGAAGCGACTGATATGAGTTTGCCGAGTGATTGCTCCTCCGTGTACATCAGATGTATCCATTCATCCAGGTAGCGCACATTGATGCGGTCCGGTTCCTGCGCGTGGTCAAACTCGCAGACCGTATCGCGTATGTATTTGTCCACATCAGAAAGTTTTGCACCGGCGGCCAACTTGACATACATCACACTGAACGAACGCCAAGGATTCCGGCCCCAGTTATATAGCACAAACGGCGAGATGGAATACTGCAACGGCTTGAAATTAAAGTCTTTGGCAACACCTATTATTTCACTCTCCGCCCTATGTCCATAGAGCAGGCTTCCGACATGAAAACCCGTGAACGCCTGCATAAAACTCTCATTGGCTATAAAACAGCCGTTTTCGCTTTCATTGTCCGACGGCCGGAAATCCCGTCCTTCAACAATGTCGATTCCGAAGAAATCCACGAAATTATCTGATACGGGCAGGACATCCATTGAGATCTGACTGCCGTCTGTGCCCTCGCGCCCCCAGCCCATCTTGACAGGCGAGACCAGAAGATTGTCAGCGAATGTCACATCCGCTATGGAAGTGTTTTGCAACAGCCTGTCGGAAAGTGTGTCCATTCTGTACCCTGCAGCACCGCCAATAAAGACCTGCAATACATTCTCGCGATCGAAACCCATATCCGAGTCCTGCATATAGCGCAGCTGCACCCGTACAAAGAGCGCGCTGACAATGAACACAAATGAAAGCACGAATTGTAGCGACACGAGACAGTTCCTGAACAAACGGCCCTTGACGCTGGTCGAATAAGAGCCCTTGAGCACCAATGCAGCCGGCTGAGAGGTCGAATACAATGCAGGTGCAATACCTGCAACAACGGCGGAAAGCACTGCGACTGCCAGCAGCACCGCCAACAGTCCTATATTGTCACCGAATGCAAGGCTGCCGGAAACATGTGAGGCAATTGGAGTTCCGGAGACCAGTTTCACTATGCCCAGTGCAAGCACGAAAGCGATGAACGCCAACAGCGCTGCGCGCAACAACTGACTGCATATCAAAGAGGTACGGTCTGCCCCGAACACTTTCCTCACATTGACCGACTTGATTCGGAACGGTATCTCGGCAAACGCGAAATTGATGAAGTTGATGACCGCGATGATTATCAGCAGTATCGCAATGGCGGCAAGAGAGATTACAACCGGCCTGCTGGCTGCCGCCGCCTTGAGGTCGCGTTCAAAATGCGCATCGTGCAGATTGGAAATGCGCACACAGTCTCGCAGTTCCTGTACCGCCTCCTCTGTAGCATCTGTATCAAGCAACTGCAAGAGCGCATCCTCTATGCCGGCTTCTGTCTCCGCTGCCGCTGCCGGGTCATCCAGCTGCAGCAATGCGGTAAACGACCATTCCGAACTGTCGTCAATACATGTATCTCCGAGATTGGAAACCATGCCATAGTTAAAACTGCCGTTACGCCGGGCATCCTTGACAACTCCGACTATGTGTTTCCTGCCTCCGTATCCGTCCAACAGGACTTTTCCGACTGCACTTTCCTCACCGAACATGGTCTTGGCAACACTTTCGCTGAGAACGGCGGCATCAGCGGCACAGAATTCCCTGGCAGAACCCTCCACCCATTCAAAAGGATATACACTGAATATGGCACTGTCAGCCGCCATGAGATCAATCGCCACAGACGCCTCGCTGTCCGACTCGGGATGAAATACATATCTGGACAGATTCCAATAGGTAGCCACGCTGCTGATATTGGAAGAAGCATCCGCGAGGCAATTGATGAGAGGGCGCGAAGCATTGGCTGACCACCCGCTGTCATCTATGAGTTTCTGCTCCAGCAAAAAAACCTTCTCGTGCCCCTCGAAACCCTTGTTATAGGTGGCATGCCAGCGCACCTGCACCATCAGCAGGATGGCAGTAGCGAAGGCTATGCTCATGCCGAGAATGTTGATCAGCGTCGAGACGCCTGTCTTTCCGTTTGTTTTCATCTTTTTAATTAGGAATTGTTTTCAAAAATCAGCCACGCAGGGCTTATAGGTTTCAGAACACCAGCACATCGCTGTCGCCATAGGTGTCATAGCCCGAGACAATCACTTTCTCGCCCGGCTCAAGTCCTTCGAGCACCTCGTAATGCTGAGGGTTCTGGCGTCCTATGCGTATTTGCCTGCGGACGGCCCTGCCGCCCTCTTTATTGACGACATAAATCCATTTGCCGCCGGTATTCTGATAGAAAGTACCTCTCGGGATAATCACGGCTTCCTCAGGCTGGCCGAGCTGGAGATTGAGATAATATGTCTGTCCGCTGCGGATATTGTCCGGCTGCACACCTGTAAACTTGAATTCCGCCTTGAACTTGCCGTCGCGCACCTCCGGGTACACTTTCCTTATAGCCGTGGAGTAGGTCTCGCCCTGGCGCTCGAATGTAGCCTCCAGACCGGCGACTACGCGGTCGATATAGTGTTCGTCTATCTGGGCTTCCACCTTATATGAACCGACGGAGTTGATCTGCCCTATCTTGGTACCGCTCGCAATGCTTTGACCCAAAACCACATCCAGCAGCCCAAGTTCACCATCCATGGGAGCCTTGACAATCAGATTGCTCTTGCGCCTGCGTATCATTTGCATATTGAGGCGCATATTCTCAAGACTTTCCTCCATGCGGTCAATCTGCGTGCCGCGATACAGGCTGTCCTGTCTTGAACGCTCGCGTATGAGACCATACTGCTGCACGGCGAGATTATAGTCTTCTTGCGCCGTCAGATAGTCCTCCCTGGCAATCAGCCTGTCTTCATAGAGGGCTTTCTGCTGCTCGTAGGCACGGTGCAGACGCTCCACGCGGGTTCCATACTCCAGTTCATTCTGACGCACATCCAGCTTCTGCTGCTCCATCTGAATCTGTGTATTGCGCAGAATATTCTCTTTCTCGGCGAGTTCCGCCTCGGAATTGAGTATCTGCAAGTCCAGATTGTCATTAGACAATATGAGAATGGGGTCGCCTGCATGCACTTCCGCCCCCTCTTCTATGAGAATGCTCTGGACGACACCGCCCTCCTGCGGACTCAGCTGAATGGTTGTCATCGGCTGCACGCGTCCGCTGACGCGGATATAGTCATTGAATTCTCCTCTCTGTACCTCGGAGACCATGACAGTCTCGCCGGACACACGCAGGGTCTTGTCACTCGGGCGCGCCATCAGATACACCGCAAATACCGCCACTGCCACACCGCACCACCACGGCAATGTCTTTCGGGAGAATGCCGCACGCCAGCCTTTCTTCTTTTCTATAATCTTATCCATAATCCTCAGATTAAGTCACACTGTCTCTCCGGCCATTTCATTCCTCACAACGCCATATCCGGAGGAATTTACCGGTCCGACATTTATTATTGATCTATATATTCCACTCCGTTGTAATATCGTACCACCGCCTGTTTGATGAGGTACTTGAACAGGCTGTTCATCTCATCGGCACGGGCACGCAGATAATTGCCGTTCGCTGTCTGGAACTCCAATGGGGAAATCAGCCCCTGTTCGAGTTTCTTCAGATTCAGGGTATATGCCTCCTCCTGCACCTCGGCACGACGCAGCGCCTGCTGATAGGCTGTCGCCGCCCCGTCGCGGTCCTGTATGGCGCGACGCACCTCACTCTCCACTTCCCTGCGTCTGCTGTCAAGTTCGGCATTGGCACGGTCCAGGGCATTGCGCTTTCTGCTGACTCGGGAATGGCCGCTGAGCCTGTTCCAGATGGGAATGGAGAGAGAGAGTTCGACAAACTCACCGCCATTGTTGCGGAACTGGTCCATAAAAGCCGCTGTCGCCGAGCCCTGATAGGTATAGTAACTGGTGCTCCAGCCGGCATATAGTCCCAGTGACGGGAGCAGTTGCCATTTGGCTGTATTCAGTTCGCGTATCGCATTCTGCTTCTGCCAGGAGGCAATCCTGACCGAGGGGTTGTGCCCAAGGGCAAAGTCTACGACTGCATCGGTAGAGACCGCTTCCACTTCCCATTCCGGCAACGAGAAATCTATCTTCAGTTCCTCATCCAACGGCCAGAACATCAGGTCAGAGAGCACCATCTTCTGGTCCCGGCACATATTGTACGCATTCGTGAGGTCATAGCGGCGTCCTGCCAGGTCGGCCTCCATCTCCACGACATCGGCATGCCCTTTCTGCCCCAATTCTTCCTGGCGTTTTGCCTTGGCCAGCGCCTGCTCCGCAGTAGAGACCTGTTCCTCATACACATCGCACAGGCGTCTGTAATAGACCACATTATAATAAGCCTCCATGACGGCGAGACATATATCGGATTCCGCCTGCTTCTCCATTGATCCGGCTATGAGCATCCCCGTCTTGGAGATGCGGTAGTTGTTCACTGCACGAAAGCCGTCGAACAGTTCGTAGCCCAATGAAACGCCGTAGTTGTTGTGAAAGGATGCCGTATTGAAATAGGTATTGGTCTGCGGGTCTATGCTGCGGCCAAAATTGTAATAGGCGTATGCCTGTGCGCTGATCTGAGGGGTAAACAATGCGAGAGCCGCGTCCCTGCGGTCTATACGGGAGTCACCGGTCTCCGCCTGGCGGATGCGCATTTTGGTAGAATGGGACACCGCATAGCGCATACACTCCTGCAGTGTCATCACTCCGGCGTCATCAGGCTGAGCCAATGCGACTGTCCCCGTCATAGAGAGCGGCACTATCATTATTGCGCATAAAATGCCTGTTATGGTCCTGTTTTTCATCTTCGACACGATGGAATTATCACACGCCATCCACAAGCACCGACCGTGCCAACGCTCACAACGCCTTGACTATCTGTCACTTCACGCATCAGCCCCTAAAACAAAAAGTGTAAAGTCTTTACACTGGACTTTACACTTCCGTTTTACACCACTCATATAATCTCAAAAGACGGCCACGGATCAGCGGAAACGGAGTTCAAAGACAGTCCCAGAGACATCGCTCCTGACAAGGTCGAGACTGCCGTTGTGCTGGCGCATTATCTGCCGCGATATGCTGAGGCCTATCCCGGAACCTTCTTCCTTGGTCGTAAAGAAAGGGACGAATATCTGTTCCTGACTCGCAATCGGAATAGGCTCGCCGTCATTTGAGATGCGTATGACAGTCTCATCGTCCGTATCCAGGGACGCCGCAATACTGATACGCTTCGCCCCTGCCTGCAAGGCATTCTTGATCAAATTGATGAATATCCTGGAAATCTGCTCTTCGTCGGCATATATCATCAGATCGGGCTCCGATGCCGAATAAGTGCACGACGCGCCCATATCAGCGATGCACTCACTCTCAAGCCCCATCACCCTGCCGACAAACGCATCCAGTTCCACTGCCCGCCTGACAGGCCTCGCCACACCGCTGAGTTCCCGGTAAGTCTCCACAAACTTGACCAGATTGCGGGACGAATCCGAAATGGTCTCCAGCCCGGCCTTGACATCGAGCTCGCTGTGCCCATCCTCATCCACCGACGCTGCAAGCGCATCTGACAGGGACGCAATCGGCGACACTGTATTCATGATTTCGTGCGTGAGCACCCGTATCAGTCTGGTCCACGAATCCTGCTCGTGCTCCTGCCGCTGCTTTTCGAATATCGTGCGTATGCGGTTAAGCGTGCGGTTGAATCGTCCCCTGTCGCGGAAACGGAAATTCAATTCTCCGTCTTCCAGCGCATCCATCATATAGGCCACCCTGTCAATGTCCTTGCGCCGCGTGCGCATAGACGCCAGCACGGCTGCAATGACCGCACAGGCCACGCCTACACCTATGATATGCCACACAGCGAATGTCACAGCCCGTATTTCTTCATTTTTGCATACAATGTCGGCCTGCTGACGCCCAAGATTTTAGCGGCAGCGGAGATATTCCCTCTACAGCGCAATACAGCGTCACGCACCTGCTGCTCCTCATCAGCGGCCCCGGCCCTGACTGCGGACTGATATCCGTTGGAAGGCGGCAGCAGGATGTCCTCCACCGACAATGCGCCCATGTCGTCCGACAGGATCACGGCCCGCTCGATGACATTGCGCAATTCCCGGATATTGCCGCTCCAGCGATGCGCCTCCAAGGCGGCCCGGGCCGCCCCGTCCAATCCGTCTATGTTCCTGCGATACTTCTGCGCAAATTCTTTTATAAAACGCTCTGCCAGAGGCACTATATCCTCCTTACGCCCGCGCAAGGGCGGCAGGTCGATATGGACTGTATTGATACGATAATAAAGGTCTTCACGGAAACGGCCCTCACGCACCATGGACTCCAGATCCATGTTGGTGGCGCATACAAGGCGTATATCCACCGGTATCTGCCTGCTTCCGCCCACCCGGGCTACACTGCGGCTCTGTATGGCACGCAGCAGTTTTGCCTGCAGATGCGGAGGTATATTGCCTATCTCATCGAGGAAAAGCGTGCCCCCGTCCGCCTGTTCGAACTTGCCGGCATGATCGGCATGGGCATCGGTGAACGCCCCTTTGACATGGCCGAACAGTTCACTCTCAAACAAGGTCTCCGTGATGGCTCCGGCATCCACGGTGACGAGAGGTCCGGCATGGCGCAGGCTCCCGGCATGTATCTCCCTGGCAAGCAGGTCTTTGCCCGTGCCGTTTTCTCCGGTGATGAGCACATTGGCGTCCGTCGTGGCTATCTTGGATACAGTCTTGCGTATCAACGACATCGCTGACGATGCGCCCCAATACATGCCGGGAGCCTCATCTGATTTGCAGGCATTCCTGCCGGCCGCCTTTCCGGACTTGTCACATGCATCCGTGAGTACTTCTATCAGTCTGGCATTGTCCCACGGCTTGACGATAAAATCGAATGCCCCTCTTTTCATTCCCTCCACTGCCAGGGAAATATCCGCGTATGCCGTAAAAAGCACGACCTCTACCTTGGGAGCCATTTTCTTGAGTTCTCCTGCCCAATAGAGCCCCTCGTTGCCGGTATTTATTTCCGTCTTGAAATTCATATCCAGCAGCACGACATCCGGTTGGAAACTCTCCAGTACAGATACCAGTGTCGCAGGGGAAGGTATAGTCTCCACCTCCGCAAAATGCGCAGGAAGCAATATTTTCAATGCCTGCCGGATACCGGCATTGTCATCCACGACAAGTATTTTCCCTTTTTTCATATCTCCGAACATTCGCCCGTAAGGGCTAAAGGACTATAACAGAACGGGCAAGGGTCCTCCTCACCGGATATACCTGGCAGTGAATGTGTCCGCCTCGGCAATCATCCGCTCCGGTGTCCCCTCAAACACTACCCGGCCTCCTGCATCACCCGCATCGGGTCCCATATCTATGACCCAGTCTGCCGCGCGTATGACATCCACATTGTGCTCCACGACCACGAGACTATGCCCTTTGGCGAGCAGCACATCAAATGCCTTCAGCAGTTTCTCCACATCATTGAAATGCAGTCCTGTCGTCGGCTCATCAAACATAAACAGGATCTTCTCCCCTGCCTTGACGCCAGATGTCTCGCTCATCGAGAGGAAATACGCGAGTTTGATACGCTGGCTCTCGCCTCCCGAGAGGGTGGAACTGCTCTGCCCGAGTTTGATATAGCCCAGACCGACATCAGCAAGCGCACCGAGACGGCGGGCAATGTTCTGAGCCCTTTCTTCCGTGCCCGCGCCGAAAAACTCTATCGCCTCGTCCACGCTCATGCCGAGTATGTCATCCACATTCTTGTCCCTATAGCGGACTTCCAGCACCTCGGGCTTGAAACGCTTGCCGCCGCACTCTTCGCACACCATCGTCACATCAGCCATAAACTGCATCTCTATCTTGACGACGCCGTCGCCCTGACATTCGGGGCAACGCCCTCCGTCCTGGTTGAACGAAAAATACGAAGGGCCGAATCCGTTTATCTTGGCATACTGCTGTTCTGCAAGCAGTTTGCGTATCTCGTCGTATATCTTGAGATATGTGACGGCATTGGAACGGGTGCTCTTGCCTATAGGGTTCTGGTCCACATATTCCACGCGGTCTATGCGCTCAATATCACCGCCCAGACCGCGGAATGTTCCCGGCAGGTCGCCCGATTCGTTGATATGCCGGTACAAAGCCGGATACAATATGTCTCCGACCAACGAAGACTTGCCGGAGCCAGACACTCCTGTGACCACGGTCAACACCCCGAGAGGAAACTTGACCGTTATGTCCTTGAGATTGTGCTCCATCGCCCCCTGCACATCGACAGAATATCGCCAGTCCCGTTTCTCACGGATGTACATGCGTTTGCAGCCACTCATATACTGCAGCGTCAGCGAACGGTTCACTACTTCCTCCGGAATATCGTCGGCCACGCTGCCCTCAAACACGACTTCGCCTCCCTCGCTGCCCGCAAGCGGCCCCATGTCCACGAGCACATCCGCCGCCTTGATAATATCCGCATCATGCTCCACGACAATGACCGAATTGCCAATATCGCGAAGACGTTTGAGCACACCTATAAGACGCTCGGTATCACGCGGATGCAGACCGATACTCGGCTCATCGAGAATATACATCGACCCGACGAGCGAACTGCCGAGCGCCGTCACCAGATTGATTCTCTGGTTCTCTCCGCCGGAGAGGGTATTGCAGGTCCGGGACAAAGTCAGATACGATAGTCCGACATCCCTGATGCAGCGCAGCCTGTCCACTGTCTCTTTCAACGGCTCTTCTGCCACCTTTCTCTCCGTATTGCTCAACTCGAGCGAATCGCACCACGCCAGCGCCTCATCCACATTCATATCCAGCACCTCGGCGATATTGCGGCCGCCGACACGCACATACAGAGCCTCTTTGCGAAGACGGCTGCCACCGCAGTCCTGACAGGAGGTCTTGCCGCTGAAGCGGCTCAGCATATACTTGTACTGTATCTTGTAACGCTGTGTCTCTACCCAGTCAAAAAACTCCCTCAGGCCTACTATAGACTCATCGTCGCCCTCAACGCTGTGCCCGTTCCAGATGATATCCCTCTGCTCCTGGGGCAGATTGCACCATGGAGTGAATATGTCAATGCCGTAGCGTCCGGATACAGCCACAAGACGGTCCTTGAACCATCCCATCTTCTCTCCGCGCCAACACGCTATCGCACCGTCATATATGCTGCGACTCTTGTCCGGCACGACCAGATCCTCGCTTATACCTATGACCTTGCCCAGGCCGCCGCATGTCGGGCAAGCACCGAGTGGACTGTTGAAACTGAACAGATACTCGTCTGGACGGCGAAACTTGATGCCGTCCATCTCGAAACGGTCGCAGAACGCCTGCATTACCCCGTCCGCATTGATCAGCATATCGCCACCGCCCTGCGAAAACGCCTCCGAGACCGACGCTATCAGCCTGTCCCTGTCGAAAGGAGCTTTGAGCCTGTCTATCAACAGATAGAGCCTCTCCGGATACTCCCCTTTCCCGGCACTGCGCATCACATCCTCTATACGGACCACCGCGTCCGAGAAAAACCGGCTATATCCCTGTTCCTTGAGCGAAAGCATCAGTTCTACCTTGTCCTCCCTCCTGTCCCAGCCCACATCCGCAAGGATATACAATGTCTTCGCTCCCGAATCCTCTATGGCATTCAGGACATCCGACACCGTAGACGCCTGTACCTCCCGTCCGCTGACGGGAGAATATGTACGCCCTATACGGGCAAATATGAGACGCAGATAATCATAGATTTCCGTGGTCGTCGCCACGGTCGAACGCGGATTGCGCGTAATGACTTTCTGCTCTATGGCAATAGCTGGCGGAATGCCCTCTATCCTGTCCACATCCGGTTTGGACATTCGCCCGAGAAACTGCCTTGCGTACGAGGACAGGCTCTCCGCATAGCGTCTCTGCCCTTCTGCAAAGAGGGTATCGAAGGCCAGCGACGATTTACCGGAACCGGAAACTCCCGTGACCACGACAAGGCGTGACCGCGGGATTTCCATATCGATATTCTTGAGGTTGTTTACCCTCGCCCCTTTGATGACGATATTTCCATTATCCATCCGGATGAATGTCCTCCTTTACATTGTGAACTTGCCGGTAAGCCTTATATCCTCGGAACTCGCACCGACCCTCACCTGGAAATCACCGGGCTCGACGGTCCACTTCATCTGCTTATCGAGAATCTGCAGGTCTTCGGGAGTCAGTGTGAACTTCACCTTCCGGGTCTCGCCCGGCTTGAGGCTGACCCTCTCAAAGCCACGCAGCACGCTGTCGTATGTGACCACGGAACTGTACTCGTCCCGGACATAGAGTTGCACGACCTCCGTACCCTCACGGGAACCGCTGTTGGTCAGGTCGAATGACACCGCGACATTGCCGTCGGCTGTCTTGGAGACTTCCAGACCGGCATACTCGAATGTCGTATAACTCAGACCATAACCGAACGGATACAATGCTCCGCCGATACGGGTATAGCCGCTGCCGTTGGGATCCCCGTTGCGGGGCTGTCCGTTGTGCGAGCCTTTCTTGAAGGGGAAGTTGTACTCTATCTCACCTATGGTCTTGGGGAATGTGACTGTCAGCTTACCGCTCGGATTGTTGTCTCCGAACAGGGTCTCTGCCAATACCTGACCGCCCTGATATGCCGGGAACCACATTTCCACAATGGCGGGGATATACTTGTCCGCCCAGTTGATGGTCAGAGGGCGTCCGTTTATGAGCACGAGGACCACCGGCTTGCCTGTCTTGTACAGGGCCTCGAGCAGCTGCGGCTGCCTGCCTGGCAGATCCAGGGATGTACGGGAATGGCTCTCTCCCACGATAAAATCATCCTCGCCGAGTACAGCCACGATGACATCCGCACCGTCAGCCGCTGCAACAGCGGCGTCAATAGCGGCTATCTCCTCCCCGTTCATAGGCTCGGGGAGTATCTCGCTCTCGGGCCAGCCCTTGTCCACGACATTGCACCCCTTGCTGTAGACCACCTCCGCGGAATCGCCAAGATATTCCTTGATACCCTTGTACATGCTGATGCCGGGAATACCGTTAGGGCCGTAACGGCTGGTCATATAATGGGTATCATCGGCAAGCGGACCGGCGACAAGGACCTTCTTGACCTTGTTCTTGTCGAGAGGCAGCAGGGACTCCTCGTTTTTGAGCAGCACCACGGCCTCGCGGCCCATCTGCAGGGTAAAGTCCTCGTTGTAATGCGCTCCGGCCTCAGCCTCGGCGCGTTTGCCGTCACCTGTATAAGGGTTGTCAAAAAGTCCGAGGCGGAACTTCACATCCAGTACCTCGCGCACCCTCTGATCCACCACATCCATGGAGATGAGACCGCTGGCAATACCATTACGCAAAGGCTCGACAAACTCCTCGGGCTGGTGGAAATTGGTATGCACATTGAGACCCGCCTCCAAGATCTGTCTGATGGCATCTTCGTATGTCGGAGCTACCTCATGCTTGGTATATACATACTCTACGGCCTGACTGTCACTGACGACATATCCGTCAAATCCGTAAGTGTCACGCAGGAGTTCCGTCAGGAAATAATGCGACGCGGACACAGGCTCGCCGTTCCAGTCGTTATAACTGCTCATCACCTCCCAGGGATGCGCTTCGCGTATCACCCTGGCAAAGGGATAGAGATAGATCTCATGGAGTTCACGGGGATTGATGTGCGGATCCGTGCGGCACTGGCCGTCACGCCCACCCTTGGGCATGCTGTAAGCGGCAAAATGCTTGAGACCGGATGCGACACCGGACTCCTGTATACCCTTGGACATCTGCACACCGAGTTCGGCGATGAGATAAGGGTCCTCTCCATAGCATTCGACGATGCGTCCCCACCTCGGGTCACGCGCGACATCCAGGATGGGAGCATACACGCTGTGGTAACCGATGAGACTCGCCTCATGACCGGCAATCTGTCCTGCCTTGAGGACCAGATCCCTGTCCCAGGTAGAGCCGATGGCTATAGGTGCAGGCAGCGGAGTCGCCTTGGTGTGGTTGAGACCATGGATGCCCTCGTTGGAAAACTCTGCCGGGATACCGAGCCTTGTCTCCTCGACAAACCATTTCTGTATGGTATGCAGCGTCCTGACATGGTTGCCGTATGGCCATATCATGTCATAGTTCAGGAAATATCCCTTGCCCACGCCGTTGTGCATCTCATCGATATTGGCGATACCGTCTTTCCAGACACGGTTGGGCCAGGTCTCGGGATTGGGAAGAGAATCAGGCAGCACGCGGCAATATCCGTACAGCGTAGCCAGCTGGCAGGTCTTCTCCTCTAAAGTCATCTGGCGGAGAAGGTCCTCCACCCTCTCCGAACGGCTGCGCGCAGGATCTTCGTACACGTCTTTGCGTCCGTTCTTGTTGAAGTCAATCCAACCCTTGTGATAGATGCCGCGGGCATCCGCAGACACGGCGATGGATGTGGCCGACAGGACGGAAACCGCCGCGGCGAAGAAAAATCTTTTCGTCATATAGTCTCTGCTACTGTATATCTATTTCGGGTCTGACGGGAATAATCAAGGCTATGATAAAGTACAGAATGAGAGCACCTATCCCGGCGGTAAAGAAACCTGCCGCAATCCATATAATTCTGATTATCACGGGATCCACATCGAAATACTCTCCGAGTCCTGTGCAGACGCCTGCAAATACGCGTCCTTTCTTGATCCTATATAGTTTTGTCATATTGTTCTGATTCAACGGGTATTACTTTCCTACCTCGGCGAGCATTTCGCGGACAGCGGTCTCCAACTGCACATCCCTGCCGGAAAGTTCGTCGGCAGGAGAATTGTAGACGAGCACATCAGGCTCGATCTGATAGTTCTCGATGTATGTCTTCTCCTTGAGTCCGTAAGAACCGACCTCGGGGATACCGAACACGATAGTAGGATCTATCTGATACTCCCACCATACAGCGGTCATGGTACCGGGCACCGGGGCACCTATCAGCTTGCCTATGCCCAGAGTCTTGTATGTGTAAGGGAAACCGCAGGCATCGGAGTAGTTGTCCTCGCCCATCAGCACGCAGGACGGCTTGGTCCACTTGCTGTACGGCTCGGTGCCGATATACTGGCCGCGGGGACGGAACTCGATGTATGCCTTGCCGCTCAGGAATGTGGCGAGATCATCGTGCAGCCATCCGCCGCCGTTGTGACGGGTATCTACGATAAGCGCGTCACAAGTGCGGTATTTGCCCAGAGCCTTGGAATACACCTCGCGGAAACTCTCGGAATTCATGCCCTTGACATGCACATAACCGATACGGCCGCCGGAGAGTCTCTCCACAATCTCCTCGCGCTGGCGCACCCACCTCTTGTAGAGGAGCTGGGCGTCACTGTATGAAGGCTCGACGATGAGATCACGCGTCTTGCCGCCGTTCTTGATGGAGAGGATGACCTTCTTGCCTGCCTTGCCTGCCAGCAGTTTGTACCAGTTGTCACCGGCCGCGATGCTGACACCGTCAATGCTCTCGATGACGGCACCGGCCTTGATGCCGGAATCTGCAATGTTTATAGGACCGTCGGGCAGCACTTCCTTGATTTTAAGGCCGTCGCCCTTGTATTCCAGATCATAGAGCACTCCCAGATGCGCGAGAGCCTCTCCGCCGCGATAGTAGTAGCGTGCACCGGTATGCGATCCGTTCAGTTCGCCGAGCAGTTCGGAGAGAAGATCCTGGAAATCGAAATTATTGTTGATATAAGGGAGGAAACGCCTGTAGTTGTCCCTGTAGTATGCCCAGTCCACGCCGTGGATATTGGGATCGTAGAATTTCTCCTCTACCTGCTTCCAGACATGCTCGAATATGTATTCGCGCTCCTCCCGGGGCCTGTACTCGAATTCGCCCGAGAATGTAATCTGCTTGGAAGGACCGCCGGAGAGGGCTATCTTCCTGATGCCCATGCCGGAGAACACATATATGGACTTGCCGTCCTTGGCAGGGACTATAGCACCGGAGACTCCTCTCTGGAGCACCTTGACATTGCCCTCCTTTATATCGAGCTCACAGAGACCGCGGCCGCTTTCCAGCGGAGCGATGTAGTAGAGTTTGGTACCCTCGTCATTGAGATAGTGGTCGCCGAGCAGCATTGAACTGCGGGTCAGCCTGACGACACGGTCAAAACGATGCTCGAGGTCCAGTTCGACCTTCTTGGGTTTCTCCTTGGCCGCGCTGTCTTTCTTTTCCTCTTTCTTGGCGGCCTTCTCGTCCTTCATCATCTTCTCGATAGCCTCGTCCTCCTTGTCCATCAGGAACTTGGTCATCGCCTTGCCGTCAAAGAACATGATATAGATATCCTCCTCGGCTCCCCAGCTGCCATGGCTGCGGTAACCGTTCTTGTCAGACATCCAGGTCATGGCCTTGCCGCCCATTGCCCAGCGGTATGCACCGTCGCTATAGCCGCTCTGCGTGAGGTTGGTCACTTTGCCGGTCTCCACTTCCACCAGGGCGATGTCGCTGTTGTTCCAGCCGCCGTCGGCCTGATAGTCACTCAATATATACTGGCTGTCGGGGCTCCATTCGAAATCATGATCACCATCCCTGTAGGAATAGATAGCGTCCTTGAGGAGGGAGCGCGTCTTGCCGCCGTCGGCCGGCTTGACGACCAGTTCAGTACGGTTGCGGAAATAGGCCACCATCTTGCCGTCTGGCGACACCTTGGGCTGGAAGCAAGTCTCTCCGGCATCGGAGAAGAGGCTCTCCTCCATTCTGGTAGCGTAAGTGAAGTATTTGTCTTTCTTGTCCTTAAGGGTAGTTTTGTAGATACCCCAATGGCCGTTCCTCTCGGAAGAATAATAGAGTGTGCGTCCGTCCTTGCTGAAGCAGAGGTCACGCTCCTGCACAGAGGTATTCGTGATGCGCCTGGTGGTGCCGTACTCCTCGCTCGTCACATAGACATCGCCGCGGACGATGACAGCCACTTCCTTGCCATTGGGAGATACCGCCATAGAGCGTGCTCCTCCGGCAACCTTCATCTTGGTCATATCGCGCTCAACCTCGTCTCTCACGACGGTGATGTCAATCTTGCGGGGCTTGGCGCCGTTCCGCATTGCATAGAGTTCGCCGTTGCAACTGTAGACCACGGTGCCGTTGTCGGCGACAGATATATAGCGGAGAGGGTTCTTCTCCTCGAATGTCAGCTGCTCGGACACTCCGGGGGTCGAGAGTTTGCTACGGAAGAGGTTGATTGTCTTGCCGTTCTCCTCGCTCAGATAATAATATGTATCACCGTCAGCGGCAAACACAGGGTTGCGGTTCTCACCCTCGAAAGAGGTCAGCTGGGTGAAACTGCCATTCGACCCTATCTTGAAATCTCCGGCCATGGACGCTCCCTTATAGACCCAGATGTCGCGGGTCACGGAAGAGGTATGATGCTTGCGGAGAGGATCCTCATAGCCCTTGTAATCCTCATAGAGCACAGTGCCGTCAGCATTGACACTGAGCGCAGACAGGGTCAGAGAAGTGACCAGCTGCGGTCTCGCGGCGTCCTGCGCGGTGATATAAATCTGGGGATCACCCGGGAAACCGCCGAAAGAGGCGTCCGCCTGGAGAGATGCCGAGAAGAGCACTCTGCCGTCGGGAAGCACTGCGAGAGGAGTCTCCGAGCCGGGGATGTCGGTCAGTTTCTTGGGAATGCCACCGTCCACTCCGGTCATGAAGATGTCCTTGGAACCGTCACGGTAAGAACTGAACACGATATTGCGGCTGTCGCGGGTCCACATGGGATCGCTGTCATAAGCCTCGTTCGTTGTGATCTGGGACGCCTTGCCACCATCGGAACTGACAACATAGATGTCACCCTTGTAAGAGAATGCGACACGGGTGCCGTCTGGCGAAATCGCGCTCTTGCGAAGCCACAACGGTGTCTCCTGCGCGCCGGCTGTGCCTACGGCAAGGAGCAATGCGAGAGTCAAAAGTCTTTTCATATCGTGAATGATTATTTTCAATCCGAAACACAAACTACTAATCCCGATAAAGATAGAGATTTTTTCGCTTTTGTCAAACGCATTGTCCGCACCGAATACGCGGCAAAACACTATTTTGCCTGCTTGTACTGCTCCTCTCCGACAGGCTCAAGCCACTCTGTCCTCTGTTCCCCTCCTGTAGCCACATGTGTGGCAAGATGCTGGAACCACGAGTCTCTCTGCGCCCCATGCCAATGCTTGACCCCTTCGGGAATGTCTATGACATCGCCCGGATTCAGGGCCACCGCCGGCCTGCCCCACTCCTGATACCAGCCACGGCCGGAGACGCATATAAGTATCTGATGTCCGCCATGATGTATATGCCAGTTGTTGCGGCAGCCCGGCTCGAATGTCACATTGCTGTACTGCTGCACAGGCTGCGAGCCGTCCGGCAGGTTCTTGGGAGCAACGGGCGCGAGATAGCTGTTCCCGACAAAATAATCAGAGTATGCCGTATTAGACGCCCCCCGCGGCCAGTCTCCGGCACAGGCATCTGCCGCATTGTCAGATTGTGAGAGCCCGTGCTCCGAAAGATAGCGGCACAGATATTCCACCTGCTCCGGAGTATTGCCCATGGCGACAGCCCCACGCCTATGCGAGGCCAGTTGCCTCTCAACACCTTTCATACCGGAGAGTGCCGCCACCGTAACTATCTCACGGTCAGCCTCTGACAATACATCCCCTGCGAAAATGTCCCCAAACAGATGAGCCTTGAGATAATAGTCATCCTGCGGACAGAAATCAAAGTCATACGGCACGCCGCCGCAGAGACGGGTCTGGACTTCCGTACCGCGGCGCAGCGCCCCATCGGCATCATCCCACAAGGCAGGTCTCCGCCACTCAGGCCCTTCATTATCGGAGATACCCTCAGCCCGACGGTCCTCGAGCACGGATTTCAACAGATTGAGAGCATTCAGCGAACGGGGAAAAC
The DNA here is from genome assembly GCA_964616865.1 of uncultured Muribaculaceae bacterium. GTDB lineage: Bacteria > Bacteroidota > Bacteroidia > Bacteroidales > UBA932 > Cryptobacteroides. The sequence continues at coordinate 36,614 of CAZTUQ010000004.1, forward strand.
CCGTATAGGCATACAGTTGGGAGAATGCCTCTTTGAGTTCGTTCACGCCCACACCCCCGTCAAGAGCATTGCGCAGTGCGGCTTCCAGACGCACCATATCTCCCTGCGCCTCGAGACAGGCGCACACGGCGAGATTCAATTGACGCTGTGTCAATACTTTATCATCCATATCCGCAGAATAGGCATTGGCGACGGACGCCACCGCCGCCAATGCAGCCAATAGAATATACTTCTTCATAGATTCTCCTTATAGAATCCGCTGATTTCAGCCCAGGGAATATAATTGCCGTCGCCGCCGTCATACAGGTCGCAGTGAGTCGCACCAGGCACGATGAGCAAGCGCTTGTTGGCGGCATAGGCACCGGAGGTGACCTTGCTGTACGCCTCTTCGCCGAAATAGCGGCTGTGGGCATTCTCTCCGTGGACAATCAGTACGGGAGTGCGTATCTCAGACGCGGCTGCCCACAGATTCTCGTTGAGTCTCATCAGCTGGGTAGTGATGTTCCAGCCCATATTGGAGTTCAGGGAACGAGGGTGATATCCGCGCGCCTCGGACTTGTAATAGTCCACATACTGCCGGAAATACTCCGGTGCGTCTGCGGCAACGGCTTCGGGCAGGCCTCCCTGCGGCATTATCCTGCCGGCACGATACTCTTCGGTACGCTGCTGCGCCAGCCTTGTCTTCAATTCGTGACGCGCCTGCTCGTCCATGGTATCGAAATATCCCTGTTGCGTCACGCGTGTGAGGTTGTACAGGGTCACGCTCACCGTCGCCTTGATGCGCGGATCGAGCGCCGCCGCATTGAGGGCTATGCCGCCCCAACCGCAGATACCGAGAATGCCTATGCGCTCCGCATCCACATCGTCCCTGCATGAAAGAAAATCCACTGCCGCGCAGAAATCCTCCGTATTGATGTCCATCGAGGATGAATAACGGGGCTCTCCCCCACTTTCTCCTGTAAACGACGGGTCGAATGCGACAGTGACATATCCCTGCTCGGCAAGACTTTGCGCATACAGGCCGCTCGCCTGCTCCTTGACCGCCCCGAAAGGACCGGACACCGCTACCGCAGGCATTCTGCCGGAGGCATTCTTCGGCACATACATATCTGCCGCGAGGGTGATGCCGAAACGGTTTACGAAAGTCACCTTGCTGTGGGCCACCTTGTCGCTCTGAGGGAATGTCTTGTCCCAATCCTGTGTCAATTGCAATGATTCCTGTTTCATAACACCTGTCTGACTGTCATTGCACGCGCATGCCACCAAAGACATTGCGCCCAATGCCATCAATAGTATCGTACGCATTGCCATACAATCACAACTTGCTCCTCAAGGCCTCCGCCTGCCGCGCATCCGTCGCCATACCCTGATAATCAAAGCCATACATACCGGCAAAGCGCGACATCGTGTATTCTCCGTCCTCAATCATCATCTCGGTCGGGGCCTCTCCCTGATAGACGAAAAACAGTTTCCTGCCCTCAAACGCACCTGCAGGCAGATACCCGTAGAAACGCTCCATCACAGTGCGGACCGAAGCGCAGATGTTATGCCAATAGACAGGCGAACCTACCACGACCACATCCGCGGACTTCATTTTCGCCACCACTTCTTCCAGCTGATCCCCTTCGGTCACATGACCGTAGAAATCAATCCTATAATCTGTAAGGCTGAGAGTCTCATACTCATAACCGCCCAGCAGCACCCCGGCCAACTGCGCCGTATTTCCGTCTTTATTGGGACTGCCGTTAATGAATAGAATCTTGTTTTCCATATCTGCATCCTCCGATTTTACATTATTTTTCGGCTGCCCACATGCGCAGAGCGCACATAATGACAACGCCATCATCAGCAACACCGGCTTTTTCATATAATTTCCAGAATTAACTTACTGTTACTTATTGAGTTCGTCATTCATCTTCTTCTGCCACGCCTCATTGTCCGCACTGTCGGGAAGAGGTGCACTGCAGAAACGGCGTGTCATCTCTATATCGAACGGGTAGAAACGCTGCTCCTTGTCGAGCGAACGCATCTGCTGCATCTCCCCGTCGCTCAAGACGAGTTTTACAGCATCGATATTCTCGCGAATATATCCATGGTCCACCGCCCCGGGGATAACCGAATGCCCCTCCTGGATATGCCAGCGGATAATCACCTGTGCAGGCGTGCAGCCATGGGCCTGCGCTATTTTCTCAATGACAGGGTCGCGGAAGAGCGCGCCCTGCGACGCCGCACCGCCGAGAGGATACCAGCACTCCACCACCATTCCATTTTTTGCAGCAAGAGCCTTGGCATCAATCCTTTGGGCATAAGGGTGACATTCCATCTGAATGACGGAGGGCTTTATCTCCGTACTGTCTACGCACCAGCGGTATAGTTCTTCCGCACCTGCGACCTCAAAATTGGAGAGTCCGAGCGCACGCACCTTGCCGGCCTTGACGGCGGCCTCCAGGTTGCGCCATCCAGCCTTGACATCACCGACAGGCTGATGAGGATACACGAGGTCCACATAGTCCAGATGCAGACGGGCGAGCATTTTGTCTACCGCCTCCGGATCAGTGTACTCGGTAGGCCAGAGTTTGGAAGTGACCCATATCTCCTCACGCTTCACACCGCTCTCTCTGATGAATTCATTGACAGCCTCGCCGACACCCTGCTCGTCCATATAGGCATGTGCCGTGTCGATGTGCCGATAGCCCATACGCAGAGCCGTCAGTACCGCATCCTTGCAGATTTCATTACTCGGGACATTGAATGTGCCGATACCGAAACGGGGCATCCAGACACCGTTGTTCAGTTTTACATGAGGCACGCCATTGACAATTTTGTCCTGTGCCGCCGCGGTAACGCACATGGCCATAGCCGGTACCGCCAACAAGAGTTTCTTTGCATTCATAGCGATAATGATTTAACAGATACAAAGATAAGCACCTTGGACAAACCCGGCATTATCCGGATTATTGGAGAAATGACCGAAATTTCGGATTGTCCGTCAGGACGGTTTGCCGCCCTTGCGGTACTCATTGGGAGTCATGCCGGTATGCTGCTTGAAGAAGCGCACAAAATGCTGCGGATACTCAAATCCGAGCAGGCCTCCTACCTGATTGACAGCAATGTCGGCGTCATTGAGATATTCCTTGGCGGCAGACAGAAGCCTGTCATTTATGAAATCCTTGGCTGTACGCCCGGTCTCCGTCTTGACCAGTTGTCCGAAGTATCCGGTCGAGAGACAGCATTTATCTGCAAAATACGCCACCGTAGGCAAGCCCTCATCCGCAGCCTTATTCTTTATGAAATCCCTCAGCATAGAGTCGAACTGTCTCACGACGGAATGGTTGATTTCCTCACGGGTGATGAACTGCCGGTCATAAAAGCGCAGGCAATAGTTGAGCAGCAATTCTATATTGGAGACTATCAGTTCACGGGTATGGTTGTCTATGGCGTGCTGCAGTTCGGCATCTATCATGTCGAGTATCCGCTTGAACACTTCCACCTCCGCATCCGAGAGGTGCAAGGCCTCAGTGCTGCTGTAAGAGAAAAATTCATAGCGATGAATCTCGCGCCCGAGATTGGTCCTGCGGAGAAAGTCCGGGTGAAAAAGAAGCCCCACACAGCGCGGACGCACCGACTGTGCCGTGACCTCTACAGTCACCGTCTGTCCCGGCTCAAAAGATGTGACCGTCTGCGCATCAAAATCATACGGCGTACGCCCATAGGACATGCTACAGCCCTTTGTCTCCTTGAGCCATATCGCATATACGCCATAATGCACCTGATAGGTGAATGCTTCCGTGGCAGCGGCACGCTCCAGCCTGACCACCGAGACCATCGGATGCAGTGTCTGCACCCCATACCAGTCATTTGCCTGCTGAATGCTGTCCAAGCGTATCTCTCTCATAATATAATCATTGTACGCCGTAAAGATAGCGTATTTTCCAGATGACGCCAGTACCGGAATTACGGGCAATATTACCATTTTTACAGCACTCCCGGCGGCAGAAAGTTCCATTGTCGGGAGTTTTCTGTATCTTTGAATATTTGTACACTATAATATCAACAAAGCATTCGAGATGATCAATTTCATCAGAGCCCTGGAGAGTGCCGATCAGGCAGCCACACTTGGAATCAACTCCCTGCACACTCCGTTTACCGACCAGATATGGACCATTTTCTCCGACAGGGAGGTCTGGTATCCCCTGTACGCGGCAATCGCCATATTCCTCGTATACAGGCTGGGATGGAAAAAAGGTCTGATAGTGGTTTTAGGCCTGGTGCTGACCATATTGGCATGCGACCAGTTCAGCAATATCATCAAGGACCTCGTGGACAGGGTGCGCCCGAGCAGCGACCAGAGTATGATAGCACGGGGACTCCATATAGTGGAGAAGCCCAGCCGCAGTTTCAGTTTCTTCTCCGCCCACTCCGCCAATGCGATGGGGCTCACTTCCTGCTCCTATATAGTAATGAAATCCCTGCTGCGGGCACGCCTGCTCGGCTATAGTGTGCTCATGTATCTCTGGGCGACACTCGTTTCCATCAGCAGGGTATTCGTAGGCAAACATTTCCTCGGCGATGTCCTCGTCGGTATCATCGTGGGCATCGCCTTCGGAATCATAATGGCGAAAATCGTACGCTTCGCCGTATCTAAAGTCAAATAGGATTAATCCTCGACATTGGCAAGCGCCTCACGGAGCTTTGCCTCCACCTCATCGCAGAGTTCGCGGTTGTCACCGAGCAATTGCTTGACCGCCTCGCGTCCCTGTGCGAGTTTCTCGCCGTTGTAGCTGAACCAGCTGCCGCTCTTGTGGATTATGTCCATCTCCACTGCCAGATCGCAGACCTCGCCGGTATGGGAAATGCCCTCTCCGAAGACAATGTCGAATTCGGCCTTTTTGAAAGGCGGGGCCATCTTGTTTTTGACGACCTTGACACGGGTGCGGTTGCCGAGAGCCTCGTCTCCGTCCTTGATCTGAGTGGTCTTGCGCACATCCATACGCACGGAAGCGTAGAATTTAAGCGCGTTTCCGCCCGTTGTGGTCTCGGGATTGCCGAACATGATGCCGATTTTCTCCCTGAGCTGGTTGATAAATATGCAGCAGGTATTTGTCTTGGCGATATTTGCCGTAAGTTTTCTGAGAGCCTGACTCATCAGACGGGCCTGGAGTCCTACCTTGTTGTCCCCCATCTCGCCCTCGATTTCCGCCTTGGGCGTAAGCGCCGCGACAGAGTCGATGACTACTATGTCAATAGCGCCCGAACGGATGAGATTGTCTGCAATCTCCAGGGCCTGCTCGCCGTTGTCGGGCTGTGAGATGAGCAATGTATCGAGATTGACACCGAGCGCCTTGGCATAAGTACGGTCGAATGCGTGCTCGGCATCTATCATTGCGGCGATGCCGCCGAGTTTCTGTGCCTGTGCGATGGCGTGGATGGCCAGCGTGGTCTTACCGCTGGACTCGGGACCGTAGATTTCTACGATACGCCCCCTCGGATAACCGCCTATTCCCAACGCATGGTCAAGGGCGATGGACCCGCTCGGTATCACCTGCACGTCCCATTGTGGCTGATCCCCCAACTTCATGATCGTACCCTTCCCGTAATCCTTCTCAATCTTGTCGATCGTGGCCTGCAATGCCTTGAGTTTGGCGGCATTGGCATCCATCTGTGTATCTACTGCTTCTTTAGCCATAATGTTTGATATTTGTTCCTCGCAAAAATAATAAAATTGCTTAACTTTAGAACCTATTTCGGAATGATTAGCTGAAATCGGACAGCGTATTTCAGGACAGTTCCGTTCTCCGTCTGGCGGCAGGAAACCGCAGGAGAAGCATTGTATTACCGGGAAGAGATTACAAGGAAGATGAATCGGAAACTATTGGGAAAGACTCCCGAAGAGTTGAAGGCAATAGCCCGCGAAGCTGGTCTGCCGGCATTCGCCGGAAGCCAGCTGGCGCGTTGGATGTATGTAAGGAAGGCACATTCGTTCGACGAGATGACAGACATCTCCAAATCGGGACGCGCTGCGCTCGCGGAACAGTACGACCTCGGATGCCGTGACGCCATAGGGACGGCAGAGTCCAGGGACGGCACGAGGAAATACCTGTTCCCCGTCGAATGCATGGTCGGAGGACAGCCTGAAAGTTCTGCCGTAGAGGCGGTAATGATACCGGATGACGACAGGAAGACTCTCTGTGTGTCCTCGCAGGCCGGATGCAAGATGGGGTGCAAGTTCTGCATGACCGGCAGGCAGGGCTTCCACGGCAGCCTCGACGCCGCGGACATCCTCAACCAGTTCATCTCCGTAGACGAGGCGCAAGATCTCACCAACACCGTATTCATGGGTATGGGAGAGCCTCTGGACAATGCCGGCGAGGTACTCCGCGCCATCAATGTACTGACTGCACCGTGGGGATTCGGCTGGAGCCCCAAGCGCATCACTCTCAGCACTATAGGTGTAATCCCCCAACTCCGCAGGTATCTGGACGAATGCCGTTGCCACCTCGCGGTCAGCATCCATAACCCATTCCCCGAAGAGAGACTCGGAATCATGCCCGCCGAGAAGGCGTACCCCATACAGGATGTCGTATCGCTGATCAAGGAATACGATTTCAGCGGACAGAGACGCGTCAGTTTCGAGTACACGATGTTCGCCGGATTCAACGACGGCAAACGCCATGCAGATGCCCTGATCAGACTGCTGTCCGGGCTCGAATGCAGGGTAAACCTCATCCGTTTCCACAAGATACCGGATTTCCCTTATGACACATCATCCCAGATAGTCATGGAGCGTTTCCGCGACAGACTGTCGGCACATGGCATCACTTGCACCATCCGTGCATCCAAGGGAGAAGATATAATGGCCGCCTGCGGCATGCTCGCAGGGCGGCACAATGACAAAAACCGACTGCTGCTATGAAAAAAATCACAGTGCTCACAGTATTCTGCGTAATCCTGCAGATACTGTCTTGCACCAATGCCGGTGCACAGAAATTCGCGACCTCGAGCGTCAATCCCGTCAAAGACTCCACCGGAATCGCTGCCATGCGCTCCCGGCTGGACTCTATCCGCCGCACGGAAAAGAGGCCTACCGTAGCCCTCGTGCTAAGCGGAGGAGGAGCAAAAGGCGCGGCACATGTAGGCGTGTTGCGCTATATCGAAGAACTTGACATTCCCGTGGATGTCGTGCTCGGTACCAGCATGGGCGGTCTCGTCGGAGGACTGTACAGTCTCGGATACCCGGCGCCCTATCTCGACTCGCTCATCAGGAGCATCAACTGGGAGACTGCGCTCAGCGATGCCATTCCGTCCAGATATGTCTCCTACAGGGACAGGCGCATCAAGGAGAAATTCATCCTCTCCGTGCCGTTCGGTTCCAAGGACATGACCACGCTCACCGCTGAGCACAAGGAAAATGAAAACACCGTGCTCCGCACAGGCATTCCGGACGGACTCATCAACGGGCTCAATGTCGGCAACATACTCAGCAGCGTATCCGTAGGCTATCAGGACTCCCTGAGTTTCGACAAACTGCCTATCCCCTATTGCAGCGTCGCATCCGACATAGTGAGCGGACAGGCAAAATACTGGATGGACGGGCATATTCTGGACGCCATGCGCTCCACCATGTCCATCCCTCTGCTGTTCTCACCCGTGAGAGTGGACGGCATGGTGCTCATCGACGGAGGTACGCGCAACAACTTCCCCACCGATGTAGCCCGTGAAATGGGTGCCGACTATATTATAGGTGTGGAACTCGGCAACGCCCACCCGGGAGCGGACGAGATAGAGAATATCGTGGATGTCATCATGCCCATCGTGGACATGCTCGGACAGGAGGCGTTGAATGCGACGGTCAAGATACCGGATGTGTTCATCAAACCGGACATGACAGGATTCGACATGCTGAGTTTCACGCCGGAAGCAATCGACACCATTCTGCAGAGGGGATACGATGCGGCCGTGCTCAATACGGACGGACTGCTCGACATCAAGAAAAAGACGGGCAATGCCCATCATACACTCCCGGAGCGGAAAGCGACGGATATAAACATAACCCCTGTCAGGCTCAAGGAAGTCCGCTTCGAGGGCATGAAAGACAGCGACGCCGCATATATCCAGTCCCTGATAGACATAAAGCCGGGTGATGCCGTAGACCGCGCAATCATAGAGAGCCATGTAGCCAAAATGTTCAGCACCAGGGCATTCCGCGGCATATCCTACAAACTGTTAGGCACGGAAGAGCCCTACACCTTGGTATTCTACACACGCCCGTCTCCGAGGAATACTGCAAGGCTCAGCGTAAGGGTAGACAATGAGGAACGCGTCAATGTCATGCTGAATATCGCCATAGGCACTAACAAGATACACGGGTCGTCATTCGAGATTTACGGCAAGGTCGGCCAGAGCAACTACATTGCAGGGCATTTCCAGCACCACAGTGCAGGCCTCCCGACACTCAATGCCGATTTCTCTTTCGGGCATGTGACAGGCGAACTCGCCCAGGTAGGCAGATCCCAGGACATATTCGGGTTTTATCACAGGCGTGCGCAGCTGTATTTCTCCGATGTCAGCATGCGCTCGTTCGACATCAGGGCCGGCCTGCGCAACGACTACTTCAAGATGACGGACTGGCTCTCGAGCGACTCCCGTTACGAGCACATACTCGAGCGCGAGTATAACAAGGCGGACTACATGTCCCTGTTTGCGAATGCACGGGTCTATACCATGGACAGCGACAACTTCCCCACGAGGGGCATGTCCGGCGGCCTCGGCTATGAATGGGTATTTGTAGAGCCCTCGCAAGAGGACTACAAGCCCGAGCACATTGTCTCCCTCGACTACAAGATAGCAAATCCGCTCGGAGGACGCGTCACTATGATTGGCAGCATCTACGCCAGGAGCATCTTCAACTCCAACCACGACCTGCAGAAGTCCAACCTCATAGGCGGCATGATACAGGGGCGGTACATGGACCAGCAGATTCCGTTCTGCGGATTCAGAAATGTCGCCATAGTCGAGGACAATGTCCTGTCAGCCGAACTGGCCCTGCAGACCAGGATAGGCAGGAACCACTACATAACAGGCAAGTTAGGGGCATTCGCCAGCAAGGACCGGATCCAGGACATGTTTCTCACACTGCCGGACTATACAGGCTGCTCCATAGGCTACGGATTCAACTCTGTCATCGGGCCGCTCCGTTTCGACCTGATGTATTCCAATTATACAGAGAGGCTTGGAGCCTACATCAGTTTCGGTTACGATTTCTGACGGACATGGATGAGAAAGTACTCTCAAGGATGCAGCGGCTATGCATCAGCAGGGAATACTGCTGCAGCGACATGCGCGCCAAGGTGCTGAAAGCGCTGGAGGGCGACGAAGAAGCCACCGACGAGATGCTGGATGCGCTCGTCAGGGACAGGTTTGTCGATGACCTGCGCTACGCCTCCGCATTCGCCAGGGACAAGTCGTCACTCGCCGGATGGGGCACCGCCAAGATCCGTTATGCCCTGGCACGCAAAGGCATAGAGAGGTCTGTCATACAGGACGCCCTCGCGGAAATCGACAGCGGCAAGGCGGACTCCAAGATGAAATCCGTCATCGAGGCCAAGTACAGAAACATTTCAGGCGCACCGGACGCCAAGATAAAGCTGCTGCGCTATGCTCTCGGACGCGGGTACGCCTATGATGAAGTTCGCGAGATAGTAGACAATCTCGTCAGGCAATCTGAGGACGGCCGTTATTGACCCTCGGACGCTCCTCCTGGAATTTCTGCTCCGGCATTTTGCCGGCCTGCAGATCATCGTACGCCATGCGGTTGCGCCAGATGTCAATGCCTCTGAATATGGCGGACATCATCGAGCGCGGATCCGCCTCGTCACGTCCTGCGAGTTCGTATGCCGTCCCGTGATCGGGCGAAGTGCGCACAATCGGCAGGCCTGCGGTATAATTGACTCCGTCACCGAATGCGATAGCCTTGAACGGGGCGAGTCCCTGGTCATGATACATCGCCAGCGTGGCATCGAAACGCTTGTAATTGTCCAGCCCGAAGAATCCGTCGGGCGAATACGGTCCGAATGCGAGTATCCCCTCCTTGCGCGCCTGCGCTATTGCAGGGATAATGACAGTCTGTTCCTCATCGCCGAGCAGTCCGCCGTCGCCGCTGTGAGGATTGAGGCTGAGTACCGCAATCTTGGGGCTGTCCACTCCGAAGTCCCTGCGCAGCGAGTCGCTCATGATGTGCAGTTTGGATATGATCTTGTCCGCGGTCACAGCCCCTGGCACTTCCTTGAGGGGAATGTGCTCCGTGACAACTCCCATCCTGAGCTGGTCGCTGACCATGAACATGGTGATGTCGCCTGCACCGAACTCATTCTGGAGATACTCGGTATGGCCGGTATAACCGAATCCTTCACCGGACATGGCCTTTTTGTTGATAGGGCCTGTCACCAGCACATCTATGTCACCGTTCTTGATGTCGGCCACAGCGCGTTCGAGCGAGAGAATCGCCCCGCGGGCCGCCTCCGGTGTAGCCTGTCCCGGCTCGACAAAATCGTTGTCCGGCAGGCAGTTGAGTATATTCACCACTTTAGGCTTGACCTCAGAGGCTGAACTCACCACATTGGTCTCTATATTCTGCACCTCGTGTATGGATTTCTTGTAGAAGCCGAATATCTTGGACGAGCCGTAGACGAGAGGAATGAACGAGTCGAGAATCCTGCTGTCCGCGAGAGCCTTTATGATCACCTCGTATCCGATGCCGTTGCCGTCACCCTGGGTGATGCCCACTATTGGTTTGCGTGTATTGCCCATATCATTGTTGGTTTTTCATTTCACATTATCATGCAGCCTGCACATATCCTGTATCCGGCGGCAGACCGGGCTGCCTGTATGCCGCGACCGCAAGTGCGTCACAGCGTTCGTTGAGCGGATGCCCCGCATGCCCCTTCAGCCAGTGGAATGTGACGCGATGCCGCCCGTACAGGACCAGGAAGCGCTGCCAGAGGTCGGGATTCTTGACATTTTTCCAATTGCGCTTTTCCCAATTGGCGAGCCAGCCCTCGTTCACAGCACTCACGACATATTTCGAGTCGCTGTACACCTCGATGACCGCATTCTCCCACCTGATTGCCTCCAGTCCCTTGATGACGGCGAGCAACTCCATGCGGTTGTTGGTCGTCAGGGAGAACGCCCCGGACATTTCCTTGCGGAATTCGCCGCAGACCAGGACTATACCATAGCCTCCAGGACCGGGATTGCCGCTTGCAGCCCCGTCCGTGTATAAATATATCGTCGGTCTCGTCATTCCTGCCACCGCATCGTCCTGTCATCTGCGGAAATACAAATTTAAGAAGCCGTTTTGAAAATATCCAATTTTTCTTTCGCGCACGAAATGACGGATACGCCGGCAGGCTCATGGCAAACTACACAAAAACGGACACAAAAGAAAACCACGGACGGAAAATAAATCGTATATTTAACATTTGTAAAAAAGATAACGCATGAACCACATTCTGAAAGCACTGTCCGCGTTGGCGGGCATGACCATGATCCCCCTTGCACTCTGTGGAGCACCGACCATGGAGGACTGGCAGGACCCCAATGTATTCGAGCATAACAGAATGCCGATGACAGCGACATTCGTCACAGACCAGCAGCAGACGCTCAGTCTGAACGGCGAATGGAATTTCCGCTTCTGCCCGACAGTTACGGAGAGACTGCGGGACGGATTCGAGGCCAAAGACTTCGATGACAGCAACTGGGACAAGATTCCCGTCCCGGGAATGATAGAACTCAACGGCTACGCCGACCCCATTTATCTGAATATCGGCTATGCGTGGCGAGGATGGTACACCAACAATCCCCCATTCGTCCCGACGGAGCACAATTTCGTGGGCCAGTACCGCAAGGCTTTCGAGATAGACAGGTCTTGGACCGGCAAGCAGATATGCCTCAACATAGGCTCGGCGACATCCAATGTCCGCGTATGGGTAAACGGGCGTGAGGTCGGATACAGCGAGGACAGCAAACTGGAAGCGCGTTTTGACATCACCCGCTTCGTCAAGGCAGGCAGGAATGTCATCGCGCTGGAAATCATGCGCTGGTGCGACGGCTCTTATCTGGAAGACCAGGATTTCTGGAGGCTGAGCGGCATCGCACGCGGTGTGGAAGTCTACACCCGTGAGCGTGAACGCATCGAGGACATCAATGTCACGGCCGACATGTACGGACGCCTCGATGTCCGGGCACGCACCACCAGGGGCATAAGTTCAGTGCAATGCAGCCTGGCCGATGCAGAGGGACATGAAGTGGCGGCATTCGGCTGTGCCAGGGGCAACGGGTCCGCGACTGTCACAGACCCTAAACTCTGGTCTGCGGAGACACCTTATCTATATACATTGAATGTCAAGGCGCTCGACAGCAAAGGCAATGTGCGCGAGAGCACAAGCATTCCGGTAGGATTCCGTACGGTGGAGATCAAGGACGCGCAGCTGCTGGTAAACGGCGAGCCGGTCCTCATCAAGGGAGCAAACCGTCATGAAGTCAGCACATTCGGAGGATATGTAGTCAGCGAGGAAGAGATGATCCGCGACCTGATTATATGCAAGCAGCTCAATATCAACGCGCTCCGCTGCTGCCACTACCCGGATGACCCGCGTTTCCTCGCATTGTGCGACAAATACGGATTCTATGTGGTGGACGAGGCCAATATCGAGTCCCACGGCATGGGTTACGGCAAGGAGTCTCTCGCACACCGGGCAGACTACAAGGAGGCCCACTTGTCACGCAACCGGCGCATGGTATACAGGGACTACAATCACCCGTCGGTAATCATCTGGAGCCTCGGCAACGAGGCCGGCAACGGAGACAACTTCCGCGCCGCATACGACTGGATCAAGGCTTACGACCCCACACGCCCAGTCCAGTACGAACGCGCAGGGCAAGAATACAATACGGATATATTCTGTCCCATGTACATGTCTCCGCGCAATGCGGAGGAATATGTCTCCAACAATCCCCCCAAGCCCCTCATCCAATGCGAATACGCCCACGCCATGGGCAATTCGATGGGTAATTTCAAGGAATACTGGGATCTCGTACGCAAATACCCCCACTACCAGGGAGGTTTTATCTGGGATTTTGTAGACCAGGCACTGTGGAGGGAAATTGACAGCCCTGTCACGGACCACGTGTTTGCATTCGGCGGAGACTGGAACGGGTTTGACCCGAGCGACGGCTCGTTCAACTGCAACGGCATCATAGCGGCTGACCGCAGCTGGCATCCGCATGCCTACGAGGTACGTTACCAATATCAAGACATACACGGCAGCCTTGCCGACAAGCCAGGACATGTCAATGTGTACAACGAGTATTTCTTCCGCAGTCTGGAGGATGTTCGCATGGAGTACAGCATAGTGCGCAACGGCACTCCCGTATTGTCAGGCTCGGTGGAGCAGCTGGATGCAGTGCCACAGCAGACTGTGCAGATACACATTCCCGGGCTGGAGGAAGCGCAGGCCAATGCTGACGGAGACCTCTTCCTCAACCTGGATTTCGTCCTCAAGACCCCAAGGGCGCTGCAGCCTGCCGCAGAGCGTATTGCGTACAGCCAGATCCGGTTGCACAGGGCGGAGCAACTCAACGCCGGCGCATTCCCGATATTGGCAGAAAATGCCGGAGCGGCATATCCCGTCACCGCGACAGACTGTCACAAGGCTTTTATCGCCCCTCAGGTAGGAGTGGCATTCGACCCCGCAAGCGGAGCATTGTCCAGTTACACGATAGACGGCAAGGAAATGCTGGAATCCCCTCTCATGCCCTGCTTCGAAAGGGCCCTCAACGAGAATGACCTCGGGACAGGCTACTCCATCAGAATGGAAATGTGGAGGCAGCCGTCTCTCAAACTCAAGAGCCTGAGAGACGAAGAAGCAGATGGAATACGCAGAGTGACAGCCGAATACGAGCCTATAGACGGAGTGGCGGCAGTGAGCGTCATCTATGAGATATATCCCGACGGCACTGTCAAGGGAGTGGAGAGGATGAGCGATGCCGGCGGCCTGGACAAAGCCCCCTGCATGTCCCGATTCGGCATGCGCATGGCTATGTCCGGCGAATGCAGCATCGTGGATTTCTATGGATACGGACCTTGGGAGAATTATATCGACCGCAGATCCTCCGCTCTGGTTGGGCATTATACGCAGCGCGTGGAGGACCAGTACCATTACGGATATGTGCGCCCGCAGGAGTCAGGTACCCACACCGGCCTGAGGTGGTTCAAGGTACTCGACGATGCAGGCAACGGTCTCTGCATCACCGCAGAGACGGAGTTCTCCGCCTCCGCCCTGCCCTTCAGCCTTGAGGAACTTGACTGCACGCGCCACGGATATACCAAGGAGCGCAACCACAACAAGCAATACGGTGCCGCACGTCATTCTCTCGAACTCCGCAAGGACGGACGCACCCATGTGCATTTTGACCTCGTGCAGTCAGGCGTCGGCGGCATAGACACCTGGGGAGCAGAGCCGCTGGAGCAATATCGCATCTATCCGGCAGAGAGGGAGTTCCGCTTTACTATCAGCCCTATAAAACGGTAGACAACAAACATTTACATAACAATGAACAGATTTATCAAAACATTTGCCATCATGTCAGCAGCGACACTCGGTCTCGCGTCCTGCTCGGACAAGACCACAGCCTCAGGGCTCAATCCGGAGGCATTCAAAGGCACTTATGAGGGACAGCCTCTCGCATTGTACACCATCACCAATGCCAACGGCATGGAGGTATGCTTCACCAACTTCGGTGCGCGTATCGTGAGTGTGATGGTGCCGGACCGCGACGGCAATCTCCGCGATGTCGTGCTGGGATTTGACAGCGTACAGGACTATCTCGACAACGACATCAATTTCGGAGCGACTATCGGAAGATACGCCAACCGCATCGCCAACGGCAAGTTTACTCTTGATGGCACGGAATATACTCTGTACCAGAACAATGCAACCAACTGCCTGCACGGCGGCAAGGTAGGATTCGACCGCCATGTGCTCACGGCCACGGATATCCGTCCCAACAGCATAAAGTTTACTCGCGAGTGCCCCGACATGGAGGAAAACTTCCCCGGCAAACTCTCATACAGCATCACCTACACGCTCGGTGAGGACAACAGCCTGAGCCTGCTCTACGAGGCCGTTACGGACAAGGCCACTCACGCCAATTTCACAAACCATTCGTATTTCAACCTCAATGCCGATGGCAGCAAGGATGACCTGAACTGCATCATGTACATCAACGCGGACACCGTCACCCCCACAGACGAGGTCCAGATACCGACAGGCGAATTTGCAGCCGTAGAGGGCACCGTGTTTGATTTCCGCAAGCCCAAGGCTTTGACTGACGGTCTCGATGCCGATGACGAGCAGATGCGCATCGGACAAGGCTGGGACCACAACTGGGTGCTGAACACCGGCGGTGACATCAAGGCTCTCGCGGCCACTCTCGCCAGCCCAGAGACGGGCATTGTCATGGAGGTCTATACAACAGAGCCCGGCCTGCAGGTCTACTCCGGCAACTTCATCAACGGTGAGGTCGGCAAGGGCGGTGTCAAGTATGTACGCCGCTCTGCCACCTGCATGGAGACACAGCACTATCCCGACAGCCCCAACCGCCCCGAATTCCCCTCCACGGTGCTCCGCCCCGGAGAGAATTTCCGCTCACAGACCATCTACAAGTTCACTACGGACAAACAATAGTCCGGCGTATATGGCATAAAGCATAAAACCGAACGGTTCAACTTTAAACACTCTATCGGAAAAAGAGCCCGGTGCAACACCGGGCTCTTTCCTTTTAGCGTCCGCTCCATGCCGTCCCGGCATTTTCATGCCCATTGAGGCCCGGTATCATTGCCAGCATCAGACATTCACCAATATGCCGGAAACATGACCGGGAAAGTGGTCGGCAAAGCCATACTTGATAGCGAAACTGACCGATGCTCTACATTCTGTAGCAGACCTTGAGTTATGACAAAACGGGCCGCTCCGATATGGAGCGGCCCGCATTGCATTTATACTGTCAGAAACTACTTGGAGATCCTGATGTTGTCGAGATGATAGCGGTGGGCACCGCTTACCGTCCAATTGTACTTACCAGTCTCTTTGTTCAGAGAATTGGTATACACGATATTGAAGCGAGTGTCCTTGTTGATGCCTTTAGCTTTGACGGACGCGTGAGTCCAGAACATCTGCTTGGCCTGCTGGGTATTCTCCAAAGGCTCGCTGTACTTGGTTCCGTTCTCGAAAGTGCCCTCTCCGGTAATGACAATTGTCAATGTAACAGGATCCACCTTGCCAGAATTCTGAATATGCGCACACCAGTCAAAGTCAATGATGACATCCGCAGTACCGTCAAGGCTCTCAATAGCAGGAAGCTGGAGCGAAGTATGCACGCTTGTCTTTCCGAACTTGAGATAGGTGTCCTGAGGATAGATAACCTTACCGTCCTGGTTGAGATCCACATATCCAGCGGCAGCGAAAGCATCAGGGAATTCAGTCATGAAAGGCTTTGTCGAATAGATATTGGGAGCATTTGCACTACTTGCCGAGGCATACTCTTCCTCTGTATACCCAGTTACAGGATTTCCTATAGGAGTTCCATTGGCTGCATTGTACTTATCAATCATCGGCTTCAGCCAGCTGAAATCATCAAAGAA
>CAZTUQ010000004.1:53412-69181 GCA_964616865.1 uncultured Muribaculaceae bacterium
GGCTCGAACTTCTCCTGAGTGACTGTGAGGACAGACTCGATGTTGCCCTTGAAGAAACGGACAGTACCGACTCTGTCAGCACCCGTAAGATTCGGAGCAGCCTTGAATGACTTCTCTGTAGTCTCTACCATAGCCCTGGTGGCAGGCACTTCGACCTCCGTAATCCAAGAGTCCTTGATCTCGGTCTCGAAATCGACATTGGCCTGTACCTTAACATCAAAACTGCCTCCCTGTCCGAGGACGGTGACGCTGTTGCTCCCCACTATGCTCACAAACGGCTCAAGATCCTGCCCGGCAGCGCCTTGAACGACGGGGATGGTCTTGACCGTCTCATTGGAAAGGATGGTGATGACAGTTTCCCGTATGGAAGAGAGTGTCGTGTTATCACATGTTACTGTAACTGTCTGCTCCTGTCCTGCAGCACCAGACTCCACATCCAGATGCAGCCATGAAGCACCAGATGTCAAGGTGTAGTCGTAGTCAGAATTCACTGTGAACGTCTTGCTCTCGGCAGGAATGCCGTCAAACGCGAGATAATCCACAGAAGCGGATATATTTGCCTCGACAGGATCCGCTGCGCTACCGTCGCCCTCTTCAAGGATGATGATGGTCGGCTGTGACGCCACGGCATTGGCACTGGACACGGCCAGACGGGCTGTACCACCATTCCTCGCAGCCAGAGTACCATTGCCGTTCGCCTGCCAGTTAGCCACGCAACGGAAGCGGAACTGACCATGCTCCACATTCCTCTCAAATACAACCGTCTCATCCACGATAACATTGGTCGCACCGTCAGAGTTCATGGCGTGGGTGTAAATGACATTACCTCCGGCGGACTCAGGAATATCATCCGAGACGAGAGGCGCACCTGCCGTCTTCCATGTCTTGCCGTCCAGGTACTCAAGTATCCAATACTTGTGCCCAGTTCCAGATGTGCGGCATCCGAACTTAATCTCCACCTTGGAGCCGGACTTGATGGGGCTGTCCCCATAGAACAGCCAGTAGTCCTCAGGCCAAGGACCTGTGCAACGCGGGTCCTTGCCCGAAATGTCCAGTGCGAACTTGTTGTTGCCGTTGGTGCCCTCAAGGTCGTAAGGCACATACTGGATATACCCGGTCCCGGTATTGGCCGCAAACTGGGAAGTAGTGGAGAAAGTGTCTTTGTTGGCGGACTCGAACGCGCTCGTCTCTATCTCAAATCCGAGGTATATTGTCCCCACAAATCCCTCATCCTCGGCAGAAAGCACGAGAAGCGCGAGCTTGCCGTTAGACTGTCCGATATACCACGCCTCAACGCTCAGATAGTGTAGGGCGAGGTTATTCAGCAGTAGAGCGTCAAGAGGGTCCACAGCCTTGCCAATCTCATCGTCTCCTATAGAGAAGCTGCTGCCAGAGTACGAGCCATGGAATGACACATGTTTGGGCGATGAAGGCAGACTGCCCACAAAACTGGAAAGGCCCTCGGTGAGATTCACGGCCTCCGGGAGGACAAGCTCCCCTGCCCCAGTCACAGTCGGGTCTTCAAGCTGCAGAGCAGTAATCCCGTTCAGCGAGACAATCTCGCCTGTCATGGTTACCTTATCACCCGCCTTCAGAAAGCTTGTGCTTCCGCTCACATATATGGCAGATTCTCCGTCCACGACCACAAATCCCGACTTGGTGAATCCCGCCACCTGACTCTCTTTGACTCGGACGAGCGTCCCGACCTCAAGAGCGGCCAACTCGCTTACAGAATACTCCACAGCGTCCTTATAACGGTCACCTTTCTGGGTAATCTCCACATCGATTATCGCCAAATGCGATGCCCCCTGCACATATAGGTGCGCCGTCCTCGGTTCAGCAGCCGAATTGTAGTCAAAGTGGACAGTGACATCCACAGTTCCCTTTCCGGAAGACTTGTCGAGCGACAGCCAGTCCTCGCTCACATCAGCGACCCAAGAATTGTCGGCATAGATGGTGATAGTCTTGTCATTCTCGGCGGCCGGAACGATGATAGAGGTCGACGACACCATCAGTGCATCGGACATGCTGGGCTCATCCTCCTGGCAAGCGACAAAAGGCATTGCGACAAGGACTGCGCAGCAAAGCTTTGCTATATTGTTGAATAACTTATTCATAACGATTTCATTTATTCTTCCGTACTGAGACCAGTTGCCCAACCGGGATTCTGTTTCAGATTCCTATTGAGAAGGATGTCACCTGTAGGAATACCATAGAGATAGTCACGCTCCTCGTTGAAAGAACGGGTCTTGGTGCGGTGCATATCCACATACCCCTTGCTGCCTTCGCTCAAGATGAGGCAATCATTACCTGCAGTCTCCGCAATCTGCATGAACAGGAAAGTTTCTCCGTATTTGCTCTGATACTCATCCTTTACCGCCTTGTCGAGTGCACCGGTATAGAGGTACACATCAGGCTTGCTGTCAGCGGTCAGGTCGTAAGCGCCGGGGCCGGGGAAATACATACCGTAGAGAGGCTGCACAAGGCAAGGTCCCTCTTTCCACCTGACGAGATCATCCCAACGACGGATTTCGAGAATGAGTTCGATTGTCCTTTCACGGCGGACCTCAAGAATTTGCGCCATATTGTCAGGATTGAGGCTTGCAAGATGACGGTAGCCGTATTTCTCGGAAATCAGGAAAGGATCGACTGTAAGTCCTGCAAGTTCCAGATGGGGCATGCCCACTCTGTCACGCAACAGGTTGATTGACTTGTCCACATCATCCTGGGTGAGGATATTGAGTTCGGCTTTGGCCTCGGCAAAGATGAGATATGCCTCGGCGAGACGGAACACGGGGATGTCGTTGAATGACATGTTTGCGCGCTCTGCAATCTCATAGTCTGTGCTCATGACGAATTTCTCCAGTTGGAAGCCGGTAGAGGTCATGGTGATGTCCGGACCGTAGAATACTTCCTTGGAGTTGGCCCTGACATGGTCAGGAAGCCTTGTAATCATGCCGAGACGGGGATCGCGGTCCGCCACCTCATCCACAAACTGCATGGTCTCCCAACCTTCCTTGTCGGAGAAACGGGAACCGTCCTTCATAAGGAAGCTGTCGATGAACTTCTTGGAGAATCCGGGGTTACCGCCAGTCGCCATCTGCACATAGTTCGTAGCGCTGTGCGTACAGCCGATGGACTGGTCCATCTTGATAGCGAGGATATACTCGTCCTTGTCGGCATCCACATCCATGAACATGTCATGATATGTCTTGGTCTTGGAGAGCGAATACTTGCCGGACTCCATTACCTGCTGTGCTGCCTGGTATGCCAGAGTCAGGTACTCGTCCGCGGAGCGGCCGTCGCTGTAGCTGACGCCATGATACTTTCTGAAAGTACCCTCATAAAGGCAGAACTGTGCCTTGAGCATCAATGCGGACCATTTGTTGACCCTGTATGTGCTCACTGCCTCGGGCAGATTCTCGATAGCATAGTCAATATCTTCTATCATGTGAGCCATGACATACTCGCGGGAATCCCTCGCCTTGTAGAGTGTGGAATCCGTAGAGCCGAGCTCCTTGTCATACCACGGGACATCTCCGAATCTCTTGACTTTCTCGTAGTAGAACTTGGTGCGGAAGAACTTCGCAAGACCTGTATACTGTCTCGCGACAGCCTCGTCATCACACTGGTCCATGTGACCGAGCATGGTGTTGATCTTACGGAGCTGCCCCCAGGACCAACCGCCGGAAGCCGCATTGGTAGGCGTCTCACGGGCGGAGCCGCCGAGCAACTCATCAGAAATGGTACCCTTCTGGAAAGCCAGGTCAGACTGCTCGTCGTACGGAGTCTTGTCCAGAAGATTGTCATAGAATGAATTGGAAAACAGTTTCAAATCCTGCTCGTTGCGGAAATAGGTCTCAGGCACGAGTTTGTCCTTGGGATATTTCTCCAGGAAGCCCTCACACGAGGTGAAGCCGAGCACCGCCGCAAACAACGGTAATATATATTTTTTCATATCTATTGCCCTCTATTAGAATGTTATATCCACGCCGAACATAAAGGTCTTCTGCCAAGGATATGCAACGGCGTCCTTTTTGTCAGAGTTGGTGTACAGACCATTCGTGCTGGTGCTGGTGACACGGCGGAACGCAGACTCGGGATCGAGGTACTTGGTGTGCTTCTTGAGCGGTGACCAGTAAGCGAGGTTCTCACCGGAGAAATAGAAGCGGACTTTCTCGAGATTGATTGCCTTGGTCCACTTCTGAGGGAGAGTGTAACCTACGGTGAGGTTCTTCCACCTGAGATACCTGACATTCTGGATATACCTGCTGTTCGGCGGAGCGAGTTCGCCTCCGGTGGAGGAATACACACGCGCCCTCGGGAAATATGTATTGGGATTCTCTTCTGACCAGACAGTCTTGATGAAATCGCGAGGCATGAACGCCGCGCAATAGGCGTAGGAGTAAGAGCCCCAGAATGCGAGGTTCATACCGGCAGGATACCAATAGTGGTTACCCACACCCTGGAAGAATGTCGAGACATCGAAGCCCATCCAGTCGAAACCGAGATTGATGCCGTACTGGAAGCTGGGCAGCGAGTTGCCGAGAATCTTGCGATCACCCGGATCGTCTGCAGTGTTGGAGCCGAGGGAAATCATGTTGATGCCACCCTCGCCCTCATGCTTGTCGTCGAGGTCCACATAACGGAGGTCACCGGCGAGGAATCCGCCCTGCATACGGTTGGTTCCGATATATGTAAGGGCATCGCAGACATTTGCCTGATAGTCCTTTGCCTCCTCATCGGTAGCGAAGAGACCGTCTACGACGAATCCCCAGATATCGCCGATTCTCTGACCGACATAGTAGTCGGTGAGACGCTTGTCAGGGTTGTTGGCATAGCGCGTAATATGGGAGTCGTAGTCACTGATAGATCCGCTCACATTGTAGTTGAACGGCTTGCCAAAGAGTTCGAAACTGTCTCTCCAACCGAGGGAAATCTCATATCCTCTGGTCCTGAGGTCAGCAGAATTCTCCTTGGGGGCATCTGCACCATAGACACTCGGGAGGGCATTGCCCTGGACGAGCATGTCCTTGGTGTCGCGGATGTAAGCCTCGGCAGTGAAATTGAGCTTGCCTCTCAACATGGAAGCGTCGAGACCGATATTGTACTGATGCGTGGTCTCCCATGTGAGGGAGGAAGAGTTCGGCGCGGAAATGGAGGCGTACTGGGCGTTGGTAGAGCCCTCACCGAATGTAAACGCGCTGAAGTCATTGACAGAGATGGTCCTCAAGAATGCATAGTTGGATACATTCTGGTTACCGAGGGTACCATAGGAAGCACGCAACTTGAGATTGTCGAATGCGCCCTTGAGAGGTGCGAAGAAAGGCTCCTCAGAGATACGCCAGCCACCGGATACCGAGGGGAAGAATCCCCAGCGCTGTCCCTCGGCGAAACGCGACGACCCGTCGTAACGGCCCGAAGCCTCGAGGAGATACTTGCCCTTGTAGTCGTAATTGACACGACCGAAGAAGCCTGCAAGCGCATATTCGCTCTGGCCACCGGTAAGGTTGGTAATCTTGGCACCGGAAGCATCGGGGACGATGAGGGAGAAGTCATTCAGCGTCTCATCGGAGATGTTCTGAGCCTCTGCGGTGATGTTCTTGTAATGATAGGTCTCGGCATTGAAACCGGCCATCACCTTGATGTTGTGGGCATCGTTGAACGAATTCTCATAAGTACCGAACACGTTGCCGCTATAATAGTCATAACGCCTTGAACGCTCCTCAAGGGCATTGAGACCGGCACCTGTGACATAGGCTCCGGTCACACCCGGACGGATACCGTAAGGGATGTTGACGGTCCTATGCATCTCGTTGCGGTCAACCCTGCGATATGTAAAGTTAGCGGTGAGGTTGAAATGGTCCACAGGCTTGATGACGAGTTCGGTGGTATTGGTGAAGTTGAACTTCTTGTCGTAGTTCTTGTGCTTGCCCATGGCGAACACAATCTGACGGCCGTTGGCGACATTGTAGTTACCGCCGGTGATGAGAGGGTTGTTGTAGAGACCCGTGCCGTCAGGGTTGAAGAGAGGGAACGAGGCAGGAGTGTGACGCAGATTGCGGAACACATCCTGGATGTCACCGACACCGATCCAAGAATAGTCGGAACTGTAGAACGACATATTGTTGGACAGGTTCATGTACTTGTTGAGTTTGGCATCGATCTTGGCGCGGACATTATACTTGTCGAACACGTCAGGCTCCGCAGCCTTCATGATACCGGTCTGGCGGTCATATCCGGCAGAGAGGAAATACTTGATGCTCTTGTTGCCGCCGCTGACGGAGACATTGTGCTGCTGTACAGGATGTCTGTCGCGGAACATTTCGTGATACCAGTCGGTATTGCAGTAATAGATCCACTGGTTGCGGCCGTTGCGGACCTCCTCGACGACCCAAGGTCTGTCGGGATGCTCGGTCTTGTCATTGACACGGGCAAGAAGCTCCATCATGTCATGCTCGGTATACCCCGTGTAGGGCACGCCTGCAGCCTGGGTCTTCCAGAATGTGTCGAGAGTCAATACAGACCAATAGCCCCTGTCCTCATAATCGGTGGAGGTGGTAGGCTCTTCCCAACCGATGCGTCCGCTATAACGGATTTTGGCCTTGCCGTCATCGGACGAGCCGGACTTGGTAGTGACAAGGATGACACCATAGGCGGCACGTGCTCCATAGACAGCGGCAGCGGCAGCATCCTTGATGACGGAAATGCTTGCGACATCATTGGGGTTTACATCCTCGAGGTCACCGAGAGCTCCGTCAATGAGGACGATAGGGCTCGACTCGTTGATGGAGGTAAATCCTCGGATGTTGAGAGATCCCGTGCTGCCGGGGTTACCGGACGATGTAGTGATGTTAAGTCCAGGGACAGAACCCTGAAGCATGGTCACAAGGTTGTGCGAGCTGCGGTCTTCCAGTTCCTTGCTGTCAACCACAGAGATGGCTCCGGTCAGATTGACCTTTTTCTGAGTACCGTAACCGATAACGACGGTCTCGTCAATGAGCATCGCATCCTGGGCAAGCTCTACCTGTACGCGCGCCTGGGCGGCACGCACCTCGATAATCTTGGTCTCATATCCGAGACAGGACACTTCCAGCCGGACATCTCCGGCAGGCACCTTGATAGAGAAATCGCCGTCTACACCAGTCATTGTACCGTTGGTTGTCCCTGGTACGAATACCGCTGCTCCGACGACAGGCTGTTGTTGATTGTCGAGAACTATTCCCGACACATCTCTGGTCTGTGCAGACAGGGACATGATGCCCGCCGTCAATACCGCCAGAGACGCAACAATTTTCTGTAATGCGTTCATAAAAGGTGGATTAGTTAAATAAGTTATAAAGTTTGTTATTTGCCGAAGTTAGAGGCCTTGTATTTGTCCACATCCATTTTCTTGGGACGGGACATAGTCTCGGTGTAGACATTGCCGAACCTGTCTGTCACCTTGATCTCAAGAGTGGTCGCAGGCCCCGAAGCCTTTACCTTGAAGAAATGGTTATAAGGCTCGGAGATGAACGAACTCAGACGTTCCATGGACTTGGCACAGATATGAAGAGGGTCATTGCCCCATAGCCTCGTCACATCGAGAGCCTTGCCGTTCTCGGTCACCGTGATGTCCCAGGAGGGGTCATAGTTCCAGACATTGAGCAGGACTTCGTTCTCGGAATAGGACGCCATCTCCGTGACATAAGCGTTCCATTTTGCCACATTGTCACTATATCCGTCCGCTTTCTTGGCGGCATCGGTAGTGACTACCTTTTTGACCTCATTCATGTCATAGGCACGGAACTGATACTCTTTGGGATAGCCGGTAGATTTGTAATACCACTTAAAATCATCTCCGGAAACAGAAAGCACGGTATACCCGCCGGGAGCACCGTCCTGGGCGAGGTTGATGCCCGAAATCTTGCCGCACCACCACCAGTCACCACACACAGAACCGGCATTGTGCTCGAATATGCCGGTAGACGCAGTCCTGTCGCATGTAAATGTCTTGTGCGTATGTCCTGTAAAGATATGCACCTTGCGCCCTGCCAGAGCCGCTTCAAGGGCATCCGTACCGGAAGATGTGGTGAGGGAACTCTCCAGGCCGACCCTATATGTATCGGGCGTGCCTGCAACCGGACGATATACAGGAGCATGGGTGGAAAGTACGACAGGAGTGGACTTGGGGACATAGGAAAGGTCCTTCTTGAGCCACTCTATCTGGTCATTAATAATCTGGTTCCTATACTGAGACCTATGGTCAGTGAGCATTTCGCCCTTATTGTTTTTAGTGTCAGCGACGGTATCCATATAGTCAATGTCGTCTATCACCACGAAATGCACCTTACCTATATTATAAGAGTAGAATGTCGGGCAGAGCACATCGCGATAGGTTTGCTCCTTGGCAAAGTCACCGGCCTTGGTGAAATCATTGTCATGATTGCCCATGGTGTGGAAGACCTGCGTCCCGGAGAAACTAGAGTTGGCAAGCGACAACCATGCCGACGGGGCGAAGTTTTTGGAAAACCAGTATATGTCCCATGTCATATCACCGAGAGTGAGCACATATTCCTTGCCGGGAACGGCATCCATCGTGGACTTGAGGTCACGCACGAAGCCATTGAACTGGGTCTGGTCGTTGTTCCTGTTTGCAAGATGTATGTCTCCAAGGATGTACATGGTGAAGTCATCACCGGCAGACTCTTTCAACTCGAAGTCCTTGCGCTCGATGGCAGAAGGCCTGTCCGAATCGACGGCCCTCCACATCTTGGGCAGCACTCCCACGGAAGGGACCTCATAGCCGCTCGGGATTGAAATGAAGACATAGCCGTATTTCTTGGCGGAACACAGCTGATAAACGCCGTCCGCATCCGTCTGTGTGGTCTCCACACCATCGGACACGACTACGCCAGGCACTCCCTTATCACCGCAGGAGACGACGCCGTATATTGTCACGCCTTTGTCCGGGGTAATATCGAGGCCGGAAGAGAGGCTCACGGACATCGTGCCCATCAGCTTGCGCTGTTTGCCTCTGCATACATACACTTCCCATGTGCCGGAGGACAGCGGAGACGGCATCGATATGCAGAAATATCTGTTGCTGATACCGGTGACCGGGCAGTTTACAGATTCTCCGGACGCGGATTTGAACAAAACGAAGTCTGACATCTCAGGGGCTTTTCCGAACATGATACGGAAACTCATTGTATCGGCCCCAGCTTTGAGTTCTACGGAAGACGGCACTTCAAAAGATACATCGAAAGGCGTTTCACCCTCACTCTTGCCGCACGAAGACGACAAGCATACGAATGTAACGAAGACTGTCAGCAGAGTAAAGAATACTTTTCTGGTCATTGGTTGTAATAGTGTCTTTAATACATTGCAAAGATAATCAAAAAGAACTTATAATATCGAATCACAATGCTGGCGTTTTATTTTATATTTGCCATTGATTAGGATAGCGTTGATGAAAAAGCATCGTGTACTGAAGCTGATGGCCGCAGCATCCATTCTGCTGGCTTGCTCCATATCCGCATTCGCCCAACCGACCAGGATCAAGGGACGCGTGACGGACGCGGAGACAGGAGAGGGCATACCATTCTGCGGCATGTTCTTCAAAGGCACGACCATAGGGGTCTCGACCGACCTGAATGGCTATTACGAAATAGAGACCCGGGAAGAAGTCCCGCCGACATTCTGCGCCAGCATTCTCGGATACAAGGAGCAGGAAACGGAGGTCAGCCCGCATTCCTATCAGGAGCTCGACTTCCGGCTGAATGCGGTTATAGGCAATCTGAATGCCGCCGTGGTCAAGCCGGACGACAGCCGCATGAGGTGGATTCTCGCCAAGATTGACGAGCACCGCTGGCGGAACGACCCGGAAAAGCGCAAGACCTACCAGTGCGACATCTATACCAAGATGGAACTCGACATGACCAACGCGGACTCGCAGATACGCAGCAAGGCCTTCCGCAAGAAATTCGGTTTTATATTCGAGTACATGGACACCTCTGTCATCTCGGGGCAGCCATATCTGCCTTTCATGATATCCGAGACCAAATCCAGACGCTACCACAAGAACGACCCTGTGGTGGATAAGGAAGTCATTGAGGCATCGCGCATTTCAGGACTTGACAATGTAGAAACCGCAGCGCAGTTTACCGGCAACATGCACCTCAAGACCAATTTCTATCAGAATTATATCAACGCATTCAATGTCGAGATACCCTCCCCGCTGCATCCGGGCGGATTTTCATTCTACAACTACTATCTGATAGACAGTCTCAATATCGACGGGCGCAACACCTGGCTCATACGCTTCCACCCCAAGAAATCCGTCTCCACCCCCGTATTCGATGGGGAAATGCAGATCGACGAACAGGATTTCGCCCTGCGCAAGATACACGCCAAACTAAAGAAAGGCAGCAATATAAACTGGATACGCGACCTCGTCATCGACAACGAAAACTGCATGGTGGGCGACAGCACCTGGTTTTACAAGAACGACAAGATGTATGTGGACTTCTCCCTGACTATGAGGGATTCTTCCCAAATGGTCTCCGTATTGGGACGACGGGAGATGGCATATTCCAAGCCCGAATTCAATTATCCGCTGCGCAGGGAGATTGCGGAAGCCGGAGACAATGTAATGGTCCGCAAGGACGCCGGAGACAAAGACGACAGTTATTGGGCTGATGCCAGGCCATATAGTCTGAGCAAACGCGAACAGGGGATATACGAGATGGTGGACTCCGTCAAGAATGTCCCCATTTACAGAGACATTTACACGGTAGTCTCTACGGCCATTGTAGGATACTTCGAGGTTGGCAAGATAGGATTCGGCCCTGTAGGCAAACTCTATAGTTTCAACAGCATAGAGGGTCAGCGTTTTCAGTTCGGTGCGAGAACGACCGCCGCATTCAACAAAAAACTGCGCTTGAGCGGGTACCTGGCATACGGAGTCAGGGATGAGACATTCAAAGGAAAAGGCTCTGTAGAATATGTATTCAACAACCAGCCGACGCGCAAGCTCACCGTCACCGGCAGAAGAGATCTGGTACAGCTCGGAAAAGGCTCGTCATCGCTCGGTGACAACAACCTGATTTCCTCTATACTGACCAAAACGGGAAGTAACAGGAAGAGCCCCATCAACGAATACTCGGTCTGCTATGAACACGAATGGACGCCCGGCATCAACAGTTCGTTCCTGCTGGAGCACCGACGCATCTACAGTAACGAACTGGTGCCTATGGTCACTCCGGGAGGCGAACATGTAAACAGCGTTGCCGCGACCATCCCCCACTGCAGGATGCGCCTGTCCTGGGACGAGACCGTGACACGCGGCCGCTTCAGCAAAAATTATGTGCATACGGACTACCCTGTCGTGACAATAGACCTGTCCGGCTCGGTTGCAGGGATTGCGCGGAACGACTACGACTATTTCAGGAGCGAAGTGACTGTAGATTACAGGCTGCCGCTGCCGCCTGTCGGATATTCACAGTTCAGATTCAACGGCGGGCGCATCATAGGAGCAGTCCCCTACCCCATGCTCAAACTCCACGAGGGCAATGGGACTTATTTCTACGACCCGACCTCGTTCACCTGCATGGACTTTTACGAATTTGCTTCCGACACCTGGGCGTCGCTCTTCTGGCAACACAATTTCAACGGCTATTTCCTCGGCAAGATTCCGCTGCTGCGTCGCGCACAACTGAGGGAGGTGGTGACGGTCAATGCCGCCTATGGTACACTCTCCGTTAGGAACAACGGCATCAGAGGCAACAATTTCGAGCAGAATGCCGTATTGCTGTTCCCTGAGGGGATGTCGATGCTCAACAAACCCTATGTGGAAATGGGTGTTGGCATCACCAATATATTCCGCATGCTGCGCCTGGATGCAACATGGAGGCTGACCCACAGATACAAGGAGGGCGAAGACGGCAGTCGCTTCAAAGCGCCTCACCGTTTCGCCCTCACCTTCGGTCTTGAACTGAAATTCTAGAACCTGTAACGGACTGCAAAGCCGATTCCTTCCCAACCGAAGCCACCGTACATAAAGTTCCAGACAGGTCTCCAGTCAAGGGAGAATGTGATAGGGAGGTCAAAATTGTATTCGACGCCCAACTGTCCGACGATGCCGAGATTGAGTCCGCTTTCTTCATCGTGGTCATAGAAGCCGAGAGCCGCACCGGGGCCTCCGTAGAAATTAAACCTGCCCTCGGAGGCAATCTTGTAGTCATATACGCCGGTCAGATAGAAGCCATGGCTGAACCAGCCGAGATCCGCCTCGACAAAATTGGCGCCGAGATCATACTGATAGGAAATCTCCGCACCGTATGTGGAGCGGATACCCAGGGCCCTGGACTGCGCTGATGCGCTGAACGCTACCGCAGCGGCAGCGATGATGGTCAAGATAATTTTTTTCATCGATAAAATAATGTTACACATGATTATTATCCATTCGTTATAGGGCAAATTTAATCAATTCCACCGAAAGAAAAAGCATTACAGGAGGAGCATGGCGACCACACTGCCTAACAGCAAGGCTTCCAGGAATATACGCCCGCGAATGACACCATTTACAGCAGTCTCTATCGGATTGCCAGCCACGAGGGCCGCCATTTCTTCGGAGGTACATGGAGCACGTCTCGTCCACTTGTCCACAATCATGCCGTCGCAGATGTATGTAGAGCCCCCATTGGCACGATTGAGAGTAATGAGTTGCTTGTAATCAGCCTCATAGGCATAATCCGTCAGATCATCCGGCACTCCAGAGACATCGGTCGTCAGCAGCAGCGGTTCCATCCCTGCAACCAACGCATCCGAAAACAGAATGGACACTTTCTCCCATTCTTCCCATGAAAAACGCTCCGGATCATATACGGACACGATGAAGACTTTTCCCTCCGGCTCTACCGATGCTGTATACTCTCCTCCTGCGGAGGAATAGACAAGGGAGAAATCCTCCGAGCCAGGTGCATATTCGGTAAAATCCACCACCGGCAGTTCACGGACACTATTTATTGCAAACGACACAACCAGTACCGAAACCACATTCCCTATTATGATTTTAGCCCTCCTCGGACGCTGTCCGCTGCGTATCGGCACGAAGCCCACAATCGCGACTGCCAACAGGATAATGTTTTTGACAAATGACTGCCAATGGCTCAGATGAATGGCCTCACCGAAGCATCCGCAATCCATTGAGGGATTGAATATCAACAATATCAATGTGATTGCCGTAAAGCAGGAGACCATGACGAGCACCACATAGGACATCAGCCTGCGGGCAAGGCCGCATATCATGTAGACGCCGCACTGTGTCTCTGCCAACGCAAGCAATACTCCGAAAGCCTTTGCCGCCGGAGCCAGTCCGGACAAATGGAAGAATTTGAGGTATTCCTTGACTATCAAGCCTGTACCGACAGGGTCCATGAGTTTGAACATGCCGGAGATGTAGAACACCAGCCCTACAAGGATTACGCAGAAACGCCTGATATTGATATGAACGCTATGCATTACGCCTCCAAGCAGGCATCCACTGCTGCCCGTATCTTGTCGGCTATCTCGTCAGGAGGCAGCATACCGCCTTCGCTGTCGGAGCAGCCTATCGTGATGAAACGTGGGTCGCGGTCGGCCTGAGCAGCATAGAACTCGCGCACTTTTGACTGAAAGCGTATATCCTCCTCGTGGATGTCATGTCCACCCTCAAGATATTCCCGATGGTCGTCATTCTCCCTGCCGGAATGGAGGCTATGCTCCACAAAGTCGATAGGGACATCGAGGAAGATGTTGAGATCCGGCGTCGGCAGGTCGAACATTCCGTATTCGGTATCGATTATCCACTGACGGAGTTCTTCCGCTTCTGCGGCGTCATTCAGTTTGGCGCATTGATATGCTATGTTGGAATATACATACCTGTCCAGGAGCACCGTACCTCCGGTATTCAGCACCTCCCTCATGTGAGGGGCTGCGGCGTGCCGGTCCTCTGCAAAAAGCAACGCCACCAACTGCGGATGTACCTTGTCCACCGAACCGAAGCCGCCGCGCAGGAATTTCCCTATCAGCCCACCGTATAGAGGGGCATCATAACGCGGGAAATGTATATACTCGAGAGAGGCGCATCTGCTCTCCAGATACTCCTTGAGTCTCTTGACTTGCGTGGATTTGCCGGAACCGTCGAGTCCCTCCAGAACTATAAGCATAAAAGCCGTAAAAAATATTGTACGAATGTATGGAAAAATGACTAATCTTGCAACTATATGACACAAGACAAACGACAGAGGCCCGTCAGGATAATGGGCATTCTCAATCTGACTCCGGACTCGTTCTACGAGCCCAGCAGGTACAATTTCAGCATTCTCGGCTCAGGTGCCGATATAATTGACATCGGTGCTTGTTCCACCAGGCCCGGGCATACTCCTGTGGGGGCGGAGGAAGAGTGGAGGCGGCTCTCGCCGGTCATTGAGGAGATAGCGAGGCATCATAAGGGGCTGAAGATTTCCATTGATACATATTGGTCTGAGGTGGTACGCAGGGTGCATGACCAGATAGGTCCGTTCATCGTCAATGATGTCTCAGCAGGGAGCATCGACCAGAAACTGCTCCCGACGGTAGCGGAACTCGGGTTGCCCTATGTCGCCATGCACAGCGGTCCGGCAGAGGGGGCTGCAGATGTCGCTACCTTTTTCAGAGACTTTGAGGATAAGGCGGAAAACCTCGGCATCCACGAATGGATACTCGATCCGGGATTCGGATTCGGCAAGAGCAATGCTCAGAATCTTAAGTTGTTGGAAGAACTCGGAGAGTTGCGTTCGTTCGGTAGGGAGATCCTCGTAGGCATCAGCCGCAAGCGCATGACCTACGAACCGAAAGGGCTCACGCCACAGACCGCCCTGGAAGAGACGCAACGGCTGCACCTGATTGCCCTGGACGGAGGCGCGGATATACTGCGCGTTCACGATGTCGCTGCCACCCGCGCCACCATCGCCCGTTGGCGAGATTTGCCGCTGTAGCACTCCGCATATACTTATAGTCATTAAGAAGTCATTTATGTATTGGAGCAATTAAAAAACAATTATTTCTTCTGCTTTATTCTATCGCTCGCATCTCTTGCAGCAACATGTTCAAGTCTACATGCTATGATGTTTCTTTACATTCCGTTGAAAGCCCTATCGATTCTAAAGTTAAATTCGGGTCAACAAGAATTGTTACAATAGAAGAAAACGGCCAATCAAAGTATCAATATGAGGATGGTTATATTAAAATCTCATGGGATGACATCTCTTATGTAAATGAAAAGGGACAGGCCATGCGCGTTATTCATAAAGGCATAAAGTATATAGACAAGAATGCAATGCAACCAACATTTATTCTTCCCAAAAATGCTTCAATGTCAGATATTCTTATCCCTACAGATAATATCTCTCCAACTGGTGAGGAAAAACACCTTTTCCCTCAATATGAAACACAGATTGACGCAAATGATTATATAGGAAAATCTGTCAGAATCGTATTTCCCCTTGTTATTCAAGACATTCCAAATGAGTATATATTCGCGTTTTCTATTGACAATGCTACAGTAGCATGGCCAGGTAGAAACATTTAAGCATTGTAATAGAAGAATTCGATTATTTCTACCTCAACACCAAAGCACCAACCTCTTTCATCGGCATTATTGACATTCAAAGATTTAAAAACCTATAAAAAACACACAACATTTTTTACCACAAACTTAAATTGTCATAAGAAACATAAAAATCTGATGCGTGTTTCTTTTGGTCGG
>CAZTUQ010000005.1:0-54942 GCA_964616865.1 uncultured Muribaculaceae bacterium
CCTTTTCTATCCATATTTTTACTACATTGGTATGCAATTATAAAACAAATATGGACGAATACAATTACAGCACACCGCGGAGAGGATTGACGCTTATAGCCATTGTCCTCCTCGGATTCTGCGTATACCGCACAGAGACCAGCAGAAAGGATGTCAAGGAGTTATCAGAGCAGGTATGTGCATTGAACGGACGCGTAGATTCCGTAATGACACGCAACCGCACCGCAACAAGCACAAAGTCAACCAAAACGCCAGCACCCAATAAGAATGCGACAACGGACCGCATCTCGATAACGGCCAAGGCAAAAGTCGAAAACAGATATTTACCCAAGGAGGCTGTTCTGCCCAGAATCATTCACGGTCCCACAGGGACAGTAGTCATCAATGTCACTATAAACTTCCTCGGGCAGGTCAATGCCGTATCTGTCAATTCCAAATCGACAATTACGGACGAGGAGATCATAGACGCATGCAAGGAAGCCGCATTGAGGACCGGATTCTCGTCAAACACAGACGCCCCGAGCAAGCAGACAGGCACGATCACCTACACTTTCCAGCCCAAATAAAGAATCGTACCCCCTAGGCGAATCGAACGCCTATCACAGGAACCGGAATCCTGCATTCTATCCATTAAACTAAGGAGGCGGATGATATAGGTGCAAATATACGGATTTTTAGTATATTTGGCACATTGTCCGCAAGTATTTTTACGGGCATGCGCAGGCCGCAGACGCCATACTGTGGCACATACACAGGCATTCATGACAGCATGAAACAAGCATATGTTTTCCCCGGACAGGGGTCACAATATCCCGGAATGGGATATGAAGAGTTCAACAGCAATCCTGCAGCCAAGGCCATGTACATGGCGGCCGATTTCCTGCTCGGATTCAAGATCAGCGACATCATGTTCCACGGCACGGCAGAAGACCTCAAGGCCACCAAGGTGACCCAGCCTGCCGTATTCCTCGACTCTGTAGTCAAGACTATCTGCAGGGAGAATTTCGCCCCCGACATGGTGGCAGGACATTCGCTCGGCGAGTTCTCGGCTCTCGTGGCTGCGGAGGCGATCTCATTCGAAGACGGGCTCAAGCTCGTTGCGCTCAGGGCGGAACAGATGCAGTTATGCTGCGACAAGGTCCCCGGTGGCATGGCGGCCATCATCGGACTCCCCACCTCCGAAGTGGAGCGCATCTGCGAAGGCATTGAAGGAGTCATCCCCGCCAACTACAACTGCGAGGGACAGGTCGTCATCTCCGGCACACTCGCATCCATAGACAAGGCCTGCGAGGCACTCAAGGCCGCAGGAGCACGCCGCGCACTGCCTCTCGCCGTGAGCGGAGCATTCCACTCCCCTCTCATGGAGCCGGCCGCGGCGGAACTCGCCAAAGCCATAGAGCAGACCGAGATACATACTCCGCGCTGCCCCATATACCAGAATGTCAGCGCCAAGGCGGAAACCGACCCGGAAGTAATCAAACGCAACCTGCTCGCGCAGCTCACCTCGCCGGTCAGATGGACACAGTCCGTACGCCGTATGATAGAGGACGGAGCAACATCATTCACCGAACTCGGCCCGGGCAAGGTCCTCCAGGGACTTGTCTCCCGCATAGCCAAAGACTCCGGTGTCGAAGTCACCGTACAATGACACGCACCAGACCGGATTCTACACCCCGAACGCCCCGCAGCCGACACAGATGAGCTCGCGGGGCTTGTAAATACTTGGGCAAATCCCCTCAGGAATATTTCAAAGTCTGATATTTTGTTGTATTTTTGAATGGATATTGTCCAGTACAAAACACTGAAACATCTACAAACAACAGTAAACTACAATCATATGGCGACAGAAAAGAAATTCATCACCTGTGATGGTAATCAGGCTGCTTCGAACATTGCATATCTGTTCAGCGAGCACGCCGCGATCTACCCCATCACACCGTCATCTACAATGGCAGAGAATGTCGACGAGTGGGCCGCACACGGCAAAAAGAATCTCTGGGGAGAGACCGTCAAGGTGACGGAAATGCAGAGTGAGGCCGGTGCTGCCGGAGCCGTACACGGTTCCCTCCAGGCAGGAGCACTCACCACCACATTCACCGCTTCGCAGGGTCTCCTCCTCATGATCCCCAACATGTACAAGATTGCAGGAGAGATGCTCCCTACAGTCTTCCATGTATCCGCACGTGCGCTGGCTTCGCACGCGCTTTCCATTTTCGGAGACCACCAGGATGTAATGGCATGCCGTCAGACCGGCTTTGCGATGCTGGCATCAGGCTCCGTACAGGAGGCTCAGGACATGGCTGCAGTCGCACACCTTGCGACCATCAAGAGCAGCATACCTTTCCTGCACTTCTTCGACGGATTCCGCACGAGCCATGAAATCCAGAAGATCGAGGCCATCGATGAGGAGAAACTCAAAGGTCTCGTCAGCAAGAAATCCCTTGCAGCATTCCGTCGCAGGGCGCTCAACCCCAACGATCCCGTCACCAGGGGTACTGCACAGAACGGTGATGTTTATTTCCAGGCGGCCGAGTCCCGCAACGCCGTGTACGACGAAGTGCCCAACATCGTGGCACGCTACATGGGCGAGATTGGAGAGATTACCGGCAGATGCTACCGTCCGTTTGAATATTACGGAGCAGCCGATGCCGAGAACATCATCATCGCGATGGGTTCCGTCACCGAGACCATCAAGGAGACCATCGACTACCTCGCCAAGAGAGGTCGCAAATATGGTCTCATCACAGTCCACCTCTATCGCCCGTTCTCTGCAAACTACCTGCTGAAGGTCATGCCAAAGAGCGTCCGCAGGATTGCGGTTCTCGACCGCACCAAAGAGCCCGGATCGCTCGGAGAGCCTCTCTATCTGGACATCAAGGCTGTCTACCAGGGCGTCAGCAATGCTCCTCTCGTCATCGGCGGCCGCTACGGTCTCTCCTCCAAGGACACCTCGCCCGCACAGATTATCGCGGTATATGACAACCTTGAGATGAGCGAGCCCAAGGACGGATTCACAATCGGCATCGTTGACGATGTCACATTCAAGAGCCTGCCCGTCAAGAGCGAGGTCAGCATCGTCAAGCCCGGCACCACAGAGTGCAAGTTCTATGGCCTCGGTTCGGACGGTACTGTCGGAGCCAACAAGAACACAATCAAGATTATCGGTACACATACCGAACTCTACAGCCAGGCATATTTCGACTACGACTCCAAGAAGTCCGGAGGCTATACCTGCTCTCACCTGCGTTTCGGCAAGGAGCCTATCCATGCACCTTACCTCGTCGGCACTCCCGATTTCGTGGCATGCCATGTCCCCAGCTACCTCGAGAAATACGACATTCTCAAGGGTATCAAGGAGGGCGGCAGCCTCCTCCTCAACTCCCTCTGGGACGAAAAGGAGACCATCGAGCGCATTCCCGAATATGTCAAGGGCATCATCGGCCGCAAGCACATCAATTTCTACATCATCAACGCGACCAAGATCGCTGCTGAGATAGGACTCGGCGGACGTACAAATACCATCCTCCAGAGCGCATTCTTCCGCATCACCGGCATCATCCCCGAAGAGGACGCTGTCAAATACATGAAGGACGCGGCCCTCAAGAGCTACGGCAAGAAGGGCGAAAACATCGTGAACATGAACTACGCCGCCATCGACAGAGGCGGTGAGTACATCAAGGTGAATGTCCCCGAAGAGTGGGCTCAGATTACAGCCAAGTTTACCAACCCCAACGAGAACCGTCTCGCTCCTACATTCGTCAAGGAGATTGCTGATGTCGTCAATGCACAGAACGGTGACTCGCTGCCCGTCAGCGCATTCCTTCCTTACAAGGACGGCACGATGCCTGCCGGCACCGCCGCATTCGAGAAGCGTGGAGTAGCTGTCAAGGTCCCCAAATGGGATGCCGAGAAGTGTATCCAGTGCAACTCCTGCGCATTCGTCTGCCCTCACGCGGCAATCCGCCCGTTCCTCCTCACCGAAGAAGAACTCGCTGCTGCTCCGGAAGGCACTGTCGCAGCTGACGGCAAGGCCAATATCAAGGGCTACAAGTTTGTCCTCAGCGTATCTACAGCCGACTGTACAGGTTGCGGCAACTGCGTGGATGTGTGCCCTGCCAAGGAGAAGGCCCTCGTCATGGAATCCTACGACGAGCACAAGGCCGACCAGGCCGTATTCGACTACCTCAATGCCAAGGTTGGCTACAAGGAGGTCGTCGACAAGAAAGCCAATGTCAAGAACTCCCAGTTCGCTCAGCCCCTCTTTGAGTTCAGCGGTGCCTGCGCAGGCTGCGGTGAGACTCCTTATATCAAGAACATCACCCAACTCTACGGTGACCACATGATGATTGCAAATGCTACTGGCTGCTCCTCTATCTACGGAGCGTCCTTCCCTGCATCACCGTACTGCACTGACGCCAAGGGACACGGTCCGGCATGGGCAAACTCCCTGTTCGAGGACTTCTGCGAATTCGGTCTCGGTATGAGACTCGGCTCCGAGCGTCTGCGCGACACTGTCGCCGTCAAGATGCAGGAACTCGCGGCAAACGGCAAGAGCGATGACATCAAGACCCTCGCCACACAGTGGCTCGAGAACCGTGGAGACTACACGGCCACACGTGAGGTCGCAGACAAACTGCTCCCTCTCCTCGACGCTGCAGAGGACGCCGAACTCATCGAACTTAAGGACAGCATCCCTGCACGCAGCCAGTGGATCTTCGGAGGTGACGGCGCGAGCTACGATATCGGCTACGGCGGTCTCGACCATGTCCTCGCCAGCGGTGAGAATGTCAACATCCTCGTGCTCGACACCGAGGTGTACTCCAACACTGGCGGACAGTCTTCCAAGTCCACACCTGCAGGCGCAATCGCCAAGTTCGCCGCATCCGGCAAGAAGATCCGCAAAAAGGATCTCGGCATGATGGCCATGAGCTACGGCTATGTCTATGTCGCCCAGGTCGCTATGGGAGCAAGCCCTGTCCAGTGCATGAACGCAATCCGCGAAGCCGAGGCTTACGACGGACCGTCACTCATCATCGCCTACGCCCCTTGTATCAACCATGGTCTCAAGGCCGGCATGGGACTCAGCCAGAAAGAGGAGAAACTCGCCGTAGAATGCGGATACTGGCATCTCTACCGTTTCAACCCTACTCTCGAAGGCACTGACAAGAACCCGTTCTCGCTCGACTCCAAGGAGCCCGACTGGAGCAAATTCCAGGACTTCCTCAAGGGTGAGGTACGCTTCGCGTCCCTCTATAAACTCTTCCCCGACAGGGCAGAAGAACTCCTGCAGAAGACCGAAGAGTTCGCCAAGATCAGGCTTGAGAGCTACAAGAAACTCGCCGGCAAATAGACGGCGTACAATATAGAAATAGGGGCTGTCCGCAACGGACAGCCCCTATTCTTTTATATATACTCCGATTATTCAGGACGCATTACAAACTCGATGAGATTGCCGTCAAGGAATTCCTGAGCGGCAGCCTTGATCTTGTCAGGTGTAAGCGCATCGAGAGCTGCTTCGTATTCAGCGACAGAATCATTGCCGTAGACATAGTAGTTATTGAGCGCGTTGAGCCAATAGTTATTGGTAATCTTGCGCTCGGGCAGATTCTTGCGGAAGTTCTTGACTGTCTTGTCAAACTGCTCCTCCGTAGGACCGTCCTGTGCCAACTTCTTGAGCCCGTCGATAGCAAGTTCTCGCAGCCTGTCTGCCTTCTCCGGGTTGGTGTCGAATACCACCTGCAGCAGACCATAGGACTTAGGAGCACGATAGATGCCTGCACGTGTGCTCGCTCCATAAGTACCGCCCTCTTCCTCTCTCAGAGTAGACACATATATCATATCGAGAATATAACTCATCGCAGAATAGTTGAGCTGCCTCTCCACGGAGAACTCACGGTTGTTCTTGAATACCTGGACGACAGTCACCTTGGGGGTCGCCATAGTCACCTTGAAATCATCCGTGACAGACTCATCCGTGACAGACACACCTCTGTCCTTCCATTCTGTAGGATGTTTGCCTTTGGGCAGGCTGCCGACATACTTCTCCACCATAGGCTTGACCTCCGCGATGTCGAAATCACCGACCACGAATACAATCACACCGGCAGCATCCTTGTACAGGACATTACGGACGATATTCTCCATCTTCTGCATAGATGCGGCCTCAAGAGTCTCGCTGGAGATGACCTTCTCACGCGGATGGTCATTGTACAGGATTGACGCGACCTCTTTCTGCAGAATGAAATCGGGTGTAGACTCGATATTGGGCAGTACAGATGCAATAGACTTGATGGCATTGTCGTACTCTGTCTGGTCAAAACGGGGATCGGTATAGTTCAGATAAAGGAGCTGGAAAGCAGTCTCAAGATCCTTGCGTGTCGCAAATCCGGAGAATCCGCAAGACAGTTCCCTATAGAAAGGACTGACAGCCACCTGCTTGCCGGCAAGCATCTTGCCCACCTGCGTGGCAGAATACTTCGAGACACCTGACACTGAGTTGAACGAAGAGGTGATATTGTAGTCAAACTGTGCGATATCGGCATCATCCACAAGGCTCAGACCGCCTGACTTGTGGAGATAGATGCTCACTCTGTCCTTTTCGTAATCGGTAGGCAGGAGGACGACCTTGACTCCATTCTTCAGAGTCCATTCGGCCGCACCGTAAGGAGCAGTCTTGCTCTTCTTGACCTTTGCGCCCTTGAGGCCGGCAGGGTCCACAAACTCCGAAGGAATCTCCTCACCGTCCATAGGCTTGATGTCCGCATTCTTGACAGAAGCGATGACCTCGCCAAGCTGCCCTGTGGTCGGATGCTCGATACCGTCTTTCTCCGGTGCCTGATACACGACGACGAGATTGTCGTCTGTTATCATCTGCGCCGCTATCATATTGATAGTCTTGGTATCGATCTGGTTCAACAGCTGGCTGACATACTCGAGTTTGGTCTTGGGATCCAGCAGGTCTGTATTGTCAAAGAAATTATTGATGATACCACGGATAAACTCCGGGTTCTTGCGGGTATCCGCCTTGTTGGCGCGGTTCTCATAGACAGAGAGCAACTCGGACTTTGCGCGCTGGAGTTCGCTGTCGGAGAATCCGTATTTCTGCATTCTCGCGACCTCGACAAATGCAGCCTCGAATGCAGTGAGGGCCTTGCCGCTCTCCGCGCTGACCGAAAAGAGGGTACCCTCCATGGTCTCGCAGAATTTCTGCGTACCGAAAGAGGCCTGCAGGAACGGTGCGTCCGCCTTGGCTGCGATGTCACCGAGACGCTCGCTCATCATCTGGCCGATCAGGTCTTTGATGAGATCCACCATAAGTCCCTGGACGCTGTTGTTGAACATCTCGGGCAGCGGCTGGCTCTTCCAGATTGCAAGCACCTCTGTCGACGTTGCCTCCGGATCGGTCACTATACCGATAATAGGCTCCTGGTTGCCGGGAATCTCGATGACATCTTTCTGACGGGGATTCTCGACCGCCGGAATATCTGCAAATATGGATTTGATCTTAGCCTCCACCTGGTCTACATCCACATCTCCGACAACAATAAGAGCCTGCATGTCAGGCCTGTACCATGTATGATAGAATGTGGTGAGGCTCTCAGGCTTAAAGGTCTTGAGATTCTCTTCTGTGCCGATAATCGAGCAGTCCACATACTTGGTATCCTTGTAGAGGTACTTGCGGAGGCCCTCATACATACGCCACTGGGCAGTATTGCGGGTACGCTTCTCCTCGAGGATAACTCCCCTCTCGGCATCTATTTCCGCAGGATCGCAGGTCACGAAATGCGAATAGTCGTGCATGACGAGGATACAGGAGTCAATGACGGATTCCCTGACAAGGGGAATGTTATTGAGCATGTACATAGTGGACTCCACACCGGTAGAGGCATTCACATTGCCTCCGAACGATGCGCCGATGCTCTCCAGCCAATTGATAATGCCCTTGCCGGGGAAGTTCTTGGTGCCGTTGAAGCACATGTGCTCGAGGAAATGTGCGAGTCCGTCCTGGTCAGGTGCCTCCTGGATGGCTCCGACATTGGTGGCGAGATAAAACTCCGCACGCTGTTCCGGCTTGTCATTGTGCCGGATGTAGTAGGTCATGCCGTTGTCAAGGACTCCCTTGCGGACGGCAGGATCCATAGGCAGTTCCGCAATCTGCGGAGCCTGCGCTGACGCCACGAGAGCCATGGCGAAAGCGATGGTTGAGATTAAAACCTTTCTCATATATAAAGATATTATGACTTACTCCTCTTCAGAAAAAAGATTCCGAAAGTAAAACAAATATAGTCTATCTGACGAGAAAAGTGATATATTTGCCCCATAAATATCTCTTATGCTGGAAGATTTCAAACTGAAAGTATTCTCTACGGTATGCAGGACTTGCAATTTTACCGCGGCAGGCAGACTGCTCGGCATCACACAGCCTGCAGTCAGCCATATTGTCTCCGAATTGGAAAAAACTCTCGGGAGCACTCTCTTCGAACGGAAGCGCGGAAGTGTATCCCTCACTCCCGAAGGAGAAGAGTTCAAGAAGTACGCGGACCGTATATTATATTGGTATCAGGAAATAGACAGCCGCTTTGTCTCCAAGAAGACACGCACCGACAACCAGACAGCAGTGCTGGATGCCGGTGACGGTGCGCAGGTAGAAGTCAGGTATTCTGACGGAGAATTGTCGGTAAGGCTGATCAGATCTCAGGAGTAGGCTCCTCGGAGGGTCTCACATCATCGAGGAATGCCTGCAGCAGGCCGAAAAACAGTGGTGCATAAGAAGAGCCGAGGGCGTCCCTGCCACAAGTGCGCTCCGTATAGAACGCCCAACCGTGACGACCGTGTGGAAACACATGCAGTTCGGACTGGACACCTGCGGCATGCAGGGCCTCATGATAGCGGAACGACTGCTCGACAGGCACTCCCCTGTCGTCCGCAGCATGGAATATGGCAGCCGGGGGCGTATCGGGCGTGACATTCTTGACACAGTCAAACATCTCCACGAGCTCCGGCTTATATCCCTCCGTTATCCGTTTCATCGCTCCGATGCGCTTGCCCTCCATGAATGTGGTCACCGCATACAGCAGTACCGTAAAGTCAGGACGCGTGAGGCTGTCCGTATAGAGCGTGGATGCACTTGCTGCCAGATGTCCTCCGGCGGAAGCCCCCATGACCCCTATCTGCCTGACCCCCCATTCCTCAGCATGATGACGGCAGTAACGGAATGCGTTCTGCACATCGGTTAAAGGGACCTGATGATGGCCGTTGGGCAGCCTGTAAAACAGGACTGCCACAGGATAGCCCATTCTTGTTAATTCCTTGGCGGCATAGTATCCCTCGCCACGCGCCGTGAGTTCGCCATACCCCCCTCCCGGGCACATGACAATCATCTGGTCCTTGTGTTTCTTGGGCAGATACAGCAGCAGGCGTGCATCCTGCACATTGTTGAACGATCCGTCCCTCTCCCACCAGAATTCCACTGTATCAATGCCGTTGGATACGGCAGGCCCGAGTGTAATATCCACGCCGTCCTCGGCTATGCCCTTGTCCACATCCTGTCCCTCGGGATAGAGGTGCACGATGGCTGTAGGCTCGTCAAGCCCGTCAGGATAGTCCTTTGGCGTGCAGTTTGAAAAGAAAAGCGCTGATATGATTACCAGCGCTGTAGAAAAAAACTTCATCTGACTGACTTTCATGAGGTCAGAAGATGTTGTTACTCTGCTGAAATGGAACCGGTAGGACAAGCGTCCACGCAAGCTCCGCAATCAATGCAGACATTAGGGTCAATCGAATAGACATCTCCCTCGGAAATAGCTCCGGAGGGGCACTCTGCCTGGCATGCACCGCAGGCCACGCAAGTATCGGCTGAAATTTTGTGTGCCATAATAAATAAGATGATGATATTATTACAAAAGTAATGAGTAGATTTGATATTTCAAACGAAAAGACAAACAAGTTCTCGCATGAAGATAAAACAGAAAATCCGTGGAATCGCACTCGTCCTGCCAATCGCAGCCATGGCTGAAATCGGAGGCATGGCCCAGACCGTCTATGAGAAAATCGTGGAAATAGACCGCCCTGTGCATGATTTCGGTGACATTCTCAGTTCACAGGGCCCGGTGTCCTGCAAGTTCAATGTCAAGAATGTCAGCAGCAAGACCATCAGTATTCTGAATGTGGCGTCGTCCTGCGGATGTACGGATGTCAGTTGGACACGCGAGACCATCGCCCCCGGTGCAAGCGGTACAATATCAGCCACCTACAGCAATGACGAGGGGGAATTCAACTTTGACAAGGCCCTCACTGCATACATATCGGATGTCAAAAAGCCGATAGTGCTGCGGCTCCGCGGCAGTGTACATGAGTCCGCCAGACCGGTCGGAGAATTGTACCCAGCACATTTCGGTCCGATAGGCCTGAAATCCGCCACTGTCAGAGGACCCAATGTCGAGCAGGGACAGCCGCGCAGCGGAGAATTCAAGATAGCTAACATCGGCAGCAAACGCATCCGCGTGACTTTCAAGGACATATCAGACGGACTGAGCATATCTGTGTCTCCACAGTCCATCGCTCCTGGCGAGACCGCAGATGTTTCTTATACCGTCACCCCCTCCACCGGGAAATGGGGACGGCAGCTGTATTTCGCGACCCCTCTTGCAGACGGACGCAGCTATCCTCTCGAAATCATCGAGGCAGACGGCAATGCGACAAAAGCAAAAGGCGCGGAAGCGCTCCTGTCTGAAATCCACGGCATTCCGGAGAATGGAGACCTGCGATTGGCCGTCACCTCCTGGACCAAAGATGACTTCAGCGGCATGAGCCGGGAGCAGAAGGCAGCCGCTGCAAGGCTTTCAGCCAAAGAGAGTTCCGCTTCATTCGGGCGCGTAAAGGCCGGCACCAAGGTCAAGCTGTCATTCGAATTGAGCAACAGTGGCAAGTCCGATGCCCGTATATACGCCATGGATGCCGACACTCCCAGGCTACAGGCCACAGGAGACGGATTCATCAAGAGCGGACAGAAA
This sequence comes from uncultured Muribaculaceae bacterium, assembly GCA_964616865.1. Lineage (GTDB taxonomy): Bacteria > Bacteroidota > Bacteroidia > Bacteroidales > UBA932 > Cryptobacteroides. Next base: position 11,013 of record CAZTUQ010000005.1, read on the forward strand.
GGAAGTATTTCCGCCACTCTCGACACTGCTGGGCTGCCGTCGGGTGAGGTACTCGCCATATTGACTCTCACGACCAACTGCCCCTCCAGGCCTCTGATTAACCTCTATGTCACAGGATTTATCAGATAATGCGTCTCGATACATGAAAACAAAGCCGGGCGGAATTGTAATTCCGCCCGGCTTTCTGCATTATATCACCGCTGCTTAGTTTGTAGCAGCCTCGATCTTCTTGAGCATTGCAAACATGATGATTGCCGCAACGAAGCACAGTGCCATGAGGATAGTCCAGTTGGCCCAGAGAGGGACATTGTTCCAGAGCATGGACGGAATGGACGAGAGATAGTTGCCAATAGCCGTAGCGGCAAACCAGCATCCCATCATGAGGCCCTTGTACTTGGGAGGAGCCACCTTGGAGACAAAGGATATGCCCATAGGGCTGAGAAGCAACTCCGCAAATGTCAGCACGAGGTAAGTGCCGATGAGGTAGGTAGGGACCACCGGATCGGGAGACACTGCACCATTGAGCACCGCCGGAGAGGGCTGGCCCTTGGAGGCGAGCAGCATCACCAGATATCCAAGACCGGCAACCAACATGCCGAGACCGATCTTTTTGGGAGCCGAAGGCTCTTTGCCTTTGGCGGCAAGGGCCGAGAATATCGCCATCGAGACCGGAGTCAGAGCCACCACAAAGAAAGGATTGAACTGCTGGAAAGCCTGAGGAAGTATACTGATAGTGTCCGCCATTCCCTTATAGAGAGCATATGCGCCTCCCCAGAGGAGGACAGTCACAGCACCGCTTATGAGTTTTCCTTTACGGGTCTCCGACTGGAATGTCGAGAACAGGGTGTAGACAGATACTGCAATCAGCGCAAGAGCCCAGATATTGAAGCCGATCTTGAGAGGGCCGCTGACGGTATCCTGAGTATAGTCACGCGCAAAGAATGTAAGGGACGAGCCGTTCTGATGGAACGCCATCCAGAAGAATATCACCACCGCGAACACCATGACAAGGGCGATAATGCGGTCCTTGGTCTGCTTGGGAGTGAGTTCCTCAACGGCTGCCTCAGAACCGGATTTAGCGGCCTGCTTGGCATTGACATCAGCATGCTTGAACCAGGAGCGGGTGCTCAGATAGATGACGATAGAGAATACGAGCGAGATGCAGGCTACTGCAAATCCCAGATTGTATGCGGTGGATAGCTGCTCAATATAATTGGCGCAGAACGCATCCGAAGCAGGGGCACCGGTCATCTGCACTGCGAGATCATTGAGTTTGGACGCATTCTCGGGTGTGATTGCCTTGTCCAGCCACTGGTGGGCAAGAGCAGGCACATCAGCCTTGTATACAAGACCGGCCTTGCCGAGATGATGGTTCACAATGGCAGTCGCGGCTGTAGGCGCGAACATCGATCCGACATTGATTGCCATATAGAAGAGGCTGAATGCGGAATCGCGGCGCGCAGAATACTTGGGATCGTCATACAGATTGCCTACGAGTACCTGGAGATTGCCTTTGAACAGACCGGTACCTACTGCGATAAGCAGCAGCGATCCGACCATCAGAGCGATACCCAATCCGTTAGCCGGTGTAGGTATGGCAAGACAGACATATCCGAGGAACATGACGGCGACTCCGGTGACTACGCATTTGCCAAAGCCGATCTTGTCAGCGAGAATACCTCCTACGACGGGCATGAAATAGACTGCCGCCAGGAAGATGGCATAGAACTGTCCGGCCGCCGCAGCGGAGAAACCGAACTTCGCCTGCAGATACAGCAGGAAAATGGCAAGCATGGTGTAGTAGCCGAAGCGCTCGCCTGTGTTGGCGAGGGCAAGGGCGTACAGGCCTTTTGGTTGTCCTTTAAACATAGTGGTTTCCTATTGTTTAGTTATTAAATAGATTGCTTTGTTAGCGCAATAGCGGATTATTTCAGGTTGCGTATGGTCTTGGCGACATTGATGAGATGGTCTCCTATACGCTCGAGGTTTGAGCTGAGGGAGAGGAACTGGGCACCGACGACGGGTGTGCAGATATGCTGCGAAAGACGCTCGATGTGGTGGTCTTCCATCATCTTGGTATAGTCATCAATCTCCTCTTCGACGAGATTGGCATCTTCCAGAGCGCTCAGGTCTTCATGCGCATAAGCCTGGATGACAGCATCATATAGACGATGTATACGCTCTTTCAGACGGCTGATTTCATTGAGAGCGGCAGGAGAAAAACTCTGTCCCTCCTCACGGAGCGCATCTGAATACTCAACGATATTCTCCGCGTAGTCACCAATACGCTCCAAGTCGCGTATCGTACGGAATGTTGTCGAGAGGTACACATGGTCATGCTCGTTGATACCCTTGCATTCGGTCAGACGGACCACAAACGATACCAGGTTGCGGTTCAGGAAGTTGAGTTCTTCCTCCGCCTTGTGGAACTTGTCCGCCTCAGAAGAATCCAGCGAACACACCATATTGAGTGAGCGGTCTACATTCTCCATGGCAAGATGGGCCATCCTCACGATTTCACGCTTGGTCTGCTGCACTGCCACCGGCGGATATTTGAGCATGTTCTCATCCACAAAATGCAGGCGAGGGGCATCCTCGGACTCGGCGACGGCGGATTTCTCCGGCATGATACGGCATACGATTTTGACCAATGTGTCCGTAAGCGGCAGCATGAACATCACCGTAAGCACATTGAAGAAGGTATGGAACATCGCCAGCTGTGTCTGTGGAGCATCGGGGAACATCTTGGAGAATATGACTCCGTAATTCATGTTCCCGGAAGTGAAGAGCCCCATGAGCATTCCGATGATAAGGAATACGACAACGCCAGTGCAGTTGAATATCAGGTGAATGAGAGCCGTGCGCTTGGCATTGACTCCGCTCGTGATACCGGCGATGATCGCGACTACGCAGGAACCGATGTTGGAACCCATCGTGAGGTATATGCCCTGGTCGAGAGTGATAAGCCCTGTAACAACCATTGCCAACGCGATGGAAGTCATGACCGAAGAACTCTGTATGATTGCAGTGAAGACGGCTCCGAGTATGACCAGCATTATCGGGCTGCTGATATTGGAAAGGAATACCTTGACACCCTCCTGCTCCGCAAATACCGACATGGAGTCGCTCATGAGATTAAGGCCGACGAACATCATTCCGAAGCCGGCCAATATGCCTCCGATGGTCTTGAGACTGTCCTTTTTGGCGAAAATCGCCATCAGTGCACCTATGCCTGCAAAGGCCGAGAATATCACGGATGTGGATACGCCGCCGTCTCCGAACATGCCGAGCGCGACAATCTGCGCCGTGACCGTAGTACCGATATTCGCGCCATAGATGATGGTGGCTGCCTGTGTCAGAGACAGAATCCCGGCATTGACGAATCCGATAGCCATAACCGTAGTCGCTCCGGAACTCTGGATGGCAGCGGTACCGACCGTGCCGATTCCAACACCTATCAGTTTGTTACGGGAGGCCTTGCCGAACAGTTGCTTGAGTTTTTTCGAGCTCGCGGATTCGAGATTGGAGCTCATCATCTGGATGGCAATAAGAAAAATACCGATGCCTGCCAGAAGCATCAAGATTGCAGAGACAATTTCTGTCGTACCCATTACTGCAACAAAAGAATGTTTGTTTTAGACTGTAAAAATGTGTGCAAAGATAATAAAAATCATGTACTTTTGCCATCCTGTCTGACAGGACCTACATTTTGGCATTATGAAACCGAAAATATGTATAGGACTCTCCGGAGGCGTGGACTCCAGTGTGGCTGCCCTGCTCCTCAAACAGCAGGGCTACGATGTATTCGCCCTGTTCATGCAGAACTGGCATGACACAGAGGGCACGCTGCACGGTGACTGCGAATGGGAAGAGGACCGCTTCGTAGCGGAAATGGTGGCGCGCAAGATAGGCATCCCATTCTATTTCGTGGACTTGAGCGAGACCTACAGGCAACGCGTTGTAGACTACATGTTCGATGAATATGCCAAGGGGCGCACCCCCAACCCAGATGTCCTGTGCAACAGGGAGATCAAGTTCGACGCATTCCTCAAGGCTGCGGAGAAACTCGGGGCAGATATGGTGGCCACGGGGCATTATTGCCGCAAGGGCGAGATTCCAGGCCCGGACGGCAAACCCATTTACAGAATATTTGAGGGCTCAGACCCCAACAAGGACCAGAGCTATTTCCTCTGCCAGCTCTCGCAGGAGCAGCTGGCCAAGGCGGTATTCCCCATCGGAGACCTGCTCAAGCCGGAAGTCAGACGCATAGCGGCGGAGGCCGACCTGCCGTCTGCGGACAAAAAGGATTCCCAGGGCATCTGTTTCGTAGGCAAGGTGGATCTCCCGGTATTCCTGCAGCAGAAACTCAAGTCTGTCGAGGGAGACATAGTGGAAGTATACGACGCATATTACGACAGTTGCACGAAGTATCTGCACGACCGCGAATTGCTTTCCGCCGCGGAGGGACTGCCGGAGAGGCTCAGCGACGAGGATCTACTGACCCTGTCGCAGCCTGTCCGCTATGACGACATCGTATTCGAGACAGAGACCTACCGGGCACGCAACCACCACCAGAAAAAGACCCGCTACAAGGCAAATCCCTGGGGTAAGATTGTCGGCAGGCATGAGGGGGCGCAGTTCTTCACCATAGGCCAGCGCAAAGGGCTCAATGTCGGCGGACACAAGGACTCCGTATTCGTCATCGCCACGGACATTGACAGGAATATCATATATGTAGGCGAGGGACACGAACACAAGGGGCTGATGCGCAGCATTCTGCATATCGCTCCGGAAGAAGTGCACTGGATCAGGGAGGACCTGGCCATGAATATCGGAGAGCAGAGGCGCTATCGTGTACGCATCCGTTATCGGCAACCTCTGCAGGACGCCACTGTCGTACGCCGTGCAAACGGAATGTTTATCATGTTTGACACGCCGCAGCGCGGTATCACTCCGGGGCAGTTCGCGGCCTGGTACGATGCTGAGGGGGAAATGCTCGGATCTGGCGTCATCTGTTGAATAACAGCCGCTTACAGATTTACTTTGACGCCAAGACGGAAATCGAAGCCGAATGGATGATCCGAATATACGGTGCGGAAATCAGCGCCATTGTCAAAACTATAGCGCACTCCTGGCTCCGCAAAGAACGACAAACCTCGGGACAGCCTGTAAGACAATCCGACACCGCCATTGAGAGAATACTGCAGGGGGCGCATCGTCCGCCCATCCTCGCTCCACAACATCTTCTCCGCCAGGCCTCCTGCCGTCAGATACAGCCGGAAGTCATTATCGCATGCGAATTCGTACACCACATTCAACGGAATGCCGATAAAAGCCTGCCTCTGCATATCGCTGTATGAGGAAGACCCTATCGTAGCAGTTATCTCCGACTCGTGATACGAGAGCAGCACTCCGCTCTCAATGCCCCAGCGACCGCTGACGACGTAATGCAAGGACACACCTCCACGCAGTGGCCGGCGATGGTGCACATCTACCGCTGTAGTCGAAAAGGACTCGTAAGTCGCATTCATCTTGCATGCATCATGGACATTGTCACCATATACCTGCGCTGCCGCCAGTCCTGGAGACATGGTATTGCCGGCAGAGCCACCTCCTCCGACATAGATTTTCGATGAAATGCGCCCGCTACGGGGTCTCCCAATGGTCGAGGAGACTGTTTCCTCCGCAGGAAATGCATCTTCCAACGAAATATGGCCGGATGGCACAGAGGATTCAGAGGGGATTGAGGTTATGGGCGATGCCGATGGATTATGGGATACAGGGACGGAGGGAGTAGACTGTTCTGCCGGCATAGATACGACAGATGATACCGATGCTGTTGACGCCACGGACGATTCCGGCACCGAGGAATAGGGCCGCTGTCGTGACCGGGGTGCCGCTTCCGAAAGCATTTCCACGAGCGTTTCCATAGGGATTGCATCTTGAGATGCCGGGTCCGGCCGGTGATATGCCATGGCTGCAGGCGTATCTACACTCTCTGCAGGCCTATGATTCACAGACAGGACGAGCACTGCCACCACTGCGAGTGCCGCTCCTGCCGGAATGAGTATCCAGCCCGTTCTCCTGCGCCTGCCGGCCTCCCGCACTGCGCGACTCCGTCCGGGGGCACGGGACTCAACATTGCCTCGCCCCGCCGAAGACACCATCCTGCCGAAGTCCTCTGCAGAAAAATCCGGAGCCACTTGTCTGTAATCCGAGAGTTTGCCACGTATATCGTCTGCCCAGTCAGTTCTCATCATGTTTTTGTCTGTATTCCCTAATTCTTGCCGCCAGCATATTCTTAGCCTTGTGCAACTGTGACGCGGATGTGTCAGGCCTGATTCCGAGTATCTCCGCGATTTCCTTATGGCTCCGTCCTTCTATCACATAAAGGTTGAATACCGTGCGGTAGCCAGGAGGCAGATCTGCCACCATTCCGTACAGAATTTCCGCAGGAATATCCTCTGTATCAGTAGATTCATCCGACTCTACGGATTCCCACTCAAATTCTTCCTCATCGAGATGCACAAAGAGACCGCGCTGCGTGCGACGGAGGTATTTGAGCGATTCGTTCACCGTTATACGCACCGCCCATGCCTGCAGAGAGCCTTTCCCCCTATAATGGAAACTGTCTATGTGGGATACTATGTTTATCAGGCTGTCCTGCAATACATCCTTGGCGTCATCCCTGTCCGGAACATAGCGATAACAGACAGCGGCAAGACGCTCACCGTAAGCGGCATAAAACTCCCTCAACGCATCAGGGTCACCGCCACGCAGCCGTCTTGCCAGCCGTTCTTCACTATTTCCTTTCAGGAACAACACACTTCGTCAGCGTGTGCAGTATTTGAATTTAGCGGTCTTGACTCCGCTGAAAGACTTCCATTCCAGCGTCAGGTCGACAGTCTCCCCCTTGGTGTCGGGCAGGGTGCCGTCGAGTTTGAACGCGACCAGAGCATCTCCTACATGACCGCTGATATCATCCTCCGCATCGTGATGGAATGTGACATGCCAGGGATCTTCGGCATCTCCAGCGACGAGATTGACGCGATGCTTCTGCAGACCGCCCCAATAAGTCCTGAAACGGAGAGTCAGATACCCGTCTTCAACTACAGTCACCCAGTCATTGAGTATCTCCACCGGATCATCTCCATACTCGTCGTCATTCTCCTCGGCCCCGAGATTGGCAACCATGGGCTTGGTCAGAATCGAGTCCATCCAATTGACATGCACATTGCGTTCCGAGTATACGGCGCGGCCTTTCTTGGAAGACTCCTCAACTTCGCGGAAATTGATGAGCGCGCGGACTTCCCTGTCCCCGTATGGAGACTTGGTCATATTCACAGGAATCAGAGCTGTACTGTCATCCAGCTGCAGTATAAACGCGCTATTGTCCGCATTCGGCTTGACGGTTACCAGGGCATTGGCGTACAGTGTGTCGTCGTGGGTCGTCTTGGCGCATGACGCAGCCGCTCCGCCTGCAACTGCAGCGCAAGCGAGCCAAATAAAGATTTTCTTCATAATGTCAATGTATTTTGTCATTCGTTTTCACGGGTTTCATCCCCGTCTGCATTATAAAATCCAGAAATCGGAAAACCTTGCCCAGAGATCCGCAAAAACGAATGCAATTACCAGAAAACGGCCGGCTACAGCAATATGTCGTTGAGCACTCCCGAAGCGGTCTGACGTGCTCCTGCACCTGCTCCCTGGACCACCAAGGGACTCGGATAGAAATCCGTCCTGATGATTGCAGAGTTGTCTGTGCCATTCAGGTTGTACAGAGGGTGTGTCGAATCCACACCATCCAGCCCGATACGGGCGCGATACCCCTTAGGAGCTGCCGGATCTGACACCAGAGACGCTACAAAACGCTGATGCAGCCCCTTTGAGGCCGCAGCCTCGTATGATGCAGCGAAGCTGTTTTCATTAGCGGCAAGCAAGTCGTAAAACTCGGATATTCCGACCGAGAAATACTCCGGACCGAGCAGAGGGACCTGTTCGACATCCTCCTCATCCAATGCGACCCCGGCCTGACGGGAAAGAATCAGCAACTTGCGCAACACATCGCGGCCGCTGAGGTCAAGTCTCGGATCGGGCTCTGTATAACCGAGTTCCTGGGCCTGTCTGACCACCTGGGCGAATGTCACCCCGTCTGTACCTCCACGATATGTGGAGAATATGTAATTGAGCGTGCCCGAGAGCACAGCCTCCACCTTGTCGATATGATCACCGCTGTTTAGACTCCTGGTGATGGACTCCAGTATCGGCAAGGCTGCACCCACAGTAGTCTCGTAACGCAGTGTCACTCCGCAGCGGACCGCCTCATTCCGGAGTGTCTCATAAAGTTTATAAGGAGAGGAAAAGGATATCTTGTTGCATGCAACGATGGAATATCCACTCCTGAACAGATTGACATATTTATAGGCGATATCGCTACTCGCCGTGCAGTCCACAAATACGGCATTCTCCAGGGAAATCTCGGCAAGCCTCTCAAAATAGGCGTCATCTGCAGCACTGCAGCCGCCTTCCAGGAGTTCCCTTGCCTTAGAGATGTCCAATCCGTCAATATCCACGACGAATTTGCGGCTGTTTGACAGTCCGCACACCTTGATGCGTTTGCCCGTCCTCTTGGCTATGGACTCCCTCTCTCTGTCGATAATCTCCACGAGCGAACGCCCTACCGTTCCGAATCCTGCCACAAAGAGATTGATCTGCTTTTCGTAAGACCGGTCAAAGAACTCATCATGTATCTGGCGTATGGCGTCCTCAACCCTCTCACTCGATACTACGACCGTGACATTTCGTTCAGACGAGCCCTGAGCGACAGCCCTTACCTGGATGCTGTGCCTGCCGAGAGCGGCGAGCATACGCCCTGTCGTGCCTGTCTTGCCGACCACATCGTCCGCGACAAGGCTTACTATCGAATAGCCCGTCTCCACCTTGAGACGGTTGAGTATGCCGAGACTGATTTCATATTCAAAGCATTTGTCGGCAGCGGTACGGGCCTTTTCAGCGTCAGACGCTGCTACCGCAAGGCACATGGTATGCACCGAAGACGCCTGCGTAATCAATATGATATTGATATTCTCACGGCTCAGCGCGGCAAAGAGACGGCTGCTGAATCCGGGTACACCCACCATACCGCTGCCCTCCAGGGAGAGTAACGCGATGTCATCGCTGTTCGATATGCCTATGATGTCCCCCTTGATACGCGGAGCCTGCCTCTCTATCAGAGTACCGGGGAGTTCGGGAGCAAAAGTGCTCTTGACATATATGGGAATGCCCTCTGCCACTACCGGTTGGATGGTAGGAGGATATATTACCTTGGCACCGAAATGCGAGAGTTCGAGAGCTGCGCGGTAAGATATATGGCTGATAGTACGGGCGGACGGCACTGTCTTTGGATTTGCCGTCATCATGCCCGGAACATCTGTCCAGATCTCCAGCAGACGGGCCTTGAGCGCAACTGCCAGCAAAGACGCGGTATAGTCGGAGCCGCCACGCCCGAGCGTCGTCGTGCGGCCCTGCTCGTCAGACGCCACAAACCCCGGTACAATGAAAAGGTTCACTATCGGGTTGTCGTCCACAGCGTCAGCCATATTGGCAAATGTCGCGGCGGTGTCCACCTCGTTCTTGCCCCCGGCGTATGAAGTCCTGATTATATTCCTGGCATCCAGCCATTTGGTGGCTATGCCCATGCTTGCAAACTTGGTGGCTATAATCCTGCTCGACAGCAGTTCCCCCGTCCCCTGAATGGCGTCGAGGCTCGTCGTGCTGAGTTCTCCGAGCAGATACACGCCCTTTGCAATCGAACGCAGCGAATCAAACTCCCTGTCACAGACCTCAAGCGACTCCTCGTGCTTCTCTATCGGCAGCAGCGAATGTATTATATCATGATGTGCCTCCTGCAACCCGTCTATCAAGGGGAGATAACTCTCGTCACGCGCCGCGGCACGACGCCCTACTTCGATCAGGGTATTGGTACAGCCGCTTATGGCAGAAAACACTGCCACTGTGCGGTCTCTGTCTGCAGCGGCCGCCACTATATCAGCTACCCTGCCTATCATCTGTGCATCGGCAACGGAAGTGCCGCCGAACTTAAGTACTTGCATATCTGTTAAATGTATTTTCCCAATATCTCCGATAACTGCTCCGCCTCCAGCAAGAAGCCGTCATGCCCGAACCGAGAAGTTATCTGATAATAATCCGCTCCTGCGACCGCATCGGCAATGCGCCTGACCTCTTCCGGAGGGAAGATGCAGTCGCTGTCTATCGACACGACCACTGTACGGGCCTTGATAAGCGAAAGGGCGGCCTTTTCCCCTCCGCGTCCGCGTCCGACATTCTGACTGTCCACCGCATCCGCGAGATAATAATAACTGTAAGCATCGAAGCGGTCAGCGAGTTTTTTCCCCTGATGCCGCTGATAAGACCCCGCCCTGGCAGCGAACATCGTGTCCGGATCTGCATCCTGCTGTGTCAGGACATATCCGTCCCGGCTCCTGTAGGACAACATCGCTATGGCACGGGCACAGCGCAGTCCTGCCTCTCCGCCTTTGAGGTCTTTCGCTTTGCGGAATGTCGGATCGGCCTCCAGCGCCATTCTCTGGGACTCCTCAAAAGCGCTCAGATACGGGCTGACCCTCGGCGAAGTCGCCATAAAGGCCGCGGTACTGATGACGTCAGGAGCCATTATCGACCACTCCAGCGCATGGAAACCGCCTATCGAAGAGCCTACGAGCAGATCCACCGACTGAATGCCGAGATGCCGCCGAACGATTTCGAATGTCTTTGCGACATCACGCACCGTGACACGGGGGAATGAAAAGAAATAAGGCCGTCCGCTGTCAGGATCTTCACTGGCCGGGCCTGAGGAGCCGTAAGGCGAAGCCAACTCATTCACGCACACCACGAAAAAGCGGTCTGTATCAAAGAGTTTCCCCGGCCCTACCATCTCCGGCCACCACTCTTCCGTATCGGAATTTGCGGTCAGAGCGTGACATATCCAGACGACCTTGTCACCGGACTTGTATTCCCTCGGAGAGGTATGGTATACGATCTCGATTCCGGGCAGACAGCCGCCAGCCTCGAAATCAAATCTTTCCCTGTATCTGAGACTATGTTTCTGCATTCTTTCAGGCGCGGTCGGATTGAGGATAATGCAGATTGTCCGCTGTAATCATCTCGAGCACCTCGTGCAGGTATTTGGCGGACTCCCATTTAGCCATCGGCAGATCATGCAGGAGCCAGTTGCCGCAGTCCTGAGGCGCCGCTCCAGGGATTTCCCCCTCATAGTCCGCGACAAATGCGAATGTCTCACGCATCAGAGGCACTATATCTTCCGGCTCCAAATCACCGCGCATCAGCAGATAATTACCTGTCAGACAGCCCATAGGCCCCCAATAGACAATGCGATCGCCCCACATCGGATGACTGCGCAGGAATGTCGCTGCCAGATGTTCTATGGTGTGGATAGCCCCCTGCCCGAGAGCCGGCTCACGGTTAGGCTCTTTCATCCGTATGTCGAATGTAGTCACCGTATCTCCTCCGATGGAGTCCTTGCGCGAGACATAGATTCCTCTCCGCAAATGCAGGTGATCGATGGTAAAACTCGGTATCTTGTCCATAATATTTATCTTTCTGCCATTTATTCACAAACAGAGAAACGCGCTGCCGTCTCCGCAGTCCGCAACTGCTCCAGCAACGCCTTGAGCGCGGCAAATGAATTCTCGGAAATGTCACGCCAGAATCCTTCGTAAGTCTCCGTGTGCGCTCCTGCCACATCACTGACCACCCTCATGCACAGAAACGGGACATTGTATACATGACAGACATGGGCAATGGCCGCCGACTCCATATCACAGGCTATCGCGTCCGGATACAGCCCCATGATACGTTCCTCAGACGCACTGTTGTCCACAAACTCGTCTCCTCCTGCAATCAGGCCGAAATGAACGGCACCGCCCGGCAGATGCCCCAGAGCGGCACCGGAAACATTCTCCGCACCTGCAGGCATTCCCTTACATGCCTCACGAGCTGCATCTACAAGCCTCGGATCGGCATCAAAACGCGGAGGCAAGCCTTGCACCTGACCACGGACATTACCCTCTCCGCACCAGACATCGTGATATGCGACACTCGTACCGACCACTATGTCCCCGGCCTTCAATACAGGAATGAGACCTCCGCCGACTCCGCTGTTGATGATACAGTCTGGATGGTCCTTCAATATCATTTCCGTTGCCGTCATGGCGGCATTGACCTTGCCTATGCCGGCAAGCCTGGCGCCTTCCACCCCGGCAGCATGCAGAGCCTCGAGCTCCCGCTCCATCGCCACTATTATACCTATATTCATTATGATTCTATTACACTACTGTACCAAACCGGTTGCCTTGTTCCACGAAAGGTCTCTGTAATAATCCGTCATGACATTCGAGCCAAGCGACGGCAGGTACATGGTCAGACCGCAGTATGCCTCGACAGGAATATAGTGCGGATAACCTACCGAATACCTCTGGTCCGTCGTCTTCTTGAAATACACCGCCCTGTCCAACGCCGCCTGCAGCTCCACCGCTGACGCTCCCGAAATACCTGCCGCCGACATTATGTCCTGCATGTCATAGCACCAATGCAAGACCAGGACCGAATCCATAGCCGCATTGTACTGGCTGCAACTCTCATAGACACCGTCAAAGAACTGCGGCACGCGGGACGGGCGCTCAAGCCCCTCCCTATAACGCTCAAACAAGCCTCGGCAACATTCCGCAAGGGCATCCATTTCGGAGGTCCTCACCGCTGAAATCGTAGCGGACCTCAGATAATCCGGTTGGTGCTCGTACTGCTCAAAGAAATGTGCACAGACATCCCGGACCGCATCCGCCGCATCCACCTGCAGGAGGTCATTCGCAAGCAGATGATAATCAAAGCCATCCGCCAGCACCTCCGCCGGAGAGAATCCCAGATAGTCACATATATCCCTGAGTTCATAAGCCACTTCCACACCGGCCATCAGACAGGCATCGAATAGAATAGCATCCATTCTCATGGGAATTGCGTTCCGGAATTCATCCAGAGTCATCTCATAAGTGACCCCGGAGACTATTTCATTGCCTATAGATTTCTGGACTATACCTTTCCCTCCCTTGAATGACGCGTCTTTCGGTGGATTGAAGCACCATTTCGAGTCCGGGAGCCAATCCGAAGCATGGGATGAAAACACCATGCGGTAATGCTCCGAGTCGAACTGCTCCCTCACATAAGAGAGGGCTTCACGCATGACTGCAGGATCTGCAAGAGACACATCCGCATCGTATTTCCGCAGGGTATCCAAGACAGGGTTGCCTTTCTTATCTCCGTACATCCGCACTATGGCGGCAGGGCAGCTCATGTTGTGCGCTACCGACACGACAGCGGTATTGGCGGACTTGCCGGGCAGACAAGACTTGCTGACATCAATCAGGTCCTGGCTGAGAGCCCCGCTGATGTTGTTGCAGGCTGCGGAATACAGTATCAGGACCCTGTCAAAGGAATCCCGTCCCTTTTCCTCTGTCCCAAAGAGCCCGCATGACGCCACAGACAAAACCGTGACGATACCTGTAATGATACGTCCTGTCAATCTCATAGCACAAATATAGGCATTATTTGAAAACCCTGCCGACCAATTGTAATGCTATTTACTGCTCTTTTCATAACACTCGCATCAAAACCATAGCATTACCATATAACGAATCACGAAAATTCAGTATATTTGCAACGCATATCAATTACACGGGGATGTTTTGGTTTTGACAGCATTGATGTGGGATTGTAAGCACGCCGGGCGTCGGGGATTTGCCCGTTAATCTCAGTCTTCAAACTATAGTAGGCAACTACAACTATTCATACGCTTGCTAATCACCAGGTGATTGAGCATTAATCAGTGCCGCCAAGGATGCGGTGCAGACGTATATCCCGCCGTTCTTCAGGCCGGTCATGAACGGGTATCGGGGTATCATTCAGACCGGATGCCCCTGCGGACTCCTCTATTGCAGGCCAAGTTTCAGAGGATAAGGTTCGTCCAGCCCGTTCATCGGCAAGGCGCTCCCGACAAACAAAGGTGAAATAAGCGTGTAGAAAGCATTCTTGTACGGTGTTTGGACGGCGGTTCGAGTCCGCCCATCTCCACAATTCCATGGCAGGCGGCAACGATTCTTTTTTTTCAAGTGCATATTTTTTTGTCACCGCCTGCCTTTTTCAATATGCACTTATAATTTTTCATGTAAATCATCCTACTTTTTGTCCAGGTGACCACATTTTCAATACAATTAAAAGTGTACCAGCACTTGTACAAGCAAATATTTTTGTATCTTTGCAATGAAGTTTTTCATAGTTTAAGTTTAGGTTAAGTAGCGCCCCCTACGTAGTGATACGAAGGGGCGTGAATTTTTTATACCCCTCCCGGCAGCCATGACTAAAAAAAATCACGCTTAAAAAAGCCACACATTTTTCTCACAAAAAGTTTTTTACGTTTTTGCATGTTCCGGGGCGCGTTTCCATTCTATATTGGCGGCACAAACAATACAGAACGGATTATGAACAGACATTTTACCTTTATCGCCGCAACGGTGATTTCGGGCGCATGCATTTCCTGCAGCGATTTCTTCTCCCCTGCCGACGGCACTGCCCAAGGCGAACTCATTCTCGGATTCGAACGGGAAATGTACATGCAGACAAAGGCTCTCGCGGACATCCCCGACACCAACGAATTCATCCTCACGGTAACAGACTCCAAAGGCAAGAACATCTACAGCGGAGCCTATGGAGCCGCGCCCTTATCCATTCTCGCAAACGATGGGACATACACTGTCAGTGTCGTGTCTGCCGAATTCAAAGCCCCGGCATGGGACTGCCCACAATATGGAGACCGCCAAACCGTCAAAGTCAAATCCGGCAGTCCCGCCAATGTACAACTCCTTTGCCGGCAGCTGAATGCAGGAGTCAGGCTCTCCATTGACAAAGACTTTCTGAGCGTCTGCCCTGATGGTGCCCTGCTGCTCAAATCGGCAGACGGCAGACTGATGTACAGCTACACGGAACGCCGCACAGCATACTTCAATCCCGGCAAAGTCTCTCTGATACTATCAGAGGGCAACACGGACAAGACCCTGCTCACAAGGACACTCGCAGCCCAGGAGATACTCACCGTAAATGTCAACGTAAACAAGACATCCGGAGCCGCCACATCCGGCATTCAGATACAAGTGGATACCAGCCGCAACTGGACAAGCGCAGACTGCACCATCGGAGGCGATGGCAACACCGGCGGTTCTTCCCGCAACGACGCCATGAGTGTAGGAGATGCAAAATCCCAGATCGGCAAGAAATCCGTATGGGTCTACGGCTATATCGTAGGCGGAGACCTGACATCCTCATCGGCATCCTTTGAGACACCATTCAGATACAGGACCAACTTCGCGATAGCATCCAAGTCCAGTTGTACTGACAAAGATGCCTGCCTCTCCATACAACTGCCCTCCGGTGGCCTGCGCGATGAACTCAACCTCGTAGACAACCCCGACAATTTAGGACGCAAGGTCTTCCTCAAGGGGGACATCGTATCCTCATATTATGGCATTCCGGGCATACAGAATATAAGCGATGCCGACCTTGAATAGGCCGGCATCGGAATACATTACAGATATGCTTATTTTACGCGCCTGCGACGGGCTTTCCATCCGAGGTCACCGCCTCTGGAGGACATTTTAGACTGCTGTCCATAACCATACTGCCCGTAGCCTCGCCCGTAATGTCCGTACTGGTACCCATAACGGCTTCCATAATGTCCGGAAGACATGGTACCATTGATTACAAGGCACATGTTGTTGAAGCGGCCCTCCTTGTAGATATTCTCCAGTTCGGGGATCATGCTCCTCTCAAGGAGCCCGACACGGACCACAAAGACCGTGCGGTCTACCAGTTTGCTGACTATCTGTGCATCCGTGACAATGTCCACAGGAGGGCAGTCTACAAATACATAATCATATTTGTCACGCACCGATTCCAGTAATGAGGAGAATCTCGGATTCGAAATCAACTCCGAAGGGTTGGGAGGTATCACGCCCACAGGTATAACATCCAGAGGATGCCCGAGAGCCCCCCTGCAGATGATGCTGTCAATGTCATCAGTCTGACCGCTCAGGTAAGAACTGATACCGACTGCAGGACTGCCAACCAATGCAGAAGATGAAGCATTGCGCAGGTCACCGTCTATGACGAGCACCTTCTGTCCCTTGATTGCAAAGGCGATAGCCGTATTGACAGCCACGAACGACTTGCCGCTCGAAGGGTTGAAGGAAGTGAACATGAAAACATTCTTGTCCTTATCTTTGGTCACGAACTCTATATTGGTACGCAGCACGCGGAACGCTTCGTTGATGGCATTTCGGTTGCCCTGCTCCACCACGACCTTGTTGGTCCTCTTGTGTGTCTTGAAGGTATTGACTTTCTCGGCCTTGGAGTCCACATCGAGAGGCAGTTCACCGAACAGAGGGATGGAAACTCCCTTCAGATCCGCACGGCCGCGCAGTTTGGTATTGAACATTTCCATTACATATATCGCGGCAAGAGGGATTACCAATCCTATCAAGAATGCCAGAATAAGTATCTGCTGGGTCTTGGGCGATACAGGCACATTGGAGCCGACAGGCGTATCGAGAATACGCGTATTGTAAGCCGTAAATGCCTGGCTGAGTTCATTTTCCTCCCGTTTCTCAAGGAGATAAAGGTAAATAGCCTCCTTGACCGACTGCTGCCGCTGCTCGGAGAGCAGGAACTTAGCCTGGGTCGGGCTCTGTGCGATACGGCTGTCTGTACGCTTTAGGTTGTCCTGGAGTATGTTTATCTGGGTATTGACAGCGAGGATATGATTGTCCAGAGACTGCATGATGGCCTCGCGCATGTTAGAGAGCTGGCTGTCCAGATCCTGCGCTATAGGGTTGGTAGCACTTGAATTGCTGACAATGGTGTTGTAATTCAGCAATATCTCGTTGTACTTGGCTATCTGCGCTGAAATATCAGGGTTCTCGATACCTGCATTGGCAGGAATCATCTGATGCCTGTTTGACGAACTCGACAGATAGTGCGAAATGTGCCTGGTCATGTACAGCTGGCTGTTGAGAGCTTGTATCTGCGCCTTGAACTCATTGGCGTTTGTGAGGTCTATCTGTGTCGATGCCTTCACATCAGGCAGGAGATTCTGGCTCTGGTACTGCGAGATGCTCTCCTCTACACCGGAGAGTTCCTTTTCAATGACTTCAAGACGATCGTTGATAAACAGAGAAGTGCTGATAGTCACCTGGTTCTTGTCGGATATCCACCTCTCGTTGTATACCGCAATCACCATATTGATCACATCTTCGGCACGGGTGATGTTGCGGTCTGTGAAACTGATGCGTATCACATCTGCGAGTTTGTCTTCCAGATTGACCGCGAGCCTGCGGGAATAGCCCATCGTTGTAGGCTGTACACCCCTGCGCGCTACCTTGATGATCGAATAAGGAATTTCGTTCTCAAGGTTGAATACAGGAGATGGTGTGATGCAGAGCCTGCCGGCAGCGGTCTCCACCGTATCGCCAAGGGCAGCCATGCAACTATAACCTTTGTGCCTGATCTTCTTGCCATGGTCGTAGGTCACGACATTGAAAATGCGCAACGAATCCGGAGCACCGGAAATATCGAGGTCAAAATCGAACGCCGCATTGTCCTTGAGGTCAACCAGCGACACAACGAAAGGCAATGTCGAGCCATACAGTACGACAGGGTGGAATTTGCCGTCATACGAGTAGTTCACGTCCAGATGGAGACGCTTGACCACCTCCTGCATTATGGATACTGCCTGGAAAGCCTTTACCTCATTGGCTGTCTTGGAACTGGTATGGAAAAAACCGAGATCCGCGAACGCGTCTGCCGAACTGCCTATGGAACGGCCACGCTGGTCAGCTTTGATGACAAGTGATGCGCTGCGAGTCCACGTAGGCTGTGAACGGAGTATATAGAAAACTCCGGCAAGCACACACAGCACTGCAGAGACCACAAACCACCACCACCTGTGGAGGCATTTGTCAAACAGGTCTCTTAGATTGACATTGCCCTCTGCGGACTGCTGCTCCTGAAGATTGTTGTTCTGCTGTAAGGATTCCATAATTTATCTAGTTAAGACAGCAATTGTAGATGTAAGGGTCGCCGCAAGTGATGCGAGACTGATCCAGAACGAAGTAGAACGGACATTGTTGCCGTTGACCGTAGACTGGCGTATGCGCATGTCATTGGGAGTGACATATACGACATCTCCCTGTTGGAGATAGTATGCAGGCGATGCCATGACATCCTCTATCCTGGTGAGATTGAGGAAATAACGCATCTGCTCACCGTTGTCCGCCGTGCGGACGACAAGTATATTGTCCCTGCGCCCATATATCGCAAGGTCTCCTGCAGCACCGATGGCATCGAGCACAGACACGCGGTCCTTTTCGATAGAATATCGCCCCGGGTTGTTGACCTCGCCGAGCACGGAATATGTCAGGTTCATGAACTCCACCGTGACTACAGGGTCTTTGACCAGGCTGCGGCTCAAAAGAGCCTCCTTGACACAGTCTGCGACCTCACTGCGCTGCAGTCCTGCCACATGGAGTTTGCCGACGATAGGAAAATCTATATCACCGTTGCTGTCGACCGTATAGCCGAGAACACCGGTACTGTTGTTGCCGGCGCTCCTCGCATCCGTCGTAGAGCCCACACGGTTGGCTATATAAGGCAGGTTGAACAATGTCGTCAGCTGAGGATCGCGCGTGTTCACGATGATTCCGATCTTATCCTCGGGACGCAATGTTATGGCCCCTGTCGTAGGCACATTGTACTGCAGCGAATTATCCGCAGCATTCTGAAAATATGCGACCTCTTTCGGAGCCGCACACGAGGCCGCCAAACACAGGGCCACCGCCAAAGATATAAAGGAGTATCTCATAAAAGACATCTTTTATTACATGACAAAAATCGCGTAAAGGTACATATTTTTTTAGTATTTTCGCGGACGTTTTCCCGGGGGTACGGGATTGAATCAGAAAAGAATCTATTGACGATATGACAGAGAACGGCACAGACACTATATTGGAGGGGTTGAACAGCGAACAGAGAGCCGCTGTCGAATGTACGGAGGGGCCGGTGCTCATAGTGGCCGGAGCCGGTTCGGGCAAGACCAAGGTGCTCACCTGCAGGATAGCCAATATTCTCGCCAAAGGCACCGCGGCGGATAAGGTCATGGCCCTGACTTTCACCAAGAAAGCAGCTGCAGAGATGAAGTCCCGTATCGCCATGATGGTCGGAGAACGCAAGGCGAGGCGCCTGTGCATGGGGACATTCCATTCTGTATTCATCCGTTTCCTGAGGGAGTATTCCGAGCGGCTGGGCTATCCGCAGAGTTTCACGATTTACGACCAGGGAGATTCCACCAGCGCCATCAAGGCGTGCATCAAGGAATTGGGACTGGATGACAAGGTCTACAAGCCACGCGATGTGCTCGGACGCATTTCCATGGCAAAAAACAACCTCGTCACTGCCGAAGCTTACCGCAACAACCAGGCAGCCATCATGACGGACACCAAGTCGAGGCGCCCGAAAATCTGCGATATCTACAGCCTATACGCAAGGAAATGCAAGGAATCCGGAGTCATGGATTTCGACGACATCCTGCTCAACATGAACATCCTGCTGCGCGACTGCCCCGAGGCATTGGAAAACATAGCCTCGCGCTACGACTATATAATGGTGGACGAGTACCAGGACACCAACTACTCCCAGTACCTCATCCTGCGCAAGTTGTCCCAGTTCCGCAAGAACATCTGCGTGGTTGGTGACGACTCTCAGTCCATCTACGCATTCCGCGGAGCGAAAATCGAGAATATACTCAATTTCAAGAAGGACTATCCAGCCTGCCGGACATTCAGGCTGGAGCGTAACTACCGTTCCACGCAGACAATCGTGAATGCGGCCAATTCGCTGATTGCCCACAACGAGGGACGCATTCCCAAGGAATGCTTCTCCGAGGGGGACGAGGGCGAACGCATCCGGCTGATCAAGGCCTATACGGAAAAGGACGAGGCCGTCTCTATCGTGCATGCGATCATGGAGCGCATGCGCAAAGACTCTGCTGCATACCGGGATTTCGCTATATTGTACCGCACCAATTCACAATCCAGAATCATAGAGGAATGCCTGCGGAGCCGCAATATCCCGTATGTCATTTATTCTGGAAACTCGTTCTTTGAGAGGGCGGAGGTCAAGGACCTGATGGCGTATTTCAAACTCGTTGTCAATCCTGGGGACGATGAATCATTCAAGAGGATAGTAAACAAGCCAGCCAGAGGCATCGGCGGCACCAGCATTCAGGCACTGGAAGCAGCGGCAAGGGCTGCAGGCACGAGTCTGTTCAAGGCCGCGGCTACCGACACGCTGGCAAACTTTGGCCTGCGCGAAGCCGGCATACGTAAGATACGGGCATTCTGCGCGATGATAGACAAACTCGCATCTGAGGTCCGAAGCAGCCTGGCAGACGAACTTGCACTCAAGATTGCAAACGCGCATACACCGGATTCCGAATCGCTGTTCGCATTCTACAAGAATGACAACAGCATCGAGGGACAGGCACGGCTCGCAAATATCGAGGAACTGCTCAACTCCGTCACTTCATTTATAGAAGACAGACGCGAAGAGATTGCCGAGGAAATGGAAGACGAGGAGGGATACGGCACCATGCCGCTCATCACCTTGGACGAGTTCCTTGAGAATGCGGCATTGCTCAGCAATGTAGATGTCGAAGAAGACGAAGAGGACGGCAACAACAAAGTTTCCCTCATGACGGTCCATTCCGCCAAGGGACTCGAATATCCGTATGTATTTGTCACCGGCTTGGAGGAGAATCTCTTCCCCAGCGGAGGCATGCTCGCCTCCCCTGCCGACATCGAAGAGGAAAGACGCCTGTTCTATGTCGCTCTCACCCGTGCCGGAAAGAGCATTGCCCTGTCATTCGCACAGACGAGGATGCGCAACGGGCAGCATTCTTCCAATCCGCCGAGCCGTTTTATCAAGGAAATCGACAGCCGTTACATCGAGAATCCGCTCTCCGAAGAAGACTACGATGACGGGGCTTCTTCCAGGGGTTTTGGAGGTGGATTCGGGCATTCTGCAGGCAACTACGGTGACTGGCGCGGCGGGCAGAGGCCACAGTATGGCAGCGGAGCGCAGCGTTCTCAATACAGCGGAGGCGGAGCTCCGAGGGGTACAGGGAGCAGCAGATTCCGCCACCCCGGAGACAGTTATGCGGCATCGTCCGAGGTCCGGTACGAGCCCCGAAAACCATCTGACATACGATATGGCAACAGGGACATCAAACGCCCTGCCATTCAAGACAATGCGACAATTGTCAGGCGCAGCACACCTCCGCCGGCAGACCCTGGATTCAAGGCTGACCCCATGGAATCTTTCCGCTCCGGACAGCGCATCATCCACAACCGCTTCGGACCGGGCATCATAAATGGCATCACCGGAGAGTATCCCGAATGTCGCGCCACTATCGTATTTGACCGCTTCGGGGAGAAAACCATTCTCCTTAAATACGCGAAGATGAAAGCAGAGTAATGTGCTATGGCTATTTACATTAAAAATGATTAAATTCGCGCACTGAAAATTAGCATCTACTAATATCAAACGATAATGTCAACCAACATCAATTTGAAAAAGGGGTTGAATGTGCCGATCAGCGGTGCTGCGACCCCCGTCGTCTCAAGATTGGTGATGCCGGACATCGTTGCCATCCAGCCTGAGAGCTTCAAGGGTTTCGCACCGAGGCTGCTCGTCAAGGAGGGGGCAAAGGTGCTTGCAGGCTCGCCCGTCATGTCGGACAAAAAGAATCCTGACATTCTTGCGACTTCTCCCGTCAGCGGTACGGTCAAGTCCATAGTCAGGGGCGAAAAGAGGAGGTTGCTCGCAGTGCTCGTGGAGGCAGACGCCCAGCAGGAGCATGTGGAATTCGGCGTCAAGGACGCAGCATCCCTCACTCAGGAGGAAGTCAGGAACGCTCTCCTGCAGAGTGGCTTGTGGCTTTCTCTTATCCAGAGGCCCTATGGCATAATCGCGGACCCCGCGGTGCAGCCCAAGGGCATTTTTGTATCTACATTCTCCACTGCCCCTCTCGCTCCCGAGTGTGAATTTGCCTATGGCGATGACATCGACATGCTCCAGGCAGGTATTGACGCGCTGTCCAAGATAGCTCCGGTACATGTCAGCTTCTGCGGCAAATGCGGCAAGCGTTTCAGCGGACTCAAGAATGCTCAGATGCATTCTTTCACAGGCAAGCACCCCGCAGGCAATGTAGGTGTGCAGATCAGCCACATCTCCCCCATACTCAAGGGTGAGACTGTATGGACGATCTCCCCTGCCCTGCTCATAGCGGTAGGACGCCTGTTCAAGCAGGGACAGCTGAACCTGCTGCGCAAAGTCGCTGTCACAGGCCCTGCGGCAAATGACCCCTCCTACATCGAGACTGTTCCCGGGATGCCCATGTCGAATCTCGCATCGTACTACGGCAATGCTGCTGACCAGATCCGCGTCATCAGCGGAGATGTCCTCTCCGGCAAGAATGTCGGTGTCGAAGGCTACCTCGGATGGGCAGACAACCAGATTTCCCTCGTCAAGGAAGGCCGCGACGAAGAGTGGTTCGGATGGGCTCGTCCTTTCAGGTTCAACCAGTACAGTAGCGACCACACCTATTTCAACTGGTGCCTCAAACCGCTGCTCGGCAAGCGCAAATATGACATGGACACCAACCTGCACGGAGGTCCGAGGGCATTCGTCATGTCCGACAGCTACTATGCAAAGGTGCTCCCCATGGACATCTATCCTCTCTACCTCATCAAGGCCTGTCTCGCTGGAGACATCGACAAGATGGAGCGTTTCGGCATTTATGAAGTGCTGCCTGAGGATTTCGCTGTCTGCGAGTATCTCGACCCCAGCAAGAATTATATCCAGAGCATCATATCTGACGGTATCGACCTGATGCTCAAAGAAATGGCGTAAAAGAATATGAACAAGGCATTTGAAAAAGGCGGCAAGTTCTACTGGCTTCACTCGACCGTCGACGCTTTCCAGACATTCCTCAAGGTGCCGGGGACAGTGTCCCTCAAAGGCTCCCATGTCAGGGATGCAGTAGATATCAAGCGTATTATGATCGTTGCGGTGATCGCCGTAATTCCCGCCGCTCTCTTCGGCATGTGGAATACCGGTTACCAGCACTCCCTTGCCATCGGAGCCGACCCTCAGTTCTGGTCGGATTTCTGGTACGGTTTCCTCAAGGTCCTTCCTCTATATATTGTGTCATACGTAGTCGGTCTCGCCATCGAGTTCGCATCTGCGCAGATCAGACATGAGGAAGTCAACGAAGGATACCTGATGTCCGGTATGCTCATCCCTCTCATCGTTCCCGTTGATGTTCCCCTGTGGATGCTCGCAATCGCGGTCGCATTCGCTGTCATCTTCGGCAAGGAGGTATTCGGAGGCACCGGCATGAATATATGGAACCCTGCACTGCTCGCACGTGCATTCCTGTTCTTCTCCTATCCGAGTTCGATGTCCGGATCGGGCACCTGGATTGCGCTCCGCAAAGGCGAGGCCGTTGTGGACGGCTTTACCGGAGCCACTCCGCTTGACTTCGTAAGCGGCGGATTTGACGCACTCAACAACGCAGGCGTACAGTACGGCACCGGATTCTGGGATCTGTTCCTCGGAACTGTCCCCGGCTCTGTCGGTGAGACCAGCGTCGTCGCAATACTCATCGGAGCCGTCATCCTCATCTGGACCGGTATCGCCAGCTGGAAGGTCATGCTCTCCTCCGTTGCAGGTGCTCTCTGCATCGGTTGGCTCGCCAATATTTGCGGCGCAAGCGACATCCCCTGCTGGTATCATCTGGTAATGGGCGGATTCGCATTCGGTACCGTCTTCATGGCAACAGATCCTGTCACTTCCGCACAGACCGAAGCTGGCAAATGGATATACGGATTCCTCGTCGGAGCCATCTGTATCATCGTCCGCCTGTTCAACCCCGGTTATATGGAGGGCATGATGCTCGCTATCCTGCTCGGAAACACCTTTGCTCCTCTTATCGACCACTGCGTGGTGTCCATACATCTTTCCCGTAAGGCAAAAAAAAGTATCGCATAAGCCATGAATACCAATAGTAATACATATACAGTTGTCTACACCACCTTAGTGTGTGTGCTGGTCGCTGTGATTCTGGCATTCGTGTCGCAGACCCTCAAAGACAAGCAGGAAGCGAACGAAAAGGCAGAGACTGTCAGCCAGATTCTCACCGCAGCACAGTTCGGCGACAAAGCCCACTGGGGAAAGATCGGCAACACCGCTACCCTCGATTTCTATAAAGAGAATGCCCGAGAGGCTCTTTTCGTAACTTCCGACGGCAAGCAGGACGGCACTCTCGATATAGCCCAAGTCCAGATAGCGGACATATCCATGCTCAAGACGCAGAACTACAACATCAAGAACGGCAGCAAGACCTCGCTGCCTGTGTATATCTTCAAGGACGGATCCGTCGTCATTCCGATCTACGGAGCGGGACTTTGGGGACCGGTATGGGGCTATATCGCATTCGAGAACGACCTCAACACCATAAAGGGCGCGTATTTCGACCATGCGTCCGAGACTCCCGGACTCGGCGGAAAGATCAAGGACGATCCTGAATTCCGCAAGCAGTTCGTCGGCAAGAATGTAGATTTCTCCGATGCCAAGCCGTTCAACATCGTCAAAGGTGGCGCCCCCGCTGACAAGAAGAATGCAATCGACGCCATTTCCGGTGCGACAATTACTTCCGGTGGTGTCGACAATGCCATCAACACTTGGCTGGAGGCCTACAAGGCATATCTCCAAACATCCAATCTGACAGAGGAGGGAAACAACAATGAGTAACCTTAAACAAACATTCCTCGATCCGATTTTCAAGGGCAACGCTGTAACGGTCCTTGTGCTCGGTATCTGCTCCTCCCTCGCCGTCACGGTCGAGTTGAAAGGAGCCTGCGTGATGGCACTTTCTGTCATCGCCGTAACGGGATTGAGCAGCCTCGTGGTCTCCATGATGCGCAACACCATTCCCAACCGCGTGCGCATTATCATCCAGCTCGTTGTAGTGGCTCTGATGGTGATTCTCGTGGATCAGTTCCTCAAGGCATACGCATACGCAATAGACAAGCAGTTGTCTGTCTATATCGGACTGATCATCACCAACTGTATCGTCATGGGACGTATTGAGGCTTTCGCCCTTGGCAACAAGCCTTTCGCTTCCCTTGTAGACGGTGTCGCCAACGGTCTGGGCTACGGCCTCATCCTCGTTGTGGTCGCATTCTTCCGTGAGCTGTTCGGCAGCGGCACCCTCTTCGGATACCCTGTCCTGTCCAACCTCGGATATGTCAATAACGGTCTCGTAATACTGCCTCCCATGGCGCTGATCCTGCTCGGATGCGTCATCTGGGTACAGCGCAGCATTCAGAAAGACCTCCAGGAGAAATAATCGTAACACTTATCGGAAATGGAATATTTAAGCTTGTTCGTAAAGTCAATTTTCGTTGACAATATGATTTTTGCGTACTTCCTCGGTATGTGTTCATTCCTGGCAGTATCCAAAAATGTAAAGACAGCGAACGGACTTGGTCTGGCTGTCGTCTTCGTACTTCTCATCACACTCCCGCTCAACTACCTGCTCAACCGCTATGTGCTCCAGCCCGGAGCCTTGTCATGGCTGGGAGAGAGTTTTGCGAATGTGGATCTCAGTTTCTTGAGTTACATCCTGTTCATCGCCGTCATCGCGGCCATCACTCAGGTTGTGGAAATGGTTGTTGAGAAATTCCTCCCGAGCCTCTACTCCTCTCTGGGTATATACCTACCCCTTATCGCTGTCAACTGCGCGATTTTGGGAGGTGCTCTCTTCATGCAGCAGAAAGATTTCATTAATGTTGGAGAAGCGACCGTATATGCTCTCGGTAGCGGTATCGGCTGGTATCTGGCTATCGTGACACTCGCCGCAATACGCGAAAAACTGTCCTATTCCAATGTGCCTGCCGGCCTCAAGGGCATCGGTATCACATTCATCACCGTGGGACTGATGGGTATCGCATTCATGGCATTCATGGGAATATCACTCTAATATCAGGAACATAGATTATGAGCAGTACAATCATATCATCGATGGTGATCATGGTCATTGTCATCCTCGTATTGGTGGCGATACTCTTGTTCATCAAAATCAAACTCACCCCCTCGGGGACTATCAAAATCGACATCAACAACGGCAAGAAGACGCTTGACGTCACACCGGGCAACAACCTGATGAACACTCTCGCCGAGGAGAAGATTTTCCTGCCCAGCGCATGCGGTGGCAAAGCCAACTGCGGCCAGTGCAAGGTACAGGTCTTCGACGGCGGCGGCACCATCCTGCCTACTGAGGTCGGTTTCTTCAACCGCAAGCAGATCAAGGAAGGCTGGAGACTCGGTTGCCAGGTCAAGGTCAAGGAAGACATGAAGATCGGCGTCGCCGAATCCGCCCTCTCCGTCAAGAAGCTCGAGTGCGAGGTCATCTCAAATGACAACGTTGCGACCTTCATCAAGGAGTTTGTCGTCAAACTCCCTGAGGGCGAGCACCTTGAGTTCAAATCCGGAGAGTACATCCAGATCGACATTCCCGCTTATGAACTGGACTTCAAGGATATTGATGTCGCACCCGAGTATAGAGGCGATTGGGAGAAATTCGGATTCTTCAACCTGCATTCTTCCAACCCTACCGCGACAATCAGGGCATACTCCATGGCTTCATATCCTGCAGAGAAGGGAGTTATCAAGCTCAACGTTCGTATTGCCACACCTCCTTTCGACCGCAGCGTGCCGAGGGAGCAGGGATTCAAGCTCCTGCCTGTCAACCCGGGTATAGCTTCTTCCTATGTGTTTACGCGCAAGCCCGGTGACAAGGTCACTATCAGCGGTCCTTACGGAGAATTCCTCCTGCCCGCCAATGACCCTGCCGACCTCGAATATGTATTCGTCGGCGGTGGAGCCGGCATGGCACCTCTCCGCTCTCACATCATGCACCTCTTCAAGACCCTCAAGACTACGCGCACAGTGCATTTCTTCTATGGAGCACGCGCGCTGGTGGAGGCATTCTACCTCGAAGACTTTGCTGAGATCGAGAAGGAGTTCCCCAATTTCAAGTTCCATCTTGCCCTTGACCGTCCCGATCCTGCAGCTGACGCAGCCGGTATCAAGTATGTGCCCGGATTTGTGCACAATGTGATGTACGAGACATACCTCAAGGAGCACGATGCACCCGAGGACATCAAATACTTCATGTGCGGTCCTCCTATGATGGTCGCTTCTGTAAACAATCTGCTCGACAGTCTTGGCGTAGACCCTGCAAATATCCTCTACGACAACTTCGGAGGTTAAAAAAAGCATAACATTTTTTATAAAAACCACTCGTTTCGCGAGTGGTTTTTTTTATAACCATAAAAAACATAAAAATCTCGCGAATGTTTTTTATAGTTTCCGAAACGCTTCATTTTACGACATATATTTGCCGCCAGAAACAAAACGACACTTATATGCTCAAAGGCTGGAGTCATAAATCATTCTCTTTGCTTGCTGCCCGATTGGTCCGGGAGGGCATTCTGCCCATATTATTGACATTTTTGGCGGCTCCGGCCTTTGTTTTAGGATGCACAGATGTCACAGATAGCGAAGATATCTTTACAGACATAAATATAGTATTAGACAGCCACTGCAGCAAGGCCCCATCATGGTGGCTTGTCAAGAGACTCGACATATTCATATTCAACGCAGACAACGGCATCTTGGATTCATGGCAAACACACAGCGGACATATCTCAGCCGGAGTGACTGCGCGGTCCGGACACGGCCCGCGGATAGTCGCTATAATCGCCAATATGGAGACGGGACCGGAGACACTCGCCTCTATCCGCTCCTATGACGATCTCAAGAACATAGAGGCGGAGCTCGCCAATGACTCTCCGGAATATCCTATAATGTCCGGAACAGCCTCATACGAGAGCGGCAGCGACCGGGAATGCACTATAACACTTACACCTGTACTATGCGAGATAAGCCTGTCCTTGGAATGTAGATTTGGTGGAGAATGGAAAGGCACGGAGATGAAAGATGTACAGGTGTTTCTTACAGGGGTAAGCGGGAGAACTGCCTTGGTAGCTGGCAGTTCCTCCGCGCCTACTGAAATACTCAATATCGGAGGCCTGTCGGAATTTGACCTGCAAAGGCTCGCTGTGCCGCGCATGCTGTGCGTACCTGTCGGAGATATCAGGTCCGGGAGTTCGAGGGCGTATGCAAGCCTGTATGCATACCCGAACAACACAAAAACGGAGAGCCTCGGCTCCCCGTTCACTCGCATAGTCATAGAAGGCAAGGTCAACGGGGAGGTCTGGTACTACCCTATCCCACTGAAAGACCTCAAGCGCAACACCTGCTATTCGCTGGACCTCACCATCACGCAGGAGGGCAGCAAAGAGCCCTTCGCTGATGTGGTCCAATAGCCTATTCCATCAGTTTCTTGTACTTGAAGCGCACCGGCTCCGTATCTCCAAGACGCTTCTTCTTGTTCTCTTCGTATTCGGAATATCCTCCTTCAAAGAAATATACAGAAGAGTCTCCCTCGAAAGCGAGAATGTGGGTCGCGATTCGGTCGAGGAACCAACGGTCATGACTGATTACAACAGCGCAGCCGGCAAAATTCTCAAGACCATCTTCCAATGCCCTTATAGTATTGACATCGACATCGTTGGTAGGCTCGTCCAAGAGGAGGACATTGCCCTCGTCTTTGAGTGTCAATGCCAAATGGAGACGGTTCCTCTCACCGCCTGACAACACGGCGCACTTCTTCTCCTGGTCCGCTCCCGAGAAATTAAACCGGGAGACATAACTGCGGGCATTGACCTCGCGCTTGCCGAGGTGCACAAATTCAGAATCTCCGGCAATAGTCTCATACACAGTCTTTTCAGGGTCTATGCTCTTGTGCTGCTGATCCACATAGGAGATCTTGACCGTATCTCCGGTTGTAATCTCTCCACTATCCGGCTGCTCCAGTCCCATTATGAGACGGAAAAGCGTTGTCTTGCCGGCTCCGTTAGGTCCGATGACACCCACAATACCTGCAGGAGGCAGATTGAACGAAAGATGCTCAAACAGGAGTTTGTCACCGTAAGCCTTGCTGACATCATTGAAAGTAATGACCTGCTTGCCGAGCCTGGGACCGTTGGGAATATAAATCTCCAGTGAGGCTTCTTTCTCGCGGACATCGGCGTCAGCCATTTTCTCATAGGCTCCGATACGCGCCTTGGACTTGGCCTGTCTCGCCTTGGGAGCCATGCGGACCCACTCAAGTTCGTGCTCAAGAGTCTTGCGCCTCTTGCTCTCCTGCTTCTCTTCGAGAGCGAGCCTTGCGCTCTTCTGCTCCAGCCATGAACTGTAATTGCCTTTCCAGGGAATGCCCTCTCCGCGGTCAAGTTCAAGTATCCAGCCCGCCACATTGTCGAGGAAGTATCTGTCGTGGGTAACGGCGATAACCGTCCCCTTATACTGACGCAAATGCGCTTCCAGCCATTGTATACTCTCTGTATCGAGGTGGTTGGTAGGCTCATCGAGAAGCAGCACATCAGGCTGGCGCAACAGTAGGCGGCACAATGCAACCCTTCTCCTCTCTCCACCGGAAAGCGTGGCTACCTTAGCATCAGAAGGAGGACACTGTAGCGCATCCATGGCCCTCTCAAGCTTGGTTTCAAGATTCCAGCCGTCGCAGTGCTCAATCTTGTCTGTGAGTTCTCCCTGACGGATAATGAGTTCGTTCATCTCATCATCGCTCATCGGCTCTGCAAACTTCAGATTGACGGCCTCAAACTCCTTGAGCAGGTCATCGACCTCTTGCACGCCCTCGCGCACAACTTCAATAACTGTCTTGTCAGGATCCATCTGCGGCTCCTGTTCAAGGTACCCGACAGAATAACCAGGAGCCCAGGCAACCTCTCCGGCATAACTCTTCTCCACGCCTGCAATAATCTTGAGCAGTGTGGATTTACCGGATCCGTTGAGACCGATGATACCTATCTTGGCTCCATAGAAGAAAGACAGATATATATCCTTGAGAATTACTTTGTTGTTGTGCGGCAAGACCTTGCCGACTCCATTCATGGAAAAGATGATTTTCTCGTCCGCCATACTTGTGGTGTGTTCAGAAACAAAACAAGGCACGTAACCACGCGCCTCCCATTGAGTGAGCGGGATAGGGGAGTCGAACCCCCCTCCTTGGCTTGGGAAGCCAATGCACTACCGATGTGCTAATCCCGCTACTTGTGCTCCCTTAGGGACTCGAACCCTAGACCCACTGATTAAGAGTCAGTTGCTCTACCAACTGAGCTAAGGAAGCAAAAACTTTTCATAACTCGGTGATCCGTTCGGGGCTCGAACCCGAGACCCCAACATTAAAAGTGTTGTGCTCTACCAACTGAGCTAACGAATCGTACCACCGTTTGGGGATTGCAAAGGTAGGTATTTACCTTTAATTATCCAAAGTTTTCACGAAATTTTTTCAATTTTTTCGTATTCTATGCCTATTCTTTGACCTTCTGACAGCGGACACTCTGACCGTACGACATGTAGGTAGCATGCTCAAGTGTCTGATAACCATTCCGGAAGAACATCATATGCCTGCCGAAATGCCCTGCGGTACCCAAGGTCCAATAAAAGCCGTACGCGCTCACATTATGCGTCTTGCCGTCATCCCAGGACAGGTATCCGCACGCCGGAATCCAAGACTGCTGCCCGTCCCCGGCAAACGCACCGAGCCCCGTCTCTGACGAATCATATATACGCATGCCCTCCCCAGAAGAGAATACGCCATTCAGCCCACCGTCCGGAATCCTCCAGCCTGCAGGACAAGGATCGTTTACAGTCTTGTCATGACTCCAGCGCGAGGCGTCAGTAGTGCCGTCCCTGGCATAGAGCCATCCATAATTCCTGTCGTTCCCCGTAATGAATGTAGTAGGATGAGCCGTTGCATAAGCCTCAGTACCGCATTCCGGATCGGAGACAAGCACATGCAGAGGGACTCTCGGGAACGGATCTTTGCGTCCCCACTGCCAGTAAAGAGCCGAGGATTCATCCTGCCTGCCTGTCGCACACATAGCCCCGAGATTCCTGTCCATCATCACCTCGTCTCCGTACGTGCACTCGGAGAAACCTCCCGGCAAAAGCCATAGATGCCAGCTCCACAGCACTTCCCCACCCTCTCCGGTGGCAGCAACGAGCACATTGCCACCGGCTAATGGTTCTGACGCACGAAAGCGTATGCACTCACCGTCAAAGTGCACATCGGACACTATCCCGCCGGGGCAAGCATCCGCTCCCAAAACCCACAGGACCTCAACACCCTTTACGGATTCTTTCAGGCAAGTGCCATCCGCTTTCTTAGGGCTGAATGTATACTCCCCTGCCGATGTTATGACGAAGCAATTGGCAGCACCGTCACAATCAGCGGCCACAGCATTATAATCAGTGTTCCCGACCTCTCGGGCAAAAAGAGTTGCGGCCGACACAAGTGCGGCCGCAAACATCGCTATGCAGTATTTACTGTCCATACATCAAAGATAGTACTTCTGGAGTTCTATCCAAGCACTGCGCCAGTCTTTTTCGTCAAGCAGCGTCTGCTCCAGTGCGTCATAATACATACCCAACTCGAGTATATAGTCCAACACAGAGATCGCACCCGACGACAGAGACTTGGACAAAGCCTCTCGCGGATCGGCCTCATCCAGGGCAGCACGGCTCTCGCAAGCCACTTCGCGGAGACGGGACGCTTCCTCCCAACTCTTGACCAGACGGTTGCGGGCTGCCTGCTCGGTGACCTCCCTCTGCGCCTCGGCATAACGCACCGCCGCCGCAGAACTGCGAACCTTATTGGCATTGGACCATATAGGAATGGATATTCCGAATGTCATTCCCCTATACTTCTCTGCAGGGCCGAGTTCGGCCATATATCCGACATTCAGCTTCGGCACCCAAGACATTTTGTCTATCTTGAGCTGCAGTTTCTTGGAATCCATATCCGAAGACGCGTAGCGCAATTCCGGGTCACGCTCCATTACCGCTGAATACCACGAATCAAACTCCGGCATCATATCAGTCCCTGGGTATTCGACCGCTGTGAACTCTAGCGATGATGAGTCCGCAAGTGTCCTCAACTGGGTGAGACAGGACAGGCGTTCAGAGCGAGCACGGGTCAAGCGGGAACGCACCGTAGAGAGCTGCAGGCGTGCCTTTGCCAAATCGAGAACTGCCGCATCCCCAAGTTCGCTCCTGCGCACCGTTGCATCATACAGGGTCTGCATATCCTTCTGCCACTCCTCAAGAGCCGCGACCAATACATTATAGTAAACAATGTCCGAGCAAAGCCCTCTCGCCTCGGAAAGAACCTCGACCTTTTCTGCCTCATATTGTATAAGCGCCATCTTGTCCAGAGAGCCGGCAAAGCCCCTCTTCACTCCGGCAAGCGTCGGCAGGTCAAAAGACTGTGAAACACTGAAATCCCTTCGGATTCCGCCTTCATCCCCCTGACCCCACAGATAATTAAAGCCAAATTCAGGGTCTTCAAGTATCTTCTCCGAAGCATTGACATACTTCTCATAATCAAGACGTTCCGCGGCAGCCTTCAACCTGGCGCTATTGCGGACTACCACATTCAGCACCTCTTCGACTTCACTCTGAGCGCTGAGGCAGAGCGGAGCGAAAAGAACTGCAAATGCAATGACACTATATTTAAGCTTTATCATTCTTCCTATTTGTTAAGACATACATGACCGGCACAATAAAGCCGTTAAGCAAGGTAGAGGAAAGCAGACCTCCCAGAATGACCTTCGCCATAGGGCTCTGTATCTCATTTCCGGGCAGATCGCCACCAAGAGCGAGCGGCAGGAGAGCAAGAGCCGATGTTATCGCCGTCATCAAAATCGGGTTGAGCCTGTCCAAAGAGCCGTTCAACACCGCCGTTTCCAGAGAATGTCCCTCTGCACGCAGTGCATTGTAACGGTCCACCAGGAGCATACCGTTTCGCGTGGCTATACCGAACAGCGAAATGAATCCGATAATCGCCGGAATGCTCATGACACTACCGTCACACCATATCGCAATCACGCCACCGATAAGGGCCAGCGGGAGATTCAACATCACAGTCAGAGTCTGCACGGTATTGTGGAACTCTCCGAACAGCAGGAGGAATATGGCGATGAGCGAGAATACGGATATGAGTGCTATCGTCTTGGACGCGCGCTCCTCGCTCTCAAACTGGCCGCCGTATTCGATATGATAACCTTCCGGCAGACTGATTTTCTGTGCCACAGCCTCGCGTATTCCCGATACGGCATTACTCAAATCACCGCCGGTGACATTGCAGGAAATCACCAGTTTACGGGAGACATTCTCCCTGTTTATCGTATTAGGACCAGTGCCGGACTTCACCTCCGCTATATCTGACAGTGGAATATGTCTGCCGTCAGGAGTACTGACCATGACATCCTTGATCCGCTCTGCCGTGCTCCTGTCATCCGGCTCGAGTTTCAGAGTCAGGTCAAATGCCCTGTTACCCTCGTAGACCTGCGACACGACCTCTCCTTCCAACAACAGGGACACAGCCTCGGCAAATTCGGGCATTGTGATTCCATAGGCGGCAAGCATATCACGCCGGGGGACTATATCGAGTTCCGGACGCTCTATCTGCTGCTCCACATTGACATCCGTAATGCCTGGAACCGACTCTATAGCCTCCTTGATCTCACCTCCGAGCTGATACATCCTGTTCAGATTAGTACCGAACAGTTTGATGGCGATGTTGGACTTTGTACCGGACAATGTCTCGTCGATTCGATGGGATATAGGACCTCCTATTTCTATGTTCACTCCAGGAATGACAGCGAGCCTCTCCCTGACGTCGGCCGTCAATTCTGCACGGGAACGACCATGATTGAGTTCATACGGGCACTCAAACTCAGAGACATTCACACCGAAACTGTGTTCGGCAAGTTCAGCACGACCGGTACGGCGTCCTACAGTCTTGATTTCCGGAATATCCGCCAATATAAGTTCCGCCTGCGCTCCGAGTGCATCGGACTCCTCTATGGAGATACCGGGCACAGAGCTCATTGATATAGTGAACGAACCCTCATTGAACGGAGGCAAGAAACTGCGCCCGAACGAGAAGAATGCGACAAGAGCCACCACCAGCAGTGCAGCGGCACTGGACAGTACTGCTGCCTTATGTCTCAACGCCCACTTCAGCGCAACATCATAGACCGTCTTGAGACGCAGGACCAGCCAGGTCTCCTTATCGGCATTCTTCGTGTCCTTGCCCAGCATGAACGAGCACAGCACAGGAGTCAGAGTCAGCGCGACAAATGTAGACGCAAACAGGGAGATTATAAATGTGATGCCCAGAGGCTTGAGCATGCGCCCTTCCATTCCGGACAGGAAAAACAGAGGCAGGAAGCAGACAACGATGATCAGAGTCGAATTGAGCATCGGCATACGGACCTCCTTGGATGCCTCGAATACCGTCGCAAGGACGCTCCTCCTGCGTTCCGGAGGCAGCAATCTATTTTGTCTCAAATGCTTAAACACATTCTCCACATCCACAATGGAATCATCCACCAGCGAGCCGATGGCTATGGCTATACCGCCAAGACTCATAGTGTTGATTGTAAAGCCCATGACCCTCATACACAAGATAGCGATGAGGATGGACATAGGTATAGATATAAGCGATATGACCGTCGTCCTCCAGTTCATCAGGAAGATAAAGAGAACTATTATGACGAATATACCGCCCTCTACCAAGGATTTTGTGACATTGTCTATGGAATTCTCGATAAACGATGACTGCCTGTATATGTCTGTGCGGACATGGACATCCTCCGGCATTGTCGGCTTCATGTCCTCAAGAGCGTCCTCTATCTTTGCTGTCAGATCTATCGTGCTGACATTAGGCTGCTTGGTCACTGTCATTATCACGGCCGGATGCCCGTCGTTGGATGCAACTCCGAGTTTGGGAGTTTTCGCACCGGTCTGCACCTTGGCAATGTCAGAGAGATAAATCGGCTTGCCGTTGTCTGACAATTTGACCACACCCTTTCCAAGTTCCTCCACGTCCGAGGTGGAAATAAGCCCCCTGATAATATACTCGCTGCCATATTCGTACAAAGTACCGCCAGTAGCATTGCTGTTCATATTGCGGGACGCCTCGATCACCTCATCCATGCTCACGCCACGCTGCTTCATCTTGCGGGGATTGAGCAGTATCTGATACTCCTTGACGTCGCCTCCAATCACTGAGACCTGCGCGACTCCGCCCATTGCGAGCAGCCTCTGGCGTATGCTCCAGTCGGCAATAGTACGAAGGTCCGCCAGTGATGTAGTATCCGCCGTCAATCCTATCGCAAGCATTTCACCCATGATGGAAGATTGAGGGCCGAGTGTAGGACGGCCGACTCCGGAAGGCAGATCATCGCCCAACATGGCCAGTTTCTCACTCACAATCTGCCTGGCACGGTAAATATCTGTGCCCCAATCAAATTCCACATTGACAATGGAGAAACCGGTAGAAGAAGAACTCCTCACGCGCCTGACATCGGTCGCTCCATTGACGGCCGTCTCTATCGGGAAGGTGACAAGTCTCTCCACCTCCTCCGGCGCCATTCCCTGCGCTTCGGTCATGACCACGACAGTAGGGGCATTGAGATCGGGGAACACATCCACATCCATGGTCTTGGTCGAGTACAACCCCGCCACAATCAGCATCGCGGACAAGACGAGTACAAGCGTCCTGTTGGAAAGCGCGGTTTTTATTATTGTATTGAGCATGCTCCGCTATATTAATGGCTATGATTATGTCCGGAGGGCACAGCCGACACAGACGCGAGTTTGATATGCATCGCCCCCTCCGTAACGACCCTCTCTCCAGGTGCAAGGCCGCTCAGGATTTCCACCATGCAGCCATTATCACCGCCACAGCGCACTTCCCTCTTCATAAAACAGTCTTCATCCAGCTGCACAAACACGCTGTATATCCCCTGATCCTCAACCAATGCAGCCAGAGGCAATGCGATTACTCCGTCCTTGGGAGTGCATTTGAGCCACACCTCCGCAAATGCGCCCGGCACGACTCCACTGCGATAAGGAAACTCGAAAGACAGGGCCAGATATCCGTCCACGGCATTGACAGAGCGTGCAACCACGCGTCCGCCCATAGCCTTGACGGAGAATATTTCTCCGGAAGGAACGCTGAAATTGGCATCATCCACCACCGGAGCGGTCGCGGCATAACGCTCGGGCAGCTCCGCCCTCAGCATGAGCGTCCTGGACTTGGCAAGCGATGCGACAGAGGCCCCTGCCTCCACATACTGACCGGACAGGGCATCTACCGACATCACATAGCCAGGAGCCGATGTCTTGACCTCCACGCTTCCATCACCGGAATTGCGTATGGCCTCATATTCAGCCTTTGCCGTGACA
Organism: uncultured Muribaculaceae bacterium; assembly: GCA_964616865.1. GTDB lineage: Bacteria > Bacteroidota > Bacteroidia > Bacteroidales > UBA932 > Cryptobacteroides. The sequence goes on from CAZTUQ010000005.1 coordinate 47,679, forward strand.
TATTCCAGACGCGTCTGCTCAAACTGGCTGACAGATATTATCTTGTCTTTGACAAGTTCCGCATCACGCTCATAACGCGCCTTGGCGGTCTCGTACGCGGCCTTGAGTTGCACCGCCCTTCCGTCACCGGCTACCGCTGCAGTAGACACCCTTGCCACGACAGAGCCCGCAGGAAGATAAGCACCGACTGTCAGATCCGACGCGAGGGTAATGGCTCCGGAAATCGGAGCTATGACCGCGAATGCATCATCCTGGGCAGGAAGCACCTGGCCTCCCACATGCACGGCTGGGGAGAATACCGAAGCCTCCACGACCTCCGTCTTCACGCCGAAACGCTCCTGACGGGCCTTTTCAAAAACCACTTCATCCGAATGCCCTTTCGAAGCAGCCTCTGCAAGTTCCGCAGCATGGTCGTGACCATGGTCATGGCCGCTATGATTGTGACCGGAATGATTGTGACCGGAATGGTCGTGTCCCTCATGCACCTCGGCATGGTCATGTGAATGCCCAGCATGGTCATGGTTGTGGCACGCCTGCAATCCAACGACTGCCAACGCAGCCATCAACAAAATCCTGTATCTCATAATGAAAAAATTTATCATCACTACCGAACGCATATATATGATACGCGCCTGCAATCAGCAGAATGCGAATGTACCTGTCGCCAAGTGCAACTCCGTTGCAATTGACCGGACGAAATTTTATATTTGTCAATATGTTCCGTATAGTCACTACCAGATGGCGCAGACCGCGAAGGCAGAAAGCCACCATTATCAAAGATCCGCTCCGCGGAAGCATTCCTGCCGAACAGATGCGGGCCGAGGCCGCCGAACAGCTTCCATCCAGGCTCGCCGAACTTGCCTCCCTGCACGGATTCCACTACAACAGGGTGACCATCAAGCACAATCTATCCAACTGGGGCAGTTGCTCATCCAAAGGCAATATCAATCTCAACTTGTGCCTTATGACCCTGCCTTCGGAATTGCGCGACTTTGTAATGCTGCACGAACTCTGCCACACACGGGAGATGAACCACGGAGCCGCATTCCATCGGCTACTTGAGTCCGTATGCCCCGGACACCGTGCCCTGGCAGCCAAACTCAAAGAATATCACACTCAATGACAACAATATGCACCTCAAGTACAAATTCGTAGTTCAGACCTTCTTCAAGAAAGACATCGTGGCCGTACCCGTGGGGAAAGAAGCAAAAGAATACAATTCAATGCTCAAACTCAACCGGACAGGAGGCCGTATCATAGAGTTGCTTGACAATGACACCACGGAGGATGCCATCATTGACACAATCTGTGCTGAATTTGACGCTGACAGGGAAATCGTCAGCGCAGATGTCAGGAATTTCCTCCGGATGCTCGACGACAAAGGACTGCTCGTAAACGGCTGACGCCCGGTATCTTCTTGAGAGCCTGACGAAATTCCCACCACAGACGACGCACCGTCACCATAAGCGGTGTCATAGCCGCCATCACCCTGACATATCTCATATATCGGGGGCTATCCATTGTATAATTGCGCCCCTTCCGTATGAATGCCACCATTACGGCCAATATGTCATCGTCTGTAATACCGTATTCATAGGTAAAACAATTGTCCCCGAGGATGACATAGTCATGCTCACGGACTTCCACTATACGGTGCAATATGTACCTGCCTCCCCGCTTGTACAGGACGACATCATGCAGTTTGCAACGCTCATCGGTCTTCCGCACAAGGGTGACCAGATCCCGCATTTCATGCAGCATCGGCTCCATACTGCGCCCCTGCGTCCTGTATGTCAGAACGCCGTCATTCTTAAGTATCCTTTCAAATGTCAGCCCACTCATATATCGGGCAAATATACAAATATTTCAGAGGGAACGGAGCTTTGTCCATTCAGCGGAAATATTTAGATTTACAGATTTGAGCATTAAACTTAGACTTAAACATGATACTCTCAGCAGCCGCCATCGGCATTGCCGCGATAGCCGGTTCTCCGGCCACATGCGCTGATTCACTGTACAGCGAATGGAAAAACTCGGCGAAGGCGAAAAGAATCGTTCTTGCCAACAGGATTGTCCGGGAACTCAACAACGACAATCTGCAGGAAGACACTCTCGCATTATTCGGAGACAATGAGAATGCCGTCAGAATGGAGACACTGGTCCACTACGACATGGGTATGCACTACATAGACCAGGCCCGTTTCGACGATGCCGTCAACTGTGCACTCAAGGCTCTTGACGCGGCCTCCGGCCTCGAGGATGACAGACTATTGTCTGATATTTACTCCCTGCTCTCCGTAGGGTATAGTTACCTCGGAAACTATGCCGAGGCTCTGGCGTTCCAACAAAAAGGATACGAGATAGACAGACGCTCCGGGAATGATGCCGCACTCAGTTCTGACCTAAACACACTCGCAGGACTATACCTCCTCTGCCACGATGCCGAGTCCGCAAAATCATATATAGATAAAGCGATAGGCATAGAAAGGAGACTTGACCGCAAGGGACCGCTTGCCATAAGGCTTGGCATGGCCGCAGACATCTACTGTGAGACAGGAGAATTAGACAAGGCCCTGGAATATGCAGAGGAGGCTTTCGCACTGGACAGCCTATACGGCATAGAAACCAAGGCTGCCGTCAGGAAGTCACAGATGGCGGAAATCTATATCAAGAAAGGCATGTCCGCAACGGCAGAGAGCCTGTTGGCCGAGGCAATTCCATTGCTGCAACATGGTGGCAGCAGGCACTCTCTCGCAGTAGCCTGCGTCCAGATGGGAAACATAAGTATGAAGAATGACGACAGGGCCTCTGCTGCCAAATGGTTTAAGAACGCTCTCGAGCAGGCACAAAGCACAGGCAACAGATATATTGAATCCAAATCCGAATTCGGATTATGGCAGTCTTTGAAAGACAGTTCCCCATCGACAGCCGCCTCTTATCTCGAATCATACGCTGCACACAAAGACACCATGTTCCGGAAAGAACTCGCAGACGCATTGGAAGCGAACAGAGTAAAATACGGTGCGGCGGCATTGGCCGAGCACATAGCGCACGAGAAGCAACGGAACAGAATGATAGGGACAAGTGCAGGCATAGCCGTCATTTCCCTTATACTAATCATAGCCATTCTCCTGTATGCTTATTCCATCAAATCCAGGCATGCCGCATTGCTGTCGGAGATGGAGAGGGTCCGCACGGATTTCTTTACCAATATGACACACGAATTCCGGACTCCGCTCACTGTGATTCTCGGATATGCCAAGGAGATGAAAGACGGGACTCTGCCACACGGCATTAGTCTGTCAAGGCTCGGAGAGATAATATATTCTGAAGGCAATGGCATGCTGGCACTCATCACCGAACTGCTTGACATATCCAAGGTACGCCTCTCCACAGGTACCCAAGACTGGAAACATGGCAACATTGTGGCCTATATCCAGATGCTTGTAGATAAACACGCCATCGAAGCGGAGAGGAAGCGCGTCAGCCTCACCTATATCCCGGCGGAAACTTCGGTCGAAATGGATTTCACTCCGGAGTATTTCCGCAAGGTGATGAACAATCTTATCTCAAACGCCATTAAGTTCACGCCGGCGGACGGATGCATTGAAGTAAGTTCCCATACATGCAAGAACTCATTGATTATAAAGGTTTCCGACACAGGAATCGGCATTCCGAAGGATGATTTGCCCATTATATTTGACGAATTCTACCGCGGGAGCAACGGCAAGGGGCATGTAGGTTCGGGAATCGGACTTGCCCTCGCCAGACAGATTGTCTTGTCCGTAGGCGGAGATATATCTGTAGAGAGCGATGTCGGCAAGGGGTCTGTCTTTACAGTAATACTTCCGTTGAGCCATGGGGACAGGCCGTTGCCGGCTTTTGTACCGGACGGCATGGTGCAACCGGATGTGTTCCGGCACGGTACGGGAAATTCCGGCACGGCGCAGATGACGCCAGAACTCCCCAGAACAGGCAAGACCGCGTCCGTCTTGATTGTAGAGGACAATCTCGCTGTCATGCGCCTTATTGGTTCCGCCCTTGGGGACTGTTACTCAATAATATATGCCAGCAACGGCACCGATGCCATGGAAAGGGCAAAATCCTCAATTCCCGACCTCATCATCACCGATGTGATGATGCCAAGAATGGACGGCGTTGAATTTTGCCGGAATATCCGGAGAGACCCCCTCACTTCTCATATTCCGGTCATCATAGTATCCGCCAGAAGCACGGACGAGGACAGGATCAATGGTATAAATGCCGGTGCTGACGCATATCTGGCCAAACCATTCAACCCGGACGAACTCGCCTCCATGGCAAGGCATATTCTAGAATCCAGAAAGCACCTGCGGGAGAAATTCTCCAGAGCTTTTGAAGCCGGCATGAATCCAAAGGAAGACATGTCCCCGTCTGATAAGGATTTCCTCGACAGGTTCGACAGGATACTCGATGGACTGATGGCCGACTGCTCGGTAGATGTCGAGAGTATTGCGGAAAGATTCTGCATAACGCGCAAGCAGCTGACCAAAAAGGTCTCCGCCATCACAGGTGAGAATACTATCGACTATATCACACACCTGCGCATACAGCGAGCATGCTCACTCCTTGACGATGACAGCAATCTGCCTATCGCAGAGGTCGCTCTGAAATGCGGCTACGATGACAACGCATATTTTTCCCGCATTTTCCGGCAGATGAGCGGAATGACTCCTTCGCAATACCGCAAACAGAAAAGCCGCCTCCAGTAAAACAAGCACACTTCATAATTTATCGGTAAAAAGGCAGGCCACTTTTACTTTTAGTGGCTTGCCTGCCAGTATTCTGTATCCGAATATCGTTCTCCGTTCCGCCCGACAGGGCAATCCCCAATCAGGATTTTTAACCGCCTCACACTCAGGACATTCAACACACAACGCAGTCCAAATGTCCTATTAATGGCAAGCGCATTCTCCTACAAAAAGTCACTCGCATCCTATCCCGGCAAGACAAATCAGGCGAGATTTGCAGCGTGTATGACATCAGCATTGCCACATACCGAAATATTGATTCACTATAACAATACTTACAACTCATGAAAAAAGCACTTCTTACAATCACGGCGGCGGCAATTGTCGCAATGGCGGGATCCTGCGGCAAGGAGAGCGACAAGCCCACCCCCGAGCCGAAACCCGAAGTCACCTCACTGGCAATAAGCCCTACATCCTTAAGTTTGCAGGAGGGTGGAAAAGCAACGCTGAAAGCGACAATGGAGGTCTCGGACGACAAGACGGATTTTAAAATAGAATGGGAATCCTCTGATTCCGGAATCGCTTCCGTCAAAGACGGGACCGTTTACGCCATAAAAAAGGGAAAGGCGACAATCACAGCCACAGCCGGAGACAAAAAGGCAGAATGCCAGATTACAGTGGTAGCCAGGCATATACCCATAGAGGGCATAAGTCTGAACAGCGCTGATACCAGTCTAAAGAGAGGAAACACACTGGCACTGCACTACACCATCACACCGGAGAACGCCACAGACAAGACGGTCAAATGGAAATCATCTGACGGGAGTATAGTGTCCGTAAACCCCGAGGGCATCATTCAGGCAAAGAAAGAAGGTACGGCAGACATCACGGTAACTGCGGCTGATGGAGTGCACCAAGCCGTATGCAAAGTGACCGTCACTCCAAACCTCAAACTCGTACTATGGAGAAACGGCAAAGCGGAAGACCTGCCAGACAAGGTCACATTCACATTCACAACCCTCTCCTTGCACCAGGTTGTTTTATTCGACAAAGTAGACAATGTCGCATGGAATGGCGCGCAAAAAGACGAACTCAAAATAGTATCCAGCGACCCGAAGATTGTTCCAGTAGAAATCGGAGAGACCAATGGCAATTTGGTATTCAACATAGGCTGCCGGGGCGAAGGCATCGCGAATGTCACATTCTTCTATAAAGAGACCGAATTAGGCCAGATTGAAATAACCTCGGTACGCAGGAATTTCATCGCTTATAGGAAGACTAACTATAAAGATATCGAGGCCGATGCTGAGGGGATATATTTTAACAAAGTCGGAGGAAACAAGACGGTCTGCATATCCGTCACCGATAAATCGACGGAACCGGTTTTTGCCGTGACCACAGGTGGGATTTCCATGCCCGAACAAGATATTCCTGTCGGCTCATTCACGCAAAATGCCGTAAACAAAGACCAGAAGATATCCTCCGACGGTATCTTCTACAAGAACCGCACAAAAGACAGTTCGGACCAGGAAACTCTATCGTCTCAAAAGATGACAATAAGCAAGGATGGCGACATTTATACCATCGATTACAGTTCTACGAATGTCGTGTTCTTCTACCGCGGCAAGGTCAAGGTCAAGCCAGCGATGTTGCAATAGAATTCAAGAGCCTCACCTACGAGGCCAAGAATCGATACTCATATTGCCGCACAACATGCTGACTGTTATGCGGCAATTATCGTGTATATGTCTTCCTTGCAGCAACAGCAAAGCATCTTCTCTGCTCCTCTATATAATCGTTTCGCCATGTTACTCAATGAGCGGAGCATTACCGGCAACATAATCCACGATGGAGACAAGTTCCTCTCTATTTATAAACCCTCCTTGGACTCGCTCGTTTTCTGCACCTGCTGCAACAATCATATCGCCATTACCGATAAGGTTTTCTGTTCCAGGCATATCAATGGCTACTGTAGAATCGATACTTGACATTGTCCGGAATGCCATTCTCGTCGGAACACTGGCCTTGATTGACCAGGTAATGGCATCCGTTGATAATCTCTGCGTAGTCAGAACAAGATGAATCCCTGCAGCATGTCCTTCTTGGGCAAGCATTACAATGTTCCTGCTAACCCGTTGAGAGAGCATTTGAGCCTCCTCTCCGCCAAATGGTACAGTCAGATCTGCAATTTCGTCTATTATGACTACAATAGATGGTCTCTTTTCTGATGGATTGCCAAGTCTGTCATTCATCTCGGCCACCAATGAATCCAGCACATCACAGGAGCTAAGCAAGGAGCTTGCCATTGCCCTACTATACCTTTTGTTTAATTCACAAAGGTACTCACTTACTCTTATTTCCAAACACAGGGTTTTGCACCTGAGCCAATATATGCCGCTTGCCCCTTGCGGCGTACAGCGAACTTGATTGGAGCCGGTGTTCGCTTCCCGGCTGCTCGTGTGTCGAGGAAGATTGAAACGGTCATGATTATCAGCGAAAATGGCTTGCACTTTTTTTGCACTTATTTTTGGACA
>CAZTUQ010000005.1:55042-64133 GCA_964616865.1 uncultured Muribaculaceae bacterium
AACCGAAATACGCTGAAATATAATGCAAAGGGAACTATTAGTCTGATTGTAACTAACTGACAATCAGTATTTTGAAAATTAGTGAGGATTAGCAGATTTGAACTGCTGACCTCTTGCCTGTCAAGCAAGCGCTCTGAACCAACTGAGCTAAACCCTCATTTAGTGACTCCTACAGGATTCAAACCTGTAACCTCTTGATCCGTAGTCAAGTGCTCTATTCAGTTGAGCTAAGGAGCCGTACCTTTTATTACTTCGTCATCTGTTTGTCCTTGATGCGAGCCTTCTTACCAGCGAGATTGCGCAGATAGAAGATGCGTGCACGACGGACCTTACCGACTTTATTAACTTCAATCTTGTCAATGAAAGGAGACTGGAACGGGAAAATCCTCTCAACACCGATACCACCGCTTATTTTGCGAACCGTAAATGTACGGGTAGTAGGAGTGGCACCGCTAATCTGGATGACTACACCTTTGAAGTTCTGAAGTCTAAACTTCTCACCTTCCTTGATTTTGTAGGTGACCGTGATGGTATCACCTGCTTTGAATTCGGGGTAGCTCTCTACTTTCTCATTCTTGAAAGCGTCCTCTACAATCTTAAGTAAATCCATATCTCTTTTCTAATTTTTATCGCAACATCGCCAAAAATCCATTCACGTACCGCGAGAGGTTGCTTTTGTGGACTGCAAAGGTAGGAATAAAATCTGAACTTCCAAAAGTTTCTCGTAAAAATTCTAAAAAAAGCGCCATGCTTCATATAAAGCCTCCGCCTCCAGAGAGCATGAGCACAACTCTCACCTGCCCTCCCCATCCCATTGATTTCTGATAAACGGGCAAAAATCATTACATTTGTCTGATACATACAAGTCACCAGTCAGCAATGCCAACAGGGAAATACCTCATAGCGGATACAGTCTTTGAAATAGAGACAGGCTTCAACTACACTCATAAGATGTGCGCGGAATATCGCTACACCGGTGACATGGAAGCCGAACTCAAAATCCACCCTACCGAAGCAGAAATCATAAGCGAACGGGAAACCTATATCCGCACACAGGCCGCCGAGGGGCATCCTGACGCATACGCCGGGGACAACCTTATAGAGTTCACAGTCACACACGGACGCATTGCAAGGTATGTACTTGACAAAGGTTTCCTGCTCATGCATGGTTCTACAATAGCGGTAGACGGGCAGGCATACTTATTCACGGCCAAGAGCGGCACCGGCAAAAGCACACACACCGCACTATGGATGAAAGCATTCGGTGAACGTGCGGAAATGGTAAACGGAGACAAGCCTTTTCTGAAGATAGAGGATCATGCTGTCATTGCCTATGGTTCGCCATGGAACGGCAAGGAAGGGTTCGGTGCCAATATCAGACGCCCCCTCAAGGCAATATGCGTCCTCGAACGTGACTCATACAATCACATATCTCTCATGGACAGCGATGCCGCAGCCCCTATGCTGATCCAGCAGACATTCAGACCTGATGATATATCCGGATCAATCACTTCTCTCGGCCTTGTAGCCAAAATGACCGAGATCATACCGGTCTACCGGCTCGGCTGCAACATGAATCCCGAAGCCGCGGCAATCGCCTATGAGGGAATGAATCAATAGTCAACAAAATTGCTTAACGACGCCTCCAGAACATAGTTCTGCAACCCTTCACAATAATCGGTATCCGGGATATCCTGTATTTTATACTGCTTTGTAAGTATATAATATCCCTGACCGCCATCGGCATACTTGTAGTATTCAGAGTTTTTGTCAGCAAATACATTGCAGCCTCTTGTCAAGTGCAATGTCCCGTCATCCAACTTGAGCTGCTTGCTTATAAACGCCGAGCCTTTGTCATAGAAGTTGAAATCAAACCAATAGTTGCCGGCAAGATCATTGCACAAGTCCACAAGCTCCTCCATCTCACTGTCATTATAAACCTCACGCCCAATATGATATAGTTTCAAAGGCCACAATGACGGCCTGGAGTCAGGATATTGCTGCGCCTCCACATAGGACCAGTACTGGGTATCCACATTGTTTTCCGCCTTCATGCGCATGTGCTCTATGTGTACTTTCGGAAAGAATTCCTCCCACAAGTCATAGTATTCCAATGACGCATATTTTGTAAACGGAGTAAAACAGTACGAAGTCTCATGACCGTCCGCACTGATTCTGACTCCTACCGACAAGCGCATCACAAGGTCAAATGTATAATAACCGGATATTACCCTCCCGCTCACAGGATTTGTAACCTGTCCACGACAGACCATAGGGCCGCAACACAAACCACTTACAGGTGCCTCCGGAAACGACAGCTTGCTCGCACTCATCTGTATATCCTTGCTATACCCATCTATGCGGCCGCTGTTCCAGACCTTTTCCAGACGGTCTCCCATGTCATGAATATCAAACTTGCCATGCCGCACATCCCATACGGCATGTGGTGTAGGTATAGATGTGCCGTTGCTTCCGACAAACGAGACTGCCGTCACGAGAGAGGGATCTGATGGTGAGAACTGCATATTCTCATACTCCCCTATATATCTCCATTCCGGAAATGCCGGTTCAACGACATACCCGAAATGACCGGTGACACAAGTTCCTCCCAAGGCCGTAGCATCCTCATAGAAAGGTACAAACACCTGTGCTGTTGCGGCATTATCCTTTGCCTTCAGCCCATAGAGCCCCACAACTGCAAGCACACCGTCCTCCCATGCGTCATAGACAGAGGCATATTGCTGTAGGGTGACATCTTTCGCACATGAATAATCGGTCTGACCATCAGCAAGTAATGGGGCATCCCCCTCAGAAAAGGTATCCAGAACTGACAATCTGAGCCTGTCATAAAATGTCGATTTGAAATAGTGCCACTTCCTCTCAACTGCAGACATTGTAGAAGGCAACAATGACATCACTGCCCCAGGTGCCACAAATGTATCCATTGGAATATCCATCCGCAGTTCCGAAGTCACTCCATATCCGTCCTCGTTAGTCTTCATCCCGTCATCAAACAAGAACGCAGGGACCTCGGGATGTACAGAAGTATTTACAGAAATAGAAGAACTCCCTCGCGAAACAGTGAATACAGGCAAAGACACAGACGGATCGGTGCCAGCAAGCATGGCGGAGGGCATAAAATGCAGGTTTTCCGGATCAGAGGGATTATAACAACAAGTATATGCCCCACACTGCACCGTAGATGGTTCCGGACCTCCGAGTGCTATATCCGCAACATAAGTTGCGGAACTCACCCGTACCATATATTGTCTGGAGGAAGAAGCCCCTGGAACATTCAAGCGCCCCCAGGAACCTATATATTGCGGTTCTGTCAGAGAGCATATCCTGTCATCCCATTCGACATCCGCATCCATTTTCCAACTGTCCGCATAAGGAGAGTCATCTCCGGGATATAATACTATATGATAATAATTGTTCCGGCATACATCGAAATTGCTACAGTCATCCGTCCCGAGATAGAATCGGAACGACACATTTCCGGACGCTCCCTGCGCCGAATATTCGGCATCAGCCTGTATATAGGTACAGAGAGCATTCCTGTCCCCTATGCTGTCCGGAACTTTATTCCATGGGTCAGAATTACCCTCAAGCAATGTCCCCTGCATATTTTCAGGCACATAGAAGAATACCTCCTCGCCTGCATTGACCTTATCTATATCGGCCGCACTGCTCGTATCACCGGCAGACACATCTGACGGGCTTGCCGCAACCTGGGATGAGAAAGGGCGCAATGACGATGCCGCCTGCATCAGAGCCACTTCTGTAAAGTTGTACACTGCTTTCGATACGGCCGACTTATCTACGCGGAAGCCATATTTGGCAAGCAGCCGCACAAGATTCACAGAGACAGCCTGACCGGCTGGACTTATATGTATGTCCCCTACCACTGCTGACATGGGTATTCCCTTTTCCGCCAACATGGAATAATCAAGAGGTATCTCAATATCATATATCCCCTCAATCTCTGCAGGAGGACTCTGTACCTCCCCGACATTTGCAATCGCAAACAAGGTATAATCCTCTCCTGCGACAAGAGACATCTCCACCGTCAACGCCGATTCGGAATACACGGCCTCCGTAAGACTGCCGCCATGATAGATAAAAAGATTCACATCACTGATACAGGATTCAGCCGGGGTATAGACACTCTTTGTGTCAGGATTATACGCACAAGGTACGAATGTAACCACCGTGGACTCTCCCTCGCACACCACTTCCCCATACGGCAATTCTTCAGAAACGCAAGCTTTGAGAGCAAGCACCATACAACAGCAAAGGAGCACCTTCCCCATATTCTCCAAAATATTCTGTTTCATCATTTAAAGTATTATTGTTCCACATCATACACATTGCCAGGAGTCCACTCGTCAATCGCTATGACGACAGATGCATCCGCATGATCCACACCTATACGTATATCGTCAAGGTCCTCTGACATCCAGTCAAAGCCTATTTCCTCTAGGTACTTTCCAAGCTCCACGCGATGCAAATGTTCCCCAGCAGCATATATGTCCAGACTCACCGTCCCGCTCCCCTGGCGCAGCATATAGAAATCCCAGTTGCCGTTGTCCCTCCTCTCCGGCCGCAGGCTCAATTCTCCGGCAAGCGGAGTAAGCGTACTGAGGGACAGCCCATTCCATCGAGTGCTCACTACAATGGAAACATCCCCACTCCCGTCAGGCACTCCCGTCAGACGCACCGAGATACGGGAAAACTGCTTATGCAGCACAACCGTATCCGTTACTGACTCACAATCGGTAGACAATGCCGCCGTATGGGCAAACAAGGTACCGCACTCCGTTTCATCCGCGATATGCAATTCATGCCCGTCACTTATAAAACTCCCGGACGCCACACTCACACTGTATCCAATGTCTCCACGAGGGACACCAATCTCATATAGAGAATCGCAAAGGTCACGGCTCAATTCCTCTGAAACCACCGACGATACGGCAGTCCATGCATCCATACGCACGCTCCCAGGATAGCGCAGACAGTCAGAAAGCTCCAGAGCAAACAGGCAAGGGCAATCTGCGCGCGGCTCCTTGATTGAACAAGAAACAGAAACCGCGCACAGCAATGCCAATACTTGGAGTTTAGATAGATTCCTCATAAGAAACACCGGCCGCCCAGGCGGATACGGAAATGGAGGCAGATATGCTTCCATGCTCAACCGGAGCAACAGGATCGGACGAACCGAGCCCGGACAGGGTCAGAGCAACGGTATAAGTCGTATTACGCTCTATTGCAGATTTATCCAGTACCACCGGATAATAATAGAGCGAGCCTTTTATCTCGGCAGCGACGACGAGTATCGTCCTTTGCGGGCTGAACGAACTCGTAGAGAATGCGGACGGCGCGGCGGTAGAACTGTTTGCGCAGGTGTACAAGAGATGAGGAGTCGAGGGCGCATAAGCATTACCATTTGACAGACTTGCACCAAGTTGCGCATAGGTCAATGACTTGCACGAAGCCTCGTACGAAGACGAACTGCCTATTATATGGGACGCGGATGTCGCATTATCACTACGCCCATACTTATTGTACCAGACTACACTCGCAAGCGATGTGCTCCCGGCAATCTTCTGCTCGCCCACCACATTGGCGAGAAATACATAGGGAATCGTCACCGTACCATAGGACGGTGGCAGGTTATTGGTTACGCTCTTGAGAACGACTCGGGCGGCAAGGCGAGAAACATCAACTCTGCAAGAGGTTGCAGAAGACGCTGTCACAGAACAAACTGAAGAGCCTGACATCACAAAGCCGACAGCATCGTCGGTACTGTTTTCCGACAAGCCGACTAATGTATTCTCCAATGCGCTCTGTGTCTCCACTCCAGACAAATCAGAGCCGTTGACTACCGCATATACAGTCTTCTGCCCGACTGATGTGGAAATGGTCGCCGTTGTAGAAGCAGATCCAAGGTCAGCATAATGGTCAAGTGAACCTGAGCTGTTGAACACAAGCAGTTGGATACGGTTTATAGCACTTTCGTATGCCTGTACATCGGTATAGGCATCCATTGCTCTCGTATCAGCAGCCCCGTCCGGCATCACTTGTACGGATATGGTACCGTATGCTGTTTCAGGATTCAAGACAGTTTTGTCATCCTTTGTACAGGAGGCTGACATGATTGCGCACACAAATGCGCCGATAATAATTTTGTTTTCTGTTTTCATTGTTCTAAATATTGATTGAGTTTGTATTGTCTGACAAGTCCGGAAATCTCCGGATCAAGATTGCCACGATGAACCAGTGACGGGTCGAGGGCGCAGGCATCCATGTAGCATTGTACGGCATTGTTCTCCTCACCGAAACGGGCATATATGATTGCCTTCATATAGAGTACCGCCGGAGTGACGGGTAGAGATGCCAATATCTGCATGGCACTGTGGTCATAGTCCAACGCGCATAGTGCGACAGCCGTGTTGAAGTCATGATACGGGCGCAGAATAGCAAGAGCCCGTTCGTAATCTCTATCTTTAATCGCCTGCACGCCAGCGCGATACACCGTATCCAGCCGAGTCGTATGTATAGTGTCCTTGACCATACCGCGACGATGCATGCAGAAGTCAAAAGACACAATCCTCGTCCGCGGATACAGAATACTGCGGATATGACGATAAGACGCCAGGGAACGCATCTGATGTTCACGCAAATCAAGATCTTCCACAGTAGAAAGTCTGCAGTAAGCCTCTTTGTCTTCCTCGCTGAGACCATCGTCCGCAAGCACAAGAGCATCGAGCATCCGCCAGTTCTCCGGCTCGAAACGGGTGACCATTTCTATCTCCGGCATCACATAAGCAGGCATAACGCCTCCTGCATCAATAAAGACGCCGCAATCCCTGCTAAGAGAATCCTTCACATCCGCCATAAAGACTCCGAAATACGAGGCTATCGAACGGGCTCGCCTCTCCGCCAACTTGCGGTTGGCAGAGTAACTTCCTTCCGGAGAAGAGAACGCTGTCACCACTATCGAATCAATATCGTAACACTCGTTCTCTAACAAGGAGCGAAGATTTTCCTTAATCCGGCCAATCTCCACAGCATTGTAGCCCAGTGTGTCATTCACTATGCTGCTCCCCTGTGCAAACTCCACATAACAGGCGGTATTGGCAGACACCCGACGCTCCGTCACCTCATCTATATAACGCTCCGATTCATCCACAAAACTGGCTACTGAGGATATATAGAATGTCAGAGGCGGTGTTTCCGGGACATTATACACAGACCGCCCATCCTCCCTTATATCGCCGGAAAGTACGACACTTGCCTTTTTGAGCCCCGAAGAGACAGGTATCGTCTGTTCATAATCATACACAAAGTCTTCCGCTCCCTGGAACAATACGGTATCAAGCCTGATTCCCGCCGTAAGTATAGGCGATTTGACCAAACGAGAATACATGCTGCCGATGCGAGACCTGCGACGATTATTGACACGCTGCCTCAAACGCCTGACATAATGCTCGACCGATGCCTGTTCACTGACGCCATAATGACTATAGAATGCAGCATCCGAAACTTCTGTAGAGTCATACCTATACGCATAGATTGCCGGGATATTGCGTCTGAGGAATATCTCCAGCTGGCGGACATCCACAAGTTTGGTAGTATCCGTAATTATTGAACGCAGAAAACGCTCATATTGCTGATACCCCTTCAACTGTGCCTTGCGATAATCCGCTCCGCTGACTACTATTGAATCCAGCGCCACAACTCGATCCGCCATAACAAGTTCCGGTTTAATGCGCATCTGCCAGCGGCTATCCAGCATAGAGCGTGGAACGCGTATACGGAAATTGAGCGTCACCCGTCCATGCCTTTCAGCAACATTCCGAAACCTTGCAGTGACAACAGCCGCGTCTATCACATCCGTAGCGACCATCTCCCCATTTTCATCCCTGACGGCCTTCATGATAATGACTTCGTTCCCGGAATGATCAGTAACGAGCAGCGTATCCTGGGCAGAATGCGAAGACTCCCCTCCCATCACAACCGACTCCTCCCCGCCTGGAATCCCCAGAGAGAATGTAACCCCATCCTCACGCAATGATGCAATCCTGCCACCGGAAGCGCATGAATTCACGACTCCCAGCAACACAATACATATAGGTATGATTGCAGAAGTATTCATACATCAGTGTCCGAATGACAGCTGCCCGGCCTCATCCAAGATCTCCATATGGCTGGCTGCGACTTCATATACAGTTCTGTCTATGCCGTCATCCCCGGTGAACCGACGTAATACGAGGCGTCCTGCGACATATAGTTTCTTACCTTTCTCCAACAATTTGAAGTCCGGCATATCCCTGCCCTGCCAGGCAGTCACATTATGCCATGTGGTCTCAATTGCCGGTTCTCCCGATGAGGACTTGAAAGCCCGCGATGTCGCGAGAGTCAGATTGGCAACTGCTCGTCCATTGTACATGTTTGTACGGACACTGCCGATGTTGCCGCGCAGTTCGATACGATTTAGAAAATCCATAGTTTCCTATTCTAAAGTTTGACAATAAGTCACAGCGCACATTGCCCTGCTTGGTGGCAAAGTAAACCCGTAGACAAACCCGATTCGGAAACCGAAAGAAAAAAAGGCAGGAAACAGATGTTTCCTTTAGATAATTTAAGTTTTTGTGCAAAAATCACCCTTCTACACAAAAAGATTTTATGTATTCTTTGTGACTATAAGGAAAAATGCACCCTCGAAAGAAAAACTCTGATTTCGAGCCAATTATAAGAAACTTAAAAAGATTGAATTGTTTTTGACAATCAGTTGGAAATGCCAATGAAGAGTAAGAACTTTATAGAAAAACCGTCAGGAGATGAAATATAAGAATTTGAGGGAAGGCACCGGACGGTGTCTGGAATGCGGTAACAGCATAATGTATGGAAGAACGGACAAGAAATTCTGTGACGACACCTGCCGCAATCGCTGGCATAATAGGAACGCTCACGATGTCCGTGCTGTTCATGCCCGTATCAACGGCCATATAGGCCGCAATTACAAGTTGTTGGACAATCTGCTGAAAGTAGGGATAACTTCTGTTTCTTTGGCAGAACTCGCCATAGG
>CAZTUQ010000006.1:0-60064 GCA_964616865.1 uncultured Muribaculaceae bacterium
AACTCCTGCGCTGTCCGAAACCGCCGCGGTTGCCTCCGAATGAACGACGCTCACCGCCACCGAAGCTCCTGCGCTCACCATCGCCATAGCTCCTGTGCGATTCATAGTTCACTTTCTCGCTGCCGCCTTGAGAACCGCCTGTCGCAATGCGAGGCCTGCGGCTGCGTAATACCCTTCCTTCTGAAGTTCTCTCTCCGGTGTGACCATAATCCCTACGGCCCTCACCCTCTTTTGTAAAATCTGCCATTAATGTAATTTGAATATGTAAGTAATTGTGCCCTCCTGCAGTGCAGGAGCTTTTCCATCTTGATTGAAATGTGTCTTCATGGCGGCATTTCTCGCCGCGTTGATAAGTTCCTTATTGCCGGTGGTCGTGCCATTTCCCATTACTGCGGAAATGACCCTGCCGGACTGGTCCACTCTGATATTCATGACGACTACGCCGTCTTCCTGGACATTGTATGCAGGACGCGGAATCGTTCCCACGGTCTTGCGTCCTTTGACATGGGCGTTAGGTGTCCCGTCGCTCCTGCCTTTGGCTGTGTTGCCGTCCGGCTGCCCAGCCTTGAATGTATCGCTTGCCTTTTCTGCCGCATGAGGGGCAGTGAGCGATGTGTCTTTTTTGCTCATGCCTGGGAAAGACGCCCTGGGATCAAGTGCCTCCTCGACTTCTACCTTTTCTGTCTCGATATCACCGAAGTCATCCTGACGTGTCGCAGGCGTGAGGTTCGGCTTCTCCTCCATTGCCGTGTAGGGTGATTCGCTTTCCTGCACGAGTTCAATAGGCTTGGTCTTGTCCACCTTCGGTGAGTGTGGCTGCCTGCCGATGCGTGGCGGTTGTACAGGCTCCTCCACCTCTTCCGAGAAATCTATGAGGAAAGTGTTTTCCGGTGGGGGAGGGTCGAGATACTTGAGGCCTGCATTGGACACAGCCACTCCCGAAGACGTACCGACAAGCACTGTCAGGATCAGTCCTGACAGCCTGCTGTTGCGTTCGTTCCGTTGTCTTTCGCGGAGGTATTCTTTCATGGTGTCGTGCCTATATGCCCGTCCTTATGCAGGTTTCCGTGGGGTATATCGTCATTCCGGCTGTGTGGCGAGGATGACCTTGTAATGATTGCGCTTGGCTATGTTCATCATGGCGACGACTTCCTTGACGGGGACGCTTTCGTCTGCAAAGATGGAGAATGTCGGATCTTCCTCTGTCTGGAGCAGTCCGATCAGTTCGTCCTCTGCCTGCTCGTATGAGACAGGAGTGTTGTTTCCATTGATGTGATATGTATAGGTGTCGTCTCCCCAGTCCTTGATAGAGACGCTTACCGTTGCCTTCGCGCCGACCTGCCCGGTGCTCTTGGGGAGCAGGAGCTTGAGCGCGTTGGGATTGATGAGCGTCGAAGTGACAAGGAAGAATATCAATAGCAGGAACACGATGTCTGTCATAGACGACATCGAAAATTCCGACAGGGCCTTTGTTGTTCTTCTGATTGCCATTTTCGACTGCCGTTATTGTATTTCCTCTTCACCTGCAGGCTCGTGCAGCAGGTCCATAAACTCGATGGTGGTACGCTCCATCTTGAATACGATGTCTGAGACCTGTGCTGCCAGATAGTTGTATGCGAAATATGCGAGGATACCTACGATGAGACCGCCGACGGTGGTGATCATGGCGGTGTAGATACCGTCAGAGAGCAGTGTGATATCTACATTGCTGCCAGCCTTGGCCATGTTGAAGAACGCCTGCACCATACCGGTGACAGTGCCGAGGAATCCGATCATCGGAGCACCTCCGGAAATGGTAGCGAGGTAGGGCAGACCTTTCTCGAGGCGCGCGACCTCTACATTGCCGGTGTTTTCCATGGCGGCCTTGATGTCTCCGAGGGGGCTCCCGAGGCGCTCGAGACCTTTCTCTACAAGCCTTGCCACGGGGGTGTCATATCTCTGGCACAGAGTGATTGCGGACTTGACCTTGCCCTCGTGTATGTAGTCGCGGATGTCGTTCATGAAGTTCTTCTCGATCTTGCCTGCGTTGCGTATCATCCACCACTTCTTGCCGAACAGGTAAATGGCGATGATGGAGAGCAGGAGCAGGACTATCATGAGCCAGCCTCCTTTGGCGGCCATGCTTATGAGCGACTCGGTCATCTCAGTCTGCACCGGGACAGTCTCCGCCACGGTCTCTGCCATAGTGCCGGTCATTTCGTTGGCGACATCCGTCAAGAGGTCCGTCATGTCAGCCTGTAGGATATTGAAAAGCATAATCTTGTGTTGTTTTCTGAATACTCAAACTCTGAACTTGCAAAGATAACTATTTTTCACGACAAAATTGCATGGCGGCAAGTCTTCTTGCTATCTTGCCTCAATTGCCGCTCTTTTGTGGTTTGGTGCTATTATTGTGCAAAATAGTGTAGAATTTTTGCTGATTGGTTGTGTTTTTGTATCTTTGCCCCTCAATCAGGGGTTTGAACGATAATTGTTTATGTAATGGACATGAAAAACTTGTCAACCCTGTCTGTTCTGGCCATGCTTGCATGTGTGGCATTCGCGTGCTCCTGCATGTCCAAGAGTTCGCCCGAAATCCCGAAAAACGGGATTGTGACCATCCTGTTCAAAGACATTCCGACACCGGGCGGAAATCGGATTCTTGAAGAAGTATCCGTATTCCAGGCTGCCGATACATCTATATATGCTTCAGGTACTTTGACCCTGGATGCCGGCGGCCGTGTCTCGCTTGCTGCCCGTCGTGGCTCCAGGCTGTATTTC
This sequence comes from uncultured Muribaculaceae bacterium, assembly GCA_964616865.1. Classification (GTDB taxonomy): domain Bacteria; phylum Bacteroidota; class Bacteroidia; order Bacteroidales; family UBA932; genus Cryptobacteroides. The sequence continues at coordinate 2,761 of CAZTUQ010000006.1, forward strand.
ATCAGCGGTGAGAGTCTTTCCGCTTCGGAGGGGACGCTGGAACGCGATTTTCTGTCCATGCCTTTGAGCGTCAAGGATACAGCCGGCACTGTGCCCGATTTCCTATATGGCGAACTGACATTGCCCCAGTCGGTTTCATGGGCTGACGGGACTTATGCGGTGCAGCTCCGGCATGGAATAGCGCGCATAGACATGAAAGTGGAGGATCCGGAGAAAACACGGATAAGCAGAGTGGTGCTGGAAGATGCTCCGGCGCAGACACTTCCGTTCGATGAGAGCCGAATGGCTTCGGACAGGAGCGTGCGCATGGTCAGGGAAATGCCGGAAGATTTCTCCGGAGAGGTGGAGGCTCTCTTTTATCTGTTCTCCAGCGCCCGCCCCGTGCATATACTGATCTCCGGAACACAGGACGGCGTGCCGGTAGAGTTCCGTGTGGTGCTCCCGGTCGTGGAGCGCAGCAAGACTTATGAACTGGCCGTGCTTGGGACCGGCTCTGATGTGACAGGCAGTTTCTCGGTCGAGTCCTGGGAAGACGGGGAGACTGTCATTGCCAAGCCCGACACATACAACCGTATCCTCTTGAGCAGCACCGACTCCTCCATTCCTGTGGATGTCGATACCGACTATTCTGACAATGCCTTGAAAGTGCCCAATACCGGAGCGGAGAAGATGACTCTTGCATTCGCCGCGGATGCGGCTGTGCAGATTGCATCGGTAGAGGGGCTTGGCAGGGGAGCGGTCGTGGATACGGTGGTCCGGACGGAGAAAAAGAACGGACGGTACATATCCTCGTTCGATGTCACGATTCCTGCCCAGGGCAAAGGGCGTCTCGGATACTCTGTGCTGGTAAACCTGCGCTATGCCCTGCTCAAGGATTCCTATGACTGTGTCAGGATAGAGGTGGCGCCGAGTGACAAACTGTTGGAGACGGTGGATATTGCCGGGCGCACATGGATGGCATTCAACGCTGTGTCATCGAGTTTTGAGGACCAGATATATCTGATGGATGACATAAGTACCGTCGACGGCATGTACGGACAGCGTTGGACTACGGCGCTGGCGTATATGTTCCAATACGGGCGTATCGCCAAGTATGTGCCATGGAGGGGATATAACCGCAACCAACTGTCATGGGATGCCGCCAATGTGCCATGGACTGCCGAGGACAAGATGCCTTGTCCTGAGGGCTGGCGTGTGCCTACGAGAGATGAGTTGAAGACGCTTATGCCGCCGAGGACGGTTACAGTGCCCGGCTCCTATGTCTCAGCCGGGGATACGGTTTCCGTCGATGTCATTACGGACGCGGAGCCACTCAAGACAGAGACAGGGGTGGGTGGTACGGCGCGTACCGTCAGACTGACTTCGGGCAAAAGCGGACAGTCGCTGTACCTGCCTCTCGGAGGTGAGAAAGCCGACAAGTCCAATACCAACAATCCCGGCTTCGGAGGGGCTGTCGTCCTGTGGTCCAACAACTCCAGCAATACCGGCGGCTATGCCTACGGGTACAAGGTGTCATGGAATGAAGCCGACAGCACTGTGACTTTTGCTGACAACCACCGGCCGATGGAGTCATTCGCCTATGTCAGATGTATCAAGAAATAGGAATCATGAAAAATATATTGTCAAAGATAAGTGCCGGCCTGCTGCTCTGCATTACAGGGCTCGTCTCTTGTACGGACGGGCTTGACGAACCGCACATCCCCTTGACGAATACGGGCGTAGTATTCAATTTCTCTATCAACAGGGAAGGCGTCGAACTGCGTACCAGATCGGACGATGACAACGGAGAACGCATGCGCCATATATGGTATGTTATCGCAGACAGCCGAGGACGCGTGCTCGACCTGCCCTATCACAAATTGTCGGACGACCTGTCATCGCTCCATATAGAAGGCCTCTCATACGGGAGTTACAGATGCGCTTTCCTCGCGACTACAGGTGAGGGCACCGGGGTGCAGCTGTCAGAGCCCGCTACTCTGTCCGACCTGTGGCTGTCTCTCCGGGAGAATGAGTCCACATTCGGGGACGAATTCTTCTACGGCAGCATTGACCTTGAGGTGGACAAGTCGCAGGAAGCCATTGACGAAGATGTGGAGCTGCGCCGTTGCATCGGTGCGTTGACCGTCTCCATGAAATATCCCTCTGCGTATATGAGACGCTTCGTGCGGCGTATCAGCCTCACATTCGATGAGCCGATATATGCCGGTATGAATGCCGGAGGCGGATATTCAGGAGATAATATGGTCTCGGATCTGGATGTCACTGACGGCGTCCCCGTCTTGATATTTCCTTCAGGGCGTCCTTTGTCCGGCCGTGTCAGCGTAGAATCCGTGCGCAGCGACGGCAGCCCGTTCACCAGACATTACCGTTTTGACGGCTGTGAAGTGGAGGCCGGCCGCATATCCCATATAGATATAGACTATATCCATCCGGAAGATGCTGACGGAGTGGTCCGCGTCCGCGAAGAAGACTATAAATATCTGCCTCATATAGATACCATGTGGCTTGCGGACGAGGACAAGACAGTGATGTACAACCGCAGTTTCAATGTCAACCAGCCCCTACAGGTCTCCATCAACGGCAACCGCAGGCTGCAGATACGGCTCTTCTCTCCCGTGCCGGTGGACAATGTGACAATCAAGGCGCAACTGCGCAGTGTCAGTTCCGAGACATTCGTCCTCGCCCGTTTTGACAGGCTTTTCCCTTATATGGAGGCGGAGTTTGACCTGCCGATTGTCGAGCGGAATTGTGTTTATACCACCGAGGGTGGCCAGCGTATAGAACTGCCTGCACAGCCCTCACTCTCCGGCTCTGACCTTACACTCGTTGTCGATACGGGAGACGACCCTTTCATGCAGAAAATCAGCCGTATCCCTTATACATGGAGGGTCACTTTCGCCAATATCGGATACGACTGGTCGGTGGATATGACCCCGGCTCTGTGCCGTCATGCGAATGCCTTGATAATCAATATGGCATACATGTTTTGCACTGAAGATTTCGATGAGGCTCTCAAGAAATACGAGGGCAATATATACGCCAACAACGGCAATCGCGTCATTCCCCTTGACGAAATCCGCGGCAGGATAAAGAACCTTAACGGAGTGAATGTCCTGCGCTGCGGCAACTGTGTCGGTTATGGCGGTATGGGCGGAGCGTGGTTCTACTGGCTGGCGCATTATTGCTGGACGGGACACTATTATGATGTGAGACCTTCCAGCGACCAGGCGGACCACAATTATTCGCGCCAGGCCATATTCCATGAATTCGGTCATGTCCTCGGCTACGGCCACGGTGACCAGATGACCTATGGCGACAAATGGACCGTGCTCTGTGCCAATGAATACTGCCGCCAGGGGCGAGCAGGCTTGCTCCCGGTCAATAAATCAACAGAGGTGACAAGCCTGCCGATGTAGGGATTACAGCAGGCTGATGGAGTAATTGTCTCCGTATACGACACGCCGGACCGCACTGTTGGTCCAGCCTTCTCCGGAACGGGACATCTGGAAGTCAGACTGCAGTCCGCGCACTCTTACATTTTCCATGCGCTCAAGACGCCTGCCCAGACTGCCGGATGTCGCAAATGACTGGATGAAATATCGCGCCGTGTCGTAGCCCTGGTATGCAAAAGGTGTGGGCTCTGTTCCGTACAGGGCTCTATATCTTTTTATGAAGCTCTTGACACCGGCGTCGTTGTAATCCACGAAATATCCGCAACTTATATGTGCATGCACATTGTGCAGGTTCTCTGCTTCGATGGTCTCGAAACTCCTGATCTTGGAATGGCTGTACAGGACTACATCGAAGCCTCTGAACTTCATGAGACTGCAGTTGCGTAGCGCATCGTTTACAAAGGCCTCGTTGTCAGAGGCTATCAATATGCGGTTGGTGCCCTCTGCGCCCATCAGGGCCTCTATCCTCTCTATTGCGCTGCGCCCCTCGAGAATGCCGTATTCGAATTCGCGGAACTCGATTCCGGACGCTGCCACCACATCCATTATAGGTGCCAGGCGGACTCCTTTTTCGCGAAGCACGACAAGCCTGTCCTCAGGCCTCATATCTTCGCGTATCCATCTGACGAGCTCCTCGTTCTGGGCGGAGGCCGGGGCGGGAGCCTGTATTACATTGCTGTATGCAAGCGCGAGCGCAGCACCCTTGGGATCCAACGGAGAAATGATTGCGCAACCTTTGGGGCTGGATTTGCGTACGGAGTCTATTGCGGCCGGTGCTATCGGGCCGAGTATCAGGTCGGCACCGAGCATGTCGAACCATGAGGCACGGTCGGACTCGCTGTCCATTACCGTCAGCCCTGTCTCTATCCCCGCGTCCTTGAGATCCTTGACGGCAAGCAATACTCCAGAATAGAAATCGTATGCCGACTGGTCCTGGCGGTCAGTGCCGCTGCGGAACGGCAGCATGAGCACTGTATTGACCCTGCCGTTGTATTCCCGTCTGTCATCGTCATCGGCAATATGCTCCATAGGAGCCTCTCCGGGCTGCACATTATGCGGCATTGCACCGCCAGTGCTGTCCGCAGGCTGCGGCAGCATGGCCACAGAGGACGGGTCGTCCGGGATGCGGAGCTTCTGTTTGCGGGACAGTTTCTCCGATGACAGGCCGTTGAAGCGCATGAGTATCTCCTTGGACACACCGAATTTATCGGCTACATCATCCAGCGTCTCATACCATTTGACGACATAGACCTTGTAGGATATAGATGTGTCCACCCTGTCCTGAGCCGTTATCTGCGGGCTGGACAGGGTGAACAATACGGCTGCCGCGATGGCAGTTATCGTCTTGGGGTACACTCGGGGGTGTTCTATTTGTTGCCTTTGTTCTTGGTGTATTCTGCGTTGAGACCTGCGAGAAGCTCATCGGTGATGTCGAGTTCCGCGCTGCCTGTAATGACGGGACCTCCCTGGTTGGCGATAATCAAGGCATACTGCTTGGTCTCATTGTATTTGTCGACATAGGTCTGGATGGCATCGAGGATCTGGTTCTGCATTACGGCGAGTTCCTCGTTGATATCCTGCTGTTTCTGTGCGGCGTAGGTGTTGAATTCCTGCTCCTGCTGCTGGAGTTTCTGGTACTGGGTCTCGGCTACCGAACGGGTGAGGAGGCCTTTGTTTACCTTGTCCTGGAACTCGTTGCCGTCCTTCTGGAGCTTGTTGCCTCGTCTTGTGACTTCGCCCTGGATGCCCTGGACCTTGGTCTCCACTACGGAGCGGAGGTCGTTGGCCATATCGTATTCGCTGATGACCCTCGCCAGGTCGAAATAGACAATTGCGCCTTTCTGTGCGGATGCCTCTGTGATCTGCTCCTGTACGCCCTCGCTGCTGTCGGACGGTTTGGTGAGGACTACTGCTGCGAGTACTGCCGAGGCGATAAGTGCCACGATGCTCAGGATAAGGGATGTGTTCTTCATCTTATGTTAATCTTTTTATATTGTTTCAAATTCGGAGAGACAAAAATAACTAAAAAATCCTTATCTCTTTCAAATAAGCCCCGATACTTTGCTCCAACCCCATGTACAGGGCATCGCAGATGAGTGCGTGGCCGATGGAGCATTCGTCCGTCCAGGGTATATTCTTTATGAAATAATGCAGGTTCTCGAGGCTGAGGTCGTGTCCGGCATTGAGGCCGAGACCGCAGGCGCGTGCCTCCCTGGCCGTCTCGATATATGGTGCGATAGCCCTTTCCGCTCCGTAGGCATATTCGCCTGCGTATGCCGCGGTGTAGAGTTCCACCCTGTCGGCACCGACTTCTGAGGCGGCTCGCGCCATTTCCGGAATCGGGTCTATGAAAATGGATACCCTTATGCCGCGGCTATGGAAAGTCCGGCAGATGTCGGACAGGAACTCTCTGTTTGCCACGACATTCCATCCTGCATTGGAGGTTATCGCATCGGGGGCATCGGGAACGAGGGTCACCTGGTCGGGGACAGTCTCCATGACCAGGTCGGTAAAATTCGGTGACGGGTTGCCTTCTATATTGAATTCGGTATGAAGGGTCGGGCGTATGGTGCGCACGTCGCTGTATCTGATGTGCCTCTCGTCCGGACGGGGATGTACGGTAATGCCTTCGGCACCGAACCTCTCGCAGTCGAGTGCCGCGCGTGCCACATCGGGGACATTTCCTCCGCGGGCATTGCGCAGAGTGGCGATTTTGTTGATGTTAACGCTCAGTTTCGTCATTATACAAGGGATAAAAACCTTATTTGAAGAAATAATCTCCAAAAATAAGGCATAAAAAATTAAAAGCGCAAACAGTACCGGCTGTTTCAGCCTCTTTTAGGGAGGAAATTCCAATCGTCTGCTGCCGTTTATTGCAATATTTGATTACATTTGGAAAATGTCTTGAGCCGCATTACTATGGCAGTGTGTATCTCAAGGCGGTCAATGATTTCAGAACAATGACGGACAAAAAGACGATAGCGGTATATGCCAAGACATCCCGTGTGCGCGGAGATGCCGGTCTGGCGCGTCTGCTCGGGGAGATGGATGCTGATTTTTACGATGTCTGCAATGAGGACGACATACGGGAGGGGACTGATTTCCTGATGAGCGTCGGCGGAGACGGCACATTCCTGAGTTCGGCGAGGATGGCTTGCCGCAGGGGCATTCCTGTAATAGGGGTCAATCTCGGCCGTATGGGCTTCCTTTCAGAATATACCCCGGAGCAGATTGCAGAGGCATTCCGGACAGGAGACTATTCTATAGAAGAGAGGGAGATGCTGGCAGCGAAGATAGACGGCATGGAAGAGTGCTATGCGCTCAATGAAGTCTCGCTGACGCGCATAGGCTCGGCGATGCTCGGTGTCGATGTCAGCCTGAACGGTGTCCCTCTTCCCACTTATTGGGCGGACGGCCTGCTGGTCGCGACGGGCAGCGGCTCTACGGCATATTCTCTCAGTGCAGGAGGACCTATATGCTCTCCTGATTCCAAGGTGCTTGTAATCACGCCGGTAGCACCGCACAATCTCAATGTCCGCCCCCTGGTCGTGCCTTCTACTTCGGAGCTCTCCCTCTCGGTGCGCTCCAGGGACGAAGAGGTGATGTTTACCTGCGACAACGAGCATCGAGCCGTCGGCCGGGATGTCGTGCTGTCGGTGTCGCTGGCACAGTTTTCGCTTAAGCGCCTCGCGTTGTCCGGCACAAACTTCATAGGTGCGCTCAGGAGCAAATTGTTTTGGGGCGAAGATGTCAGGAACGCAGAACCATAGGCAATGTCAGAACAGAATTCCATTCCGCAGCATGTATCCATCATAATGGACGGCAACGGGCGTTGGGCCAGGGAAAGAGGGCTCGACCGCAGTGCCGGACATGTGGAGGGTGTTGTAAGCGTCAGAGTCATAGCAGAAGAGGCTGTCCGCCTCGGTGTCCGTTACCTTTCGTTGTACGCATTTTCCGAAGAGAACTGGGGGCGTCCCCAGGAAGAGGTGGATGCTATAATGAAACTCATGTTCAAATCCATTTCGGACGAGGTCTCCACGCTGATGGACAATAATGTCCGTTTTGTCGTGATGGGCAACCGCTCCCGTCTCAACCCCATGCTCAACGAGGCCATAGACGGACTGGAGCAGATGACCAGGGACAACGACGCCATGACCATGATAGTATTCATGAGTTACAGTGGCCGTTGGGATATCTTCCAGGCGGCATTGAAAATGGCGGAAGACATATCTTCGGGCAAAAGCCCCGTCATGGAGGACTTCTCCTCGTATCTGGTGACTGCAGGCATCCCCGATCCCGATCTCATCATACGCACATCCGGAGAAATGCGCCTGAGCAATTATCTCCTGTGGCAGGCGGCGTATTCCGAGTTTTACATCACTCCGACATTATGGCCCGATTTCCGTGAGGAGGCCTTCCGAGCAGCGATAGAGGATTACTGCTCACGCGACCGCAGATATGGAAAAGTCAAATAATTCAGTATATTTGCAGGTTATATGGATGTGATGAAGAAAATCTGCATTGCCGCCGTAACGGTGCTGGCGATGGCACCTCTCCGCGCGCAGGACAATGGCGTCGTGGTGGACTATAACAATCCCCGTGTCTATGTGGTGGACTCCGTTGCGGTGGAAGGCAACAACTATTTCAGTGACCAGCAGATAATCCAGAACTCCGGTCTGCAGAAAGGCATGGAGGTGACAGTGCCCGGAGAGGACATTTCCTCCATTGTCAAGAGGCTGTGGATGCAGCGCTTCTTTGACGATGTGTCAGTGGGCATTGACTCTGTGGGTGCGGACGGCAGGTCTGCATTGTTCAAGATATATATAAAGGAGAGGCCGAGGGTCTCCCGCTGGACATTCTCCGGAGTGCGCAAAGGCGAAGAAAAGGATCTGATGGACCGTCTGAGTCTGCGCAGAGGCGGGGAGTTTTCCGATTATGTGGCAGCGTCTGCCACCAATGTCATCAAGAACTATTTTGCCGAAAAGGGTTTCCTCAAGGCGTCTGTGGATATTACCACCGTTGAAGATACTATCATACATAATGCCATCCGCGTGAATTTTGCCATCGACAAGGGCAAGAAGATCAAGGTCAAAACCATCAATTTCTCCGGCAATACCAGCGTCTCGGACTACAAGCTTGCGCGCAGCATGAAGAAGACCAAGTCTTCCAAGTTCTACAACTTCTTCAGCAGCAAGAAATTTGACGAGAAAGAGTATCCCAATGACAAGAGAAATCTGATCAGCGCCTTCAACGAAGCCGGTTACCGCGATGCCAGGATACTCAAGGATTCCATTTATTATGTGGAGCCGGACAGGCTGGGCATAGACTTCGAGTTTGACGAGGGCAACAAGTACTATTTCAGAAATATCTCCTGGACGGGCAACTCGGTGTATTCCGCCGATATGCTCAACGGGGTGCTCGGTATACAGAAAGGTGATACCTATGACCTCGTGACCATGCAGAAGCGTCTCACGGGAGGCGGCAAGCAGACAGATTACGATGTGTCCAAACTGTATAGGGACAACGGATACCTCTTCTTCAACATCACTCCTGTCGAGATGAATATCCAGAACGACTCTGTCGATGTTGAGTTACGCATCTCGGAGGGCAAGCCTGCCACTCTCAACAATATCGTCATCAACGGAAACGACCTTACCAACGAGAAAGTGGTCCGCCGTCAGGTGTTTACCCGCCCCGGCTATCTCTTCTCGCAGTCTGATTTCGAGAGGTCCGTCCGTGAAATCGCTTCCCTCGGACAGTTTGATCCGGAGGCCATCATGAATCCGAATACCGGTTACTCCATAGTACCCAACCAGCTCAACAGCACGGTGGACATTATCTACAATGTGACCGAGAAGCCCTCCAGTACACTGGAACTTTCCGGTGGTTGGGGTGGAAACACCTTTGTGGCAACAGTCGGTGTGGCGTTCAACAACTTCTCCACGAGCCGTCTGTTTGACAAGTCCGCGTGGAGGCCCGTGCCTCTTGGAGACGCACAGAACCTGTCGTTCCGCTTCCAGACCAACGGTACCTACTATACCGCTCTATCAGCGAGTTTCCTGGAGCCCTGGCTCTTCGGCAAGAAGCCTACATCTCTCAGCCTGTCAGCTTATTATACGCGCCAGACGAGTTCGTATCTCGCTCTGAATATCCTCAATCATGACAGGCAGATGGAGATATACGGATTCTCTGCCTCTCTCGGAAAGCGTCTCAAATGGCCTGACAGTTATTTTGTCCTGTACAACGGATTGAGCTGGCAGACATACAAATTGACCAACTGGTACGCCAACTATTTCATCTTTGATGACGGCAAGGCTCATAACTTGAGTTATACCATGTCCCTGTCGAGGAACTCTTCAGACCAGCAGATATACCCCCGTTCCGGTAGCGAGTACTCTCTGTCGCTGCAGTTGACCCCTCCTTTCTCCCTGCTTCGCAAAAAGGACTGGAGCAATCTGGATGCTGACGGCAACCCTGCCAAGGTCGGAAGTTACAAGGATATAGACTATTCCAAATGGAGTGCTGACAAGCGTTACCGCTGGATTGAGTATCACAAGTGGAAATTCTCCGCGGCCAACTATACCAAACTGGTCGGAGATCTCGTGCTCATGACGAGGGCGCAGTTCGGATATCTCGGATATTACAACCGCAACTGGGGCTATTCCCCGTTCGAGGGCTTCCTCGTCGGAGGTGACGGTATGTCGGGATATAGCACTTACGGCTCGGAAATCGTGGCGTTGAGGGGTTATTCCAATTATTCGCTGACACCCTACCAGGTGTCTACCTACAACTCCAACGGCTATGCCTATGCCGGCAATGTGTATGACAAGTTTACCGTGGAACTCCGTTACCCTGTCGTGCTACAGCCGCAGTCCACTATCTATTTGCTTACTTTCCTCGAGGGTGGTAACTGCTGGGCGGACATACGCGACTTCAATCCGTTCCGTATCAAGAGGAGCGCGGGTGTGGGCGTGAGGATATTCCTCCCTATGGTCGGTCTGCTCGGTGTTGACTGGGGATATGGATTCGATGACGCGACCAACGGCAAGAGCCAGTTCCATTTCGTAATCGGACAGCAATTCTGATAAAATATGCACAATTTTGATAATTAATAATAAACGTTTATAAAGACCATGAAAAAAATTATCTTGACAGCCGCTATGGCGCTTATCGCAGCAAGCGGATTCGCACAGTCCAAGTTTGCACATGTGAATATGTCGGAGCTGATCCAGCTCATGCCAGCTGCCGATTCTGCGCGTGCGACTATCGCCGCATCCCAGAAAGAGGCTCAGGATACATTCCAGGCTATGTACGAGGAGTATCAGTCTAAACTGAACGCATATCAGCAGAATGCCGAGAAATGGACAGCCGCTATCAGGCAGAGCAAGGAGAAAGAGCTCGGTGACATCCAGCAGAGGCTCGAGGAGTTCAACCAGTCCATCTCCAGCGAACTCCAGGCCCAACAGCAGCAGCTCATGGCTCCTATCCAGCAGAGGGCTATGGAGACCGTGAACAAACTCGCCAAGGCTGGCAACTATGTGTATGTGTTCGATATTAACTCCGTTATCTATATCGATTCCACTCAGAGCACAGATCTCACTCCTGCAGCCCGCAAGGCCCTCGGTATCCCCGACAGCAGGACTCTCGAATCTCTCTATGCGGAGCTCCAGGCTCAGCAGCAGCCTGCTCAACAGCAATAAGCGACTATGGAACATAGGGTGGTCGACACTACTGATGTAGTGATCAGATTCGCAGGAGACAGCGGTGACGGTATGCAACTTACCGGCACCCTGTTTGCCAATATGTCGGCAGTGTACGGAAACGGGCTGTCGACATTTCCTGATTACCCGGCTGAAATCCGTGCTCCCCATGATACTGTATCCGGGGTATCCGGATTTCAGGTGCACATAGGCAATTCCGAGGTCTCGACTCCGGGGGATTTCTGCGACCTGCTGGTTGCAATGAATCCGGCTGCACTCATGGCCGATGCCAGATGGTGCAAGCGGCATGCGATGATACTGGTGGACTCCGATGCGTTTGACCACGCTTCCATGCAGAGAGCCGGCTTCAAGACGGACAATCCTTTTGAGGAACTGCATGTGGAGGACAGGACCATCATTGCCGCACCGATTACGACTCTCACGATGGAGAGCCTCAGGGACAGTGGCATGGATGTCAAGGCGATACGCAAGTGCAAGAACATGTTTACTCTCGGAGTCGCCTGCTTTATATACAACCGCCCTATAGATTACATATACGACTATATAGAGAAGAAATTCTCCAAGAAGCACCCCGAGGTAGTGGCCCCCAACAAGAAAGTACTTGCCGACGGGTATAATTATGCCGCCAACATACAGGCGATAGCCAATACATACACTGTCGAGCCTGTCAAGAATGCGCATAAAGGACTCTATCGCAATATTACCGGCAACCAGGCTATTGCATGGGGATTACTTGCGGCGTCGGAGAAATCGGGGCTTCCCCTGTTTTGCGGCTCCTATCCTATCACTCCCGCGACTGCGATACTCGAGGAACTTGCCATTCATAAGAATCTCGGAGTCAAGACTATGCAGGCAGAGGACGAGATTGCCGGCATCTGTACGGCCATAGGTGCGGCGTATGCCGGCAGCCTGGCAGTGACGACCACCTCCGGTCCCGGGCTCTCGCTCAAATCCGAGGCTCTCGGGCTCGCGGTCATGACAGAACTGCCTCTGGTGGTCGTCGATGTGCAGCGTGCAGGCCCCAGTACCGGTATCCCTACCAAGACAGAGCAGACGGATCTCGCCCAGGCCCTGTACGGCCGCAACGGAGAATGCCCGCTCGTGGTCATGGCTGCGCGTAGTCCGGCCAACTGTTTCGATGCGGCATTCAATGCCGCCAGGATAGCGCTGGAACACATGACTCCGGTAGTGCTCCTTTCAGAGGGCTTCCTCGGCAACGGGAGCGAGCCATGGCTCATTCCGTCCATGAAGGATTATCCGGAGATATGTCCTCCGTTTGCCCGGGAATTGCCGGCGGACGGCCGTTTCAAACCCTTTGACAGAGATCCGGAGACATTGGCGCGTAAATGGGCCATTCCGGGACAGAAAGGCTTTGAGCACAGGGTGGGCGGTCTGGAGAAGAATCACGATGGAGTGCTCAGTTCCGATCCTGACAATCATGAGATTATGGTCGCAGAGAGGGAGGCTAAGGTGCAGAAAGTAGCCGACTATATCCCCGAACTCAAGGTGGACGGGGCGGAGAGCGGCAAATTGCTGCTTGTCGGCTGGGGCGGTACTTACGGGCATATTCTCTCGGCAGTCACGGAGGTCCGTGACAATGGCGGAGAAGTGTCGTTTGCGCATTTCGACTATATCAAGCCGCTGCCGCGCAATACGGCAAAGGTCCTGGGCTCGTTCGACAATGTGCTTGTATGTGAGCTCAATAGCGGACAGTTTGCAGATTATCTGCGTGCGGTCTATCCGGAGACCAATATAATCAAGTGCAACAAGGTACAGGGACAGCCGTTCCTGGTAAGCGATATCGTGGAGGCTATCAATCATGTCAGCTGATCTTTCGTTCAAGGATTTCAAGAGCGACCAGGAAGTACGCTGGTGCCCAGGCTGCGGAGACCATTCGGTCCTGGTGGCGTTGCAGAGGTCTTTGCCTAAATTGAGTGAGGCTCTGGACAAGGAAAAGGAGCAGTTTGTAGTCGTGTCCGGCATTGGCTGCTCGTCCCGTCTGCCTTATTACATGGCGACTTACGGATTTCATAGCATCCATGGCCGTGCGACAGCCATCAGCACCGGTATCAAACTCGCAAATCCCTCTCTGAGTGTCTGGCAGGCAAGCGGTGACGGTGACGCTCTCGCTATCGGAGGCAACCATTTCATACACGCCATCCGGCGGAATGTGGACATCAACATCATACTGTTCAACAATCAGATCTACGGACTGACCAAGGGACAGTACAGCCCGACGTCCCGTTTCGGTGCGGTGACCAAGACCTCGCCTTATGGTACTGTAGAAGAGCCCTTTATCCCGGCGTCGCTCGTGCTCGGTGCGAGGGGGACATTCTTTGCCCGCAGCCTGGATGTGGAACTGGCCCTCAATGAGCAGATAATGACTGCCGCCGGGCAGCACAAAGGCACTTCTGTCGTGGAGATGCTGACCAACTGTGTGATATTCAATGACGGGGTGCACAGGCATCTCACCGATCCCGCAGTGCGTGCCGACCATACCATTGTCCTACGGCATGGCGAGAAGATGATATTCGGCAAGAACAAGGACAAGGGCATAGTCCTGGACGGGCTTGAATTGAAAGTGGTCACAATAGGGGAGGATGGTGTCGGTATGGATGACATCCTGACTCATGACGCGCATTCGGGCAATATAGGCATCCAGCTCATGCTCGCGGAGATGAAGCAGCCGGATTTTCCGGTCGCGCTCGGTGTTATCAGGGATGTAGAGGCTCCTGCTTACGATGAGGCAGTGCAGCGCCAGGTCGATGAGGTGACAGCCTCTTCCAAGATACACAACGTGGACGAACTGCTCCGCAGCGGTTCTACATGGGAGATAAAATAACACACATCAATACACACTAAATAACCAGACATTATGAAGACAAATGAGATTATGGCCGGGCTTCAGGCCAAGTACCCCGGAGAGAAAGAGTACCTCCAGGCAGTGCAGGAAGTGTTGGAATCGATCGAGGATGTCTATAACCTTCATCCTGAGTTCGAGCAGGCCCGCATCGTCGAGCGCATGGTCGAACCGGACCGTATATACACATTCCGTGTTACTTGGGTGGATGACAGCGGTGAGGTCCGCACCAATACCGGTTACAGAGTGCAGTTCAACGGAGCGATCGGCCCTTATAAGGGCGGTCTCCGTTTCCATAGGGCGGTAACGCCGTCCATGCTCAAGTTCCTCGGATTTGAGCAGACTTTCAAAAATGCCCTTACGACGCTGCCTATGGGCGGAGCCAAGGGAGGTTCGGATTTTGACCCCAAGGGCAAGTCGGATGCCGAGATTATGCGTTTCTGCCAGGCGTTCATGCTCGAACTCTGGCATTGCATAGGCCCCGATGAGGATATTCCGGCAGGTGATGTAGGTGTCGGCGGCCGCGAAATCGGCTATCTTGACGGCATGTATTGCAAACTCGCCCGCCAGTACAATACCGGAGTCCTTACCGGTAAGGGTGCTACCTGGGGAGGTTCCATTCTCCGGCCCGAGGCCACAGGCTTCGGTGCCCTGTATTTCACGCAGCATGTGTTGCACCATGCAGGCAAGGATATAAAAGGACAGAGGGTAGCCCTCTCTGGATTCGGCAATGTCGCATGGGGCGCGGCCACCAAGGCTACGCAACTCGGGGCAAAGGTCGTTGCCATTTCTGGTCCGGACGGAGTCTGCGAGATTCCTGACGGCATTGACCAGGAGATGATAGACTATATGCTCGTGATGCGTGCCTCCAACCGTGACAAAGTTGAGGACATGGCAGTCAGATTCCCCGGCAAGGCTAAGTTTGCCGCCGGCAAGAAATCATGGAGCGTGGCTTGCGACATAGCCCTGCCATGCGCATTCCAGAACGAACTCTCCGAAGACGATGCCAGTGAACTCAAGGCGAACGGCTGCTGGTGCTGCTGCGAAGTGAGCAATATGGGCTGCCAGCCCGGTGCTATCAAGTACTTCCAGTCCAACGGCATGCTCTTCGCTCCCGGCAAGGCTGTGAATGCCGGCGGAGTCGCCACTTCAGGTCTTGAAATGACCCAGAATGCAAGCCACATCAGCTGGAGTGCAGAAGAAGTAGACGCAAAATTACATTATATAATGAAATCCATACACGAACAGTGCGTCAGATACGGCACGCAGCCTGACGGAGCCATTGACTATGTCAAGGGCGCGAATGTCGCCGGATTCATGAAGGTGGCGACGGCTATGCTGGAAAAGGGCATTGTATAAAACGGATTTCTTGGACTTTAAACATTATTACTGAATTATGGCCAACAAAAAAATCAATGTGAAGTACTGTGTGCTGCTGCCCATTGTGCTGATCGTCACAGTTTTCCTATGGGCGGTGCCTGTCTCGTTCTTCGGTATAGACGCCCTTACGGTAACACAGCAGCGCACAATCGCGATATTCGCATTCGCCGCGTTGATGTGGATGTTTGAGATTATCCCCAACTGGACGACCTCCCTGCTGGTTATCGTGTTGTCTCTGCTCACGATATCCAACAAGGGTCTCGGTTTCCTGTGTACACCCGAAGCCGGAGAACTCGTCAATTACAAGAGCATCATGGCTGCATTTGCAGACCCTGTCATCATGCTTTTCCTCGGAGGCTTCGTTCTGGCGATAATGGCATCCAAGTATGGCCTTGACCTCACTCTCGCCAAATTCCTGCTGAAGCCTTTTGGCAAGAAACCGAAGTTCATCCTGCTGGGATTTCTGCTCGTCATTGCGGTATTCTCCATGTTTATGAGCAATACGGCGACTGCCGCAATGATGCTTGCATTCCTGGCGCCGGTGCTCAAGACCTTGCCGGACAGCGAGAAAGGCAAGACAGGACTTGCACTATCCATCCCTGTTGCAGCCAACCTCGGCGGTATCGGTACGCCTATCGGCACTCCGCCCAACGCCATTGCAATCGGCGCGCTTGAGAATGCCGGATACTCCATCCCCTTTGTGACATGGATGTCCAGAATGGTGCCGTTTGTCATCATAATGCTCTTGTTTGCATGGGTGCTGCTGCTGGTGCTCTTCCCTTTCAAATCCAAGGAGATAGTGCTTCAGCTTCCGGAAAACAAAAAGAAGACGGACTGGCGTACTGTCACGGTATGGGTTACCTTTATAGGCACTATCCTGCTGTGGGTGACAGAGTCGCTGACTGGCATCAATTCCAATATTACCGCCCTCATTCCGCTCGGAGTGCTCACATGTACAGGCATATTCACAAAGGAGGATATCAAGGAGATCAACTGGAGCGTCCTCTGGCTTGTCGCCGGCGGTTTCGCCCTCGGTACCTGTCTCAATGAGACCGGACTTGCAAAGACCATCATCGGGGCTATCGACTTCAGCGTAATGAATGTCATAGTGCTGTTTATCGTCGCAGGTCTGATATGCTATTTCCTCTCCAACTTTATTTCTCATTCGGCTGCTGCCAACCTGCTGATTCCTATTCTGGTAGTTGTCGGTGGTGCTCTGGCCGGCAACCCCGTGTTTGAGAATATGGGTGGAGTCACCGCATTGATATCCTTTGTCGCGGTATGCGCATCTGTCGCCATGTTGCTGCCTATCTCTACACCACCGAATGCCATAGCGGCATCTACCGGTATGGTGCAGACCAAGGATATGGTCATAGTTGGCATCACTATCGGAGTTGTCGGTCTGGTGGGCGGATACTTCCTGCTCTCCTTGTGGCCGATGTAATATATTAAACTTTTTATATGAAAAGATTATCGCTTTTTGCCGCTGTGGCGGCATCTCTCATCCCAGCCATGCTGTCTGCACAGGAGGAGACTCCTGCACAGGTCAAGGTGGGCGGATTCATTCGCAATTACAGTTATGTGGATACCAAGGCTCTGGTAAAGAGTACGGCTGACCTGTTTTCCTATATTCCCAAGGATGACCAGGATGACAATTCCACCACGTGGCACAATACGGCCATGAGTTCCCGTCTGTGGGTGGATGTGCAGGGCTACAAATACGGCAATATGACGGCTTCTGCACGCATAGAGGCGGATTTCTATTCCGGATTGAACAGTCCTGACAATGTCTCCGGCGTGGCTACATTCCGTTTGAGGCAGGCATTTGTAACCCTCGGCTGGGTGAATGACGAGGGCAGGGCTATAGGCTCTCTCAAGGTCGGACAGGCATGGCATCCTATGGCTGCTGACATGCCGGATGTCATCTCGCTCAATACAGGATCTCCGTTCGGGCCTTTCTCGAGGACGCCTCAGTTCCAGTGGAATGCCCCGCTCACTGACGGGCTCTCATATACCGCAGCCGCCATCTGGCAGATGCAGTACACATCCTGTGGCCCTGAGGGGGCTTCCGCGACATACATGAGGTATGGCGGTGTGCCGGAGATTTATCTCGGACTCAACTATACCGGAGAGCATAGTGTCGTGCGTCTCGGATACGACCTCCTTTCGCTCCGTCCCTACAAGAACGGCAACAGGACCTGGAGCAACCTCGCATTCCTATATGCGCAGTACAAGGAGGGTCTCTTCAGCGCCAAGTTCAAGACGACATTCGGCGAAGACGGCTCGCATCTCAATCTCACAGGCGGCTATGCCGTGACAGGCGGCTCTACTCCGGAGGACTATGAGTTTGCCCCTACGGTCAATTCATCGACCTGGTTCAGTCTCAGTTATGGCAAAAAGTGGCAGGGAGTGCTGTTCGGCGGCTATATCCGCAACTTCGGCACACGCGAGGAGGTCAGTGGAGACTATTGGTTCTGCAAGAACAGTTACAAGAATGTCAATCGTGCATGGAGGCTTACTCCCACAATCATCCGCAACTTCGGCAAGGTGCAGTTTGGTCTCGAGTACGAGGTCACCGGCGCCCAGTATGGCGATGCCGCCAATGTGTCTGACATGGGCTTGTTTGACAGCGACCTGCATTGGGTCACCAACCACAGACTGGATCTGATGGTCAAATATACATTCTGATATGACACTCTTGATTGTTGTAGCGATTGTCGCCCTGCTCGTCCTGTGGATCATCGGGGTACAGCGCAGGCTGGTATCGGCAGAGGAATTCTGCAAAAACTCAATGAGCCAGATAGGCGTCCAGGAAAACAGCCGCTGGGATGCCCTCACATCTCTCGCCGAACTCGTGAAAGGCTATGACGAGCATGAGTACAAGACTCTCATGGATGTGATTGCCCAGAGGGTATCTATAGGCCGCGAATCCACTCCTGCGGATGTACAGGCACAGGAGGACAAGATGTCCCAGGCTCTCGGCAGGATTAATATGGTGGCAGAACAATATCCCCAGCTCAAGGCGAACGAGATGTACGCCAAGGCCATGGATAGCGTGAATACCTACGAAAACCAGGTGCGCATGAGCCGTATGACATACAACGATACGGTAACGCGCTTCAACAGGATTGTCCGCCAGTTCCCGGACAGCATAGTGGCTCGGATGCTTGGATTTGCAGTCAAGGAGTATCTGGCGGAGCCTGCCGGCAAGACAGGAATGCCCTCCATGCGTTAGCGTAGATCCGACAAAACAAACATGGAAATATGAAATTCAGAATCTGTGCGGCAGTAATCATTGCCGCACTTTTCATAACAGGCAGGGCGTATGCCGACAGTCTGGACATAGATGTCAGGCTTCAGCCCGACGGCTCTGCCGAGATAGTGGAGATATGGGACATGACGGTGCATGAAGGTACGGAAATGTATCTCGTGCGCCAGAATCTCGGAGACATCTCGATCTGGGATTTCCAGGTAAGTGACGAGAACGGGAAGTATTACTATATGGGCAAGTGGGATGTGGACAGGAGCCTGTCCCAGAAAGCCGGCATGTGCGGTGTCGTCTATACCGGCAAGGGCTGTGAACTCTGCTGGGGACTGGGCAGTTACGGGCATCATACCTGGCGTGTCAGCTATACCATGACCAATGTGGTGAAGAGCCTGAATGACTACGACTGCCTGCACATGCAATTTGTTTCGCCTGGTATCAACCAAGTCCCGTCAGATGTTTCCCTGCGTATAACCTTGCCCGGAACGGTCCTCTCCCAGGAGAATGCGGCTATCTGGGGATTTGGCTATGAGGGGGACATTGTGTTTACGGAGGGAGGCGTATCGGCGCATTCTTCAGTTTTCGACAGACGCAGCTCCATGATAGTGCTGATGCGTCTTGACAAGGGGATGGTCACTTCTCCCAGTGTGTCGGACAAGACATTTGACGAGGTCCGGGAAAAGGCGTTCAAGGGGTCGTCCTATGAAAATGACAGGGAAGAGACTTTCGTGATGATTCTCGTGACCGTCATTTTATTCCTTTTCCTGGCTGTAGTCATATGGATTGTGGTCAGGAGCACCCGTAACGAGCGCGAGCGCATTACCGGGTATAGGAGCCTCAAGGACATAAGCTGGAGCAGGGAAGTGCCGTTTGGAGGCAATCTGCTCGAGTCAAATTATATCTTCGGCAAGTTATACGGGGTACGGGATGCCGGCTCTGTAACCTCTGCATTGATGCTCAGGATGATACAGCATGGCGTGCTGCTTGTCGGCAAGGACGGGAACAAGGAGGGCAAGGTCGTTGTCTCATTCAATGACAATGCCGATTTCTCCGCTCTGCCCGAATGCTGTAAGGGACTGTGTGCCATACTGAGAGAGGCTGCAGGTAAAGATCGTGTGCTGCAGGACAAGGAATTCTCGCGCTGGTGCGCTTCGTCGGAGTCCCGCCGGAAGACTGTGAGCACCTGGATCGATTCGGTCGAAGACGAAAGCCGTCGGGCGCTTGTGTCGGACGGCTATATGTCACCCGCAGGCAAATGGAAAGAGGCGGTCCGGCTCCAGGGCGAGAGGCTGGTCGGATTTCGCAAATTCCTTAAGGATTTTACCCTGTTGTCCGAGAGGGCGTCTATCGATGTGGCTGTGTGGAATGACTATCTCGTGTATGCCGCCATGTTCGGCATTGCCGACAAGGTCGCCAAAGAACTCGGCAACATCAATCCTCAATTGTTTGATCAGACTGTGTATGGGGATTATACGACAGCATATCATGTCGTCAGAATGACGCGGAGGATGTCTTCATCCCTGATAGCAGCTTCAGTATCTTACCAATCCGCCGCCGGAAGAGGCGGTCGTTCCTCATTCGGCGGCGGTGGCGGCTTCAGCGGCGGCGGCTTCGGCGGTGGAGTCCGTTAGCCGCGACCCTTTAATATTATTTCACCCTCAGCTTTCTGCCTATGCGCAGTGTGGTCTTGGGGGTGATATTGTTTAGATTGCATATCGCCCGTACGGTGGTGCCGTTGCGCTGTGCTATGCCGGAGAGAGTGTCTCCGTTCTTGACAGTCACATAGCGTGCCGCTTTCATCTCGGCCTCCAGTCTCTCGGCTTCCAGCCTGTCGCGTTCGTCCGCTGCGGCGATTTCCTCTTCATCATCATCAGATTCGGGCGCGTAGCGGCTCGCAGGGTTCATGTATTTCTTGCGCAGGACGAGGACTCTGTGCCTGAGGATGCGTTTCTCGAAGTCTATCATCCATTCCGGGTCAATGGCAAATCCCTGGTAGCGCACCTCGTAATGCAGGTGCGGTCCGGAGGAGCGTCCCGTATTGCCGGAATGTGCGATGACCTGACCGGCCTCCACCCATTCGTCCTGCTTGACAAGAGATTTGGAGAGATGGCCGTAGAATGTCTCTATGCCGTTGTCGTGGCGTATGACGACGAGATTGCCGTACCCTCTGATGTATTTGCTGATGCGCACCTTTCCGGAAAAGGTCGCATATACATCAGTGCCTATGGGGCTGCGCAGGTCTATACCTCTGTGCCAGCGTCCGTGCCTGTAGCCGAATCTGGAGGATATCCTTGTCTCTGAGGCCATCGGATAATGGTAGGCTTCAGTGCTGTCTACCAGCCATATATTCACCTTGTCAGGCAGCGAGGAGTACTCGACTTTGTAAGGGTTTGCGCTGACATTGTCCCAATGTTCTTTGAACTGGGTCTGCTGCGCGACCACGCTGCCGTCTTTCCACCAGTCCCAGGTCTTGTCCTCGTAGATGATGAGTTTCATCGCGGGGTTGGATGTATCGATGGTGTCGATGGCTTCCTTGGCAGCAGATTTGTTGAGAGACTCTACGGTTTCGCGCGAGAGCCTCGGTATCAGCTGCTCCGCCCTGCTGCGTGTGAGTTTCGTCTTGCCGGGATGCTCCTGAGCGGATAGGGCAAGTCCCGGTGCTGTTACGAGAGCGACGGTGGCGAAAATTCTTGCTATGACTCGCATTTTGCCCCGAACTTCTCTTTCAACAGTGTCTTGACCTTGTCTATCTTTTCGGCAAGCAATTCGTCTGTGGTGGCTTCGCAGATAAACCTCAGATACGGTTCTGTGTTGCTGGGACGGATGTTGAACCACCATTCGGGAAATTCTACCCTATATCCGTCGAAATCCATGCGTTTGGTGGCTGTCTCCTCAGCGAGGAACATCTCGCACACGGCGTCCATGGCCTCAGCCTTGCTGTCGAGGCGGAAATTGATTTCTCCCGAATTCTTGTATCGGGCAATCTTGGCTATAGTCTCGCTGAGAGTGATGCCGTCCTTCTTGAGGGCAGAAACTATGCGCAGGACAATCATAGATGCGAGCAGGCCGCTGTCGCTGTAGAAGAAATCGCGGAAATAGTAGTGCCCGGCGAGTTCACCACCCCATACACCGTCTATCTCACGGAGTTTTGCAGCCGCGAATGCGCGTCCGACCTTCCATGTCTCCATGTTGCAGCCCATGGGAGCGAGGTATTCGCCTACCGCCTTGCTGCTGCGGATGTCCTGCAGGACAATGCCCTTCTCTCCTCTTTCGCCTACGAAATAATGCCCCATCAGCGCAATCATCAGGTCGGGCGAGATGAAGCAGCCGCGCTCGTCCACGAACATTACGCGGTCGGCATCACCGTCATAGATGACACCGATGTCTGCCTTGACCTCGCGTACTTTCTCCTCGAGAGGGAATACATTCTTCTCCACGAGGGGGTTGGGCTCATGGTTGGGGAAACGGCCGTCGATAGTGTCGAAGAGATAGGAGATGTTGTCGCCCGTTCCGAAGATTCTCTTGGCAAAGAGGTTTGCCATGCCGTTGGAGAGGTCGAATGCGATATTCAGATTGCTGATGTCAGCCTTGAAGCGGGACATGAACGCGATATAGTCTTCCAGAATCTCCTTGGTGTGGACAGTGCCTCTCTTGGCGGCTACGGGAGTCTCCCTGCCCTCGTCAATCCATTCCTTGATCTGGCCGAGACCCGCGTCAAAGCCCACAGCCTGTGCGTCGGTGGTAGAGACCTTCATTCCATTGTACTGTGCCGGGTTGTGTGAGGCGGTAATCTGTATCGAGGCCTTGAATCCATAATTCGCCGTTCCGAAATAGACCATAGGCGTGGAACTCAGGCCAATGTCATAGACATCGGCGCCGGCATCACAGATGCCCTGGAGGACGGCGCCATGTATTTCGTCGCTCGAGACGCGGCAGTCGCGTCCTACAAGGACCTTGTCCGCCTGCAGGAGGACAGGTACGAAATAGCCTATTTTGTATGCGGTTTCCTTGTCGAAATCCACTCCGTATATTCCACGGATGTCATATGCGTGAAATGCTCCCATAAATGTTATTGTATAAAACTCATTGTGTTATATGTTATGCGTCGTGCCGGCCAGCCCGGCTGCCGCAGAATACAAAAATACAAAAAAGCCCCGTACTATCAGAACCTCTTTTTCCCCTCTTTGACCTGAAAACTGCACAGGAGTGAATCTGCATTGGTATTTTCACGAAAGTTCTCTACATTAGAAGCCGTTTTTGACGGTTAGATCAGTATTACCAGAGAGAATATCATGGACAACAACAGAGTTTATGTGTTTGACACTACGCTGCGGGACGGCGAACAGGTCCCTGGATGCCAGCTCAATACAGTAGAAAAGATACAGGTCGCCAAGGCTCTTGAAAGTTTGGGGGTCGATGTCATCGAAGCCGGTTTCCCGGTCTCCAGCCCGGGGGATTTCAATTCTGTGGTGGAAATATCCAAGGCTGTGACATGGCCCGTAATATGCGCCCTCACCCGTGCGGTAGAGAAAGACATCGATGTGGCGGCAGAGTCGCTAAAATATGCCAAACACAAGCGTATCCATACAGGTATCGGCACCTCTGACAGTCATATCCGCTACAAATTCAATTCGACACGCGAAGAAATACTCTCACGCGCCGTCGCAGCGGTCAAATACGCCAAGAAATATGTCGAGGATGTGGAGTTCTACGCCGAAGACGCGGGCCGCACCGACAATGAATACCTCGCCCGTGTGGTGGAGGCCGTCATAAAGGCCGGAGCCACTGTGGTCAATATTCCGGACACTACCGGCTATTGCCTGCCGGAGGAATACGGTGCCAAGATCAAGTACCTCATGGACAATGTCCGCGGTATTGAGAATGCAATCATCTCCACCCATTGCCACAATGACCTCGGAATGGCTACAGCCAACACCATGGCCGGTCTGCTCGCTGGAGCCCGCCAGTGCGAAGTTACCGTCAATGGAATAGGCGAGAGAGCCGGCAACACTTCCCTTGAGGAAATATCCATGATACTCCGCTGCCACAACGACATTGCCCTCGGCACCAATATTAATACCCGCAAGATATACCCTGTCAGCCGCATGGTCAGCAGCCTTATGAATATGCCCGTCCAGCCCAACAAGGCAATAGTCGGAAGAAATGCCTTTGCGCATTCCTCCGGCATACATCAGGACGGAGTGCTGAAGAATGCCCGTACTTATGAGATCATAGATCCTCAGGATGTGGGTGTGGACGAGAGCAGCATCGTGCTGACGGCGCGCAGCGGACATGCTGCTGTCAAATACCGTCTGGAGACCCTCGGTGTTACATTGGACGCCGAGCGTCTGGACCAGGTGTATAAGGATTTCCTCGCGTTGGCAGACAAGAAAAAGGAAATCCATGACGATGACCTCCTCGTCCTCGCCGGTGCGGAGCGCAGTGCCAACCACAGCGTCAAGCTGGATTTTCTGCAGGTGACCAGCGGCAAGGGCGTTCGCCCGATAGCCAGCATAGGCCTGGACATCGCAGGGGAGAAATTCGAGGCTGCGGATGTGGGCAACGGCCCTGTGGATGCCGCGATTAATGCCCTCAGGCGCATCGTGCGGCGCAATGTCACTATCAAGGAGTTCACTATCCAGAACATTACCAAAGGCTCGGACGATATGGGCAAGGTGCACATGCAGGTCGAGTACGAGGGACATGAATACTATGGCTTCGGTGCCAATACGGACATCGTGGCGGCATCTGTCGAGGCCTATATCGACTGTATCAACAAGTTTGCGGGCAATTGATCATGAATACGCTTTTTGACAAGATATGGGACTCGCATGTAGTCTCCTCCATCGAGGAGGGGCCTGTGCAACTGTATATAGACAGGTTGTACTGCCATGAAGTGACGAGCCCCCAGGCGTTTGACGGGCTGCGCGGCAGGGGCATCGCTCCGCTGCGTCCCGGCAAGATATACTGCATGCCTGACCACAACACGCCCACGCATGACCAGGACAAGGAAATAGCCGATCCTGTGTCACGCAGGCAGGTGGACACGCTCGCGGCCAATGCCGGTGAGTTCGGGCTGACCCATTTCGGAATGATGCACCCGGACAACGGCATCATACATGTGGTGGGTCCGGAGAAAGGGCTGTCCCTTCCGGGAATGACGATAGTATGCGGAGACTCGCATACATCCACTCACGGGGCTATGGGAGCGGTTGCATTCGGCATAGGCACTTCCGAAGTGGAGATGGTGCTGGCAACGCAATGCATCCTGCAGCAAAAGCCCAAAACCATGCGTATATATGTGGACGGCATCTTGGGTGAGGGCGTCACTGCCAAGGACCTGGCGCTCTATCTGATGATGCGTCTCACGACAGGCGGCGCCACAGGGCATTTCGTGGAATATGCCGGGCCGGCCGTACGGGCTCTCTCGATGGAAGGCCGTCTGACCCTCTGCAACCTCTCCATAGAAATGGGTGCGCGTGGCGGGATGGTCGCTCCCGACGAGGTCACTGCCGAATATGTAAAGGGCCGCGAATATGCCCCGCAGGGCGAAGACTGGGAGCGGGCATTGGAATACTGGAGCACTTTGCACAGCGACGAAGATGCTGTCTTTGACCGCGATGTGGCGTTCGATGCGGCAGATGTCACACCCATGATTACCTACGGTACCAATCCCGGTATGGGAATGCCGATAGATGCGGAAGTCCCTGCCGACACTCCGGCAAGGGTGCTTGAATATATGGGTATAGAAGCCGGAAAGCCTCTGTTGGGCAAGAAGATAGACTATGTGTTCCTCGGTGCGTGCACCAACGGGCGTATAGAGGACTTCCGTGCGTTCGCATCCATAGTCCGTGGGCGTCACAAGGCTCCGGGAGTGACGGCGTGGCTGGTGCCTGGCTCATGGGCCGTATACAGACAAGTGGAGTCGGAAGGCATAGCGGACGACTTGCGTGCTGCCGGATTTGAACTGCGGCAGCCCGGCTGCTCTGCATGTCTCGCGATGAACGATGACAAGGTGCCGGCAGGCAAATACTGCGTCTCTACATCCAACCGTAATTTCGAGGGCCGTCAGGGCCCCGGTTCGAGGACATTCCTTGCCAGCCCTCTGACAGCAGCCGCGGCCGCGGTTACAGGCGTGATAACAGACCCGAGGATATTGATGAGATGAAAGCGAAATTTGATATTATAGAGAGTACCTGCGTGCCTCTCCGTGTGGAGAATGTGGATACGGACCAGATTATCCCGGCGCGTTTCCTCAAATCCACCGTCCGTGATGAGAAATACTTTGGAGACAATCTGTTCCGCGACTGGCGTTATGCAGCGGACGGTGCACCGCTCGCAGGCTTTGTGCTCAATGATCCGGTGTTCGGCGAGACCCCTTCGCCCGGCGTAAGGCAGATATTGGTGGCAGGCAGGAATTTCGGCTGCGGCTCCAGCCGTGAGCATGCTGCCTGGGCGTTGGCCGGCTACGGATTCCGAGTAGTGGTGTCGAGTTTCTTCGCTGACATACACAAGCAGAACGAACTCAACAACTTCGTCCTGCCGGTAGTCGTGAGCGAGGATTTTCTGGACAGCATATTTGACAGCATATCGGGAGATCCGTATGCCAGGCTCAAAGTAGATGTGCCGGCACAGACTGTCACGGACCTTGCGACCGGCAGGAGCGAGAGTTTTGAACTGAACGCATACAAGAAATACTGCTTTATGAATGCCCTTGATGACATCGATTTCCTGCTTGGGCGCATAGACAAGATACAGACATACGAGGAGACAAGACGATGAAAATCAGAATAGCGAGACTTGCGGGAGACGGCATCGGCCCGGAAGTGGTGGCTCAGGCCGTCAAGGCCGTGGATGCCGTTGCGGCTAAATTCGGTCATGAAGTGGAGTATAGGGATGCCCTTGTGGGAGCCTGCGCCATTGATGCGACCGGTTCGGCATTCCCGGAGGAGAGTTTTGAGATATGCTCCTCCAGCGATGCGGTGCTTTTCGGAGCGGTAGGCGACCCCAAATATGACAACAACCCTCTCGCCAAGGAACGCCCCGAGCATGGTCTGCTTGCAATGCGCAAGCGTCTCGGCCTGTATGCCAATCTCCGTCCCGTTGAGACATTCTCCAGTCTGCTGGACAAGAGCCCTCTCAGACGCGAATTGGTCGAAGGCGCTGATTTCCTGTGTGTGAGGGAACTCACCGGAGGTATGTATTTCGGAGAGAAAGGCCGTCTGGACGGTGGCGATACCGCCTACGATACCAATATTTATCATCGTTATGAGGTGGAACGCATCCTCAGGCTCGCTTACGGCTACGCGTCTCGCCGCCGCCGTCACCTTACTGTGGTGGACAAGGCCAATGTCCTGGAGTCATCACGCCTCTGGCGGCAGGTGGCCAAAGAACTGGAGCCCCAGTATCCGGATGTGGTTACCGACTATATGTATGTGGACAATGCGGCGATGAAACTGATCATGGATCCGAAGTTCTTTGATGTCATGGTCACGGAAAACACATTCGGAGACATTCTCACAGATGAAGCCAGCTGCATATCAGGTTCCATGGGCCTGCTCGCATCCGCATCGGTAGGGGACAGCACGGCATTGTTCGAGCCTATACACGGCTCTTATCCCCAGGCTGCCGGGCTCAATATAGCCAATCCGGTGGCGGCGATATTATCGGCTGCCATGATGTTTGAATATGCGTTCGGACTGATGGAAGAGGGACGCGCAATCCGCCGTGCCGTATCCGAGTCGATAGACAAGGGGGTAGTCACTGTAGATCTCGCGGCCGGTGGCAAGGCCTGTTCCACAGCTGAAGTCGGAGACTGGATAGCCGGAACTATTTGATCTTGGACTTGTAAGAGGGGTGGATCTTGCCCTTGGCGATACTGTCGAGTTTCTTGGCTATCAGTTTCTTGCGTATGGGCTTGACAAGGTCCGTAAACAGAATGCCGTCGAGGTGTGAGAACTCATGCTGGCACATGCGGCATGCAAAGTTGTCAAGCGTCTCGGTGACTTTCTCCAGATTCTCGTTGTAGTACTCGACAGTCATGCTCTTGGGACGCACAACATCGGCATAGATGCCGGGGACGCTGAGGCAACCCTCGTTGTATTCGCATTTCTCATCGCTTTCGGAGACTATCGTGGGGTTGATGAATGTCCTGCGGAATCCTTTGAGATAGGGGTACACGTCTGACATCACGTCTCCGTCCACTATGGCGACGCGCAGACTTACGCCTATCTGAGGGGCGGCGAGACCGCATCCGTCCGATGCCGCGAGTGTTTCCTTGAGGTCTGCAATGAGTTGTGCGAGTCCTTCCTTGTCATTGAGGTCGGCTTCCTTGGCCTTCTCCCTCAATACTTCCGAGCCATAGAGATAAATCGATTGTGTCATAATTGCTTGTTTGCGTCTCCTCCTCACTTTTGCAGGCGGTCGAGGAAACTCTGTAAAATAATGGCGGCCGATATGCGGTCCACCGAATTCTTGTCGCGGCGGTCGCTGTATTTCATGCCACCGTCAATCATTGCCCTGTGCGCGAGGACAGAGGTAAACCTTTCGTCCTCAAGAGTCACCGGGATTCCGGGGAATGCCTTCCTCAGTCTCGGCAGGAAAGTATCAATGTCGGCGGCGGCTTCGGATGGCTTGCCGTTCATATTGACCGGGTAGCCTATGACAAAGCCTATGACGGTCTCAGACTGCGCGTACTTTTTGAGATAATCTATTATATTTGCAGTAGCTACCGTCTCCAGCGGAGACGCGAAGATACGTAACGGGTCGCTGACAGCTATCCCGGTACGTTTTTTGCCGTAGTCAATACCTATATACCTTTCCATTCGGAATGCAAATTTAGTGAAAAGCCGTGAGCAAAAAAAAAGAAGATAAGCCCCGTTTCCAGTACAGGTTCAGCTTTATCCGTGAACCGGATGAGGAGAAACTGTTGGACGGCAGGATTTCCAGACCTGTGCTTGTGTGGACTGTTTCTGTAGCCGCTGTGGTCGTGATTGCGGTGGTGTATTGCCTGATAGCATTCACTCCGTTGAGGACTCTTATTCCCGGCTATCCCAATGCGGCATCCAAGGCGACGGCGGTGCAGAACGCCATTAAGATAGACTCGCTCGAGAGCCTGATGAGCCGTTGGAATATCTATGCCGAGAACCTGCGGCGTATTGTGGACGGGGAATCTCCTCTTGCGATAGACAGTGTCATGCGTACACAGCCTTCTTCTCCGATGGACACATCCGGAATCAGTGCCCTTGCCGGGCGCGATTCTCTTTTGCGCGCTGTAGTTGCGGAAGAGGAACAGTTTGATTTGTCCGGTACACCCAAAAACCTGCCTGTCGAGGGACTGCATTTCTTTACGCCGCTCAAGGGCGTGGTCTCCCGCGCATACGATCCTGTACTGCATCCGTATGTGGATGTGACGGCTCCGGCGGGCTCTGTAGTGGTGTCTGTCCTGGACGGAACAGTTATTTTTACCGACTGGAGCGATGAGGGCATGTATACCATAGCCGTCCAGCACGGCCAGGATATCATATCCATATATAGGCACAACCAGAAGTTGCTCAAAAGTGTAGGAGACAGGGTAGGGGCCGGTGTCCCCATAGCCCTGCTTGGAGGCAATGTGAGTCTTTCCAATTCGGGAGACCATCTGCATTTCGAATTGTGGCATTCCGGAGAAGCACTCAATCCGGCGTTGTATATAAGTTTCTGATGAAGAAAAAGATAGCAATACTCGGATCTACGGGATCCATAGGCAGGCAGACCTTGGATGTGATACGGCAGCACAAGGATTTGTTCCAGGTGGAGTTGCTGACCGCCAATAACAGTGCCGACATGCTCATAAGCCAGGCAATCGAATTCGATGCCAATGCCGTAGTGATCTGCAACGGTGCCAGATATGCGGAAGTGAATGAAGCCCTGGCTCCCCACGGCATCAAGGTGTTTACGGGAATGTCCTCGGTATGCGAACTCGCAGCAGCGGACAATGTGGATGTTGTTGTAGCCTCTATGGTAGGCTTCAGCGGTCTCAGGTCTGTGATTGCCGCCATTGAGGCGGGCAAGACCATCGCCCTCGCAAACAAGGAGACGCTCGTCACTGCCGGCAGGATTGTAATGGGACTTGCCGCCGAACATCATGCGAGCATACTCCCTGTGGATTCGGAGCATTCCGCCATATTCCAGTGTCTGCTCGGGGCGGGGCGTAACGAGGTGTCAAAGTTGCACCTGACCGCGTCGGGTGGCCCGTTCCGCACTTGGGACAGAGACAGAATAGCGAATGCGGATGCAGCGAGCGCGCTGCGCCACCCCAATTGGAACATGGGTGCCAAGATTACAATCGATTCCGCCACCATGATGAATAAAGGCTTTGAGGTGATAGAAGCCAAATGGCTGTTCGGAGTGGATCCTGCCGATATCAATGTGGTCGTGCACCCGGAGTCGGTCATTCATTCGATGGTGGAATATGCCGACGGTGCGGTCCTGGCGCAACTTGCAGTGCCGGATATGCGCGAGCCCATACAATTTGCATTGTCGTTCCCGGACAGGCTGCCCTTGGAGAGCCGCCGTCTGGATTTTGCGGAAATAGGCAAACTGACTTTCGAGCGCCCTGATCTGGAGCGCTTCCCTTGTCTGTCATTGGCTTATGAGGCTATACGCAAGGGAGGAAACGCGCCCTGCGCCTTGAATGCGGCCAATGAAATCGCCGTTGCCGCCTATCTCGGAGGACATATCGGATTCTATGGAATTTCGGATGTTGTCGAGCGCAGTCTTTCTATGGCTGATTTTGTGGCGGACCCTACAATCGATGATATTTTTGCCACGGACGCGGCTGTCCGTGAATACGCTTCCACGCTGGTATGATGGTAGTTCTGCTCAAAATATTCCAGGTAGTCCTTGCCTTGTCTGTGCTCATCGTCCTGCATGAGTTCGGACATTTTACATTCGCCCGTATATTCGGCATCAGAGTGGATAAATTCTTCCTGTTTTTTGATGCCGGCGGAGTCAAACTCTTTTCCACGCGTTCTGCATGGTTTGTCAAACTCTTCCCGGCTGCTGCAAAATGGCAGACGGAATACGGTATAGGCTGGCTGCCTCTCGGCGGCTATTGCAAGATAAACGGCATGGTGGACGAGTCTATGGACCTCGATTCGCTCAAACGGGAGCCGCAGCCGTGGGAGTTCCGCAGTCATCCGGCATGGCAGAGGCTTCTCGTCATGTTCGGCGGAGTGCTGTTTAACTTTATCGGTGCGATAATCATCTTTACCGGCTTTATGGCGGTGAACGGGCGTTCGTATCTCTCCAATGACAATGCGGAAATCTATGTCAATGAACTGTCCCACGAGATGGGATTTCGTTCCGGGGACCACATCATCCGCATGGACGATTACATTCCGCGTGATTTCTCCATGCTGCAGGCGGACCTCGCCCGCAGGAATGTCGGCAGGGTCACGGTGCTCCGCGATGGCGATACGCTTGACATATATATAGACAGGGCGATGATGGGGGATGTGTTGCAGAGCCAGGGCATGTTTGATCTCGCAGTCCCTTTTGTGATCGATACTATTCCTGCAGGGTCTCCAAATGCCGGTTGCGGACTGGTCAGGGGAGACCGCGTGGTGAGCATTGCCGGCGAGCCTGTGGAATATGTGCAGGATTCGCGTCCGTTGCTGGCCGGTCATGCCGGGCATTCTGTCTGCGTGGGCGCACTTCGCGGAGCGGATACCCTTTCGGTGGAGGCTGCTGTGGATACGGCGGGCAGGATAGGCGTCTATATGCAGATGCCTCAGCTCGTTACGGAAAAATATAATTTGCTGGAGGCCATTCCGGCGGGAGTGAAATACACATTTGAGCAGATACGCGGGTATGTGAGCGACCTGAGGATGGTGGCGACACCGAGTACGGGGGCATATAAATCCGTGGGTAGCTTTATCTCGATCGGGCAGGTGTTCCCGTCACAGTGGAATTGGGGACAGTTTATGTATCTGCTTGCGTTGTTGAGCGTCATGCTCGGTGTGATGAACCTCATCCCTATACCGGGTCTGGACGGAGGCCATATAATGTTCACCCTGTATGAGATGCTGACCGGGCGCAAACCGAGCGACTCGTTCCTGGCCGTCATGCAGATGATAGGCCTGTTCCTGCTGCTGGCCTTGATGTTCCTTGCATTCGGCAATGATATAGGCCGTCTGATAAAGTGATATACATATAATATTATAGATATGAAAAGGTTTTTGTTAATGATTCTTGCGGTGGTGGCACTGTACTCCTGCGGACAGCCGCGCAAGCCTATGCTGCCTGCGGTCAGCGGTAAGGCCGGGGAAGTCATCATAGTCATGGAAAAACCCTCATGGGAGGGAGCTCTCGGTGTAGCGGTGAGGGAGCTGCTGGCTGCGGACTGCCCGTATCTGGCACAACGCGAGCCATTGTATTCGTTAGTGAATGTCACGCCCTCCAATTTTACCAATATCTTCCAGGTTCATCGCAACATAATCATGTTTGATGTGGATCCGCAAGGTGCGGGCGAAGGCATGAAATGGCGTACCGATGTCTGGTCCCGTCCGCAGTGCGTGATACAACTCTCTGCTCCGACGGACGAGCGTGCTCTTGAGATATTCAAGGAGAATTCCGCCATCATATTGGGCACTGTCGAGCAGGCGGAGAGAGACAGGGTCATAGCGAACTCGCATCAATATGAGGAAAAATCCCTTGCACCCGTTGTCCGTGAGAGGTTCGGCGGTTCTCCATGCTTCCCCGTGGGATACAGCCTCAAGAAAGCCACGCCTGATTTTGTGTGGATAGCCAATGAGAAACAGTTTGTAAACCAGGGCATATTCGTATATAGTTATCCGGCCAAGGGGAACGCCTCGGATTTTGAACTTGACAACATCATTGCCAACCGCAATGCGATATTGCAGGAGCAGGTCCCCGGAATGTTTGAAAATACCTACATGACTACGGCTGAGTTCATTCTTCCGACAGAAGAATTCGTGCGCTACAAGGGACGCGAATTTGCGCAAGTGCGCGGATTCTGGGAGGTGCACAACGATTTCATGGGCGGCCCCTTTGTCTCACATTCGTTCTATAGTCCTGACGGAGAGAGTATTATAGTGCTCGAGTCGTTTGTGTATGCGCCTAAATATGACAAGCGTCAGTACCTGCGTCAGGTGGAGTCTATACTCTATTCTTTTGAATGGAATGCTCCTGCAGAAAGCAATGATGAAAAATAATATTTGTTCTTGACAAAATATATTGCTATATTTGCAGTCCTATTTTGGTGGGTTCGTATAACGGTTAGTACTCGAGATTTTCATTCTCGCAATAGGAGTTCGACTCTCCTACCCACTACGAAATATAAAACGTACAATAATGGCAAACAACGCATCAGCTGAGAAGTGCATCCGCCAGAGCGAGAGGCACAGATTGCATAACAGGTATTATGCGAAGACGACACGCAACGCGATCAGGACTCTGAGGAATACCAGTGACAAGGCTTCCGCCGAGCAGCAGGCACCCAAGGTTTACTCCATGATCGACAAGCTCGCGAAAATCGGTCTTATCCACAAGAACAAGGCCTCGAACCTCAAGAGCGGTCTGCAGGTTTACATCAATAAACTCGCATAAAGTCTACAAGGTCGCAGGTTTGCGACCTTGTTTTTCGGGATGTAGCGCAGTTGGCTAGCGCACCACGTTCGGGACGTGGGGGTCGTCCGTTCGAGTCGGATCATCCCGACAGATTCACAGGGGAGCATGTCGCTCCCTTTTTTGTATCCTCAATTCTTGGTTTTGAGTCATTTGTGTCCATTCTACCAGAACATCTTTGAGGGAAAATTCCTATATTGCGCTTATGAGTTGCAATAGGGCTAAGATAGTTGTCTTGACCGGAGCAGGTGTCAGTGCGGAGAGCGGTCTTTCCACTTATAGGGACAATGGCGGATTATGGGACAATTATGATCCTATGGAGGTTGCGTCGGTGGACGGATGGAAGCGCAATCCGCGTCTGGTCCTGGATTTCTACAATATGGAACGCCGCCAACTCGCGTCTGTAATGCCGAATGCCGCACATCGTGCGATTGCGGAGCTTGAGAAAATGGCCGATGTGACTGTGATTACCCAGAATGTGGACAATCTGCATGAGCGGGCAGGCTCCACGCATGTCGTACACCTGCATGGTGAGGGGACAAAAGTACGGCCGGAGCATGGGCAATATGATATTGATGCTTCGGAGGCGGAGGTCATAGATGTAGGCTATTCAGAGGTGAACATTGGAGATCTGGCTCCGAACGGACAGCAGTTGCGTCCCCATATCGTGTTTTTCGGAGAGGCAGTCCCCAAGATCAATATGGCGATGGATATTGTGGGAAGTGCTGACATACTGTTGATTGTAGGCACTTCTTTGCAGGTGTATCCGGCTGCGGGCCTCTATCGGTATGCTCCCTCTCATGCCCGTATCTATGTGATAGATCCTGCAGATATAAATATCGCTGCGGATCCGAGGGTGGTGCATATCCGGGAAAAGGCTACGGAGGGCATGGCGCGCTTTGTCTCGGAGCATATCGGTACAGAACAATGAATTATTGACTAACCAACTGATATTGTTATGGAACTTTACAAGACCATTCACATGGCATGCCTGTCAATTGTGGCGGCAGGCCTGTGTGCGTGTAGCGTGGACAAAGACTACGATCTCAAGAAGCCCATTGATACGGATGTAACCTTGTTTCCTGGTATCTGTATCCCTGTCAATCAGACACTTAATGAATGCGCCGCCTCTGATTTTCTGAATATTCCTCCGGGAGGCAAGGAAATGGCAGCCGGTGAGGAGATAGTGGTCGAATATGTCCTCGACATGGACGAAATGGGATTCGATTCGTCCGAACTCGATGTGATTGCCAAGTCGTTTACGATAGATGCCGGTATCAGGAACAGCATTCCTCTGGATCTGGAGATAAAGGCTACGACGGATAACGGTACCCAGTTGGAGGTGGATCCTGCAGCGGTAAAGGCCGGCACTGTGGCGGCACCTGTAACTACCGATGCGAGCATAAATGTCACGACGGAGGGCAAGATATCCGAAATCAAGCGCATTGTCATTACCGGCAAGGCAAAGAACAATGCCGATTCGCCCGTAAAGGTGACATCCGAGCAGGGTATCACTCTTTCCATCAAGAAAATAACTGTCGTTTCCGGTTTCGACTTCTCATTCTGATGACCTTATGAAAAAGCTTATTGTATTGGCTGCAGCCCTGTCTTTGGGCGCAGCGGCGGTTAATGCCCAGGATCTGAAAGCTGGTTTCTTTCTCGACAACTCCCTCTATGGCACGCGCATCAATCCGGCGTTGAGGCCTTCGGGAGTCTCGTCCTATTATAGCATGGACGCCAATATCGGAATTGACTCCAATGTGGGCGTTTCGTCTTTCCTCTTCCCGTATGGAGACGGCCTGGTGACCGGTCTCAACAAGAATGTCCCTGCGGATAAGTTTCTTGGCGGCCTGGAAGACTGTAACAGGGTCATGAGCGATTTGAATTAC
The DNA here is from genome assembly GCA_964616865.1 of uncultured Muribaculaceae bacterium. Taxonomy (GTDB): domain Bacteria; phylum Bacteroidota; class Bacteroidia; order Bacteroidales; family UBA932; genus Cryptobacteroides. Next base: position 37,956 of record CAZTUQ010000006.1, read on the forward strand.
AGTATATTGAGCGCTGGAAAGTATTCCTCCAGCGGCAAGGCGTTCAAGTCCTATGGAGTGAATATGCGTACGCATATCGGTCTGGAGGTGCCCAAGTCGCTCTTTGAAATGCTGAAAAGCGGCGGTGACGGTGACAGTTATGTCATCAACGACCTTAGACTGGGAATGCGGAGCTATGCCGAGATATTCTTCAACTATTCCCGCAAGGTGAATAGTGCACTGACCATCGGAGGTACTGTCAAGGGTCTCGTAGGCCTGGCGGCGGCAGATATGAATGTATCCGAACTGTCTGCGGTCATAGACGGGGATGTCATAAATGTCAGGGGCAACGGTGAACTAAGGGCTTCTCTCCCGGTCAAGTTCGGCACTGATACTGACGGCAATATTGATTTCGAGGACATTCCTACAGACGGGTTCTCGCTGTCCGGTTACGGAGCTGCCGTGGATCTCGGTATCACTTATGACCTGCTTGACGGAGCACTACAGCTCAGCGCGTCGGTCAATGACCTTGGAGCCGTTTATTGGAACAACAATAACAATGCTGTGCTTGCGGCCTCCAACTCTTTTGTCATAGGAGACTCTGACAATGCAGGCGACACGCTTGAGGAGATGTTCAGTTTCAAGTCCGGCAAGGAGGACAGGAGCGAGGTGTCCATGTTGCCTACCATGGTCAATCTCGGAGCGAAATACGATGTGCCATTTGTCAGAGGGCTCGGTGTCGGGGCATTGTGTTCATTCCGCATGGGTGACAGCATTGACAAGTATTCGGATATCAGGGTGGGAGCATCCTATGAACTGGGACGCGTGTTCGGCATTTCCGGTACTTGCGGTATGTCCAACCAGGGATTTGTCTATGGAGCGGCTGCCAATCTCCGTCTCGCCTGCCTGAATGTCTTTGCCGGCATAGACGGTATCCCGTCCAGGGTGACGCCTCAGTATGTCCCTGTAGAGTCAATGTCTTCTGTAGTAAAACTTGGAGTGGCTCTCGCGTTCGGCAAGGGACGCGGCAAGTGAAGAAGTAGAGATATATGAAGAAAATAGTTGCGATTTTGTTTGTTGCCTGTATAGCCTGCGTGGCTGTGCAGGCACAGTCGTATATGGAGATGTCTCCTGACGGCAAGTCTTGTAAAGAATGGATTACGGAACATTTCGCCGAAGGCAAGGTGCCACCGTTCTCATTCCGCTATGGAGGCAGGGAGTCCGCGACTCTGCTCCCGACCTGGCGTTTCTGGTCTTCGGAGATGCCTGCCGGAGCAGGGGAGAGGCAGCGTGCGTATATCTGGGAGGACCGTGGCGGTTTCCAGGTGGAGTGCCGGGTAAAGAGTTTCGAGGATTTCGATGCCATGGAATGGGTCGTGATCCTGCGCAACAATTCCCGTAGGGATACGAGGAGAGTGTCGGATTTCCATTCGATTGACCTGTATCAGACTTCGGATTCCCGGGAGGGGGACTGGACGCTGTTCCATGCGGACGGTGCGCAGTTCGGTCCCGGTGACTTCCATCCCGAGACGACATTGTTTGAGGTCGGCGATACAGTGATGATGTATCCGCGCGAGGGACGTTCATCGAGTCATAAAATGCCGTATTTCAATGTATTGACGCCTACCGGAGGCATGGTCTATGCGATAGGCTGGACAGGAGAGTGGCTGGCCTCTGTAGGCCGTCCGGCGGAGGATAGGATGAGGGTGCAGGCTGGCCTCAAGACATTTGATGCGTATCTGCGTCCCGGCGAAGAGTTGCGTATGCCATCCGTGGTGCTGCTGCCCTGGCAAGGAGAGGACCGAATGGACGGTCAGAATGTGTTCCGTCGTCTGGTGATGGCGCATTATCATCCGGAAACCAACGGCGAGCCGCTCAAGGTGCCCATGTTCAATAATTTCAGCAATACCGGAGATCCGAGGCCATGTGATGAATATGTCTGTATGACAGACGATTATGCAGTGGCTGTGGTCAGGCGTCAGAAGATGTTCGGGACTTTGGTGGACGGTTATTGGTTGGACGCGGGCTGGTATTCCCGTGCCCGGGACTGGGACAATGGCTATTGGTGGCACAATGCTGTCGGCAATTGGACCCCCGATCCGGAGAGATTTCCTGACGGACTGGCTCCTGTGGCGGACGCCGTACATGAGGCCGGGTGCAAATTCATGCTGTGGTTTGAGCCGGAGCGTGCCAATGTCGATTCGGACTGGGCCCATGAGCACCCGGAGTTCATGCTGGCGGAGTCGGGCGAGCCTGTCGTGCCGTTGGACTATCAGGTGGACAGCGCATTCATAGTCAATCTCGGTGATCCGGCTGCGCTAAAATTCGTATGCGAAAGCATGGTGCAGTATCTCACGGACGCCAAGGTGGACTGTTACAGGCAGGATTTCAATATCTATCCCGAGAAATTCTGGCTCAATAATGATGAGCCTGGGCGTGCCGGTGTCTGTGAAGTGAAGTATATCAACGGATTGTATAAGTATCTGGATTATCTGCACGAGCAACTGCCTCATCTGATGATAGACAATTGCGCCGGCGGTGGCCGCCGTCTGGACATAGAGATGACCAGGCGTGCCATACCGATGTGGAGGGAGGATTATTCCGGCAAGGCTGATGCCAACCAGTGCCATACCTATCATATAAGCCAGTGGCTGCCCGTACATTGCACCAATATCATACATCAAAGCAAATACGGGGTGGTGTCCTCTCTCGGGGCAGGATGCGTGTTTACATGGGGAGTGGTCACCAACGATGTCTCTATTCCCGAACAGAAACGGATTATTGGGGTATGCAGGGAAGCGGCGCCTTATTATCTGGAGGATTTCTATCCTCTGTCGGGCTATGGCGATGTGACGGGCGCGGACATATTCCTGGCATATCAGCTCAACCGTCCGTCGGACGGTACCGGCTATGTGGTCGCATTCCGCCGTCCGGAGTGTGGGGATGACAGTCTTGCCGTAAAACTGCGTGGCCTGGAGCCGGAGCGCAAGTATGCCATAACTGAAAAGTATGCCGACGGTGATGTCGAGCCTGTGACTGTGTCCGGCGCCGAGCTGGCTGCAGGCTATACTCTCAAGATTGCCGAGCCCGGAAATGCCCTCCTGCTGCACTATAGGGCCCTTTAAGCGGGTTTTTAGCGGAATTGAAAAAATCGCTTATATTTGCGGAAACATTTCAACTTATTTTTTTGATATGAAAAAAATTCTTGTGGCCATTGCAGCCATGTCGCTTGCTTTCAGCGCGAATGCACAGGTCGGTGTCATCGCCGGCCTTACGTCCTCGCATACAAACATCAAATCGGCTGTGGGTGACGCCAAGAGCATCAACCAGTACCACATCGGACTTGCCTACAAACTGGATCTCGGACTGGTGGCTATCCAGCCTGCCCTTATCTACAATATGAAGGGCTCTTCGATAGAGGATATCAGCGGTACAGGTCTCGTCGACGCGTCGGTCGATATGAAGACAGGATTCCTTGAGCTCCCCGTGCAGGTACAGGTCGGAAATTCTATGCTGGGACTTGCACGCATCTATGGATTTGCCGAGCCTTATATCGGATATGCTGTCTCTAATGAGACATCCTACAAGGTTGCGGCCGTGAAAGGCAGCAGCAAGGGATGGGATAATGTCAAGAACAGGCTGGAGTACGGAATCGGCCTGGGTGTAGGAGCGGAAGTGCTCAAGCATATCCAGGTGTCCGCCAGATATTTCTGGGATCTCGGCAATGTCTATGGCTATGACGGCAAGGTAAATGACAACATTACGCTTGAGGGAGTCTCCAAAGCTGTCGGCAGCACCAAATGCAACGGAATTTCTGTCTCGGTGGCTTTCCTCTTCTGATGGCAGGAGCTATTCTGCTTCTTCTCCCGGAATAGGGGTGAGGGACGGCAGGCTCATTTTCTTATGGACGCAGACCACTCGTATGAGTATCACAGATACTGCAGCGATGGTCTGCGTTGTTATTGTGCCCAGACCGGCCTTCAGGCATATCCAATATATGACGGCTCCGCCGAAACACGCCATCGCGTAGATGTCTTTGCGGAATATGAGCGGGATCTCATTGATGAATATGTCGCGCAGCATACCTCCTGCCGCTCCGGTGATGCAGCCCATAATCGCTGCGACCCACATCGGGAAGCCTGCACCGAGAGTCTTGCTTATACCGACCACCGTGAACAGGCCGAGCCCTATGGCATCGAAAATGAAGAATGTATAGTTGAGTCTGACAATCCATTTTCTGAATACGATGGTCACTATGAGCGCGAGGGCCGTGATGAGCAGATATGATATGTGCTCCATCCAGAACGGCGTCATGTCAAGGGCCAGGTCCCTGATGGTACCTCCTCCCACTGCGGTCACGAATCCTACCACATAAGCTCCGAACAGGTCGAAATGTTTGCGTGCGGCCAGTCTCGTGCCGCTTATGGCGAATGCAAATGTGCCTATGAAATCAAAAACTGTAACGAAATCCATATAAGAGCCGCTTTTGTGGGCGCAAAGATAAGAGAAAATCACTATATTGTATACTTTAATCAGAATGACTGTTTTTTGTTATGGGAAATAAACACAATTGGAAATTCAGTAAGGTCGGCGGCGTGACACGCGTCAATATCGAGACCGGCGAGGATATGACCAGCCTCGACCAGCTGGACCAGAAGATGTGGACGGTGCTCAGCTGTCCCGTAGACGGTCTGGAGTTCGATACGGAGACTCTCAGACTGCTTGATTCGGACCACGACGGCAGGATACGCGTAGGCGAAGTCAAGGCTGCTTCGTCATGGCTCGGCAAAGTGCTTGCGCAGAAAGACATATTGGTGGAAGCACCTGATTCCATGCCTCTTGCAGCTATCGACCGTGGCAGCGAAGAGGGTGAGAAACTCTACGGCAGCGCTGTCAATATACTGAAGAATCTCGGTCGCGGTGAAGACGCCTGCATATCCCTCGTGGACTTGGCTGACTCGGTCGCGATATTCAAAGGCACCCGTTTCAACGGTGACGCGGTAGTGACTCCCTGCTCCACAGATGATGCTGCCCTCAAGGATACTATATCCAAGGTGATGGATTGCATAGGCAAGACACTTGACCGCAGCGGAGAGGACGGTATCAATCAGGAGCAGGCGGACGCATTCTATAAGGCGTGTGCGGATTATGCCGCATGGCTTGATGCGGCCGAGGCTGACAAGGCGAAAGTATTTCCGTATGGGGATGCCACGCCGGCAGCATATTCTGCAGTCTGCGCTGTCAGGGACAAGGTGGAGGACTTCTTCGTCCGTTGCCGTCTCGCGGCGTTTGACAATGCGGCCGTAGCGGCTCTGGATGTCAATGTAGACCGCATTGCCGCCATCAGTGCCGGCAACCTCGCAGAAGCCGGCAAGGAAATCGCCGATTATCCGCTCGCCCGTGTCAATACTGATGGTGTCCTGCCTCTCGGTGCGGTCAATCCGGCATGGAAAGATGCCGTCGAGGCGTTGAAAGCCTCGGTGCTCGGCGAAGATGCCGTCTCCATGAATGAAAAAGAATGGAATGCAATCAAGTCAGCGATAGCGCCCTATGCTGCCTGGCTCGCCGCCAAGGCAGGTGCGCAGGTCGAGCCTTTGGGCGAGGCTGCAGTCAGGGCTGTCCTCGCGGAGAACCGCAAGGCGGATATTGACTCGCTCATTGCCCAGGACAAGGCTCTGGAGGAGGAGGTCAAAGGCGTGGAGAATGTATGCAAACTCCTCCATTATGTGCGCTGGTTTGGCAGTTTCGTGCGTAACTTCGTGACATTCGCAGACTTCTATAATCCGGAGACAAAGGCTGTCTTCCAGGCAGGTGACCTGTACATAGACCAGAGATGCTGCCAGTTGTGCATCAAGGTCACTGACAATGACAGCAAGGGCTCGATAGCTGCCCTGTCCGGAATGTATGTGGTGTATTGCGACTGCACCTCGCGTGTTTGCGGAGCGACCATGAAGATAGCCGCCATTATAACGGACGGCGATGTCAATGACATCAGAGTCGGCAAGAACTGCGTGTTCTATGACCGTCGTGGGCTCGACTGGGATGCCGTGGTGACCAAGATTATAGACAATCCTATCAGCATAAGGCAGGCGTTCTGGTCGCCATATCACAAACTGGCGCGTACTGTCAGCGACCGTATCACCAAGAGTGCTAACGAGCGCAGTGCCAAGGTGGATGCGGCTCTGACCGACAAGGTCTCCAATGTCTCCCTGCCTACGGATGTGTCCAAGGCGGAAGCAGCCAAGCCGGCAGATTCCAAACCGGCTTTCGACATCGCCAAGTTTGCCGGTATATTCGCAGCCATAGGCATGGCGGTAGGCTATCTGACTGCGGCGCTCGCCAAACTGGTGACACCGTGGTACAATATCCTGCTCGTCCTGCTGATATTGGTGGTGGTTGTCTCCGGACCTTCCATGTTCCTCGCGTGGCAGAAGATACGCCGGCGCAACATCTCTCCTGTACTCAACAACAACGGCTGGGCGATGAATGCCACGGCTCTTGTCAATGCCACATTCGGGGCGACACTGACCACCCTTGCCAAGTTCCCCATCGTGGTGCTGCCCGACCCGTACGCTCCCAAGAAAAAGCATTGCGGTCTCAAGATAGCATTGGTGTTGCTTGCAGTCATCGTCATAGCACTTGCGGTCATGTATTTTGCCGGCTGGCTTGTGTGGCTCGGTATTTAATTTATTACACGATAATTTTTTAGAGATATGATAGTAACTGATTTGTCAGGATTCGGCAGATATGCCGGCCTTCATCCCAAGTTTTCCCGGCTGATAGAGTTCATCAGCAGTCATGATCTGCTGAATGAGGAACTCGGCAGGATTGAACTGGACGGTGACGAACTGTTTGTGAACAATGTCAATATCAAGACTCTCACTGCGGAAGAGCAGCAGCTGGAGATACACAAAGAGTACATTGATGTACACATGGTGCTGTCCGGACATGAGACAATCGGCTGGAAAGATACCGGGAAACTCGAACATCCCTCCAAGGAATACGACCCCAAGAGCGACTGTGCCATGTACACTGACAAGCCGACCTGCTATGTAGACCTGAATCCAGGCGACATCGTGGTGTGCTTCCCCGAGGATGCGCACGCGCCGGCGATAGGCGAGGGGGAGATCCGCAAGATTATTGCTAAGATCAGAGTATAAATTCGCTGAACATGCGGCTGTAATATGCCGCTTTCTTTTCCAATGCGAGCGGATAGGCTCGTGACGAAGAGGGGAGCCTGTACAGACGGAGCTCCCTTTTTTCGAATGTGAATACGGAGTATTCTCCCATTTTGGGCAGGTGGCAGGCGAATGTCTCACATAGGACTTCGGCAGCCTTGGCACCGGTGGCTGCTATGGCCCGGCATTCAGGCAACTGTCTGAGCAGTTGGGCGGTATCGGTGGGCGTCACTATGTCGAGGAACTTGTCCGACGCGTTGTCCTTGAGCCGCCGTATTTCGGATGCCGTGTCATATAGGGCGATGCCTTTTTCTGCGCAGAATGACATTATGGCTTCCTGGTCGAAGTTGCGTCCGCGGACGAATCTGTCTTTGTCGTTGCAGAATACCAGGCCCACAATCCGCCACATGTCGTTGATGAAATTAGGGTAATAGAAATCCATGGTCCAGCGTGTGGACTTGGGAGGGAAAGTGCCCAGCATCAGTACTTTGGCCCGGGTCGGGAGGAACGGGGAGAACGGATGTTTTTCTATAGTCATGATTTTGCGCGCCGATAGATGTAGATTTCGTGGATTTCCCGGTCATATCCCGGGTAATATCCCCTTGGCATGCCGAGAATTATGCGTGCACCCCTGTTGGAGAGCACGGACAGTTCTCCGTTCAATGGATTGACGGTCAGGCCTTCAATCTCTCCGGTGAGCCTGAAATCGTCCATGGTGCGGAACAGCGTCGTCTTTCCCGTCTCCGGGTCAGCGAGGTACAGGTGGTCTGCCTCGCCCTTGTCGGCATCTCCGTCATCGCACGAAATCAGTATATTCCCGTTGAGGAATGCAATGCCCTGCTGCAGTGTGGGGAAGTTGCCGTCCTGTCCGTCCAGTCTGAGTTCGAGCGAGCGTGAAAACCTCTTTGTGGCGATGTCATAACAGTATAGGCGGCTGCCGTCCACCCAGTCTGCCATCCAGACCTCGTTGTTGACAGTGTCTACGGCCAGTCCGCAGCATTCTACCTGGCCGGAAGCGGGCTCCCAGGGAATGGAGTATTTGTACTGCAGGGTCGATGCGTCATATACGGCTATCTGTATGTTGTGTCCTTCGCCGTCCATGAACCACTCGCAACCGGCATATATCTCGCCGTTCCATATATCTATGTCCCCGATGTGGTTGCATTCCAGCGTGAGCGCATCGAAAGGATGCGTATCCGAGGCTTCGAGGCGTCCGTCCATACCATATCTATATAATGCGGTCGAGCCGGACACATAGTAGTGGTGGCCGTCTGTGGCTACGCCCTGGCGTCCTTCTACTTCCAATGTCCTGTCCAAGATGTAGTCTGCCCCTGAGGGCTGTGATGCGCATGCCGCCAGTATGGGCAGAAGCGCGATTGCTGTCAAATGCCAGGTCTTCATATCCGGGATTAAATCTTGAGGGACAAAGTTAATCTATTATCCCGTATATTTGCGTCTGCAATTTCGGCATCTGCTGAATGACTGATGCCGCGGTAGTGTTTATGATACGCAGGCCCTGACAGAGGCCTTCTCGGATATTGTCCGTGGCGGAGCCGCATTTGTGCAGTGCGGTGTTCCGATTGCAGGGAAAAAGAAGTATTTTTGCGTCTGCGTGTGACATTTCAAACAGCTTCTTATATATGACAGCGATTACTTCTACTGATTTTCATTTTCCCGGGCAGGTGTCCAAGTACACCGGCAAGGTACGGGATGTGTACAGCATCGGCGAGGACCTGCTCGTGATGGTGGCAACCGACCGCATTTCGGCATTTGATGTCGTGCTTCCTGAGGGCATTCCCTACAAGGGGCAGGTGCTCAATCAGATAGCGGCTAAGTTCCTGGACGCTACATCTGATATTATCCCCAACTGGAAACTGGCGGAAGTGGATCCGATGGCGACTATAGGCTGGCGTTGCGAGCCGTTCAAGGTCGAGATGGTCATTCGCGGATACCTCACCGGGCACGCATGGCGCGAGTACAAGGCCGGCAAGAGGACGCTCTGCGGAGTGCCTCTGCCCGAGGGAATGGTGGAGAACCAGCGTTTCCCCGAGCCGATAATCACACCGACCACCAAGGCTGATGAGGGACACGACGAGGATATAAGCAGGGAGGAAATCATCGCGCGCGGCATCGTGGGACGCGAGGACTATGAGAGACTGGAGGCGTACACGAGGGCTCTCTACAAGCGTGGCTGCGAGATTGCCGCCGGCAGGGGGCTGATATTGGTCGATACCAAATACGAATTCGGCAAGCGCGACGGTCAGATAATGCTGATGGATGAGATACATACCCCTGATTCTTCGCGTTATTTCTATGCGGAAGGGTATGAAGAACGCCTTGCCGGCGGCGAGCGTCAGCGCCAGCTCTCCAAGGAATTTGTCCGCGAGTGGCTGATGGCTGGCGGATTCCAGGGACTGGAGGGGCAGCAGGTCCCCGAGATGACCCCGGAGGTAGTAAGCAATATTACAGACCGTTATGTGGAACTGTTCGAGCATGTCACCGGCGAGCCTTTCGTCAAGGCAGAGGCGGCTGACGTACCTGCGCGCATAGAGAGTAACATATTGTCATTTATCGAGAAAAACCGCAGTTTATGATAGAGAGGTATTCGCGCAAGGTGATGCGCGACATCTGGACAGAAGAAAACAAGTTCAACGCGTATCTCAAGGTCGAGGAGCTTGCATGCGAGGCATGGAGCGAACTCGGTGTGATACCTGCGGAGGATGTCAGGAAGATAGAGGAAAATGCGACATTCTCCGTAGACCGCATCAAGGAAATAGAGCAGCAGACCCGTCATGATGTGGTGGCGTTCACACGCGCTGTCAGCGAAAGTCTCGGCGAGGAGCGCAAGTGGGTTCATTACGGACTGACATCTACGGATGTCGTCGATACGGCCAACGGCTATCTTATCAAGCAGGCCAATGCCATTCTGCTCAAGGACCTTGAGGAAATCGCAGAGGTGATAAGGCTCCGTGCCATAGAGTTCAAGCAGACACCATGCATAGGCAGGACACATGGCATACATGCCGACATCACTTCGTTCGGACTCAAATGGGCGTTGTGGTATGAGGAGATGAAGCGCAATATCGAACGCTTCAAATACGCAGCCTCTTATGTCGAGGCAGGCAAGATGAGCGGAGCGGTCGGCAATTTTGCCAACATTCCGCCGTTTATCCAGGACTATGTGTGCGAACATCTCGGCATTGCCAGCGCGGATATTTCCACCCAGGTGCTCCAGCGCGACAGGCATGCGTTCTATATGTCTGCACTCTCGCTGATAGCCTCAACATTGGAACAGATGGCTTTCGAAATCCGCAATCTCCAGCGCACCGAGGTAAGGGAAGTGGAAGAGGCATTCGCCAAAGGCCAGAAAGGCTCTTCCGCCATGCCCCACAAGCGCAATCCGATCTCTTCGGAGAATATCTGCGGCTGTGCCCGTGTAATGCGCGGATATATGGTGACATTCAATGAGAATGTCGCGTTGTGGCATGAGAGGGACATCTCGCATTCCGCTACGGAGCGTATCATATTGCCAGATGCTACGGAGTTGCTGGACTATATGCTGAACCGCTTCTGCGGCATACTCAAAAATCTGGTCGTGTATCCCGAGACCATGCTTGCCAATATATGGCGCACCCGTGGCGTAATATTCGCCCAGAGGGTGATGAATGCGCTCATAGGCAAGGGCTTGTCGAGAGAGGAGGCGTACGATACGGTGCAGCCCATAGCCATGAAGGCATGGACGGAGGGGCTTGATTATCAGACACTGCTCTCCGCCAGCGACAAGGTCATGGGGCTGGTCACAAAAGAAGAACTCGAGAGCTGTTTCACCCTCGAGTACTATTTCAAGAATGTAGACTATATCTACAAACGGGTAGGAATCGAGTAATCCGTCAGCGGATTACTATTTCTTTACGGTCGGGACCGACGGAGATGATCTTTATCGGACATCCTGTTTCGGTCTCGATGTATTTTACATACTCCTTAAACTCCTCGGGGAAGTCCTCGTAGCGGCGTACTCCGCAGATGTCGCTGTTCCAGCCCTTGAATTCGGTGTATACGGGTTCGACCTCATCTCCTGCCTCGAACGGGAAGTAGTCGACTGTCTTGCCGCCGACCTTGTAGGCTGTGCATATCTTGACGGTCTCGAAATCGTTCATGACATCCGATTTCATCATGATGAGTTCGCTGACTCCGCTCATCATCACAGCGTACTTGAGTGCCACGAGGTCGAGCCAGCCGCAGCGGCGCGGGCGGCCTGTAGTCGCACCGAATTCGTGTCCGATGCTGCGCAGACGCTCTCCTGTCTCGTCAAAAAGCTCTGTGGGGAAGGGACCGGAGCCGACGCGTGTGCAGTAGGCCTTAAATATGCCCATGACCTTGCCGACCTTGTTGGGGGCGACACCGAGTCCGGTGCAGACGCCTGCAGCCATAGTGTTGGAGGATGTCACGAAAGGATAGGTGCCGAAATCGACATCCAGCATTGAGCCCTGTGCGCCTTCGGCGAGAATGGCGATGTCTTCGTCAATGTATCTGTTGACGGTGAGTTCGCTGTCGATGAACTCGAATTTCTTGAGCCTGTCGACAGCGTCGAACCATTTCTGCTCGTATTCGCTGATGTCGAATGTGAATCCTTCGTATTGCTTGAGGAGACCGAAGTGCTTCTGCTTGAGCGCCTCGTAACGGGACTTGAATTCGGGGGAGAGGATGTCTCCGACGCGGAGTCCGTTGCGCCCTGTCTTGTCCATGTATGTAGGGCCGATGCCCTTGAGGGTCGAACCGATTTTTTCCTTGCCCTTGGCAGCCTCGCTGGCTGCGTCGAGCATGCGGTGTGTCGGGAGAATGAGCTGAGCCCTCTTGGCAATGAGGAGTTTGCCGGAAATGTCTCCTCCCTTGGACTCGATGCTGTCAATCTCGTCCATTAGGATGACGGGGTCGATGACCACTCCGTTGCCTATGATATTGACAGAATCTGGACGGAATATGCCCGACGGAACTGTATGCAGTACAAAGCCTTCGCCGTCAAAGACCAGCGAATGGCCGGCGTTGGGTCCGCCCTGGAATCTTGCTATAACTTTGTAATCCGGTGTCAGGACATCGACAACCTTACCTTTACCCTCGTCGCCCCACTGGAGCCCGAGCACTACATCAACCTTCTTCATTGAGATAAAATTCGATTTCTAAAGATACAACCTTTCCTCTCTATTGCAAAAAAAACTTAATCGCCGTACATTTGTGCATGCAATCGGGACTATATACATTGTAACTGATATACACAGCGTCTGAGGGTGACCTTGGGCGCTGTTGTGCTTTGTATACGAGCCCGTCTGCGGCGGCAGGCGCATCCGTAATGCGTTGTAATTTAGTGTTTCATCATACAGTATCTTATGCGTGTAGCAGTTGTCATGGGGTCAGCAAGCGATCTGGAGGTCATGTCTCCGGCGCTGGAGACATTGGAACAGTTCGGGGTCGAATATGAAAAGCGCGTCATCAGCGCACACCGTACTCCGGATCTTATGTGCGAATATGCCAAGTCCGCAAGGGACAGAGGGATAGGCGTGATAATAGCAGGCGCGGGCGGTGCCGCCCATGTGGCGGGTGTCGTTGCGGGCATGACTACGGTGCCTGTAATAGGCGTCCCTATCCAGACCAAGGCCCTCGGTGGCATGGACAGCCTCCTGTCTATCGTGCAGATGCCTGCCGGAATACCGGTGGCGACCATGGCGATAAACGGTGCCAAGAATGCCGCGCTGCTGGCGGTGGAGATACTCGCCCTTGCGGACAAAGGGCTGCATTCAAGGCTGGAGGAATTCCGCAAGTCCCAGACACAGAAAGTATTGGATACCAAGATATAATCATGTCGGCACATCGTATATTCGTAGAGAAGTATCCGGATTTCCGGGTAGAGGCGCGCAGCCTGCGCGATGAACTCAATGAGAATCTCTCCCTCGACCTGAAGGAGCTGAGGCTCGTAAATGTCTATGATCTGTTCGGCTTTACTCCGGAGTTGCTGGAGAACTGCCGCTACAGCGTATTCGGCGAGGTGGTTACCGACATGGTGACGGACGAATGCGACCTCTCCGGCTGTAAATATATAGCAGTGGAGTATCTTCCGGGGCAGTTTGACCAAAGGGCGGCTTCCGCAGAGGACTGTGTCCGGCTGATAGACCCTGCGGCGCAGGTCTCCATCAGGAGCTCTAAACTGCTCGTCTTTGACGGAGGCGTTTCGGACGAGGCTGTTGAGAAAATCAGACATTATTATATCAATCCTGTGGAGAGCCGTCCCAAGGACCTTTCCCGTCTGTCCGACATGGAGCGTGCGGAGGTAAAGCCCGTGCCTGTCCTGGAGGGATTGACATCCCTCGCGGACGAAGAACTTGCCCCTTATTGCAAGAAGATGGGGCTGGCGATGAACGCGGACGACCTGCGCGAGGTGGTCAAGTATTTCCGGGAGGAGGGACGCGACCCGTATGAGACGGAGCTCCGCATCCTCGACACCTATTGGAGTGACCACTGCCGGCATACGACATTCACGACAGAACTCGACAGCGTGGATTTTGAGAAATCGTTTATCAGCGAGGACATCGAGGGTACTTACAGGATGTACCTCAAGATGCGTGGAGACCTCGGCAGGGAGGAAAAGAGCATCTGCCTCATGGATATGGCTACCATAGGTGCCCGCTGGCTGCGCGCAAACGGTCTGCTGGATGACCTCGAAGTGAGTGAGGAAAACAATGCCTGCAGTATATATGTAGATGTGGATGTGGACGGGCAGGTGGAGAAATGGCTCCTGCAGTTTAAGAACGAGACACATAATCATCCTACTGAGATAGAGCCGTTTGGCGGGGCTGCCACCTGTCTGGGCGGTGCTATACGTGACCCTCTGTCCGGGCGCAGTTATGTCTATCAGGCCATGCGCGTAACGGGAGCCGGGGACATATACAAGGAAGTGAAAGATACGCTGCCCGGCAAGTTGCCTCAGAGGGTGATCAGCCGCAAGGCGGCGCAGGGATACAGCAGTTATGGCAACCAGATCGGCCTCGCGACGACACATGTGAGGGAGATATATCATCCGGGCTATACGGCCAAGAGGATGGAGATAGGCGCGGTCGTCGGGGCCGTCAAGGCGGACCATGTCCGCCGTGAGTCGCCCGCTCCGGGCGACGTCGTCCTCCTCCTCGGAGGACGGACCGGCCGCGACGGCATCGGTGGCGCCACCGGCTCATCCAAAGAGCACACCGAGGCCTCTCTTGAGACCTGCGGCAGTGAGGTGCAGAAAGGAAACGCTCCCGAGGAGCGCAAACTCCAGCGTCTGTTCCGCCGTCCGGAAGTAACGAGCCTCATCAAGAAATCCAATGACTTCGGTGCCGGCGGTGTGAGCGTGGCCATCGGAGAACTCGCCGACGGACTGGACATATATCTGGACCGCGTACCCGTCAAATACAGCGGACTCAACTCTACAGAACTGGCTATCAGCGAGTCCCAGGAGCGTATGGCCGTCGTGGTCACCGCTGCCGACAGGGAATCCTTTGAGAAATATTGCCGTGAGGAAAATGTCGAGGTGACACATGTCGCTGATGTGACAGACAGCGGCCGCATGAGGATGTACAACGGCGGCACTCTCGCAGCTGACCTTTCCCGCGCATTCATAGACAGCGCCGGTGCCGCTCATCATGCCAGTGCCAAGGTCGGTGCGGTGGAAGACAGGAATCCTTTCAAGCGCGAAGTCCCCGGGGAGAGCCTTGCCGACAAAATGGCCGCCAATCTCTCCGATGACAATGTCGTGTCCCAGAAAGGACTCATAGAGATGTTCGACTCCACAATCGGCCGCTCGACTGTACTTATGCCTTTCGGAGGGTCATTGCAGGCTACCGAGACACAGGTCTCCGTGCAGAAACTCCCAACGGACGGCTACACCGACACGGCGAGTGTGATGGCATGGGGATTCAACCCTTATCTTTCCGACTGGAGCCCGTATCATGGTGCCGCATACTCTGTTGTCGATGCCTGTGCCAAGGTGGTCGCATCAGGAGCGGCGTATGACCGCATGCGTTTCTCGTATCAGGAGTATTTCGAGCGGATGACCTCCGATCCCTGCTCCTGGGGCAAGCCGCTGAGCGCTCTGCTCGGTTCCATACGCATGCAGAAAGAGTTGGGACTGCCTTCCATCGGCGGCAAGGACTCCATGAGCGGCACATTCGAGCACATCAATGTCCCTCCGACCCTCGTCGCTTTCGGCATCACTACCGTGAATGCTTCGGAAGTGATCAGCCCCGAATTGAAATGGGAGGGCAACCTCCTGTACATGGTGAAGCACAATCCGCTCCCGAGCCGCATGCCTGACACGGCCGCTCTCAAGCGTAATTGGGAATATGTCCGCGAGCATGTCAAGTCCGGAGATATAGTATCCGCCTATGCCGTCGGATTCGGCGGAGTGGCAGAGGCTCTGTGCAAGATGTCATTCGGCAACAGTTTCGGTGTGGATGTCAATTATCCTGCCGGAGAGCTGTTCGACTGGTCCTATGGTTCGATAGTCGTGGAGAGCACATGCGAACTCTCCGGAGAGGATGTCATTCTGCTCGGCAAGGTGACGGACGGAGAGGACGGGCTACTGCATATCAACGGCAGCGGCATCAAGATCGACAGGCTCGTGGAGGCGGCAAGCCTCAAATTCTCCAAGATATATCCCGATACCGCGGAAGCGTCTTCCAAGAGGCTGCTGCCGAAGGGAATGGATGGTGTCAAGCCTGTAAAGGCCAAGGGCGCACAGCTCCGTTATCACGGTCGGTGTGTCGAGACTCCTCTTGTATATATCCCCGTATTCCCCGGCACCAATTGTGACTACGACAGTGCTAAGGCATGGCGCAGTGCAGGTGCGGAGGTCCGTTTCGGCGTATTCCGCAATCTGGATGGCAATGATATTCTGAATTCTATAGATGAAATGGCGGCGTCCATAGACGAATGCCATATCCTGATGCTCGCTGGCGGTTTCTCTGCCGGAGACGAACCGGACGGCAGCGGTAAATTCATCGCCAATGTCCTGAACAATGCCAAGGTGGCTGCCGCCATCCACAGGCTGATAGACAGGGAGGGACTTATTCTCGGTATCTGCAACGGATTCCAGGCTCTCGTCAAGAGCGGTCTGTTGCCTTACGGACGCCTCGGCATGCTGACAAAGGAAAGCCCGACTCTGTTCAGAAATGATATAAACAGACATATCTCGCAGATGGTGACGACACGCGTGGCGTCTGTCAATTCTCCTTGGCTTGCAGGGCTCAATATAGGAGATACACATACAATTGCGGTCAGCCATGGCGAGGGCAAGTTTGTCGTGAGCGAAGATCTTGCCCGTGAACTGTTTGCCTGCGGACAGGTGGCATTCCAATATGTGGACCCTCTCACCGAAGAGCCTACCATGCGTTCCCCTTACAATCCCAACGGTTCGTGTTATGCGATAGAGGGTATAGTCAGCCGTGACGGACGCATTCTCGGCAAGATGGGCCATACGGAGCGTTACGAAAAGAATACCTTTAAAAACATAGAAGACAATTTGGAACAGCCTCTGTTCGACAATGCCGTCAGATATTTCAGACATGGAAATGATGAATAGCGAAGACCGCTCCCTCCACGAGGAGTGTGGGGTATTCGGCATCTATGGGGTGCCGAATGCAGCGACGATGTCCTACTATGCTTTGCATTCTCTCCAGCACAGGGGGCAAGAGGGCTGTGGCATAGTGACCTGCTCCGATACAGGCGAACTGCGGAGGGTCAAGGGACAGGGGCTTGTACATGATGTATTCAACGAAGACAAACTCGCTTCTCTGCCCGGCTCGATGGCTATCGGGCATGTCCGCTATTCTACTACGGGTGCGGACAATATAGAGAATGTACAGCCTTTCCTGTTCAGGCACAATACGGGTGATTTTGCCTTGGCACACAATGGTAACCTCGTCAATTATAGGGACTTGAGGCTTTCTCTCGAGAGTCGGGGAAGCCTTTTCCAGTCATCTTCTGACAGTGAGGTCATAGCGCATCTCATCAGAAAGGATATTTCGCGTCAGTCACAGCCCCGTATCTACGCTATCCAGGATGCGTTGGGAGAGCTCGAGGGTGCATTCGCATTCGTCATAATGACGCAGAGGCGTATCTATGCCTGCCGTGACAGATATGGTTTGAGGCCTTTGGCGATAGGCAGACTCGGTGACGGGTATGTCGTCAGCAGCGAGACATGTGCATTCGACATTATCGGTGCGACCTATATCAGGGATGTCGAGCCTGGTGAGATAGTGACGATAGATCACCACGGATTGCGCTCCACATTCTTCTCGGACAAGAGGGAGCACAATATGTGCGCCATGGAGTATATCTATTTCTCGCGTCCGGACAGTGACATTGAGGGATGCAATGTGCATTCGTTCCGCAAGGCGAGCGGACGTCTGCTCTATGAAGAGGCTCCTGCGGATGTGGATATAGTCGTAGGTGTGCCGGATTCGAGCCTGAGTGCGGCTCTGGGCTATTCGGAAGCGAGCGGCATTCCTTATGAAATGGGACTGGTCAAGAGCAAATATGTGGCGAGGACATTCATCCAACCCTCACAGGAGATGAGGGAGAAAGGTGTACGGCTGAAACTGAGTGCGGTGCGCTCGATTGTCAGCGGCAAGAGGGTGGCCCTCATCGACGACTCTATAGTCAGGGGGACGACATCGCGCCGCATAGTGCGTATGCTCAAGGAGGCTGGCGCAAAGGAGGTGCACCTGCGTATTGCCAGCCCTCCTATCACGAGCCCTTGCTTTTATGGCGTGGATATGTCCACATACGATGAGCTGCTCTGTGCACACAAGAGCCTCGAGGAAGTGACTGAACTATTGGGCGTGGATTCGCTCGCGTTCCTTTCTCCGGAGGCGTTGCGCAAGGCCGGGGGACGCGAGGGCTTTTGTCTCGCATGCTTCCTGGGCAAATACCCTACACCTCTGTTCCAGAATGTGGAAGAGGCCAATAAAGATGGAAAATTCTAAAACATTTACTCATATATGGCAGTAGATTATACCAAGGCGGGCGTAAACCTCGAAGCAGGGTATGAAGTCGTCCGCAGGATCAAGTCGCATGTCGCGTCCACTTCCCGTCCCGGGGTCATGGGTGGAATAGGCTCGTTCGGCGGTATGTTCGATCTCTCGGCTCTCAATGTCAAAGAGCCGGTGCTCGTCAGCGGTACAGATGGCGTCGGCACCAAACTCAAGATTGCATTTGAGATGGACAGGCATGATACGGTCGGTATCGATGCGGTGGCGATGTGCGTCAATGATGTTCTCGCGCAGGGGGCGGAGCCGCTCTTCTTCCTGGATTATGTGGCGGTGGGCCACAACGAGCCTGCCAAGGTGGAGGCTATCGTCTCCGGAGTCGCAGAGGGTTGCCGTCAGGCAGGCTGCGCTCTGGTAGGCGGTGAGACTGCGGAGATGCCCGGCATGTATGAGGGCGGAGAGTATGATATCGCCGGATATACCACAGGCGTCGTGGAGAAGTCCCGTCTCATTGACGGCAGCAAGGTCGCTGTCGGTGATGTGTTGGTCGGAATCGCCTCTACAGGCGTGCACAGCAACGGATTCTCTCTTGTCCGCAAGGTCGTGTCCGATAATGGGCTTGACCTGCATGCGCCTCTGCCGGAGTATTTTGGGGACAGACTGCTCGGTGATGTGCTGCTGACACCTACGCGCATCTATGTCAAGCAGGTGCTGGAGGTGATACGCAACTGCGATGTGCATGGAGTCGCTCATGTGACTGGCGGTGGATTCGATGAGAATCTTCCCCGTATCCTCCGTCCCGGACAGGGCATAGAGATAGAGGAAGGGGCTTGGGAGATACTGCCGGTATTCAAGATGCTGGAGCATTACGGACACATTCCCCACAGGGAGATGTTCAATATATTCAATATGGGCATCGGAATGGTGCTGGCGCTCGGCAAGGAAGATGCGCCTAAGGCCATCGAGATACTCACGGCGGCCGGCGAACGCGCTTCTGTGATAGGCCGTGTGTGCGATGTACCTGGAGTTACAATCAAATAAAGAGATATGAGAAGAGCGCTTTTTTCAGTAAGTGACAAGACCGGCGTGGTGGAGTTTGCCTCTGGACTCCGTGCGCTTGGCTGGGAAATCATCGCCACAGGCGGTACTATGAATCTGCTCCGCGAGGCAGGTCTGGATGTCATCAATATCAGCGAGGTCACGGGCTTCCCCGAGATCTGCGATGGCAGGGTCAAGACACTGCATCCCAAAGTGCATGGCGGACTGCTCGCGAGGAGGGATCTAGACAGTCATGTCAAGCAGTTGCAGGAGAATGGTATAGAGTACATAGACCTCGTGTGCGTCAATCTATATCCTTTCCGTGAGACTATCGCGAAACCCGATGTCACCATGGAGGATGCAGTGGAGCATATCGACATCGGCGGCCCCTCAATGTTGCGCAGTGCGGCTAAGAACTGGGCTTCGGTGGCGGTCGTCTGCAATCCCGAGGATTATGGCGCGGTGCTGGACGAGATCCGTGAGAACGGAGACACATCCAAGGAAATGCGTCTGGCTCTCTCTGCAAAGGCCTATACCCACACGGCCGAGTACGATATGGCGATAGCCACATACATGCGTGCACAGGCCGGGCTGAATGAGAAACTCTTCCTCGAGTATGAACTCAAGCAGGGGCTGCGCTATGGAGAGAACCCTCATCAGGAGGCTAAGTTCTACGCATCTTCGGAGAAGGTGCCGTACTCTCTCTCTACGGCAGTGCAGTTGAACGGGAAAGAACTGTCCTACAACAATATACAGGATGCCAATGCTGCTCTGAACATCGTGCGCGAATTCGGTGACGAGCCTTTCTGCGTAGGTGTCAAGCACATGAATCCTTGCGGCGCGGCTGTAGGCAAGAATGCCGCTGATGTGTGGAGTAAGGCGTACGAGGCGGACAAGGTGAGCATCTTCGGAGGTATCGTTGCTACAAACTGTGAGATTGATGCGGAGACGGCTGCGCTGATGAAACCTGTTTTCCTCGAACTCATAATGGCTCCGTCATTCACTCCGGAGGCTCTGGAGATACTCTGCACCAAGAAGAATCTCCGTGTCCTGCAAGTGGAGATGGGACATGAGGATATTGTACGCAAGCAGTATGTCTCCGTCAACGGAGGAATGCTGGTGCAGGACCAGGATGTTTCTGTCGAGGTGCTTGATTCTTCCATGTGTGTCACCAAGACAGTCCCTACGGAGGAGCAGCTCAAAGACATGCAATTTGCCTGGAAAATAGTGAAATATGTCAAGTCCAACGCCATAGTGGTCGCCAAAGACGGTGCCACGCTCGGAGTGGGTGCCGGTCAGACCAACCGCGTAGGCTCTGCCGAGATTGCGCTCAAAGAGGCCAAGGCCGCCCTCGCGGAGCGTGGTATAGACATGGCCCAGGCAGGTGTGGTATTGGCATCGGACGGATTCTTCCCATTTGGTGACAGCGTAGCCGCGGCTGCCGCATACGGTGTGGCTGCAATAGTCCAGCCCGGAGGCAGCGTGCGTGACTCGGAGTCTGTCGAAGAGGCGGACAAACACGGGATACCGATGCTCTTTACAGGCGTCAGGCATTTCAAGCACTGATTATGAAGAGAGTACTGGTAATAGGAGGCGGAGGCCGGGAGCATGCCATAGTGGATGCTCTCGCGCGTTCTCCGCAGGTAGGCAAGATATTCTGCGCTCCCGGTAATGCAGGCATTGCTGCGCTTGCCGAATGCGTTCCCATCAAGGACACTGCGGTAGAAGAACTGAAAGAGTTTGCTCTGTCCCACGAGGTGGACCTTACTGTCGTTGGCCCGGAAGCGGCTCTTGCTGCGGGCGTTACGGATGTATTCCGTGCTGCCGGCCTGCGCATATACGGTCCCTCGCGTGCTGCTGCGGCAATCGAGTCGAGCAAGGATTTCGCCAAGGCGCTTATGGCGAAGTATAATGTTCCGACAGCGGCGTACAAGACTTTTGAGGTCTATGAAGATGCCCTCGCTTATGTGCAGGGTCATTCTCTTCCGGTGGTGCTCAAATACGACGGGCTTGCTGCCGGCAAGGGCGTCGTGATAGCAGAGACTCCAGCAGAGGCGGAGGCCGCTCTCGCCGATATGCTGGTCTCGGACAAATTCGGGCACGGCAAGGTCGTCATTGAGGATTTCCTCACGGGACCGGAGTTTTCGTTCATGTGTTTCGTGAATGGCTCGGAAGTCTATCCTATGGAACTTTCGCAGGACCACAAGAGGGCTTATGAAGGTGACAAAGGGCCCAATACGGGCGGCATGGGAGCCTATTCTCCGCTGCCTTTCATCACAGATGAGGACTATAAAGAGGCATTGGACGGTGTCATGCGCCCTGTTGCTGCTGCTATGGTAGCTGAGGGATGTCCGTTTACAGGCACACTGTATGGTGGACTGATGAAAACCCCTGACGGCGTCAAAGTTATTGAATTCAACTGCCGTTTCGGGGATCCCGAGACAGAGGTGGTACTGCCGAGATTGGAGTCTGACATATATGAGGTGTTCAGTGCCATTGCAGACGGGACTGCCGTGCCGCAGTTGCATTGGTCTGAGCAGACTACAATAGGTTTTGTGCTGGCATCGAAAGGCTATCCCGGGTCGTATGACAAGGGAGTTGTGATTAATGGCCTCCCGGCAGAATCGGCAGGGCTGAAAGTCTATCATATGGGTACGGCCATGCGTGACGGTCGGATTGTGACAGCAGGCGGCCGTGTGCTCATGGTGGTTGCGCAGGGCGATGATTTGTGTTCGGCCCGTGACAAGGCGTTAGCCGCTGCCGCAGGCATAGATTGCGATGCTCTGTTCTATCGTAGAGACATAGGCTGGCGCGTGCTCAAATAGGCACTCCGTTACATAATAAAAGCAGGATGACTGAGATTTAATGCTATGGTCATCCTGCTTCTGTTATATCAAGT
>CAZTUQ010000007.1:0-58981 GCA_964616865.1 uncultured Muribaculaceae bacterium
GCTGAAAAATGGTATATTTGTCTAAAGTGACCTGGAGGCATAGGGGAAAATGGTTGACGCTCCGGGGAAACCGCATCAATATGAACAAGGTAAAATACCACATACTTTCCGGATTAGTCAAAACTCTCGGCTCGCTCCCTCTGCCCGCCTTATACAGATTAGGCGACATGGTAGCCTACATGGCCGAGAAAGTCATACACTATCGCAGCGACATCGTGCTAATGAACCTGTCACGAAGTTACCCGGACAAGAAATACAAGGAAATCAGCCGCATGTCCCACGAATTCTACCGGCACTTCGGTGAGATATTCGCGGAAACTGTCTGGATGGCAGGATGCCGCAAGAGACCTGAAAGATTTGCAGACGCCCATATCGTGCGTGTCACCAACCCGGAAGTCATAAACAGGCTGTTCTCCGACACGCCCGGAGTCATGCTCGTGACAGGGCATATCGGCAACTGGGAGCTCACCGGCGCCGCCCGCATGTTCGATTTCGGAGACATCGCACCGGTATTCGAGGACAAAGACATAATGGCCGTCTATAAACAGCTGCACGACCCCGTCATGGACCGGATAATGAAAGACATCCGCTCCTCTGTCGCAAGCAGCCCCCTGCTGGCCAGCCAGCTCATCGAGTCCAGAGACTTCATCCGCGCTGTCGCTTCCAGGCACAATGAGAAGCACATCTGGTATAGCATCAACGACCAGCATCCATACAAGGGAGCCGCGTATATGGAACTGGAGTTCATGCACCAGCCGACGCGCACCATGACAGCCACATACCGCATAGCCTCCAAATACCAGTTCAGCATATTGTACATGAGCATCAGGAGGATAGCCCGAGGGCACTACGAATATACCCTGATCCCCATAGCCGAAGATGCCTCCAGGATGTCACTCGAGGATATGGTTCAAAAGAATTATCAATTGATGCAGGCAGACCTGGAGGCGCAGCCCTCTCTCTACCTGTGGTCACACAAAAGATGGAAATAGTCATGAAAAAGATTCTTATCAGCGTGGCAGCGGCATTGTCACTGTCCGCGGCTGCATCCGCCCAGGAGGTGAGTTACGCACTCCCCCAGACTTCTCTCACCATCGAAGTAGATGCCGTCAAAGAGACATTCTACGCCGGGCCGTATGCAAAATACGCCCGCAAGTATCTCGGAATCGATGCCCGGCAGCAGGACGAAACCGCCTGGCAGATTTCCGCAATACGCATCAAGCCCTATGTAGAAGCCGACCAGAGCCGCAGGCACACATTCACAATCCCCAAAGGCAAGACTGCCGATGACTTCTTCAAACTCACATCGCAAGGTCTCATAGCCACCAATGACGGCAGGCTCGCCAACGAGAGCGTATGGAGGTTTACAGGCAGGACCGGCGCAGATTTCTCCGGCAAGGGAGTCAGTTCCAACCTGACATCGGAAGCCGCGACCCTGTATCAGAATGTCAGACGCGATGACGCCTACACCAAGGTATCCGTGCAGCAGAACATGATAGTCGAGAAATCTTCCGAGACCAAGGCGGCAGAGGCCGCAGAAATGATATTCAGACTGCGCAAAGTCCGCGTGCAGATAGTCACCGGAGACACTGACGCCTCATACAGCGGAGAAGCCATGGCATCCGCGCTCGCAGAGTTGGACAGGCTGGAAAAGGAATACATGTCCCTCTTTACAGGCTACAGCGAGGCACAGTCCCAGAGCCAGCAGTTTGATGTCGTCCCCCAAAAAGAAGACCCTGTCAGCATCGCATTCCGCATATCAGACCAGGACGGTGCCGTATCCGCGGACAATGTTACCGGCAAACCCTACCTGATGCAGATCGAGGCGCAGGAAGTCAGCGCACAGCCAGTACCGGACAAGGTCAAAGACTATATTGTCTACCGCATACCGGCCGTCTGCACAGTCAGGATCAGCGATGGGGTGAATGTGCTCCTCCAGAGCCGCATTCCCCTATACCAGTACGGTGCAGACCAGTATTACCCTATCCGATAACAGTCACTAAAACATCATACAATGGCAAGCATAAAAGACCTGCAACCCAAAATAGTCTGGGACAATTTCTATGGTATCACCCGTCAGCCCCGCCCGTCCAAGCACGAGGAGAAAATAAGGGCCTGGCTCTTGGAATGGGGCAAAGAGCACGGTGTCGAGACATTCACCGACGAGACCGGCAATGTCATAATGCGTGTACCGGCCACGCCAGGATATGAAGACCGCAAGGGCGTGATCCTGCAGGGGCACATGGATATGGTCCCCCAGAAGAATGCTGATGTCTGCCACGACTTCCTCAACGACCCTATCGAGACAGTGGTCGACGGAGAATGGCTGCGTGCAAAAGGCACCACCCTCGGAGCGGACAACGGACTCGGCGTCGCACTCGCGCTCGCAGCAATAGAGGACCCCAGCGTCAAGCACGGTCCTGTCGAGCTGCTCATCACCTATGATGAAGAGACCGGCATGACAGGAGCGGCAGCGCTCAAGCCCGGCATTCTCCAGGGCGACATTCTCATCAACCTCGATTCCGAGACCGAGGGCGAATTCTATGTAGGCTGTGCCGGCGGCGTGGACGCCTCTGCCGAGACGACATACTCAGGACTGCCGGAGCCGGAGGGATACGAATGCATGTCTCTCGATGTCAAGGGCTGCCAGGGAGGCCACTCCGGCATGGACATCATCCTGTGCCGTGCCAACGCCAACAAACTCGCGGCACGCCTGCTCTACGCCCTGCTCACAGGCACTGACGCCAAGCTCATAGACATGGAGGGCGGCACACTGCGCAATGCCATTCCGCGCGAGTGCTTCTCTACCGTATATGTCAAAGACCCCGCAGCGGCACAGGCCATCGTAGACAAAGTGGCAGCCGAACTCAAATCGGAATACGCCCTGACCGACCCCGACCTGCAGGTAATCTTCAAGCCCTACACCCAGGCACAAGGCGAGACCTGCGAGCCCGAGGACTGCCTGTATGTCCCTGATGAGACCGCGGTCACCTATCTCAGGACCATACTCGCCTGCCCCGATGGAGTAGAGAGGATGAGCGACTCCATGCCTGGAATGGTAGAGACCTCCAACAACATGGCCATGGTCAAGGTCGCACGCGGAGAATTCTTCGTCAAGACATTGATGCGCAGTTCGGTAGATACAGCCAAGAATGCGCTCGCGACCAAACTCGAATGCGTATTCGCCCTCGCCGGCATTCCTGTGACATTCACCGGAGCATACAGCGGCTGGGCTCCCAACCCGGATTCCGCCATACTCGCCACGATGAAGAAAGTCTACACGGAAATGTACGGCACCGAGCCGGCAGTCATGGCAATCCACGCCGGACTCGAATGCGGTATCCTCTCCGGTGCCTATCCCCATTGGGATATGGTCTCTTGCGGCCCTACCCTCAAGAGCCCCCATTCCCCCGACGAGAGGGTCTACATCCCCAGCGTCGCCAAGATATGGGACTTCCTCAAGGCCGTACTCGAGGCCATTCCCACAAAATAATCGTCACGCACATAAAAAGAGCGGCGTCCTTCACGGGACGCCGCTCAATGTTTATATCCGAAAGAGCAGATTACTCTGCCTTACCGTCAGAGCCGAGAACCTCTTTGATCTTGTGGATGTAGAGTTTCTTCATCTCGTCACGGGCAGGACCGAGATATTTACGAGGATCGAACTCACCCGGCTTGTCGTTGAAGACCTTGCGGATCATCGCGGTCATGGCGAGACGGGAGTCAGAGTCGATGTTGATCTTGCAGACAGCGCTCTTGGAAGCCTCACGGAGCTGCTCCTCAGGGATACCTACAGCATCAGGGAGTTTGCCACCGTTGGCGTTGATGATGTCCACATACTCCTGAGGTACGGAAGACGAACCGTGGAGCACGATAGGGAATCCGGGGAGCTTGTTCTCAATCTCATGCAGGACATCGAAAGCGAGCGGCGGAGGTACGAGACGACCGGTCTTGGGGTCACGGGTGCACTGCTCGGGTTTGAACTTGTAGGCACCGTGCGAAGTACCGACGGAGATGGCGAGCGAGTCGCAACCTGTACGGGTGGAGAAGTCGATGACCTCCTCAGGACGGGTGTAGTGAGACTCCTCGGAAGCAACCTCATCCTCGACACCGGCGAGAACGCCGAGCTCAGCCTCGACAGTGACATCAAACTGATGTGCATAGTCAGCGACTTTCTTGGAGAGGGCGACATTCTCCTCGTAAGGGAGGGAAGATCCGTCGATCATGACGGAAGAGAAGCCCATGTCAACACAGCTCTTGCAGACCTCGAAAGAATCGCCGTGATCCAGGTGGAGGACAATCTGAGGATTCTCCCATCCGAGTTCCTTGGCATACTCTACAGCACCCTCAGCCATATAGCGGAGGAGAGTCTGGTTTGCGTAGTTGCGCGCACCCTTGCTCACCTGCAGGATGACAGGAGACTTGGTCTCGGCAGCGGCCTGGATGATGGCCTGAAGCTGCTCCATATTGTTGAAATTGAATGCAGGTATCGCATACCCGCCTTTGACTGCCTTGGCGAACATCTCGCGAGTGTTCACAAGGCCCAGATCTTTGTAAGAAATCATATTGATAGATTAAATGATTTAATATCTACTACAAATTCCGCGCAAAAATAGTTATTTTTGTCGAAATAATGAAACAGGGCATGGACAGCAGGAAAGTGGTCATTTTCTCGGCTCCGTCGGGGGCCGGCAAGAGTACGGTGGTGCACCACCTGCTCGAACTTCATCCGGAATTCGAATTCTCCATCAGCGCGACATCGAGAGCACCGAGAGGGGCGGAAAAGGACGGCGTGGACTATTATTTCCTGGACGCGGAGAAATTCCGCGAACTCATAGCCAAGGATGCGTTCGTCGAGTACGAGGAAGTCTATCATGACAGATTCTACGGCACGCTCAAGACAGAAGTCGAGCGCATCTGGGACGCCGGACATGTCATAGTTTTCGATGTCGATGTCCAGGGCGGATACAATCTCAAACGGTTCTTCGGAGACAAGGCGTTCTCCATCCTGATACTCCCCCCGGATCTCGAGATACTCGAGCAGAGGCTCCGCAACCGCGGCACCGATTCCGAAGACGCCATACTCGAGCGAATCGGAAAGGCACAGTCCGAAATAGACTTCGGCAAGGGTAAATTCGATTTCACACTCGTGAACGACATTCTCGAAGACACTTTCAGGCAAGCGGAGCAGGCGGTAAACACATTCCTCGAAAAATAAAATCCCGATGCGCATAGCGGTCTATTCGGGCACATTCGACCCTCTCCATATCGGGCATCAGGCGATAATGGAGCACCTCACCAACAACAAGGGGTTCGACTGGGTGTACCTCGTGGTGTCACCGCAAAACCCTTTCAAGCAGTCCGGGCTCGTCAAAAGCGGCGAGCAACGCTACGAGGCGGCCGTAGAGGCCGTCAGGAGGCATCCGGAACTGCATGTGTGGGTGGATGACATCGAGCTGCACATGGAGCCTCCACACTACACGATACGCACGCTCGAAGCATTGAAAAAGCGCGAACCAGAAAACGAGTTCACGCTCGTGATAGGCGCGGACAACCTCGACAGCATACGCAAATGGAGGGATTTCCCGCGCATCCTCAGCGAATTCGGAGTGGCTGTCTACCCGAGAGCCGGCTATGATGTCAGACGCATACGCGAACGCCTGCACGAAGAATGCAGGAATATCCACATGCCGGCATATGTCCTCGACAATGCAGAGACGCACGACCTCGACGGCACTTCCAGCCTGGAAGACGACCGCGCCAATCTGTACCATATACAAATAATCGATGCCCCTCTCTGCAACATCTCCTCGACCGAAATCAGGGAGGCGCAGGCAAGGGGCATCGATATGTCCAAGTACCTTATGTAGGATTACTGCTCGTCAGGAGCCTCGTTGTCCTGAGGCGCACCCTGGAAGTCCTGAGGACCCTGAGGGCCGCCCTGGGCACCGCTCATATTCTGATATAGCTCGCTCATGAGTTTGTTGAGTTCCTCTG
The DNA here is from genome assembly GCA_964616865.1 of uncultured Muribaculaceae bacterium. Classification (GTDB taxonomy): domain Bacteria; phylum Bacteroidota; class Bacteroidia; order Bacteroidales; family UBA932; genus Cryptobacteroides. The sequence continues at coordinate 5,998 of CAZTUQ010000007.1, forward strand.
TATAGCGGTCAATGTCAGAGACATTCTGGCTCTTGACAGCCTCCTTGAGGGATGCGAGAGGAGCCTCGATGGCGGACTTCTTGTCAGCAGGCACCTTGTCACCGTTGTCCTTGAGGAACTTCTCGACCTGGAATGCCAGAGCGTCAGCGTTATTGATCTTCTCTACCCTCTCTTTCTCGGCCGCGTCCGCTGCCTCGTTGGCTTTGGCCTCGTCACGCATACGACGGATCTCATCCTCGCTCAGACCGCTCGAAGCCTCGATACGGATCTTCTGCTCCTTGCCGGTAGCCTTGTCAGTAGCCTTGACATTGAGGATACCATTGGCGTCGATGTCAAAGGACACCTCGATCTGAGGCACGCCTCTCGGGGCAGGTGTAATGCCGTCCAGATGGAACACGCCGATCTGCTTGTTGTCCTTGGCCATAGGACGCTCACCCTGCAGGACACGGATCTCTACGCTGGGCTGGTTGTCAGCTGCGGTGGAGAACACCTGGGACTTCTGCACAGGGATAGTCGTATTGGACTCGATGAGTTTGGTCATGACACCGCCGAGAGTCTCGATACCGAGAGACAGAGGGGTCACATCCAGCAGGAGGACATCCTTGACATCGCCTGCGAGGACACCGCCCTGGATAGAAGCGCCGATAGCGACCACCTCGTCAGGGTTGACACTCTTGTTAGGCTCCTTGCCGAAGAAACTCTTGACAAGTTCCTGCACCTTGGGGATACGGGTAGAACCGCCCACGAGGAGTACTTCGTCAATATCGGAAGTCGAGAGACGGGCATCGGACAGAGCCTTGCGGCAAGGCTCGATGCTGCGCTCGAAGAGGTCATCGCAGAGCTGCTCGAATTTGGCACGGGTAAGAGTCTTCACCAGATGCTTGGGCACGCCGTCCACAGGCATGATGTAAGGGAGGTTGATCTCCGCGGAAGTCTGGCTGGAAAGCTCGATTTTTGCTTTCTCCGCCGCCTCCTTGAGTCTCTGGAGGGCCATGGGGTCCTTCTTGAGGTCGATACCGCCATTCTCGGATGCGAACTCGTCGGAGAGCCAGTCGATGATCTTCTGGTCGAAGTCGTCACCGCCGAGGTGGGTGTCACCATTGGTGGACTTCACCTCAAACACGCCGTCTCCGAGTTCCAGAATGGAAATATCGAAAGTACCGCCACCGAGGTCATATACAGCGACCTTCATATTGGTATTCTTCTTGTCAAGGCCATAGGCAAGCGCAGCGGCCGTAGGCTCGTTGATGATACGCTTGACATCAAGTCCGGCAATTTTGCCCGCCTCCTTGGTAGCCTGACGCTGCGAGTCGGAGAAGTATGCAGGCACAGTGATGACAGCCTCGGTAACCTCCTGACGGAGATAGTCCTCGGCAACTTTCTTCATCTTCTGCAGAATGATTGCAGAAATCTCCTGAGGAGTATAGAGACGCCCGTTGATGTCCACACGAGGGGTGTTGTTGTCACCCTTGACGACCTGATAAGGCACGCGGGACACTTCCCTGCTGACCTGATCGTAGGTCTCGCCCATGAATCTCTTGATAGAGAACACGGTGTTCTTGGGGTTGGTGATAGCCTGACGCTTGGCAGGGTTACCTATCTTGCGCTCTCCGCCGTCGGTGAAAGCCACGACGGAGGGAGTGGTACGCTCTCCTTCACTGTTGATAATGACGGTAGGCTGGTTGCCTTCCATAACGGCCACGCAGGAGTTCGTGGTTCCGAGGTCAATTCCAATAATTTTTCCCATAATATTTGTCTTTTTATCTGTTTCGTTTCCAGCCGCGGGTCTGTACGCCTTGGCGGCCGGAGGACAGAATAACGAATGCCGTGCCAGTGCAGGACCGACTGACATTTTGACAGAACAGGCAAACATTCCCCACACAGTTCCATTCTACGGAACTGTTTCTTAAATTTGCAGCACGATGGAATACAGACAACTTTCGGAACAGGAATACGCAGACCTCAAAAGCAGAATACTCTACGAGGACAACCATCTGCTGATAGTAAACAAGAAAGCCGGCGAGATCACCCAGGGTGACAAGACCGGAGACGAATGCATTGCAGACACATACAAGGCATTCATCGCCACGAGAGACGCCAAGCCGGGCAAGGTATTCATGGGCGTACCGCACAGGCTGGACCGTCCGGTCAGCGGCATAGTGATTCTCGCCAAGACATCCAAGGGCCTGGAGAGGATGTCCCGCATGTTCCGTGAGGGCAATGTACACAAGACCTATTGGGCCTTGTGCCATGAATCCCCTGCCGCTCCGCAAGGCGAGCTCCGGGACTGGATGGTACGCAACGAACGCCAGAACAAATCCTATGTGAGCAAATCCGGCATCCAGGGAGCCAAACTCGCACGCCTGCGCTACAGGCACATAGCGGACACCGAGCGCTACCACCTGCTCGAAGTGGAACTGCTGACAGGAAGACACCACCAGATACGCTGCCAGCTGGCCCATCTCGGCTGCCATATCAAGGGCGACCTCAAATACGGAGCCCCGCGCTCCAATCCTGACGGAAGCATCTGCCTGCATTCTCATCAGGTAAAGTTTACCCACCCCGTCAGCGGTGCCGAAATCAATGTGACAGCCCCGGTGCCTGCCAGCTGGAAAGGCATTCCCTCCGGCCTCGCCTGAACGGCATAGCCACAGCAGGGCGTCATATCCCCATATCCTCCCTGTATTTGTCCATCCATTCTCTCGGAGTAATGCCCTTGAACATCTTGAATGCCATATTGTATGACACGATGGAGTTGAAACCGGACATCAGCGCAAGCTCTTCAATGCGCAGATAGGGATCTTTCTTCATCAGCCCCACCGAATACTCCACCCTGTGCCAGTTGATGAACTGGCGGAAATTGCGTCCCGAAAACACATTGATGGTCCGCGAGAGATACGCCTTGTTGGTAAACAGTTTACGGGAGAAATAGTCCAGATCCACCGAGCCGTCAAGATAAGGCTGTTTCTCGTGCATGAACAGCATGACCTTGCGATACAGAGCGCCCATCTTGCGGTCATCAAACCCTCCCTCCATATCCGCCGTCCTCAGACTTCCCTTGACTATGACCTTCACCTCCCTCTCTTTGGCCGGCGGCAGCAACAAGGTACCTCCCACACTGACACGCAGATAGAATACAATCATAACGACAGCTGCCAAGCCTCCTGCCACATACAGTTCCGGCTCCAATCCAGCACCATCGTACATGGCCAGTACCGCGACGGAGATATACAGCAGTCCGGTATATATAGACCCGCTCATCCACAGCAGGTTCATCCACACTTCTTCATTGCTGAACAGAGACACGACCTTGCGGCACTTGAAATAGAACAGCAGCAACTGATAGACCACCGCCAGCATAGACACTGCAAACGGCAGCAGCTCGGTCTTCAGCGCGAACGCTGCGGAGACATCCACCATGCACAACAGCGACATCGACAATGACAGACACAGCACGGTTGCCACATAAGACCTGGACAGCCATGCCGGATACCTCGACACCGATGTCGGAGGGGATATAGAGACAGCGGCTCCCACCATCAGGTCCACGACAAGACAGGACGGATCGGTCGCAAGCATGCCTGTCAGCACATCTGCCAGACACAGCAGCAACGGCGACGCGAGCACGCATGATTTGTAAACGAGCAGTTCTCTGCCGGGAAGGAACCTGTAATAGACACAGTCAAACGTGATCATACACAAGACCAACAGCACATAGATGACAATGATCGACATAAACGGTTTGAATGTTGTTTTTGGGGTCGTAATGGTTATTGTTTCTTCCGGCAAAATAAAGAAAAAGGTCGCACCTTGACAATGCGACCCCGTGGCTTTAAAAAAATTTGTAATGTTTCTTATTGTTTTTTCTGTTTCTTTCTGCGGATTCCTGTCTTGATTGTGTCAAAGCCCTCCCCGAAAACGCTGTTCGTCTGCGAAACAGACACGAATGCATTGGGGTCAAGTTCCTTGATTTTCGAGGTGACCTGCGAGACTTCGGAACGGCGTATGAGGAGCAGAAGCAGTTCATGTTCCTGTTTGGTATACCAGCCGATGGTCTTGATTGCCGTCAGTCCCCGGCCCATTTCATTCACGATATAGTCACCTATCTCCGCATATTTTTCGGAGAATATGAGCATTTTCGCCGTAGACTGGCGTCCCACCAGCCACAGGTCAATAGTCAGGGATGACGCTATCATCATCAGCACACCATAGATCACATCAGCGAACATCCTGTCCGGCAGGAAAAGTATCGACGCGACTATGAAAGCATCCAGGAGCATCAATGCCTTGCCCGTAGATATTGACCAATACTTATTGATCGACAGCGCAATGATGTCACTGCCTCCGGTACTACCGCCCCACATGAATGTGATCGCGAGTCCGGTACCCTCTATCAGGCCAGCGATGACCGGCACCAATACCGTTTCCGGCACATACAGGAAATGCCCCGGTATCGACTTGATGAAATCCCACTGCGGAAACAGCCACAAGAAGAATGTGCTCGCGGCTATGCAGTATATGGTCTTGATACCGAAACGGCCGCCGAAGATAAATACCGCGAATATCAGCAGGAAGACATTGATGACCGCATAGGAGACAGATACCTCCACCGCACCGCCGGTAGCGTATTGTATGACGGTACACAGGCCCGTCATGCCACCGCTGGAAAAATTGTTCGGTATCATGAACGCGTCCCAGGCGAAAGCATACAGCGCAACGCCGAGAGTCAGCATCAGATACTCTTTGATGTGCTTCAACATATTTTATTTGAGTACGATATTGACAATCTTGCCGGGCACAACGATGACCTTGGCTATCGTCCGCCCCTCAACATACTTGGATGTCTGGTCCATAGCACGCACATGCGCCTCGACATCTTCGCGGGACATGCTCTTGGAGAGTTCCACGGTGAAGCGTGTCTTGCCGTTGAACGATACCGCATAGGTACAGCTGTCCTCGACCGTATACGCCGCCACATACTCGGGGAATGCCGCATAGCTTATGCTGTCCTCATGTCCAAGCGCCTGCCAGAGTTCCTCGCAGATATGGGGAGCAAACGGAGACAGCAATATGACCATAGGCTCCAGAACCTCCCTCTTTGCTGATGCCTTGAGGGCAGAGAGTTCGTTGACAGCTATCATGAATGCGCTGACAGTCGTGTTGAACGAGAATGCCTCGATGTCTTCCTGCTCTTTGTGTATAAGCCTGTGCAATATCTTGAGTTCGGCGGCGGTAGCCTTTTCGTCCGTGACAATGAGTTTGTCCCCGTCAAAAAACAGCCTCCAGAACTTGCGCAGGAAGCGATGCACGCCGTCGATGCCCTTGGTATCCCAAGGCTTGCTCTGCTCGAGAGGTCCGAGGAACATCTCGTAAAGCCTCAGCGTATCAGCACCATAGCTGTCACATATATCATCAGGATTGACGACATTGTACATGGACTTGCTCATCTTCTCTACCGCCCAGCCGCATACATACTCTCCATCTTCGAGAATAAACTCCGCATCCGCGAACTCGGGACGCCATTTGCGGAACGCATCCATATCCAGTTTGTCGTTGTGCACGATATTGATGTCCACATGGATTTCCGTGGTCTTGTACCCGTCCTTAAGACCGCACGACACGAATGTATTGGTCCCCTGCACGCGGTAGACAAAATTGGAACGGCCCTGTATCATTCCCTGGTTTACGAGTTTGCGGAAAGGCTCGTCCTCGCATACACAGCCGAGGTCGAAAAGGAACTTGTTCCAGAAGCGGGAATATATCAGATGCCCCGTCGCATGTTCCGTACCTCCGATATAGAGGTCCACATCGCGCCAGTACTTATCAGCGTCAGACGAGACGAGCGCATCGCCGTCATGAGGATCCATATATCTGAGATAATACGCACTCGAGCCGGCAAATCCCGGCATGGTGCATGTCTCCAGCGGATAGCCGTTGTAAGTCCAGTCCTTTGCCCTGGCAAGCGGCGGTTCACCGGTCTCCGTGGGCTTGAACTCGTCTATTTCCGGCAGGGTAAGTGGAAGTTCCTCAAAGGGAAGCGGCGTCGGTATGCCATCCTTATAATATATAGGGAACGGCTCGCCCCAATACCTCTGACGGGAGAAAATCGCATCCCTCAGACGGAAATTGGTCTTGCGGTGGCCGATGCCGTGCTCCTCGACATAGTCCTTGGCGGCCTCGATAGCCTCCTTGACGCTCATTCCGTCCATAAAGCCCGAATTGCACATCGTCCCCTCCTTGGCATCAAAACTCGCTTCGGAAACATCACAACCCTCAATCAGAGGAATAATCGGCAGGCCGAACTTCTTTGCAAAGGCATAATCCCTGCTGTCATGCGCCGGCACTGCCATGATGGCTCCTGTACCATAGCCGGACAACACATACTCGGATATCCACACAGGCACTTTCTCCCCATTGATAGGATTGATGCCATAGGCTCCGCTGAATACACCCGTGACCGTCCTGGTGTCAGAGATACGCTCGCGTTCAGTCTTTTTCTTGACCTCGCGTATGTATGCATCCACTGCCTCGCGCTGCTCCGGAGTGGTCAGCTCGTCCACAAGTTCGGACTCGGGCGCGAGCACCATGAAAGTCACGCCGAACATAGTATCCGCACGCGTCGTGAATATGGTGACATCCTTTTCCTTGTCACCGCTGATGCATTTGAACACGACCTCAGTGCCCTCGGACTTGCCTATCCAGTTGCGCTGCATCTCCTTGAGCGAATCCGTCCAGTCAAGGGCGTCCAGGCTGTCAAGCAGCCTGCCTGCGTACGCTGACACCCTCAACTGCCACTGTGTCATCTTCTTCTGCTCGACAGGATAGCCTCCGCGCACGGAGAGTCCTTCCTTGACCTCGTCATTGGCGAGCACCGTACCGAGTTGCGGACACCAGTTCACGGATGTTTCTCCCTGATAGGCAATACGATAGTTCATCAGCACATCCGATTTGCCCTTGGCGTCCATGGCATTCCACTCCTCCGGAGAAATGCCGTCATAGCCCTCGGTCTCGAAGCGGCTGACCAGTTCCTCGATAGGACGGGCCTTGTCCTGGTCTGGATCATACCAGCTCTGGAACATCCGGATGAATGCCCATTGTGTCCATTTGTAATACTCCGGATCGCAGGTACGGATCTCCCGGCTCCAGTCATAGGAGAATCCTATCCTGTCCATCTGCCTGCGATAGCGGGCGACATTCTCCGTGGTGGTCACCTCGGGATGCTGTCCTGTCTGTATCGCATACTGTTCAGCAGGCAGTCCGAAAGCATCATAGCCCATGGGATGCAGCACATTGTATCCGCAAAGCCTCTTGTAACGCGCCACTATATCACTGGCGATGTACCCCAACGGATGTCCGACATGCAGACCGGCTCCCGAAGGATAAGGAAACATGTCCAAGACATAATACTTGGGCTTGGACGGATCCTCCGTCGTCTTGAATGTATCTCGCTCAGCCCAATTGGACTGCCATTTGCTTTCGATGCTTTTGAAATCGTAATCCATCTTGCTTATATTTATCTTTTGTTTTTCTTTTCGAGTCTGAATTCCACCCAGAGGGACATCTCTGCCCTGACCGGACGCCCCTTGACCAGACCGGGTCTCCATTCGGGCGACGCCTTGATAACTCTCACCGCCTCGTCATCCAGCCTCGGATCGACGCTGCGCAGCACCTTGACATCGCATACCCGTCCTTTCTCGTCTATCACGAAATCTACCAGCACTCGCCCCTGAACTCCCTCGTGCACTGCGCTTTCCGGATATTTGAGATACTGATAGACCCACTTCGTCAGAAATACCCGGGGGTCAGTATTCCCGAGGAATGACGGCTTGCGGTCACACTCATAGTACGGGACCACGGCAGGATCATCGGACTTTCGCTCTTTCAGCGCTTTCTCCACATCAAAAACGGGTTTAGGAGCGACTCCGAGCGCAAGAGTGAAATTGAATATGTATTCCAGTTCCCTCTCCATCTCATCGTACTGGATAATGTCCGGAGTGTCGGACGGCATCATAAACTCAGGATATGCTCCCGTAGTGAACATCACCGAGGGAATCTCCCTGTCATAGAACGCCATCTGGTCGGAGGGGAATGTCTGTGCAGATGTGAGCTGCGGCTTGACAGGCTGCAGCGTGGAATTGACCGACTCCAGCACGGCATTGAGATCCGGGTTGGATATGGTGTAGGCGTAGAATCCGGACTTGCCCGTGCCGAGTGCCTCCAGATCTATCATGGCATCGATATTGGCCACATCTCCGAACGAACGGTTTAGAAAATACCACGAGCCGGCAAATGTCTGCTGGGATGCGCCGAACGCCACCAGCAGGACGGAACGGCCGAGCAGCAGTTGCGATGTGGACAGCCGGCGCCCGAGTTCGAGCAGCATGGCTATGCCGGACGCTCCGGCATTGGCTCCAGGGAACACCTGTTCCCTTTTCTCACCGTTCACCGTTATCTCGCGGGTCCCAACGCCGTCCAGATGCGCTCCAATCACTATGTATTTGTCCTTCAGAGTCCTGTCCGCCCCGGGAATGAATGCCACGACATTGCGGGACCTCAATGTATCCCCGTTTTCCTGCCTGAGGCCGAACAGATCCCCCTCCGCATCAGACAACACGCTGATATCATAGGACCTGAACACATCCGCGACATAGGCCGCGGCAGAAATCTCCCCCTCCGAGCCGGCGGCACGCCCTCCAAGTGTGGGAGAACACAGATACGACACATGATCCTTGAATGCCGCCACGGTCTCGCTGTCTTCGAGATCCGCGAGAGACGGAGTCCGGTATTGGGCCGCCGACGGGAGCACCGCGAGGACAAGCGTCACCGCTGCGGTGACCATTGTGCAGATGATATGCCTTGCCATATTGTCAATGTCCATTGTTCAAGAGTATCCAGACATCAGGCGGACAGAAAGACTCACCCAATATCTTCTGCAGCACGGCATTGAAAGAGACTATGTCGTCAGAGCAGGCCGCCAGCACCGCACGCGTACCGTTGCGGTACGGAAGCATTTCCACCTCGTATCCCGCAGCCGTCACCTTAGAGGAGAGTTTGTCAGCATTCTCCGGACTGGAAAACGCACCGAGGACTATAGAATACCTTGACGACGGAGGATTCAAGGGCAGATTGCCCAGGCGTTCAAGCCCTGTCATCAGCAATCCGCAGCCCTCCACCGCCCTGCGGGCGGCAAGGGAATCAGCCTCTCTCGCACGGACGCGCTCTATCGAATCCCGCTCTGCGGCAAGTGCCTTTTCGCGCTGGCGTGCATTTTCCGCCAGTTCGGCGAGTTCCGCGGATGTCGGGCGTCCGGCGACCCCACGCAGGAAATCGCAGGATGTCACAGCGAGCGCAGACGCTGCCAATGCCACCATTGTCAAGTATTTCACTCTCATAATTGCCAGACTAATGTACAAACTACAAATTTAAACAATATTCCGTCACAAAAAAATCCTATATTTGCGCCCGTATGAGGAAAACATTGCAACTGGAAATCGCCGACCCGCTCGAAATATACGGGGCAGGAAACAAGATTCTGGAGGAGTTCTGCAGTTTTTTCCCGGGGCTGAAAGTAGTCGCACGGGGAACAGACATCATCCTGGACGGCAAGGCGAGTCAGATAGAGGAATTCGAAGTGCGCATGGCGAGGCTTATCACCCTGCGCCGCAGCAAGATGAACCTGACCATCTACGATGTGCAGGACATATTCAACGGAGAGTCTGACGCAGAGGCATTCAAACTCAACGGTGACGCCATCATCGTGCACAGCAACGACGGCAAGCCCATCCGGGCACGCAACGCCACCCAGCAGGAGATGGTCAAGGCCTACTTTGAGAATGACCTCATATTCGCTCTCGGCCCTGCCGGCACCGGCAAGACATACATAGCCATAGCACTGGCTGTCAGAGCGTTGAAAAACAGGGAAATCAGGCGCATCATACTCACCAGACCCGCAGTGGAAGCCGGAGAGAGACTCGGATTCCTGCCCGGCGACCTCAAGGAAAAACTCGATCCCTATCTACAGCCCCTGTACGATGCCCTGGGCGACATGATTCCCGCGAAGAAACTACAGGACTTCATAACGGAGGGCACCATACAGATAGCACCTCTCGCCTACATGCGAGGACGCACCCTGGACAGGGCATGCGTCATATTGGACGAAGCCCAGAACACCAGCCTCGGCCAGCTCAAGATGTTCCTGACACGAATGGGCAGCGACGCCAAATTCATCGTCACCGGAGACGCCAGCCAGGTAGACCTGCCACGCAAGGAAGACTCCGGCCTGCTGCGCGGTGTCGAACTGGTAGAGCACATCAAGGGCGTCAAGGCCATACGATTTTCAGAGGGAGACATAGTCCGTCATCCGCTCGTCAGCAAGATAGTCAAGGCTTTCGAAGCCTGACACGGGTATCCTGCCCGTCCGGAGACAGCACCAGACTTATCCGCACGGGGACTTCCCTATTCTTCCGGCCGCTCATGCGGTCGGAAATGATGAATTCGGAAACAGGGTCCTCGATATAACGAGTAACGGCCCTCTTCAGAGGACGGGCCCCATACACGGGGTCATATCCGGCATCGGCGACAAGGCGTTTGGCGGACGGTGTCACATTGAGGCTGTATCCCGCCTCACTCACGCGGGCCTTGAGTCCGGCCAGCTCTATGTCTATGATTCTCGTCATATCCTCGTGCGTCAGGGTATTGAAGAATACCTTTTCATCCACCCTGTTAATAAATTCCGGAGGGAATGCCTTACGGACCGCCTTTTCGAGGACAGAACGACGGCCGGCAGCGACATTGCGCCCGGCGGCATCAAATCCTATTCCCTTGCCGTATTCTTCCAGTTCGCGCGAACCGACATTGGAAGTCATTATGACAATGGTATTTCTGAAGTTGACTGTCCGTCCGTTGGAATCCGTCAGACGCCCCTCGTCCAACACCTGCAGCAGCAGGTTGAACACATCCGGATGAGCCTTTTCTATCTCATCGAGAAGCACCACACAATATGGCTTGCGGCGCACCTTCTCGGAAAGCTGTCCGCCCTCCTCATAACCGACATATCCCGGAGGCGCACCGATCAGGCGTGAAGTGGATATGCCCTCTCCGTATTCGCTCATGTCGACGCGCACCATATTATCCTCGCTGTCAAACAGATACTCCGCGAGGCACTTGGCAAGTTGGGTCTTGCCGACGCCGGTCGAGCCAAAAAAGAGGAACGAGCCTATCGGACGGTCCGGATTCTTGAGCCCTGCACGGTTGCGGCATATAGCCCTCACTACAGTATCTATGGCCTTATCCTGCCCGATGATGCGTCCGCGCAGACGGGAATGCATCTTCTGCAGGCGCACACCCTCATCTTCGGCGACCTTGGTCACCGGAATGCCTGTAATCTTGGACACCACGGCAGCCACAGCATCGGCGTCCACGACCGCACCCGAAGTGTCCGAACCTTTCTTTATAAGTCCCAGGCGCACCATCGACCCGGCCTCGTCCATGGCGTCTACGGCCTTGTCAGGGAGGGCGCGGTCGGAAACATATCTGTCAGCCAGCCTCACGCACGCCTCCAGAGCGGCATCTGTATAGGTCACATTGTGGAAACGCTCATAATTGCCTTTGACATGCTCCAATATCGACAGCGTCTGCCGCACATCGGCAGGCTCCACCACCACTCTCTGGAAACGGCGGTCCAGTGCTCCGTCCTTTTCGACAATACGGGCGAATTCGTCCAGTGTCGTGGCACCGATACACTGGATCTCCCCTCGCGCAAGAGCCGGTTTGAGCATATTGGCGGCATCTATGCTGCCGTGCGAACCGCCGGCCCCCACCATAGTATGGAATTCGTCCACAAACAATATGACATCAGGGCTCTCTTTCAGTTCGGCGATGAGTTCCTTCATCCGCTTCTCGAAATCGCCGCGGAATCTGGTACCTGCGACCAGCGATGCCACATCGAGGGACACCACCCTCTTGCCGGCAAGCACCGAAGGGATGCTGCCGGAGACTATCCGCTGCGCAATCCCCTCTATTATAGCGGATTTACCCACTCCCGGCTCGCCTATGAGCATGGGGTTGTTCTTCTTGCGCCTGCCGAGAATCTCTATCACTCTGTCTATCTCGTCTTCGCGCCCGACAACGGGGTCCAGACGCCCTTCGGCGGCAGCTGCGGTAATGTCATAGCCGAATTCGTCCAGCCGTGAAGCCTTCGTCTCCGGCTCCGCCTCTGAGACGGTCAGGTTGCCCGTCGCCTCGGCGGAAGACTCTCCTGACAGGCGCACTGATGCAGGGCGCAGACGGGCGGCGGCATCGAGCATTCCGCTCCTGCGCATATGTTCCAGCAGGCGCGAATGCGTGACCGAGCGCGCCAGCATATAACTCTGCCCGACACTGGAAGTGGAACGGCTGACCGCCAGCAGCAGATGCACGGACGATGCCAGCGCATGTCCCAATGCCGAGGCTATCATCACGCACAGATTGATGGTATTGCGGGCCTGGCGGGAATAGGAGACCTTTTCCATGTCCGCATAAGGGACAGTTTCACCGCTCGCAATCTCCGCATCCACATAGTGTTTGAGATGCTCAATATCTATACCCAGAGCCTCCAGTGCACGACAGGCGTCACAACCGTCCTCGCGCAGGATTCCGAGCAGAAGATGATCCGTTGATATTTCATAAGAGCCGGTCCTCATAGCCTCTTCGAGGGCGTATGCGACTATCCTCCCAAGTTCATCCGACACATTCATTTCCATGAGTACAAAATTAGCAAAAAGATTTTGCTATCTTTGTATGTTTTAAAGCACATGAGATGAACAGTGAGGAAAAGAATCTGGAGCCGGTACAAGGCATAATCGAGCCGGTTGAGATTGACCACGAGATGAGGACCGCATACATCGACTATTCGATGTCGGTCATCGTCGCGAGGGCATTGCCCGATGTGAGAGACGGTCTCAAGCCCGTACAGCGCCGAGTGCTGTTCGGCATGGACGGTCTCGGACTGAGTTATAACGGACAGACCAAGAAATCCGCGCGTATCGTTGGAGAGGTCCTCGGAAAATTCCACCCCCACGGCGACTCCAGCGTCTATGACGCAATGGCACGCCTTGCGCAGAAATGGAACCAGCGCTACCCTCTGGTCTACGGACAGGGCAACTTCGGTTCAATGGACGGTGACCCTGTCGCCGCCATGCGATACACCGAGGCCAAGTTGATGAAAATGACGGAAGACATCCTGTCCGACCTCGACAAGAACACGGTGGATTTCCAGCTCAACTTCGACGACACCATCCCCGAGCCGACAGTGCTCCCGACCAAGGTGCCGCTGCTGTTACTGAACGGCTCGTCCGGTATCGCCGTCGGTATGGCGACCAACATGGCCCCACACAACCTGACAGAATGCTGCGACGCCATCTGCGCCTATATAGACAACCCCGACATCACGACAGAGGGACTCATGGAATACATCAAGGGTCCCGACTTCCCTACCGGAGGCATTGTGATGGGCAGGCAAGGCATTGTAGACGCATTCGAGACCGGACGCGGCAAAGTGACCGTCCGCGCCAAGGCAGAGATCGAGGAGAACGAGAACGGCCGCGATGTGATTGTCGTCAGCGAGATACCTTATATGGTAAACAAGGCCGACATGATCAAGCGCATCGGCGAGATGGTCTCCGAAAAGAAAATCGAAGGCATTTCCGACATCAAGGATCTCTCCGCCAAGGGCGAAGTCCGCATCGAGTTCCTGCTCAAGAAAGATGCCAACGCCAATGTCGTTCTCAACACCCTATACAAATACACGGCTCTCCAGTCGAGTTTCGCATACAACAATGTCGCCCTCGTAGGCGGCCGCCCGCGCACTCTCTCACTCAAGGAGATTATCAAGTATTTCGTCGAGTTCCGCCACGAGGTCGTCGTCAGGCGCACCAAATTTGAACTCGACAAGGCACAGAAGAGGGCACACATCCTCGAGGGACTCCTCAAGGCAATCGACATCATCGATGAGATCATAGCGCTCATCCGCAGTTCCAAGTCCGTAGACGAAGCCCGGGAGGGGCTCATGTCCAAGTTCGGCTTTGACGAGCCTCAGGCCTCCGCCATCGTGGAGATGCGTCTGCGCCAGCTGACCGGACTGGAGAAGAACAAACTGCAGGCAGAATACGACGAACTCGCCAAGTTCATCGCCCGTTGCCTGGAGATTCTCGGCAGCGAGGAAGAGCAGCTCGGAGTCGTCAGGAGCGAGACTCTCGACATGAAGCAGAAATACGGTGACGCCCGCAGGACCGAGATTGCGATGACCGCCGAGGAATTCAACCCCGAAGACTTCTACGCGGATGACGATGTGGTCATCACCATATCTCACCTCGGATATATCAAGCGTACTCCCCTGACGGAGTTCCATACCCAGAACCGCGGCGGCACAGGCAAGAAAGCCGGCTCGGTAAGGGATGAGGACTTCATAGAGCACATATATGTAGCCAACATGCATTCGACAATGCTGTTCTTCACGGAGAAAGGCATCTGCTACAGGCTCAAGGTCTATGAGATACCGGAGGGCTCACGCACATCCAAGGGACGTGCGGTGCAGAACATCCTGTCCATCGACTCCGATGACAAGATCAAGACCTATCTCAATGCCGCACGCATCGAGGACCGCGAGTACACAGATTCGCACTTCGTGGTGCTCGTGACCAAACGCGGCATCATCAAGAGGACCTGCCTGACCGAGTTTGCCAATGCACGCAGCCGCAACAAGGGTCTTATCGCCATCAACTTCAAGGAGGGCGACGGACTGCTCGACGCACTGCTGACCGGCGGCAACGAGGAGATAATGATCGCAGCACGCAAGGGCCGCTGCTGCCGCTTCGATGAGACTGACGCACGCGAACTCGGACGCAGTTCCATGGGTGTACGCGGCATCAGCATTGACGATGACGATGTGGTCATAGGCGCAATCAGCTGCGATGTGAACGCCGCCGACATCAGCGAGCATACCGTACTGGTAGTCAGCGAGAACGGCTACGGCAAGCGTTCGCAGGGCGAGGAATACCGCAAGACATCACGCGGTGCCAAGGGTGTCAAGACCCTCAACATCACGGAGAAGACCGGAGACCTCGTCGCCATCAAGACCGTCACCGAGGACAATGACCTCATGATCATCACACAGTCCGGACTCACCATCCGCATACATGTGAGCGACATCAAGGTAGCCGGCAGGGCGACACAGGGTGTCAAACTGATCAACATCCGCGAGGGTGACTCCATAGCAGCAGTATCCGTAGTCGCCGCCGAAGAGGAGGAGACAGCGGAGTCTGCAGAGAATACGGAAAATACAGTAAATACAGAAACAACAATCCAATAATCAATCAATTATGAAGAAGATTGCATTAGCCATCGCGCTGTTCGCAAGCATGTTTGCAGCCGGGGCACAGGTCAAGTCTGAATCGACCGTCAGAAAGGCTGTCGAGTCAGCAACAGCAGCATGCGAGAACCCCAAGAAAGCCCTCAAGGCAGATACGTGGATCAAACTCGGAAAAGCCTACACAGAGGCATATGACGCAGCCGCAGGCAGCGGTATCGTAGGTCTCGGCAAGCAGGAGATCACACTCATGCTCGGTTCCACCAAGCCTACTGCGACAGAGCAGGTAGTTCTCGACGGCAACCAGTACACCAAGGATGTCTTCGCAACATCCAACTACTATTACAATTCCAACAATGTCCTCGCCATGATCGAGGTGAGCAAGCCTTACTACGCAGACGCTCTTGACCAGGCTCTCGACGCATACAAGAAGGCTGCAGAGCTCGACACCAAGGGCAGCAAGAAAAAGGACATCGCAGCCGCCCTCGCGGATATCTCCGGCAAATTCCAGGCAGACGCCTACACGGCATACACGCTCGGAGACCTCAAGAAGGCAGCCGCCAACTTTGAGAAGGCAGCAGAAACCTCCACTGTCCCCCCTTGCGCCAAGGTCGACACCCTTTCGTTCTACAACGCAGGATTCATCAACGCCCAGGCAGGCAACAACGCTGACGCCAAGAGGCTCTTCAACAAGTGCCTCAGCGACTACAACTACACCAACGACGGTGATGTGTACGCCCGTCTCGCCACTATCGCAGAGCAGGAAGGCGACAAGGCCGCCCAGAAGAAATATCTTGAGGACGGATTCTCATCCTATCCCCAGAGCCAGTTCATCCTCATCGGTCTGATCAACTACTATGTATCCAACCACGAGGACACCGGCAGGCTCTTCGAGCTCATCGATGTCGCCAAGAAGAACGAGCCCACCAACGCTTCCCTCCACTATGTCGAGGGCAATATCTACAAGGAGCTCGGTGACACGGACAAGGCTGTCACCGCATACCGCAGGTGCGCAGAGATCAACCCCGAGTACGAGTACGGCTACATCGGAGAAGGCATCCTGTTCTACAACAAGGCTATCGAGGTCCAGGACGCAGCATCCAAGGAACTTGACGATGCCAAGTACATGGCCCTTGTCAAAGACTTCGAGGAAGCACTCAAGTCTTGTGTCGAGCCTTTCGAGAAAGCATTTGAAATCTGCAAGGACGACGCTCTCAAGGTAAACATCTGCGAATACCTCAAGAACGCCTGCTACCGCTTCCGCGAGGACGACCCTGCCTTCCAGCAGAAATATGACAAATATGCAGCTATCGTAAGCGCAGGTACTGCAAAATAAGATACATGCTGCCCGCTCGTGATGAGCAGGCAGCATGTTATATATATTCCAAGATACAAGAAGCGGCCCCGGAACCCGGAGCCGCTTCGATTTTTAATATCTATACCTGCCGTCAGACTTTTCTGAAAGCAATACAGGCATTGTGTCCGCCGAATCCGAAAGAGTCGCTCAATCCGAGATCGACCTCCGCATTCACAGCCTTATGCGGCGTATAGTCGAGGTCACACTCCGGATCGGGCTCACGGAGATTGATTGTCGGGGGAATGACACCCTCGTTCATCGCAAAGATGGTGGCGATGGCCTCGGCCGCACCGGTACCTCCGAACATGTGGCCATGCATCGACTTGGTGGAACTGATATGGCACTTGCGTGCGTTCTCTTCTCCGAATGCGATCTTGAAAGCCTTGGTCTCCGTGCTGTCATTGAGATGAGTGCCGGTGCCGTGGGCATTGATATACACTCTGTCGCTCTCCGCATTGTACCCTGCCTCTTCGAGAGCGAGGCTGATGCAACGCGCCTGTGTGGTACCGTCAGGTCTCGGTGCCGTGGCGTGGTAGGCATCGCAAGTACTGCCGTATCCGACAATCTCCGCATAGATATGGGCTCCTCGGTTTACAGCGTGCTCATACTCCTCGAGTATCAGCGCACCTGCGCCCTCAGCCATCACAAAGCCGCCGCGGTCCGCACTGAACGGACGGCACGCGGTCTTGGGATCCTCATCACGGGTCAAGGCACGGGCATTGGCAAAGCCCGCTATGCCGAGAGGAACGGCCGCATCGTCGCAACCTCCGGCAATGATAGCATCGAGATAGCCGTGGCGGATGGCGCGATATGCCTCTCCGATGCTGTGCGTGGATGTCGCACACGCCGTGACGATGCTGATACAGCTGCCCTCGGCGCCGAACTTGATGGCAATATTGCCGGCAGCCATGTTCTCGATCATTGTAGGTATGAACAGAGGGGAGACCCATTTGCCGGAAGGCTCTTCGTTGAACTTGGAGACCTCCTTGCAGATAGTCTCAAAGCCACCGACTCCGGAACTGAAATAGACACCGTAACGGAACGGATCAATATTCTTGTCGTCACCGGTAGCCACGAGACCACTGTCCGTCACCGCCTGCCATGCCGCTGCGACCGCATAGACAGAAAACTTGTCCTGCTTGCGGATAAAGGGCTTGTCCATACCGAACTCTTCGGGACGGAAGTCACGGACTTTGCCGGCGATTTTGACGGGAAGTTCGTCTGTAGGAAACTCGGTGATGTAATCGATACCGCAGACACCATTTTTGAGATTGTCCCAGAATGTCGCGACATCATTGCCTATGGGCGAAAGGACGCCAAGGCCGGTTACTACTACTCTTCTATTATTCATTTTCATTCCTTTAGGAGGACTGCAAAGTTAATAATTATTTGGTAACTTAGCAGTCTGTGTCATTTATTATGATTGGATTGAAACAAAAGCTGCCAGGGTTCCTGCTGGGCAAGTTCCAGCTGATGGCGACACTGGTGTTCACCACACTTTTCGCCATACTGGTACTGATTGTCAGCCTGCCATATTCAAACAATGTATGGTTTGAACTCGGAGGAGGACGAGGATTCCTGCTCACGGTGATGTTCGTCGTCATCGCCCTATGCATCGCCATCATCAGCAAGGTGCTGATGCACGCGGTGAGAAACAAGGGAATGCTCGTATGGCAATATATATTATGGAATATCACAGAGATACTGGCAATATGCGGATTCTATATACTGGTGACCAGCATCGGTGACGCATATGGCATCATTGACAGACACGGCGCACCGTTCGGCAAACTGTTTCTGAGTTCGCTGAGATATGGATTCGCCTCCATCGGCATTCCTTATGTCATCGCCGCCCTGTATTTCGACATCCTCGACAAGGAGAATACCATACGGATGATCAACTACGGCAATGTAGTCACAGACCAGCCGACCATACCGGAAGAGTCCAACAAGATAGCCCTTTTTGACAACAACGGCACTCTGCGCCTGTCGCTGAATGTGGACAGTCTGTATTATTTCGAATCAGATGACAATTATATAAAGGTATGGTACACCGATGAGACTGACACTCTCAAACAGTATATGCTCCGGTGCCGCCTGAGGACGGTAGAAGAGAATTTCAGCGACAACGGCTTGTTGCGCTGCCACCGCAAATACATCGTGAATCTGACCAAGGTCAGAAGCATCAGGAAAGCCGGAGAGTGCTATCAAATCGACCTCGGACGCGAGGGCATAAGCCCCCTGCCCATCTCCAAGACCTACGAGAAGTCCATGCTGTCCGCCTACAACTCCAGGCACGACATAGACAGATGATTTCTACTTACGACGCTTCTTTGAGGATTTCTTGCGCGAAGACCTGAGCCGCGAAACGCTCTCCACCACCATCTGATCGGCGAGGATGGCCCGGGCGGCAAGCAGGTCAAATATGACAGCCGCTATAGGGAATACCGCGCTGACGCGGAATACGACATCATTGTGTGTAACCGCGAAGTCGACGCCTATCATCACCTGCAGGGCGATTGTAAGCAGGGCGGAAAGCACCGCCGTCCTCATCTGGAACACCCTGAAACGGTATGTGGTCAGCGCCAGGACATTGAGCAGGGTGACAACGACAATCATCACGAGATAAAGCACATGTCCGGTATATGTGTATACCGTATCCGGCATATCAGCCACTCCTGGCACTACAGCCTTGTCAAGAAAGAAGAGCAGGCCTACCAGCACGGTAGATGCGAGCAAATATAATGTCTGAATCCTCTGCCACATAAGCGATATCTTTTTTGGAAACACAAAAATAGGAATTTCCACGATTAAAAACTACCTTTGAAATCTGTACTAACAATAACACATACGATTATGCGCATACCCGAATCCGAATTGATAATCAACGCAGACGGCTCCGTATTTCACCTGCATATCCGTCCCGAACAGCTTGCAGACCGCGTAATCCTCGTCGGTGACCCCGGCAGAGTGGAGATGTTCAGACCCCTGTTCGACACTATAGAGTGCGAGGGCGCATCGCGCGAATTTGTCTGGATCACGGGCTGCAAAAACGGCAAACGCGCCACTGCCCTCTCTACTGGCATAGGCACGGACAATATCGACATCGTAATGACCGAGCTCGATGCCCTCGCCAACATCGACTTCAACACCCGCGAGGTCAAGCCAGAGCACAAGACTCTGACCGTATTGAGGCTCGGCACCTGTGGCTGCCTCCAGCCTGAGATTCCCATCGGCTCATTCATCTTCTCACATTGGTCCATAGGATTTGACGGACTGCTCAACTGGTACGCAGACAGGGAGTCTATCACCAATATAGACATGGAGAACGCATTCATGAAGCACATGGGCTGGCCCGAGGCTCTGCCCACTCCTTATTTCGCCAAAGCATCCGACAAACTCACTGCCCTGTTCGCTGACTGCACAGTAGCCGGAATGACAGTCTCCGCGCCCGGATTCTATGGTCCTCAGGGACGCGTGGTCAGGCAGGGGCTCGTGATGCCCAAGCTGCTGGAAAACCTCGAGTCATTCAGATACGGAGACTTCAAGGTGACAAACATCGAGATGGAAGGCTCTGCCCTGGCAGGCCTCGCAGCGCATCTCGGCCATGATGCCGGCACGGTATGCTGTGCCATAGCGCACCGCTACCTGCAGGACGCCAACACCGACTACAAGCCGCGTGTCGCCGAACTGGTAGCCATCGTACTGGACAAACTCACCAAGTAAACAAAACTTACCAAACAAACAACAAGCAATGAAAAACGCAATCATTCCCAGCACTCTCATCGCAGCAATCCTGCTGTCAGGATGCTCTTCATTCAGCAACCTCGCCAACGGCACCCTCATCGGAGGCGGTGCCGGAGCGGCGGTAGGCGCAGGTGTCGGAGCAGCATTCGGAGATGGTAAAGGCGCTGCCATCGGGGCCCTTATCGGGACGGCGGTAGGCGCAGGTGCCGGAGCCGTCATCGGCAACAAGATGGACAAGAAAGCCGCAGAACTCAAGGCTCTTGAGAATGCCCAGGTCGAGACCGTCACAGACGCCAACGGACTCAAGGCCGTCAAGGTCACATTCGCAAGCGGAATACTCTTCCCTACAAACGGCACGACCCTCAACGCCTCTTCCAAGAAGGAACTCTCGGACTTCGCTGCCAAAATGAGCGACATGCAGGACACCGACATAGCTATACACGGGCATACTGACAATACCGGCACAGCCGAAGTCAACGAGCGCATCTCCGCACAGAGAGCTGCCGCTGTATCCACCTACCTGCAATCCTGCGGTATCGCAGCCAAGCGAATCACCACGACGGGCAAGTCTTTCAATGTCCCGGTAGCCGACAACAGCACCGTGGAGGGACGCGCACAGAACCGCCGCGTGGAGATCTACATCACCGCCAACGAGGAGATGATACGCCAGGCAGAGGATTCAAGCAAATAATCAATCTTCCGCACATAAAAGAAAAGAACCCGACGGCTTTGACAACCGTCGGGTTCTTTGTCTATCAGAGAGCGTATCATCCTGTTATTCACCGGCTTCCTTGAGACGCTCGGCATTCTCTGCGATGATGAGCTGGTCTATGCACTCCTGGATATTGCCGTCCATGAATACGGGCAGATTGTACATACTCCAGTTGATACGATGGTCCGTCACACGCCCCTGAGGATAATTGTAGGTGCGTATCTTGGCAGAGCGGTCACCCGTCGAGACCATGGTTTTGCGCTTGGAGGCAATCTCGTCGAGATACTTCTGATGCTCGAGGTTGTACAGACGGGTACGCAGTTCCTCGAAAGCCCTGTCCTTGTTCTTGAGCTGCGAACGCTCCTCCTGGCACTGCACGACGAGTCCCGTGGGAATATGCGTAAGCCGGACAGCAGAGTAAGTGGTATTTACTCCCTGGCCTCCAGGACCGGACGAGCAGAAGAGGTCAAGCCTGATGTCGTCCCATTTGAGATCCACATCGAACTCGCCTGCCTCGGGGAACACCGCCACGGACGCCGCCGAAGTCTGGATGCGGCCCTGGGTCTCGGTCTGAGGCACCCTCTGGACACGGTGCACACCGGACTCATATTTGAGCACACCGTACACACCGTCGCTGCCGGACACCTTGAACACTATCTGCTTATAGCCGCCCGATGTACCGGGCGTCTGGTCTGTGACCTCGATACGCCAGCCCCTGGACTCCGCATACTTGGTGTACATGCGGAACAGGTCGCCTGCAAAGATTGCCGCCTCGTCACCTCCTGTACCGCCACGAATCTCGACCATGGCATTCTTGGCATCATCAGGATCGGAGGGGATGAGCAGGAGTTTGATATTCTGCTCCATGTCAGGCAGTTTCGGCTCCAGTTCGGCAATCTCTTCCTTGGCCATCTCCCGGAGATCCTCATCTTTCTCATTCATGATGATATCCTTGGCCGAGGCTATCTCGTCGATAACCCTCTTGTATTCGAGTCCGGCATTGATGATGGGCTCCAATTCTTTGTAGTCCTTGTTAAGCTGGACATATTTCTTCATATCCGACATCACTTCGGGGCTGGAAAGCTGGTCCTGAAGCGACTGGAATTTGCCTTGGAGGGAAAGTACCTTCTCAAGTAGTTTTGTATCCGCCATAGTATTGTATTCGTCAGATCTTCTTGATATAGCAGCGCCTGCGCATATACAGTTCGTGCTCGTAACTGTTCCACAGATTGACCGCGCTGTTGGTTTCAATCTGCGGGTTGGTGATGGACAGTCTCAGTCCGTTCTTGCGGGACTTTTCGGCGAGTTTGCAGAAATATACCGCCGAGACTCCCCTGTTCTGCCATTCGGGCGCAGCCCCGTTGAGCATCAGGTCATACAGGTCGTTATGCCTCATTGCCTTCAGCAAATGCCACCAGCCGAACGGGAACAGATGCCCCTTGGCTTTTTGCAGAGCCTTGGAGATGGAGGGAAACATGATACCGAATGCAACCGGCTCTCCGTTTTCGTCCATCAGTACGCTGCTCGAGCGGTCAGAGACAAACTTCAGCACATCAGAGGCCTCCTCTGCGATCTCCTCATCGGTGAAAGGGACGAAATTATACACAGAGGATGCGAAACTCTCGTTGTAGACCTTGAAGAATTTGCGCACCATATCCTTGTCCCTCTTGAGTTTGTCGATACTGGCGTCCCGGAGGTTGTAGCGCCGGGTCACGAGGTCCGCGACGCGGCAGGTCTTCTCGGGCATTTCGGTCGGGATAATGGTATACTGAACCCAATCGCATTCTTTCTCAAATCCCAACTGCACGATGAGGTCGTTGTAGTAGGGATAATTATAAATGCAGTTGAACGGGGGAATATTGTCAAAGCCCTCAGTCAGCATGCCCTGCTTGCCGAGAGTATTGTAATACAAAGGACCGTGTATCTCGTCCATCCCCTGCTCACGCGCCCATGCCTCCGCTGTCTCTATCAGCAGTCTCGCCACAGCGATGTCATTTATGGTGTCAAACCAGCCGAAGCGGGCCCTGCGGGTGTGATACAGGTCGTTATATCGGGGATTGACCATGCCGCAGATACGCCCGACGACCTTGCCGTCTCCGTCAAGCACCATCCACAGTTTGTGCTTGCAGTAGGACAATGACGAGACTTTGGTCAGGGACTTTATCTGGTCCGAATGGAGGGCCGGGACATATTGCGGACAATCCTTGTACAGATGGTCCGGAAACG
Organism: uncultured Muribaculaceae bacterium; assembly: GCA_964616865.1. Lineage (GTDB taxonomy): Bacteria > Bacteroidota > Bacteroidia > Bacteroidales > UBA932 > Cryptobacteroides. The sequence continues at coordinate 29,383 of CAZTUQ010000007.1, forward strand.
CCACGAAACGGCGAAGATCCCTCCGGGTATTTACTTCAATTATATGATATTCTGGCATAGGCGGCTCCAGTACTTATAAAAATGCAAATTTAGCAAATCACCCCCGACAATCCAAGTTTTACCGGAGAAGCACTGCTTTTTCGCCCAAGAATCCGCCATTGTCCGGCTGCACTGCCTTGGTGTCCGCACGGAACGGCTCGAGGCTGAGAGCGCTGTAGGTCTTGGCCCCTACGCTCTGCCGCAGATACGACGAACCTGTCGCATTAGGCGCACTGAACAGCAGGAACTGATAACTGTTGACAGCCGCACTCGCATAAGGGCTCGGCACCATGTGGATCACACCGTCGACATAGCCCAAAGCGAGACTGTTGTTACCCCAATATATGGACAGTCCGTCAGAGAAGCCGAGGGTCACATAGTTTCCCTTATAAGTGCCCAGTTGCTGCGGCTCTATGATGACGGCATGTATGTCCTGATCGAAGTACGCCCTGACTTCCGGGGTAAAATCGCTGGTGCTGGACAAGCCGCTGATTATAAGGTCATCCCCTCCAAGGCTGTATATATCCACGCGCATTGACTCCTCTGACGAACTGGAGGACTGCTCGACAGTCACGCTCGCCTTGAACGCACCGATAAAGTCGGCCGCTGTCCTGCTACGGTCAAAGTCAGCCGCGCTATATCCCTTGGTCGCAGCCGTACTGGAGACAAACGCCGTATCGCCGAATTCATTGACAATGCAGGCACAGAGCGTGTATGAAGTCCCCTGTTTCAGGGTGTTGAAGACGGTGGCGAATCCATCCTCGGAAACGAGTTTCTGCATGAACTCCTCATTGACCTCGTTGCCGTTCTTCCAGGTCAGTTCGGCGGCACTCTGTCCGAGATTCTCTTCGATATATTCGATATAGTCCGTCCTCATGCAGAGGTACTTCATGGAGACTGCATTATCCGCCTGCATATCCCAATACAGCGAGGTATAGGGGGAATTCATATAGTCTTCATCATTCCTCCTCCATTCAAACTTATTGACCTTCGGGGCATAGATTCCGTTGGGGTCGCAAGTAAAACGCTTCATGAACAGGGTTGTCGCATTGGAGGTCGAGTCGTATGCCAATGCCACCGCAGTACAATTGCCGGCGCCGACATTCCAGAGTTCGGAACTGTCATCATACAGTGTAAGGACCGGGGCCGTGCCCGGCCTTTTGTCCTCGGCAAGCATTCTACGGACCTCGTTCTGACGCCCTGCATCTCCGGTAATGTCTCCGCTGACGACAGTCGCCTTGTAGAAACGCGTATACTCATTCTTGTAGAATGACAGTCTCGGGGCCTTGAAGCCGGTCTCCGTAGTCTCTATGCCGTCAAATGCAATCTCCATGAGCGGAGTGCGGTCCTCGCTGCCGTCAAAGGCCAGAGTCTCATTGCCCTGGGCAAAATAACCGGCAGAGACATAATAGATAAGATAAAACGAGAATGTCCCTTTGCCGTCATAGGTGCAGGGGTAGGAACTATATGCAGTCTTGCTGCCGGTATATTCCGCCATGTCGGCGACCTTGACATACTCTTCGTAATTGGAGTTGTAGTAGCCGATAGACTGCGCAGGGACGGTGCATGTATTGTCATCATTGAGAATGAACTTGAACGACACTCCGCTCGCCCAGTCATTGACCTTGAAGATATTGGCTCCGACCGCCTTTTCCACCGCCAGACCGGAATCCCTCCCCGTATAGAAGGCATTGTAATGATAGGTAGCGGTCTGCTGCACCTCATTCCCATTCTCGTCAATCCTATAATAAGGCTCCCATTCAAGCGAATAGGACACGCTCAGTTTGATCTTGTCGGAGAACTGGGTCACATACGCACCACCTCCCGTTTCCTCCTGGCGTCCGGCTATCAGGACTGTCGTCTCCATCGTCGAACCCGGAAGCAATTGCGTGAGGTCCACCTCCACAGGAATCTTTACAGAATAACTCCCGTCAGGGACGGTCACCGTAGCGGGGACGGTGAACATATCTGCGTGCGTTCCCTTGTTTTCGAGTTCGACAGAGAGTTCCCCATCGTTGCCGGGACGCGCAATCTCCAGCTCGAAAATACCCGAGTCGGTGCCCTGCCGGAACTCCTTGGCCAGCGAGGACTGGATGAAGTGTATCTCCTTGGCGTCTTCGGAACTCGGCTTGTAGATTGTCCCTGTCTGCTCCTTGTCACAGCCGGCTGCCGCGACAAGGAGGAATGATGCCATGAGGCACGATATGCTATTTGAATATTTCATTGCACTTATTGTCTATCAAGGGTTCTGATCTTCTTCGTTGATATTGGGATTGGCATCCAGCTCATCCTTGGGGATTGTCAATACCCAGTCATAGGTATCTGCCTTGGTGAGGTCCACTCCGTTTCTCTTCATCGTGGAGATGCACTCCTCCGAGAATCCGTCTTCCGCACGGCGGTCGATACCCTGGCCAGTACGGCGGACATCAAAGATGCGGCCATATTCTCCCCAGAGTTCGATGCGCCTCTGGACCAGAATGTTCTCCAGCAGAGACCCCGTCCAGGTAGTAGTCGTCGCACCCAGATAAGTGCCCGAATAATTGTAGGCATTGTACTTGGGATTCCTCTTGGCCATCACTGTATTCATGATGTCGCGCGCCTTGTCCTGCTCCCCGAGCCTCAACGCGGCCTCCGCAGCGGTGAAATACATTTCCTCAACCCTCATGTAGATATAGTCGCCCAGCCAGGCCTGCACATTGGAAAAAGAGAATTTTCTGGAAATGTAAGGAGACTCCCTGTCGGCCGGGTCCCACCACTTCAGACGGATGTCCCCTGCCCCGATATGGTTATACAACTGCTTGCTGATCAGTTTGGGAGCGGATTTGCCATAGGCTCCGTCAATATTGTCCATGTGGGTAAAGAATCCGGCATAGGCCCCTGACTGCTCCGAAGTCTCTATACCGGCACCCCACATCACATTGCCGGCACTGACTGCATTCATGCCGCCCATCAGTTCCGTCTCCCCTCCAATACTGTATGAGCCTTCGTCAATGACCTGCGAAGCTGCCTCATAAGCCCCGTCCCAGTCGCCTGTGACAAGGCACACACGGGACTTGAGCCCCAACGCGACATATTTGTTGATATGTGATTTATTGCCGTTGTTCAGGGCAGATGCCTCGGCCTCGCCAAGCCTCACTATTGCAGAATCTATGTCCGAAGTGATCTGCGCATAGAGTTTTTCGAGGCTTTCCCGAGGTTTGCCCTCCGTCCTGATGGATGTAGGCTCGGTATAGACGGGCACTCCGGGATCATTCCAACGGTATTTGCCTGTCATAGGATTGTAGGGAGCCCTCGAGAACCATGTGGCCAGGCCCAGATAGGAATACGCCCTGATGGCATACGCCTGCCCGATGACATAGGAGACATCGGCAGGGCTGCCGTCCATTGTCTCTTTCGCGGCAATGATATTGTTGGCATTGGCAACCCACTTGTAATGGGCATACCAGACATCATAAGACCTGAAGGCTGATGATGCGTACTGGTTTTTGACATTATAGACATGGTCATACCAGAACCAGCCGTTACCCTGCGACTGCATGATCATATCATCTCCCATCACCTCCATCGCCAGGTTGTATGCCGACACACCGAAGCACTGGTGGGTATTCGCCGTAGTGGACCAGCCTGCCGTCCACATGGAACGGTATATTCCGTTGACGGAAGTGATGGCAGATGTGGCATCTTTCATCAGTTCCTCACCGGACCCTGAATCCGTAGGGTTGAACTCGAGCATGTCACTGTCACAGGAAATGGCTGCAACAGCCGCTATCGCAAGAATATATAGTTTCTTTCTCATTGTCTGTCCTCTTAGAATTGAAGGTCGATACCTGCCACTATCGCTCTGGACGGAGCGTAGGAATAAGACACGCTGCCGGTGAAATTGTACTGCGGATCCATACCGTCCAGATGATTGAACATGGCGATGTTGTCAGCGGTGACGAAAAGGCGCAGCGCGCTCACATCCATCTTGGAAAGCCAGTTCTTGGGCAGGGTGTAGCCCAATGTGATATTCTTGATTGCGAAATATGACGCATTGACCAGCGCAGAATCATTGGCCGGTGCCGAAGCACCTATCTCTACCATAGGCACATCCGTGACATCTCCGGGCTTCTGCCACCGGCGCAGGACATTCCTGTGCCAGTTGTTGCCGGCATACTGGACATTCATCGTACCAGAATAGAGTCCGTCATAGACCTTTCCGCCTATCGACCATGTGGTCAGGAATGACAGGTCAATATTCTTGAAAATGACGAAACTCGATCCAAGGCTGCCGGACACTGCCGGCTCGCGGCTGCCCATATAGTATTTGCTCATGGAGGCGAGAGAGACATTGTCCGTGACATATTCGTCACAGCGGACATTGCTTATATTGCCGTTCTCATCGACGCCCCTCTTCCAACAGGCATAGTAGAGCTGCTTTCCGGTAGCAGGATCGACGCCTGCCGTCTTGGACAGATAGAATGTGTAAATCGGTTTGCCGACTTCGATGACAGCGACACCGGAACTGATGAAGTCCTGCGAAGAGGTAAGGCTCGTGACCTTGTTGCGGTTGAGCGAGGCCATCGCGTTGAGGTCCCATCTGAAATTGGGCCTGTCAATGACATTCGTCCTGCCGGAAAATTCAAATCCCTGGTTCCTCATCGCACCGACATTGGCATCATAGCCGGTAAATCCGGTAGAGATGGCAAGAGGATTCTCCAACAGCATGTCACGGGTGTGACGGTTGTAATACTCTGCCGTGAATGAGACCTTGCCTCCGAAGAGCGAAGCCTCAATGCCGGCATTGAGGTTGCCGTTCTTCTCCCAGGTAATGGACTTGTTCTCGAGCTTGGATGCGAATGCACCAGCCTCGCTGCCGTTTGCCCAGGTATAGTCGTAGAGCCCCTGCCACGCATAATATGTACCGAGGTTGTCGTTGCCCTGCACTCCGTAGGAGAGTTTTGCGGTGAGATTGCTGAGCCATGAAGAGAAACGCTCCATGAAACTCTCCTGAGAAACCCGCCACGAGGCTCCTACCGACCAGAAATTGCCCCAGCGGTCCGTCCTGTAGAATCTCGAAGAGCCGTCGGTACGCCAGCTGGCATCGAAATAATAACGGTCATTAAAACCATAATTAAGCCTGGTAAACCATGATTCTATGCCGTAGTCGTTGGAATAGCTGGAGTTGCCGGATGTCGTGACCGCCGGATCGAGTTCATCGATGCCGGCCATGATACCGGTCTTCTCCCCCATCGCATAATTGTACCTGTAGCGATAGTATTCGTGACCGAACAGAATCTTGACATCATGGTTCGAGAATGTACGGTCGTAATTGAGAATCTGGTTGAATGTATAGCTGAGAGTCCTGGTATTGGTCTTGCTGAGGCGGCCTCCCTGGTCAGCGGCATTGCCGTGGTACTTGTCATTGGCGATGGTGCGCTGATAGTCATTGAAGTCCGTTCCCATGTTGGCGGTAAGCCTCAATCCGTAGAGAAGAGCGTCTTCCCGGACAGTTCCCAAAGTGATGTAAGTCCTGGCAGACAATGTATTGCGATAATAATAAGCCTTATTATTGTAGAGTTCCGCCTTGGAGTTGAAGCCCTGGGCCGTAGGACGGTTGGCATAGCCGTTGTCGTCCTCGTCACCATACTCGTACTGGAGGGAGCCGTTGCTGTCAAGTATATTGTTACCCGCCATATCCTTGAGGTAGACCGGATAGACCGGGGCCATGAACTGCGCCGTATACCAGACATTGGAGGTAGTCGAGCCGGAGAAATTCTGATAGTCAGCCCTGGTATGCGAATAGTTGGCACTCATGCCGACTTTCATCCATGAATTGGCCTGCGAATCCACATTGACCCTGCCGGTATAACGGTTGAAATCCGTGTTCTGGAGGATGCCGTTCTCCTTGTAATAGCCCATGGAGATAAGGAAATTGACCTTTTCGCCAGCTCCTGTCACAGAGAATATATGCTCTGTACGCAATGCCGAATTGTCGCTGATCTCATCCATCCAGTTCTCGTTCCATGCAGCGGCGGCGTCACTCTTGACCTTGCCTGTAATCGGGTCGATCAGGTCCGACCAAGTGTGGTTCTTGTACGGATTGTAGTATTCGGGATTCTTCAGGCCGCCGATGGTCTGGCCGAGGCTGGCGGCTGCGTATGCGCTTGCACCCTCGAAATCCATTCCGGTACTGTACTGGGCTCCGTTCTTCAGCGACTCGTATGTAAGTTCCACAAAATCATCCATTCCGACCAGGTCATAGCGTTTCAGAGAACGCGATGCGACACCGGCGCTGCCCTTGTAACTCACGACACACCTGTCACCGCTGCCTTTCTTGGTGGTGATGACAATGACACCGTTGGCTCCGCGCGCACCATACAAAGCACCGGCCGATGCGTCCTTGAGGACTGTCATAGACTCGATGTCAGCCGGATTGATTGCGCTGAGCGAACCGTCATAAGGAATGCCGTCCACCACATACAGAGGAGTGGAGACCGCATTGATAGAGCCGATTCCGCGGATCATGATAGACGAGCCCTCGCCAGGCTGACCGCCTCCGGAAGTCACCTGCACACCGGCCACCGTTCCTTCGATGGACTTCGTGATGTTGCCAGTGACCCTCTTCTGGAGGTCATCGCCTTTGACCACAGACGCCGAGCCGGTGAAGCTGCTTTTCTTGGCAGTTCCGTATGCGATGATCATCACTTCTCCGAGTTCGTTCTCCAGGACATCTTCCGCCAGCACCACATCTATCACGGCTTTGCCGCTGACGCTTATCTGCTGTGTGACATAGCCTATGCTGGAGAATGTCAGGACCGCGTCTGCGGGAATCCCGGACAATGCCCAACGGCCGTCCGCATCCGTACTCGTTCCGGTCATGGTGCCTTCGATATAGACACCGACCCCGATGAGCGGAATATTGCCGCCGTCCGTGACTGTTCCCTTTACATCTACAGTCTGCGCTATGGCGGACAGGATGCAGAGAAAGGCCGCAGATGCGGTTGCCAATGCTTTCTTTATGCTGTTATTCATAATATGTACCGAATAAATTCATATTGTGGATTATAGTCCACATGTCTTCCGCCGCAGTCTGGTTTCCCATGACAGGAACGGCCTCCACGCCATCCAGTCTCAGACCGACAGCAGAGGCCTCGGCCTTGACGGCGAGATTCTCAAAGACGGCAGATGCCATAGGCCTCGCAGTCTGTTTCGGCGCCGCAGCCGTGGTAGCGGAATCATGCCTGGTCAGTCTGTCTCCGGCCTTGTTTTCCACTGTCGCCATGACAGTATAGGATGTACCGGGCTCTACATTGACAATGAGAGCAAGTCCGCCGCCATTGATATACTCCATGTAGGACTGGGACAGTTCGCTGCCCTCATTGGCAATCAAGGCAGGATAGGAGGACTCGGGGACATTCGCAAGGGCAGCCGTCTTGACGATAATCAGTTTGCCGGATTTGATACCGGCACCCTTGAGCACACATGCCATCTTGCTCGAAGTGTCTCCGTACTTCTCATTGACAATAGCAGCTATGGAGAACCATGTGGACTCGGTGTTGCTGGTCTTGGTCGTGATTGAATTGACTGTCAGTTCCTCTTCTCCGGATGCCGATGTGGCGAGGGCGGACATGGTATAAGAGACGCCAGCGGATACCGGAGTCAATGAAGTATAACCATTCTCCGTATTGAGCATGCTCAAGTATTCTTCGTTGACCGCATAACTGTAGGAGGGGTCCCTTAGGAAGTCCTTGACGGCCTCCTTGTCATAAGGGTCGCTGAATACCGAGTTGAATGTCGATGTCGGAAGCAGGCGGTAGCGTATGCTCTGCACATCCTGTCCTTTCCACGAGCACCACACGGAGTTGGTCCAGCCATAACCAGAGAGACCGTAATAGGCATTGGTCAGATAGAAATTCTGGCTGAACCACTTGCTGCCGCCATAATTAGGTCCGGAAGACCAGCCTGTCGCAGTAGTCGTTATCCTCTTGGTGTACAACTCGGTAGTGACATTGCCGTCATAGTCCATCCCGAAGGCTATGATGTCGTAACTCATCTCGGAGACCAGGCTCGACACGCCTATCTTGTTGGTGCCCATCTTAAGGGCCGAGGCCATGGCGAGCCTGATGCTGATGCCCTGGCTCTTGGCGTATTCGATAATCGCATCCCTATAGCGTTGTATTACAGTCTCGTCGTCATACTGCATGAGGGTCGAGGATGAAACCACATCATAGAAATATGTCGCGTCCGGCGTGGCATAGACATCAAAAAGGACGGCGTCTGCGAGGACGTTTTCCGGGACGATCAGCAGCGCGGGGACATCCTCTGTAGAAGTCGTGAATCTGACCTCTGCGGGCTCGGAGTCCGTATTGCCGTTACCGTCAGAAAGAGCCTTGACTGTAAACACATACTCTCTGCCTCTGGAAAGATTGGAAAGAGACACCCTGTTGTCTGCCGTCTGCCTGCTGACGCCGTCTACAGAATATTCATATCCCCCGGCTCCAGGTATCACGCTCCATGTCAGAATGGTCTTGGAGGCATAGGTACTGCCGACTGTGACCTCAGGCTTGTCAAGCCGGCTGACCTCTGAAGTGCGCACATGGATATAAAGGGGATCTGACGGCTGCATTTCACTGCCCTCGGCAGGATCTGCATGCAGGCTGACAACATATTCTGTCGCGGATTCCAAGCCGGAGAACTCCACCGAAAGAGAGTCGGTGCGGGCCTCCCCTCCACCATCGAGAGAATAGGTATAGCATTCTGCACCATATACTTTCTCCCAGTCTATCCTGAATCCGGACACGGTCACTTCGCTGACCTTGGCGACAGGCGTCTTGAGAGCCGAAGAGGCAGTCTCCTCCCGAGTCTCCGGGCCACAGCCCGTCAGGAGCAGGAAAAGCGACGGCACCGCCAACGCTGTCTTCAGTATTCTTGAAACATTCATCATTCTACAGTCACATTTATGGTCCTGACAGACTCGTTGCCGTCGGTGATCCTGATTGCTGTATCTCCTTTGGCAAGGCCCTTGACAGTCATGATGCCACCGCGGAGGCTTACTTCCACTATACCTTGTGTTTCAATGGTATAAGTCAACACATCCGTCTTATAGAAATATTCAGAGAGATTTACGCCCGTCTCTTCGCCGACTCCGAGTCTTATATCCGGAATCATCGCAACTTTCTTGACTGCGAGCAGCAGCTGATAAGTATCCAGAGACCCGGCCCCCATATTGCCGGAATACGGAGCCTGGCAGAACGGATCTACGGGAGTGACGCTGGACAGGAGGGCCTCCCTGAGCATCGCTCCTGTGAGTCCCTTTTTCTTCTCCGTCCCATAATACCAGCTGACGGCAAGTGCGCACGCTCCTGATACATGAGGACATGCCATCGAGGTACCGTTGATCCCCTCGTACGCAGAACCGCCGTCCTCGGCCACACTCGTGCTATAGACTCCGCCGTAGACGGAATTGAGAGTAAGGTCTCCGCCGGGGGCAGAGAGACTGACCCACTTGCCATAATTGGTAAAATATGACGGTGTGCCGAGCCAGGAAGTGGAAGCCACACTGACCACGGACTTGTCCGACGCCGGATAGCAAATCTCGCTGGAGGCGTCATTGCCTGCCGCAAACACCACAATGCCGCCAGCCATAGGCCCTTCCTGCTCACCGTTCTCATCGAGGCCGGCGTATTTGATAAAGTATGCTATAGCCTCCGCAAGCGCAGAGTAATTGCCTCTTGTCCAATCGTTTTTGGAAAGTGCTCCGGCGGTGTAGCCCCAACTGTTCTGGCAGATGACAGCCCCGTTGTCGGCCGCGTACTTGATAGCACGCACCTGCGCTCCGAGACCTCCACCGGAAGTGCCGGACTCGGACTGCCCGAGAGTCTCGCAGGACATGATCCTGACACCGTCGCCCTTGCCGGATCCTCCGGCTATTCCATTGACTCCGACACCATTGTTATTGACAGCCGCAATTGTCCCTGCCACATGTGTCCCGTGCATATAGTCCGCGGAGAATGTGAGAGCGCCTTTGTCATCCGTAAAATTATAGCCATAGACATCATCGATATAGCCGTTGCCGTCATCGTCTATGCCGTTGCCGGGAATCTCCCCCTTGTTCACCCACATATTGGCCGCCAAATCCTCATGGTCATATTTGACACCCTGGTCGATGACAGCCACAATCACATCAGGATCGCCCGTGCAAAGTTGCCACGCAGCGTAGACATTGGCGTCAGCACCGGCAACGGTAGCATTGGCATATACATTTCCGGGATTATTGTAATGCCACTGCATCCTCTGCGAGCGGACGCTCTCATTGAACGGGAACGGGACATTCCTTGACGAAGAATATGACTTCGTCGCCATATCCCAGTCTCCGGCATTGCCGACCGCCCTGGAATATCCGGATACCGCTGTAGGAATCGAATACTCAATCACCTCAACGCCATCGCATTCCGAAAGCATGGAAGCGACTTCCACCGCAGGCACCGTCTCGTCATATTTTGCAATAAACCAGCGGTCCAGACCTTCCGCCCTGGTCCTGGCCTCAAACCTCCTGCTGACGGGGAACAGGCGTTCAAAACTGACAGAACCGACCTCCATCAGCACCCTGTCTATTTCATTATTACCCGAAATGCCGCTGCCGGCTTTCGTCACAGCCTCCGCCGCCGCACCGGCTTTCATCTTCACGATGATTTCGCCCTGAATGGCGGCATCCGGTGAAAAGACAACGATAGGTCCGAGGCCTTGCGGCCCGGACCCATTGCTGTCGTGCTCACCGATTCCGCTGCATCCCGCCAATATCATAATCAGCGGAGTGATTGCCAAGAATCTGTACTTCATTCTATTATGTTAAAATATTATTCCTTGATGCACCTTACCTGGCCGCTATAGACCTGTGCCCTGGCTTCATAATAGGCCCAATAGCCATTGAATACCGCCACCGTGAATGCGCTGTATGACTTGTAAGGATTCTCCTGGCTCGTCAGATACATGGTCTGACCGCTCGTATAGTTGTAGGGAGTCTCGCTCTGAGTCGTGTACCTGGAAGGATAGATATTGCCGACCATAGGATAGAAATCCCCTGTAGGCTTCCAGACGCGGCCGCAATCCTTTTCCTTGTTCCAGAGATAAATCTCGTGCACGCCGCTCTCATCGTAATCTCCAGGCGCTCCGCCGGTCTTGACATTCTCGCTTCCGGCAGCCGTACCCCACATGTCTTTGCCGGGAACCTTATATCCCGGAGGACAGGGATCGAAGATGGTCTTCTCCTCACCCCAAAGCCCCGGCCTGACACTGCCCTCGTCAGTGTCGCTGCTATACCAGTCAGAACCGCTGGAATAATAGCTTATCAGGAAACGCATCGGATGTTGGGCAGAGAAAGGAATGTTTCCGGGAGCGGTGTCAACGGCCTGTGCCGTGAAGTCCGCACCTATCTCCCAGGCACCTCTTCCGTCACCAATCTCGAGATTCTGCTTGTTCCATGCCGGGTCATTGTTGCAATACTCAGTCGAATCCGTGACTGCGCTATAATCCTTGTACGGGGAACGTGACGGGATGAATGGGTCTTTTCTGCCCATCTGATAGAACATTCCCCTGTTGTTGACATCCATCGGAACATTGTTCAGCGCTCCGAGGTTGCGGTCCATTATCTGTGCAATGACATCTCCCTTGGGGCCGATGTGGTCGTGGACGGCAGGGGCATTGTCCGTCACCCATATATGCCAGCTCCAGAGCACCTTGCCCTTGGCATCCGACACGGCGATAACCGCATTTCCCTCGCTCCTGCCGGTGGAAAATGAGACATATCCTCCTCCATAAGTGGGAGTGCCGTCTATAATCTCATATGACATGGTCCTGTCTCCGTCATTTCTGGCTTCCCAGAGCAGTTCCGCATATACAGCATCCTTGATCTCCAGGCCTTCCGCATCAATATATCCGCTCTTGCCGTCCTTTCCGCCGTTGCCTTTGACATCCGCGCGGAATTTGAATGACCCACCTGTGTGGGCTATGTAGCAGTTGGCTGTACCACCGGCACTAAGGTCGGTAGAATTATCCCCCCTCTGGGAAATGCCCAAAGTGACTTCCTGCGCCTCCTCGCCCCTGGCTGCGGAAATGGTGAGTTTTTCCGCTTTGGCGGAGCTGCCGCTGTTTACAGGAGCCTCCACTACAATGCAGCTATCCGCATCCACACTGACCTTGAACCAGTCTCCGGACTGTGCCGCATAGTCCCATCCGGCAGCATTTGTGGCGATGGTGATGACAGCCTTGCCGCCCTCTTTGTCAAACACGATCTTGGAATCGGAGGAGTGGAGATAGAGAGGGGCGACATAGCCTTCCGGGGCCACCTTGGTCGTCTCAGTACATCCGGCTGCCGCTCCGGCAAGCACGAATGCCATTATCATATATCTGAGTTTCATATTCTTATCCTTTTCGATTAATTAGCAGATTTGCACACATCCGGAATCGAGGCATAGTCGGAGAGTTTCTCACAGCCCCGGAACATCGCCTTGAGATTGGGCAGCGCCACAAAACCTGTGGCTGCGACATTCTCGGCAGTCCTCTCATAAAGATGATACTTCACTCCGTCAATGAGAGTGTAAGGCGACTCACCTTCAAGAGCCACGCAGCCGTCAAAGGCATAAGTACCTGCTGTCGCAGCCTCGAACTTGTCGAACATGCCTACAGGCACCGAGCGGAGAGACGAACAGTTCTGGAAGAGATTGTTGAAGTTCCTTACCTTCTCCGGATTGAGGAAAAGATTTTCTCCGACCTCCTTGAGAGAGGTACAGTCAGCAAATATGTTATTGATGGATGTGCTGCCGTTGGCGCAGTTGAACACCTCGCTTCCAACTTTCTCAAGCCCCGTGCAACCATCGAATGCATAGGAATAATTGCTGATCTTGGCGTTGTTCTTGAACAGGCCGGAAGGTACCTCTTTGAGAGCAATGCAGTCCTGGAAGATTTTTGTCACAGTACCGCTCGTGGCATTGATACCGCTAAACGCGTCCACGGAGACTGTAGCCAGAGACTTGCATCCCGCAAACATCGATGTCAGCGTCTTAGTCGTGGTCGTAGTGCCGAACAGACCGGCAGGCACAGCCTCGATGGTGGAGCAATTCTGGAAACAGCTCTCCATCGTAGTGGCATTGGTATTCTTTGCAAAGAGCGCAGCAGGGATGGCTGTCATCGCAGAGCAGCCGTAGAATGCCTTCTTGAACGAATCCGCTCCGGTAAGCCCGTCAAACAGACCAGCAGGAATGCCCTTCAACTCTGCACAGCCCTCGAATGCTGATTCGAAACTGATTTTGGCCGTGCTGCTTCCGAACACATTGCCGATACCGTCCAGCGAAGTACAGTTCTGGAATGCAGTCTTGTATGTCGTCACCTTGGTATTCTTGGAGAAGAGACCATCGGGAAGACCTCCAAGCGCGTGGCATTCCTTGAATGCGCTTTCAAAAGAAGTCACCGCAGTCATAGCCGAGAACAGACCGGCAGGCACAGACTCAATACCCGAATAGGCAAACACTTCCTTGGCATTCGTAACCGCCTTCAGTTCGGCAAAGGTAGCCTCCGGAATACTCTTCAGGCTGGTACAGCCGTTAAACAGTCCGGAAATGTTAGTGACTTTCACCGCTCCGGAGAATGCCTTTTCGGACACCTTTGCCAGGCTCGTGCAGCCCTTGAAGAGATTAGATATGTTAGTGGTAGCAGAGCAGCCCTGGAGGATATTGTCCCCGACTTCGGTAATGCCTGTGCACCCGGAGAACACTCCGGACAGCGAGGTCACTTTAGAGAGACCTGTGAACACACCCTCAGGAACAGCCTCCAGAGAAATGCAATCCTGGAACACATTGGAGAATGTAGTGACGGCAGAGAGGTCTTTGAACAGTCCCGAAGGAATCTTTTTCAACGACTTGCATCCGCTGAATATGGTATTGAACTGGTTAACCTTGGTAAAGCCATCGAAGAGCCCTTCGGGAACTTCCGTTAGAGAAGTGCAATTCTGGAACACCATGTTCATGCCATTGGTAGCGACGATGCCCTGCGCTCCGGAGTTGCTGAACAAGCCGGCAGGAATGCTTTCCAATTCTTCACAGCCATTGAAACAGGAGGAGAAAGTCGTCACCTTGGAGCACCCTTTGAACACATCCTCGGGGACAGACTTGATTTTGGATTTGTAGAATGTCTGCTGGAATGTCGTACACTTGGTATTGTTAGCGAACAACCCGGCAGGGATTTCCGTGAGGCCGGTAGCGCTGAATGCCATTCGGAAAGAAGTACACTCGGGCTGATTCCTGAATATCCCTGCAGGGACCGATGTCAGACAGCTGTCCGCATTGAATACGGAATTGAATGTCGTAATCTTGGGGTTGTTGGCGAAGAGATCCTCGCTGACCGACTGTAGCTTGTCCATTCTTGAGAATGTGGCAGAGCAGAGTTCGAGTTCCGGGTTTTTGGCAAAGAGATCCTTGTCAACCGCCGTGACATTGATACATCCGTCGAATGCACCTGTCGCATCCGTGAGCTTGGGCAGGTTGGCAAGCAGCCCGGCTGGGATCTCCTTGACTGCAGAGCAGTAATAGAACATCGCATTGATGGATGTACATTCTTCAGCCTTGCTCAAAAGGTCAGCAGGTATGCTTTCCAGAGCATAGCAGCTGTAGAACATCTCCTTGAAAGTCGTCGTCTTGGCGAAAGAGCCTTTGATGTCGCCGGGAACGCTCTTGAGGTTCTTGCAATTGTAGAATGCCTTTTCCATAGAGGTCACGCCGAGATCTCCCCAACTGTACACCTCTTCGATTGCAAGTCTCTGGGCGTCCGTAAGTTTGGGATACGACTCCACCCTGCCGGCCTTGCCCTTGAACGAGACCACATAGTAGCCCGGATTGTCATAGGTGTGGCTGGGAATGTCTTCACTCACAATTTCCGTGTTGCCGTCACCCCAATCGACAGTGCCCTCGGTAATGCCGCTTATAGGGAGAGCGGACTTCAAGGCTCCGGCCTTGACCTCCAGACCGACAATGAATGCCTGCGTGTCAATACCGGGCTGCGAGATTGTAATCTCCCTGGCGGCGGTATTTTCCTTGCCGTCTCCGGCGGTAATGGTGACCGTCACAGTCCTGGTATCCGACCCTGAATTGACGGTAGGTACGAATCTAAATCCGCTCTCCGTCCTCTCTATCGCCAGCCAGCCGCTTTCGTTGCCGGAGACCGAATACTCCCAGTCAAAATTGGCATTGACCACCACTTCCTTTGCATCGCTCGAGAACGGAGTGACAGGTACGGTCGAGAGCGAGGGCTCGATAAAGGCAGCCCTGTCCTGGAGCACGCTGATAGTCTCTGACGCCAGTTTCTCTCCGCTGCCGGCCTTAATGACGAATGTCACCTCTCTGTCGGCGTATATCTCATTGGGATAGACACTTATATTGACTGTATTGCCGCTCTTGGAGACGAGCATCCATTCACAGGCACTTGTCTCGAATGTCCAGTCAGGATCGGTAGATGTCACTTCGAATGAAGCAGTCAGCTCTCCGACAGCCGCCAGGTGGAAATTATTCTCGGACGCGACTACCTCCACAGTGCCGTATGCATTCTGTGTAACGGCCACAGTCGCCGTCTTGTCTCCGGCCTTGACCGTAACGGTGGCATTGAGGACCTTTTCTTCCTGATTCTGTCCGCAACTGAGTACAAGGCAATCGCTTTCGCTATCCTTTGCCCCATCCACGAAGGTATCACCGCTGATCTCATAGTCCCAGGCGGTATTGGTGTTTATATCCAAGACGACCTTGCCGCCGAGACTCTTGAATGCGACACTTCCCTTTGTTCCGCTCTCCGAAGAGAAGAGCGTATTTCTTGAGACCACCTCCAATGTGGCGTTCACTTCGCTGCTGTTGCCACCGGGGACGGGATTCTGATAATTAATCGTCTCCTTTGTGCAGGCGCACAGAGAAGCGGCCAACAATGCTGATAACAATATCTTTTTCATATACTATATTCTATAGAATGTTTATTCGGTGACTTCCTTGTCAGCTCTCACCAGGTACATTGTCCCGTCCGCATAATATACATCGGCGAGCAAAGATGTAGTAGCTCCCGGCATTACTCTCACAATGAGTCCGAGTCCGCCGTATGCCGCATCAAAACCGCTCAGGATGATTGCCTGGCAGTTGTCGTTCACTCCATCGCTGGCAGTGCCTGCCGTGCCATAGAGTATGCCTGTCTCAAACTTCCGTTCGGCAATGCTGGGCTGCACCAGATAATAGTAGTATGTCTGCTGCGACATCGCCAAGGTCTTGGTCAGGCACAGGCTGCCGAGAGTCAGCACCATTCTCTTGGTCTCCTTGTCATAGGCCGCCTCAATCTCGGTGCCATCGACAAACAGGTCCTTGATAATGAAACTCTTGCCATACTCTTTCTGTTCTATGGTACAATATGTGCCGATGCCGTCGACATTTATGGCATCGTTGCCATAGTACCAACGCTCCGCATAGAGCCCGAATCGGCCGAGCATCTGGAAATAAGGGTTCTCGTCACGCGAAATCTGGGAGACCTTGACTGTCTTCGATTCTGTCCAGTCTCCGGCAGATGCCGTAATGGTAACAGTACCGTCGCGATGGGCATCAGCATTGGACGCCGCTGTCACTGTGACAATCGCACCATCTACGCTCACTTCAAGCCACGAATCCGGCGTCGATGCGCTCCACTCTGCTTCCGTATCTACAGAAAGCCTGAACGCCTCGCCTTCAGAATCGAGTTCAACGCTTTCCGGCCCGTTCACCACAAACGAAAGCACAGATCCGGACCATGACTGGGAAATGCCGATCTCTTTTGTGCCGTTGACGGACTCCAAAGTCACCGTAGCCTTTCGGGAATCTCCGGTAGCATTGGCAGAAACCGTGATGACCACGGCACCGTCACTGTCTGTACTTGTGACCCATGACTGGTCCGACACGGTAGAATGCCACTCCGACGGACACGCCACCGAGATTGTCGCCGTACCTCCCTCCATAGGGAAAGCCACATTGTCTTGGGAAATGATGAGGACATCTGCAATCTCCTCTTTCGAGACCTCACTGCACGCCGAAACGAAAAGCAGCGGGATTGCCAACATTAAGAGCAACCTTCTCATAACGATTATAATTTATAATTAACAATTATTCGTCAACAGACCCTATTCGCTCACACTACCAAATAGTTTCATGGGATACACAACGGATTTATTACCCCAAAACCCCTATTTCATCTTTCATTTTGCAATAAAACCCATCAACCAACTTTTAAAGTAACACATAAAAATCGAAAACCTCGCAATATTTTTTCAACTTTTTAGACAGGCCCCTAAAAGAAAAGAGTCCGGCACAATGCCGAACTCTCTATCAATCTATTATTTCCGTTCCAATTCCTTAGCCTCGTCCCAGAGCGCGTCCATCTCTGCGAGCGTCATATCAGAGAGCCGCCGCCCTTTCTTGATGGTATGGTCTTCAAGGTAATTGAATCTCCGGCGGAATTTGGAGCAAGTCCGCCCGAGCGCGGCCTCCGGATCGACCCCGTAGAGCCTTGCGGCATTAATGACAGAGAACATCAGATCGCCAAATTCTTCTTCAATGTATTCCTGCCTACCCTCAGCGCACGCCTCCGAGACCTCAGCGCACTCTTCGCGCACCTTATCCCACACATCCTCCCGGGCCTGCCAGTCAAAACCGCAGCCGCGCGCCTTTTCCTGCATTGACACGGCGCGGAGCAATGCAGGCATAGAGTCCGGGATGCCTGCAAGGACGCGCTTGTTGCCGTCCTTTTCACGGGCCTTGACAAGTTCCCAGGTATCGGCTATCTCCTTGGCCGAGATCTGCTTGCCTGCATCCTCCCCGAACACATGCGGATGCCGGAACTCCATCTTGCCGCAGATCTTCTCCAGACTGTCGGCAATGTCGAACTCTCCCTGCTCCTCCCCCATACGGGCATAGAATACTATGTGATACAGCAGATCACCGAGTTCCTTGCAGACCTCGCGTATGTCTCCGCGCAAAATCGCATCGCTGAGCTCGTACACTTCCTCTTCGGTCATAGGGCGTATGGACTCCATCGTCTGTTCCGCATTCCACGGGCACTTTTCGCGCAGTGCGTCCATTATGTCGAGCAGACGGCCGAACTGGCGCAGTTTTTCTTCTCTTGTATGCATATTCCTATTATAAATCATCCCCCTACAGGGCTTCGGACGGCAAAATTACATTATAAGAATATGTTTTGAAACATGCTTTTCCGATTTTGTTTTTTATTGGGTATTTTTGGGCGGATTTACTCCGCCAAGCCGTTATATTTGCACAGACCAAACGACAAGCACATGAGCGACCTACATTTCGTGTCGGCAGATGAAGCCGTAAGCCACATCAGATCCCACAGCCATGTACACCTGAGCAGCGTGGCAAGCGTACCGCACATACTGGTAGGCGCACTCCGCCGCAGGGCTGACGCAGGAGATGTCCGCGACCTGCACTTCCATCACTTCCACACAGAGGGACCGGCACCGTATTCCGAGCCGGAGTACGAGGGCAAGTTCTTCGAGCAGGGCTTTTTTGTCGGCCCCAATGTCAGAGGCAATGTCAATGCCGGATATGCAGACTATATCCCAGTCCACCTCGGGGAGAGCCAGAAACTGTACCGCGACGGCTATATCCGCCTCGGTGCCGCACTCGTGCAGGTCTCGCCTCCCAACAGGGACGGATATGTATCTCTCGGCACTTCGGTGGACTGCTCTCTCGCAGCTATAGAGACTGCAGAACTCAAGATTGCCGTCGTAAACAGGAATGTACCGTTCGCGCACGGCGACCTCGTGCACATCAGCAGTTTCGACTACCTGGTAGAGGACGACACCCCCCTCATCACCAAGGATTTTGCAGAGCCTACACCTACGGAAATCCTTATCGGCAAGAACTGCGCGGAACTGGTCAGGGACGGAGCGTGCATACAGATGGGCATCGGTGCGCTGCCCAACGCCCTCGCGGCACAACTCGTCAATCACAGGAATCTCGGCGTCCACACGGAAATGTTCGCGGACGGCATTCTCAATCTCATTCGCCTCGGCGTGGTAAACGGATCGCACAAGGGCATAGACAAGGGCAAGGTCGTCGCATCGTTCCTGCTCGGCAGCCAGGATGTATACTCATTCATTGATGACAACCCCGAAGTGCTGATGAAGGACATCAAATATACCAATGACCCATGGACGATAGCGCAGAATCCGGACACAATGGCCATCAATTCAGCCACGGAAGTGGACCTCACCGGACAGATATGCGCAGACTCCATAGGCACCAGGATATTCTCCGGCACCGGAGGCCAGCTCGACTTTGTAAAGGGAGCAATGATGTCCAAGGGAGGCAAATCCATCACCGCATTCGCCTCACGCACCAACAAGGGCAAAAACAAGATAGTCCCGGTCCTCAATCCTGGTGCCGGAGTGGTCACCCCCAGGGCCGATGCACATTGGATAGTAACCGAATACGGAGCCGTCGACCTGACCGGCAAATCACTGCAGGAGAGGGCGAAGCTGCTCATAAGCATAGCCCATCCCGATGACAGGGAAATGCTCGAGAAGGAGGCATTCGAGAGATTCGGCCCGCATTTCCTGCATTTCAGCATATAATAATATAAGTATATATGTATTCATTCCTCATCAGCATGGCAGCCCTCGTGCTGGGCTACCTCTTTTATGGCAAGTTCCTCGCCGGAGTGTTCGGTGCGGACAGCAACAGGACGACACCGGCAATCAGCCATGCGGACGGCGTGGACTATGTCCCGATGCCTGCATGGAAAATCTACATGATACAGTTCCTCAACATCGCGGGCACGGGGCCCATATTCGGAGCAATCATGGGTGCCAAATTCGGCCCGGCATCTTACTTGTGGATTGTATTCGGCTGCATATTCGCCGGCGCGGTGCACGACTACCTGTCCGGAATGATTTCATTGAGGTACGGTGGCGCATCCCTGCCTGACATCATCGGCAGGAATCTCGGAAAGACCACCAAATACATAGTGCTGTTATTCTCGGTAATACTCCTGCTGCTGGTCGGAGCCGTATTCGTATATTCGCCGGCCCAGATTCTCGGTGACATGACAGAGGGAATGACAGGCAGCGCCACAACTTCCGCACTTGTATGGGGCGGAGTCATATTCGTGTACTATCTGATAGCGACGCTGATGCCCATTGACAAGATTATAGGCAAGATATATCCCCTGTTCGCATTCGCGCTGATATTCATGGTTGTGGCGCTGATGGGAGGGCTGCTGGTCAAGTGGCCCGACATCCCCGAGATATGGCAGGGCCTCGGCAACAGGAGTGCAGAACTCGGAGTAGCGGGACAGGACATATTCCCCTGCCTGTTTATAACCGTCGCATGCGGAGCAATCAGTGGATTCCACGCCACACAGAGCCCCATGATGGCAAGATGCATCACCAACGAGAAACTCGGCAGGCCGATATTCTACGGGGCGATGATAACAGAAGGAGCCGTCGCGCTAATATGGGCCGCAGTAGCGTCTTATTTCTTCTTCGACGGAGGGGCCGCAGAGACCGGCTCCAGCATCAGCGCAAGCGCGCCTCAGGTAGTCACCGCGGTATCCAAATCATGGCTGGGAGTGCTGGGCAGCATTCTCGCACTGCTCGGAGTGGTCGCCGCTCCTATCACCAGCGGAGACACCGCCCTGCGCAGCGCACGCCTCATCATCGCCGAACTGCTCCACATCAGGCAGCACAGCAAGACAAGCCGGCTCGCCATATCAATACCCATCTTCGCGGCTGTCGCCTTGTTGCTCTGGTACAACATGGCTGATGCCAACGGGTTCAACAATATCTGGAGGTATTTCGGATGGGCAAACCAGACCCTCGCGGTATTCACCTTGTGGACTCTGACCGCCTACCTCGTCAAAAACAAGAAAGGCGCATATTTCATCATCACGCTGCTGCCGGCATGCTTCATGACTGCCGTATGCCTGAGTTTCATCTGCACACAGCCCATAGGTCTCGGAATGCCGCAGTCCTGGACGCCATACATTGCAGCAGGCTCCGCAGCAGCCGGCCTGGCATTGTTCTGCGCCTGGTATTACGGCCGTTCGAAAAAACTGAAATGCACCCTGCCGTAGACCTTTTCCTTGACAAACAGGGGATGGGTTGAAAAAGAATGCTCATCCCCGTGTTCGAGGATAAAATAACGCTCCGGATACAATATATCCATAGAGAACAGTTTGTCCGGTATGGTTTCAAGCCCCTCCAGCGAATATGGAGGATCGGCGAATATTATGTCGTACTTCTCTCTGCAGACAGGCAGGAACTCAAAGACATTGTCCCTGACGACAGTCACATTATCAAGTCCAAGGCGTGCAGCCTCACGGCGGATAAACGCCGAGTTATCCCTGTCCATCTCCACACAGCATACCCGGGCGGCACCCCTGGATGCAAATTCATAGGCTATCGAACCCGTGCCCGAAAACAGATCCAGCACTTTGAGGTCCTCAAACTCATACTCATTGTCGAGCACATTGAACAGGCCCTCCTTGGCGAAATCCGTTGTCGGGCGCGCCTTGTACCCCCTCGGAGGCAGAATGCCCTTGCCTTTGAGACGACCGCCTATAATCCTCATATCTGTACAACCTCCACTGCGTGAAAATACCTGCCGAGCGACATCTCCTGCTCTTCTGTGAGAGGCGTCGCAAAACAGATGGATGAAACTTCGGGATTGATCTGGAGTGCCTTGATGGCAAGAAACAGAAAATACTCCGCCGTAGTGAAATCCGCCGCCGGATAGGCCGACGCCAACTTGAGTTCCTCCCCCTGGGCTATCGCCAGATAGAGAGCCTCCCCGTCATAGGACGCGAGTATCTTGTTATATCCCTCACACAATGAGAGATTGTCAGCCAAGGATGCAAGCACGGGTACACCTTCCCTGTCCCGTACATATACGACGGAAGCTCCGTAATTGCGGAGTTCCATCACATCTACGACCTCGTCCTCAGTCACAAGGTAAAGGTCAGAAAGAAAGCACCTTGCGTCCTTCCCTACAAGCATGTAGGAGGGCACCAAGGTGCTTTTCTGAATATGCGGCATAATTGCTACTCCCAGTTGCCCGCGTTGTTGTTAGGAGCGGAGATGCTACCTACCTGCAGACCCTCGTATTTGTTCATGTCACGGCGCTCTGCGTCGAGGTTGATACGGAGCTGGTTGTCCATGCCCTTGAGGAGAGACCTGTAAGGAATCTTGGCCTCAAAGAGAGGTACCTGGACACCGGAGACAGTCTTGGTAATCGCATCCATGATGACTGTATCACCCTGGGAGAAGGGTATGTACTTGATATTGTCGATATTGAATCCCTCACGGCCGTTGAAGAGAGTATCGGCTACGGGGACACTGTGAGCAACGGAGAACACGAGGTTGTGGTCACCGGCCTGGTAGCGCTTGTAGAGTTCCTCACCGGACATCTTGCCCCTGAAAGCCTTTTTGACAGCCTCGGTATGAGCCACGGCAGCGGAGTCATCGGCAGAACCGACCTGCATGATGATGGACATCTCGCCATGCTTGTAGAACTCGATAAGAGTATCGGCAGAGGGGGTAAACACACCCTTGACACCCTTGTAGGCCACCTGCAAATCCCTTATGTCCTTGAGCTGCTGGATAGCCACCTTTTCACGGACATCTTTCTCCTTGTTGAAATTGACCGGTTTCATGATGCTCGCGACGATGGCGAGGACCAAAAGGACGATGATAACGGGGAATACCACCCACGTCAAAATCTTCTTGAGTACGTTGTTCATATCGTTAATTAATTTCTTCGTTACAATCTGTGCAAAGTTAAGGAATCGATTTTTCAAATGCAAGAATTTTGTATCTTTGTGCCTGTATACGCAAGTGTGACAGATGATGCGGGAAATTTCTCATTCGGACATAGCCAGATTGGACTCACTGCTCGGCGAGACCTCAAGGGTGTGCATGGTGACACATGCCCACCCTGACGGGGATGCTCTCGGCAGCGCCCTCGGCATGGCGCGTTATCTCTACAGTTGCAGAAATATAGAATGCAGGCTCATACTCGACGACGGCTGGTCGCATTTTCTGTCGTTCCTGTTTACAGAAGAGGAACTGCAGAACACCGTCATCAGGGAGAGGGACGGCATTGAGGCTGTAGCCGGGGCTTTCGCGGAATCCGGCCTCATAGTCTGCACCGACTTCAACACCCCCGACAGGGCAGGAGACGGGATAGGCACCCTTATAAAGACGGCAGGCGTCCCCAAGGTCGTCATAGACCACCACCTCTACCCGGACAGAGAGTGCTTTGACCTTGTCTTTTCGGAAACGGAAATATCATCGGCCAGCGAACTCGCATTCTGCGTACTGAAAATGCTGCCGGACATCGGCGGCAATGCGGCGAACCTGCCGGCAGACGCCCTCACGGCATTCGCCACCGGCATAACGACCGACACCAACAATTTCGCCAATTCGGTATTCCCGGAGACTCTGAACAATTATTCGGAACTGCTCGCCGCAGGGATTGACAGGCAGATGATATTGGACGCACTTTACAATCAGTGCAGCGAGAACCGCGTCCGCGCATTCGGGGACCTGCTCGGCAGGCACATGCGGATAACGGCGGAGGGGCTGGCATACATAGTGGTGGACGAGGAGCGTTACAAGGGCTACGGGCTTGTGAGTGGCGACACCGAGGGCCTCGTAAACATCCCCTTGACAATCAAGGAGGTGCGCATGAGCATATTCCTCCGTCAGGAGGGAGGTGTATGGCGGGTATCCATCCGGTCCAAACGGGGGACCTCCGCATACTTGATGGCCAGGGAGCACTTCAACGGAGGAGGGCACGAACTCGCGGCCGGAGGCAAAATAGAGGTCTCCGATGGCATGAGGACCGCCGGCGACATGGAAAAATACATAATCAGATGCGCACAGGATTTCTTCGAACACTGACAGCGGCGTTCATCGCCCTCACTGCGGCGGCATCCTGCGCCAAGACAGAAGCCGAACAGGCCGATGAGGCTGCCGCCAAGAACATAGCGGCATTCGTATCCGCGCAGTTGAGCGCAGACAGCACGCGCACTGCGACCTACAACAAGGGCGTTGTGCGCATCACGCTCACCGAGGGTAGCGGAGAAGGTCTGAAGAAGGGTGGCAAGGTGACATTCCATTATGCGGGATACACATTCACCTCGGCAAGTATCAGCGCGTCATACATGTTTGCGACAAACATGTCCTCGGCAGCATCGGAGAGCGGATGGAACCTGTCCGGAGAAGACGCATTCATGCCCGTGGAAATGACGCTCGGAAAGAGTGAAATGCTCAAGGGGCTGGAACTCGGCCTCGAGGGCATCAGAAGCGGCGAAGACTGCTACATACTGTTTGTCAGCGAATACGGCTACGGCAAGCACAACTACGGCACAGTTTCTGCAAATACGGCGCTGGCCTATCGCATCAGCGTGGAAAATGTGGAGAACTGAGAGCCACGCACGAAACAATGGAGAGAAGATGAAAAAGACATTCACAATATTATCGGTGGCGGCTGTCATTACGCTCACCGCCATCAGTTGCGCCAAGGAGATTACCAGCGGAAAGAACGACGAGAACAAGCGTTATTTTGATGCATGGATCAGCGTGCATTATCCGGATGTATCCCCCACCCCCCTGGGAAGTTATATCATTGAGGACATTCCCGGTGACGGAGAACTGCTCGGAGAGGTGTCAAACGCCCCGTATCTGTACGGCACATACACCCAGAGAGCCCTCAGCGACACGGTCATCTACACAGCCGACAGACAGCTGGCAAAACAGGTAGGCAGTTTCGACACCACTTATTATTATGGTGACGCGGTATGGACAAGGGCGGATTCCGGCCAGGTGGCAGGCATCGAGGAAGTACTCGGCACGATGAGGGTCGGTGGCAGGAGGACAGTGGTCATCCCCGGCTGGCTCGTCACTTATTCGCGTTACGCCAATGCAGAGGAATACCTCAAGCACTCCAGCGGATATGACAACGCCATTTTCACTCTCTCCGTCTCGGAAATCATAAAGGACATCGAGGCCTGGGAAATAGACTCGCTGGAGAGATATATGCACAGACATTATCCCGGCAAGGACTCCACCGAATGGGGATACTATTACATCCAGACACAGGCACCGGACGATACCGCATCGGCATTCGAGCCTGATGACAAAGTCTACATCAACTACATAGGACGCCGTCTCGACGGCCAGGTATTCGACTGTACGGTCAAGGACACGGCCCTCAAGCACAACATCTACAAGGCGAACGCGACCTACAAGGAGACTTATGTGACCTGGGACACCACAGCGCACTCGAAACTCACTCTCGGAGAGGACGGCTCTTCTGTCATTCCGGGATTCTCCAAGGCATTGTTCGGAATGCGCAGCGGAGAAAAGGGAATAGCCATATTCTATTCCGGTCTCGGATACGGTTCCAGCCGTGCAGGCCAGATCATTCCGGAGTACTCCCCTCTCATATTCGAGTTGGAGATGATAGGCAAAGAAGACGAATAGGAAAGTTATAAACAATGAGTACAGGAGCAGCACCTACAGAACTCGGAACAAAAAAAATAAGCACCCTGTTGAAGATGTACGCAGTCCCCGGCATCATAGCCATGACTGCGTCATCTCTCTATAATATGGTGGACAGCATCTACATCGGACACATCAAGGATGTAGGCTCGTACGCCATCAGCGGACTCGCGGTGACATTTCCCCTGATGAACCTGTCCTCCGCGCTCGGCACTCTTGTGGGCGTGGGCGCAATGACCTTGATTTCGGTCATGCTCGGACAGAAAAATTATGAGAATGCCAGAAAAGTGCTCGGAAATGTGCTTTCACTGAACCTGATCATCGGATTTGTATTCAGCGCGCTCGCGCTGCTATTTCTGGATCCGATATTGTATTTCTTCGGAGCCAGCGATTCCACCCTGCAATACGCCCGCGACTATATGCAGATTATATTGATCGGCAATGTATTCACACATCTGTATTTCGGGCTCAACGGTATCATACGCACATCAGGCAAGCCGAAAGTCGCAATGGGTCTGACGCTCTTCACGGTCATTTCCAATGCGATTCTCGACCCGATACTCATATTTGGATTCGACATGGGCATAAAGGGGGCCGCACTCGCGACTGTCATCTGCCAGCTGGCTGCCCTCGCGTATACGATATACTTCTTCTGCAACAAGAAGAATTTTCTGCATTTCCCCAGGCCTATATTCCAGATAGACTGGCACATAGCCGGCAAGTCCATGGCTATCGGCCTCGGTCCGTTCCTGATGAATACGGCAGCCTGCATAGTGGCGATGTTCATTAACCAGCAGTTGCGCAAATACGGCGGAGACCTCGCCATCGGTGCATACGGCATAGCCAACCGTATCACTTTCGTATTCTCAATGATCGTGATGGGCATCAACCAGGGAATGCAGCCCATCGCCGGATACAACTACGGAGCGCGTCAGTACAGCCGTGTCAAGGAGGTATTCAAGCAGAGTTCGATATGGGCTGTAGTCGTCACGACACTTTGTTTCCTCGTCTCGGAACTGATACCGGAGTTCGCAGTGGGGATATTCACAAGTGACCCGGAATTGAAGAGTTTTGCAGTCAAGGGCATACGGATGATGAACTGCGCATTCGCGCTGGTCGGATTCAGCATGATGGCGGGCAACTTTTTCCAGTCGCTCGGCATGGTCAAGACTTCTATCTTTCTCTCGCTCAGCCGGCAGCTGATATTCCTCGTCCCGATGGTCTATGTCCTGCCGTTCTTCTTAGGAGACGCCGGCGTGTGGGTGTCTTTCCCCATCTCCGACCTGTTGGCGATCGGGATTTCGACATTCCTGATCATACGCCTGTTCCGCAAGTTTGACAAACTCAAGGACGGGGACGACCCCGTATCACTTGGTGGTAACATACAATAGTCTGACATGGCAAAGAAAGTATTGATAACAGTCGGACGACAGTTCGGCAGCGGCGGCAAGAGCATTGCCTCGGCCATAGGCAAACGCTTGGGCGTGACCGTCTACGACAACGAACTGCTGTCCAAGGCGGCGGAAGAGAGCGGATTCAGCAAGTCCATCTTTGAGCGCAAGGATGAAAAGCACAGCATCTTGACGCTTACCAATTTCATTAATACAGTGCCGCACTTCGGCAGTCCGCGCACATATATAGACGATGCCAGCATCCATCAGATCCAGGCCCTTGTCATCCGCTCCATCGCGGAGAACGGCCCTGCGATATTCGTAGGCAGGGCGTCCGACTATGTGCTCCGCGACATGGACTCTCTCGACGTGTTCATCACCGCAGACATGGAAGACAGGATCAAACGGGTATCGGAGCGCATGGGCATCAGCCCGGAGCAGGCCAGGGCCCTTATCCCCAAGCGGGACAAGGAGAGATCGTCTTTCTATAACTACCTCACTCTGGCCAACTGGGGCGTCGCCGACACATACGACCTATGCGTCAATACCAGCAGGCTCGGAATTGAGGGCACTGCCGATTTCATCATAGAATTCGCCCGCAGAAGAGGGTTTATCGAGTAGCATGGCATTGTGGGGTGGTCAGAGATCCGGCCTCGTATCGGGGCTGGCATTCATCGCGCTTGCCGTGGTGTCTATCGCCACATCCCTGCCCGGCAGCAACGGCAGGGAGAAGTCATCCTCGATAGAGCAGCCGCGCGGACTGAACAGCCGTCTGACCAACGAATACTGCCATGCGGACACGCTGCGCAAGATGGAGAACGCCATGGAGCGTTTCCTGGCGCAATGGGGCATACACGGAGCGACGCTCGCTGTCATGCGTAACGATTCGCTCGTATATGCGCACGGATTCGGGTATGCGGACGAGAATGTCCCCATGGAGCCGAACCATCTGATGCGCGTAGCCTCCGTATCCAAACTGATCACCGCCGCCGGCATCATGAAATTAGCCGAAGAGGGCAAGCTGGCTTTGACGGACACCGTATTCGGGCCGGAAGACATACTCGGTGAATACTCCTCGCTGATCAAGGACAAGAACTGGCTCAACATCACCATAGAACACTTGCTCATGCACGAGGCAGGCTTTATAGTGGGCGGAGCGGGAGACCCCATGTTCTCCACTCGCACTCTGATGAAAAGATATGACCTAAACGAACCTCCGACTGCTGACCGGATCATACGCAGCCAGTTGTCAAGACGGCTCGGCTACAGACCTGGAACATCGTCGCGTTACTCCAATTTCGGGTACCTGCTACTGTCGGTCATCATTGAAAGGGCAGGAGGCAAAGACTACGAGACATGGATAAAAGACAATCTCCTCACCCCTGCAGGCTGCCATGACATGCATATAGCACGCAACTATTATGAGGAACGCTATCCCGGAGAATGCCGCTACCATGCCCACGCCGGTGAAGAACCGGTCCTATGCTTCGAGGGTGACAGCGTCATGGTCGAACGCTGCTATGGTGCCAATGACATCACCGCATTGCAGGGGGCCGGTGCATGGGTATGCTCCGTACCGGAACTCATGCGGCTGGTCGCCTCAATCGACGGCCGTCCGGAGGTACCGGACATACTCAGCCGCGAAAGCATAGAACGGATGACCGCGCCTACCGACAATGTAACATTCGGGCTCGGGTGGAATGATTGCTCGCCGGAAGGCACATGGACCCGCAGCGGGACGCTCTCCAGCACCAGTGCGCTAATCAAGTATTTTCCCGATGGGGAATGCTGGATACTCGTCACCAACACAGGCACTTACAGAGGCCCGCATTTCACAAAATACATATCCACCCAGTTCCGCCGCATGAGGGAACTCTACTCCCCTCTCCTGCCGGCCAGGGATTTATTCCGGGAATAGACATCCGCGCTCAGCACAGTTCTTCCTCCAGACGCTGGAAGAACTCAGGATAACGGTCCGCGATGACCACCGGGCGGCCGTCACGGTCGAGGAAGCAATGCACGCTATGCGCCTTGCACACGAGTTTGCCTCCCACTTTCATGACATAATCAAAGCCTATCTTGAGCGGAGTGTGCTCCGCAAGGCGTATCTCTATGGCAATCTCATCCTGGAAGCGCGTAGGGCGCTTGTACTCGCACGAGACGCTCACGACAGGCGAGACGATGCCGTCCGCCTCCATCTTGTCATAGCCGTAGCCGAGACGGTCCTGCATGTCCACTCTCGTCTCTTCCATGAAACGTATATAGTTGGAATGGTGCGTAATGCCCATGCCATCGCACTCGTAGTACTTTACCTTATGTATGTATGGCTGTATCATATCTGTTCCGTCTTCCCGACATACAGGAAGAACAGACAAAAATACACAAACGGAGAGATATTTGGAAGTTTACAATTCTTCTCTTGTCTGCAGGTATTGTCTTGCATGCTCAAAGTGTCGTCATGTCAGAGGCAAAAAAATGTTTGCTACTGATGCATGGAATGGTGTTAATGATGTAAACTGTATAAGAGCGAAGCAGGTTGGATTAGGCAGTGAAGTGAATATCCTGCGACAGAGTTTGTTTCGTTTATTGCATAAATCGGGGGGGGGTAGTATATTTG